>JBFMAA010000006.1:0-86626 GCA_040755955.1 Thermodesulfobacteriota bacterium
TTCACATTTCTTGACATTACATGGCTACCCCTGAGCCCGTTTTCGGCAGTCTTGTGTTGGTATAATCACGGAAATATGGTGGGTTGTAAAGGTTGCCGCAACCAGTTTCGAGAAAAACTTCCGACTAGCGTTCGAGTTTGCCATGTGCACCTCCCTTTTGCGGTCAGTTGCAGACCTTTTTCGCCTACACAGAGACGAGAGGAAGAAACTTCAGACCGGACTTCTGAACACCCTCCTGCACGGTAGGCATGAGGACCTCCATTCAGAGTTACGCCAGATACCACTAAACTCGGCAACGTACACGTTCTCACTGGTAGGTATTACTCACCCATAGAAGAGTGTTGCAGCGACTCCCGTGGCAGTGTCCAACGAGAGACCCAAGATCGAAGGGTGGGGCAGTGGCCAGGGTGCGTCTTGACCAAGGAGAGGACGGCGGTCTATACTGACCTCGCCCGAAGGATCAACTCGACAGCGAGTGGATTCCCCTTGGCCATTGCCTCGGTGAAGAGACGGCCGGCCCATTAGTCTGCCGACAGGGAGGTAACAAGATGCAGACCCGCTTCACCCTCGAATACTGGATCGATGACGGTTGGTACGTGGGGAAGCTGAAGGAGGTTCCCGGAGTGTTCAGCCAGGGCGAAACATTGGATGAACTTGAAGCCAACATACAGGATGCCTACAACATGATCATTGAGGATGAGCGCACACCCGTTCATCCAGGCTACCAGACCAAACCCATCGCGTTGGATATCCCGTGAAGCGCGGGGAGTTCATCCGTGAACTGATCGCTGCCGGTTGTTACCTCAAACGACACGGCAAGAAACATGATATCTACGCGAACCCACGAACGGGAAGGCAGGCACCCGTAGCCCGGCATTCAGAACTCAAAGAGACTCTTTGTGCGCTTGTCAGGCGGCAACTAGGTATTTGACGTCTCTTGTCGTTTGATCGGTGCTAGTCTTTCTTCAGCTCCGCGATCATTTTGCGTTCGCCGCAGCCGCTCTGGCAGAATCGGAAGCCGAACTTCTTGTAGAGCTTGATGGCTCTGAAGTTATCTGCTTCCACGGTGAGCCACATACTGGTCAAGCCGAGCTCGAGAGCCCTTTCCACGATGCATCGAGTCAGGTCGGTCGCAATCCCCCGTTTTCGGAAAGGCCCGCCCACGAATATCAGGAATTCCCCGTCCACGCAGTCCCGCTCGAGCAAGAGGGCCGCGTGGCCAATGACTCGGCCGTCCTGGATGGCAGCGAAATTCGGCCCACTTTCAAGGAGTTGCGTCAGCCAGGTCAGGCGCGCCGCCGGAGCTGTCGGAGGAAGCCCCTGAGCTACCGCTTCCGGGAAGAAGGTGTTGTACATGAAGAGGAGATCTGAAAGGTCGTCGGAGTCGCAATCGAGCACGTCGAAGGAGAACCCCAACTTGTCGCGGCAGGTCTTTCGTGTGGAATCACCCATGGGCACCTCTTGGCGGGCTCAGGGCGCCTCATGACTTGGTACCGAGCTGCAGCCGATCCTTGATGAGCTTCTCCACGAGTGCGGGATCGGTCATCGTCTCGAAATCCCCCAGGTCCTTCACATCAATCGCCGCGATCTTCTGAAGCAGGCGTCTGAGCACCTTGCCGCTTCTGGTTTTCGGCAACTGATCCGCCCACTGGACAGTGTCGATAATCGCCATGGAACCAATCTGATTCATCACGAAGAGGCCGAGTTCACGCTTGAGGTCCTTCGAACCGGGGGTCTTTGCCTCCAGGGTCACGAACGCGTACACACCTTGACCCTTGATCGGATGCGGATATCCGACCACCGCAGCCTCTTGAACGAGATCGTGCCTGATCAGCGCGGATTCTATCTCCGCACAGCCCAAACGAAACCCGCACGGATTCACTACGTCATCAATCCGACCCGACACCTCGAAAAGGCCCGCTTCGTCCTTCCTGGCTCCGTCTCCGGTGAAGTAGAGCCCGGGAACTCGGCTGAAGTAGGTCTCCACATACCTGTCATGATCACCGTAGATGGTGCAGGCCATCCCGGGCCACGGTCGCGTGATGCACAGCACTCCCTCCTGATTCGGGTATTTGGTCTCTTCCCCTGTGTCAGGGTCGAGAATGACCGGAGTCACCCCGAAGAACGGTCGTCCGCACGAACCTGCCTTGAGCGGCCCGATCCCGGGCAACGGAGCTATCCCGTTCCCTCCGGTTTCCGTTTGCCCCCACGCGTCCACGATCGCGCACCTTTCCCGGCCTACGTGTCGATAGAACCATTCCCACGATTCGGGGTCGAGGGCCTCGCCCGAACACCCCAGCACCTTAAGTGAATTCAGATCGTACACGGCTGCCGGGTCAGCGTGGGTGCGAGCCCACGTCCGAATATCCGTAGGAGTCGTGTAGAGTCTGTCGACCTTGTACTTGGCCACTAGCTCCCACACCCTTTCACTCCCGGGCTGAGTGCCGGATCCCTCGAACAGCACCGAAGTCACTCCATTGAGAAGCGGTCCGTACACGCCGTAACTGTGACTCGCGATTCCCCCCGGGTGGCCGGTGGTCAATATGATTCCCGTTTCGGGTAGGTCGAACATGACGCGGGCAGTCATGGCCGTGTAGAGAAGATACCCGCCATGATTATGCACCACTCCCTTGGGGCCCCCGCGCGCGCCGCTCGTATAGAGCACGAACAGCGGGTCTCGCGCATCCATTGGTTCAGGTGTGACAACTTCGGGCAGGTCGGGTCGGCTGAGCGCGTCGGTCCACGACACTTCCCGATTGCCGTCAAGTGCGAGATTGTCCCCAGATCGGGCGTACACCACTACGGTCTCCACGTCCCCGGACAGGCGGATCGCTTCGTCCACTCTGGCCTTGAGTCCGACCGTTTCCTCCCCCAGGAACGCGCAATCCGCGGTAAACAACGCTTTGGGCGCGAAGTCCGCGATCCTATACGCGAGAGACGCGGCACTGAAACCGGGGAATACCACACAATGAATGGCTCCGATGCGAGCGCAGGCCAACATGGCCACAGGAAGCTCCACCACCAACGGCATGTAGAGCACCACGCGGTCGCCCCGACCGATCCCTCGTGATCGCAGGAAGCCTGCGCATCGGTTCACCTGGCTGAACAATTCCCCGTAGGTCACGCGGCGGGACTCACCCGACGCACAGCCTTCCCAATGATACGCGACCCGATCCCTGAGCCCCTCCATATGCCGGTCGAGACAGTTGACCGTCGCGTTCAATATGCCTCCGCCGAACCATTCGATGAGTGCCTCGTCGAAGTCGTACCGCAGCACGAAGTCCCATTCCTTGTCCCAGGAGAGATACCTGCGCGCCTGGTCCCCCCAGAACCCGTCCGGATCTTCCACGGACCGCCTGTACAGCGCTTCATATTCGGCCATGGTCTTGACGTGCGCAGGCAGGCCGTACGGCCTCAAATACGAGTCGAACACGTGAGAACGGTCTGTCATTGAGAAATCTCCGTGGGTCAGGGAACAATGAAAATGCCAACGCGGTTCCCACTAGTCTACGCTGATAGGCACCCTGGAAAGCCTGCTCCACACGATCAGGCTGCTCTGGAATCGGAACATACTTTCGAGAACTGCGATATGCGTCCCACCGTCTCGGAACACATCGGGCATTCCTCGCTCGGCGGGCAAAACGATCCACGAGAATGCGATTTGCGCCTGGTGCTGTGAGGTGCGGCTGATTGGCAGGGTGGAAAGCCTGCCCCACAAGATCAGTCTCCAACCGAGTCGGACGCTGCTCTCAGCTAATGCTGTGGACCATCGTCGCGGCGACCGGCGGGAGCCGCCATGTTCCAAAAGTTTAGGGGGATGGGGGTCTGGGGGAAGAGGCGTTTTTCAAAACGCCGCTTCCCCCAGCGCTCGCCCTCCATGACAACTCTCAGGAACACCCGTTGGTCGCGCCGCAGTTGAGGCATTTGTAACAGGAGCCGTTCCTCATCATGATCGCTCCGCATTCCTGGCACGCGGGCGCGTCCGATTGAGGATGGAACGTGTGACCATTCACGGATGTGGTTTTCCCGAGGGGCTCGGAGTGGGCTCCCCTGGTCTTGTCGAGATCGTGGGAACTCGCTGAATGCTCCTCCACCACCAGTCCCGCGGCGATTTGCTGCTCTTTCGTGAGAAACCGATGCCCCAGGTACCGGAATATGTAGTCAGTCAGCGACTTTGCGATGGGAACCTCGGGATTCGAAGTGAAACCGGAAGGCTCGAACCGCACGTGACTGAACTTGTTCACGAGCGCTTCCAAGGGCACTCCATACTGCAAAGCGATCGAGGTGAGCGTAGCAATGGTGTCCATCAGACCCGAGATGGTGCTCCCTTCCTTGGACATCCGGATGAAGATTTCGCCCACTTGCCCGTCCTCGTAGAACCCTGTGTGAATGTACCCCTTCTGGCCTGCAACCTCGAACTTGTGACGGACCGTCTTGCAGTCCGTAGGGAGGCGTCTGCGGACAGGTTCGTGCCTGTCCTGTCCGGGAGCGTCGCCCAAATCGAGGGGTTGAACCGCCTTTGAGCCGTCGCGATAAAAGGTCACCGCCTTCAACCCGAGCTTCCAGGCGTACCGTATGTTTTCTTCGATCTGCTCGACCGTGGTTTCCTTGGGTAGATTCACGGTCTTGGATATCGCGCCGGAAATGAACGGCTGAATCGCGGCCATCATCCGAAGATGCCCCTCCGGCGAGATGCAGCGCTTTCCCTTGAGAGGCCTGAACGCACAGTCGAACACGGGCAGGTGCTCGGGAAGGACCCCATTGACTCCTTCCGCGGTGCCGGTCTGTTCAATCTCCCGGATAATGTCTTTGGCCGATTCCGCGGCATACCCGAGCCTGTGCAGCGCGTGTGCGACAGTCCTGTTCACCAAACGCAGCCGACCGCCGCCGCTGAGAGACTTGTACCTCACCAACGCGACTTCGGGTTCGACCCCTGTGGTATCGCAGTCCATCATGAAGCCCACGGTTCCGGTGGGAGCAATCACGGTCACCTGGCAGTTCCGGAACCCCGAATCTCTGCCGAGCTCGAGTGCCTCTTCCCACGTGTCCGTTGCTTCTCTCACAAGATCGCCAGGGACCCCGGTCGGATTGCCGGCTCGGGTGCGGTCCCGATGCATGGCAATCACGTGCAGCATGGGCTCCCGATTCTTCTCGAACTCCGCAAACGCTCCTTTGACACGGGCCAACTTCGCAGATTGCAAGTACGCCCGGCCCGTCATGAGGGCAGACACGGTCGAAGCCCATGCCCGGCCCTCGTCCGAGTCGTACGGCAGTCCCAGGGCCATCAGCATCGCTCCAAGATCCGCGAACCCCAGTCCGAGCGCCCTCATGCTCTTGGAATTCTGAGTAATCCTGAGGCTCGGGTACGATGCCTTGTCCACCAGGATCTCCTGCGCGGTGATCAACACGTCGACCGCATGGCAGAACTCGTCCAATTTGAAGCCCTGGTCGTCGAAAAAGCCGGTCAGGCGCAACGAAGCCAGGTTACACGCGGAATCGTCGATATGGACGTACTCGGAGCACGGGTTGGACGCGCGAATCGGTCCGCTGTGCGGGCACGTGTGCCACAGATTCGTCGTGGTGTGGAACTGAATGCCCGGATCGCCGCAGACGTGGGCTGCCTTCGCAATTTCCCGAAGGAGGTCCCGACTGCGGTACGTGTCCGCAGGTTCGCGGTTGAGTATGAACCGCGTCTGCCACGATGCGTCTGCCTGGTCGGCTTCCATGAATTCGTCCGACAGTCTGACCGAGTGGTTCGAGTTCTGGAACGCGACTGTGGCATACGCTCCTGCGGGGCTGACAGGATCAAACCCTGCGCGTATGAGCGCGTGGGCTTTTTTCTCTTCCTGAGCTTTGCACCGGATGAATTCCAGCACATCCGGGTGGTCCATGTTGAGGATCACCATCTTGGCCGCGCGTCTGGTCTTACCTCCGGACTTGATCACCCCTGCGGACGCGTCGGCCGCTTTCATGAAGGATATCGGTCCTGACGCGGTGCCGCCGCCCGACAGCGGCTCCCGGGAAGATCTGAGTCGGGACAGATTCACCCCTGAGCCGGAGCCTCCCTTGAAGATCATCCCTTCTTCCGAATACCATTGCAGTATCGACTCCATGGTATCGTCTACGCTTAGGATGAAGCACGCTGAGCACTGGGGTGTTTCGTCAATCCCCACATTGAACCAAACCGGGCTGTTGAACGACGCTTTCTGATGCACCAGTAGTGCCAGAAGTTCATCCTGAAAAGCCTGTGCGTCGTCTTCTGAGGCGAAGTATTCCTGGTCCCGACCCCACAATCCGATGGTTTGGACCACGCGAAGCAGGAGATTACGCACGCTCGATTCGCGTTCGGAGCTGCCCGGCTTGCCTCTGAAATACCGCGATGCCACCACGTTCACGGCCATGTCCGACCAGAACGTCGGGGCCTCCACGCCGTGCTGTTCGAAGATCACGTCGCCTTTGTCATTGTGAATCGCGCAGGTTCGGGAATCCCACGCGATCTCTCCCAGCGGGTCCTGCCCGGGTGCAGAAAAGACTCTGTCGAAACGCAGGCCCTTGTCGGCCGGGGGCTCGGAATTCTCCACTGCGTCATTGGGGGTTCTGCGCACAAATCGCATTGGTTCGGACATTCAGTCGATCCCCATCCAAGTTCTGATCGGTTGTTCGGCTTGAGGACGGTTCCGCCCGGTCCACAGGCCGTCAAGCCAGCCCCGCAGCACCGTCCGCAATCGAGACGGGAAATTACTCTTGGCAACCACTGTACGCTCCGCGGTGGGGACCCCGCCGGTATGCTCGCACAAAGGCCGCGATCCCAACCGAAAGTCCCACAAAAAACACCGCCCAGTTGAACGGATTAGGCGTCCCCCCGCCCATGATGTTCCGGAAGTCCCAACAGAACGCGGTCACTACAATGGCCCCGCCGGAGAGGAGCACTATCCAGTCGGACCACGTGGCATGCACGGGTCGGTTCCCAGCCTCTCTATGCACAACCAGGAGCCCGCAGACCACCATCACCACGGAAACAAGCAGCGGCGCCACCACCGGAGATACCCACGGCACCGGCACCAGAAAGAGCAGGTCCCATGTCATGAGACTTTCCGGCCAGTCGAGAAAGACCTTTAGCCACACATAGTAGAAGATGTCCCACACGCCGAACACAAGTAAGAAATAGGCCCACCTCTCACGGTCAGTCTTGCCCGTCGCCATGCCCACCGTGGCCATTATCACGAGTGTCGCGAGCTCTCGGCCAACCTCAATGCGGAGTCGATGCAAGTGTTCCGCGCCCATCGCCTGTAGCTGATCAAGGGTCATGAGCGGGAAGAGCAAGCCTCCCTTTTCAGGAGATAGGTACAGTCCCCGGAGGTACTCGACCACCGCGGCCTCCACGTACGCAAAGGCAACCGCAAACAGCGTCACACAAGCAGCGCGCCTCATATTCGACCCTTCCGGTGTACCGAAACCTCTCATGCGAGGCAAGTGCCGTCACACGGCGAGTGCCGGTCGAGACCCATGGAAAGCCCGGATAGGCTCAGTCGCGGCGAAGATCGTCCAGGTTTCGTGGTTACCAGCACTCATCGAGGCCGGTAGCCTGTTCTATGAACCTGGTCCTCGCGTAGGCTTCGCATTTGGTGCACGCGAAGTCCGACCATCGAGATTTCAGAGCGATATCCAGGCACTTACCGTAATAATCGCAGTCCACCCGTCGATAAGGCCTCTCTGATTCCCGGTTGGTCTTCACCATTACTGGGCATGGTTCCGCCATGTTTCCAAGACAACCTCCTACAAGCTTACACGCAGCGTCTCCGGTCATTCTTGCACGCTCCACTTCTCCACGCGCTCACCCCCGACAGATTTCAGAGGCGCGGGACATTCAATATAAAACGAGGCGCTTAGAGCCTATTTGAGATCCTTTTTCCTTCGCATGGGCGTGAGCACAAAGATAAGAAAACCCGTAACGCCGGGCCCAGGGTAGGAAGTCCCAGCCCAGCAGATTGGGTACCGCTTCAATAAGCGCGCTCTTCCGGTTTGTCAAGAATAAACGCTCGGCCTTATCGATACAAGAGAACCGAAGCAAGCACTCGGACTCAATAACCCGAAATAGCTTGATAACTACTGACCGTCCACGACATTCCAGATGCCCGGCGCTCCTGGATGGAAGCCCCGGTCCTGAGCCAAGATATCCAGGTACACCAATCCCAGCGCGGCCACCTCGGGAACCGGCTCGGCAATGCGTTCCCGAGAGTCTATGCTCACGAGGTACCGGCGGCACGAATGGCAGAGCTCGGCACGTTCGAACGCTCGCTCCTCCGTATAGAGTATCTCCAGTTTATCATGATCATCAGTCTCGCAAAAGGGGCACGCGATGCGCGTGAATCTCCACTCATGGCCGCAGAAGGAACATCTCAGCCACCTTTGGCCCTCCTTGCCTCGAATGAAGCCCATTTGGGGCCATGAGCCGCATATGGGACAGTATCCCTTGAGCCACTGAAGTTCGTCCGCCAAGGGAACGACGCGTTCGGCCATCTTCTCTGCAAAGGGCTTGATACACGTCGTGACCGCGAATTCGAGCACCTGGGGGGGCACCTCGAGTTCCTTGGCGATACGTTCGACCCGGTCCGTCTCTTCTTTGAGCAATGCCTGTACCAGGTCTGCTCCGTCCTGCGTGCCCCGCTTGAGCGAGCGCCCGAGCCGTTCAAGCTCCGCGGTGATCTTGGGAAAGCCCCTTTGCATGACCGGCAGAAGCCTTTCGGCTGCCATGCCGAGCTCTGCCGACGAGAGCCGCATAGACTCCCTGCTCGCCACCGGAACCCCCTGCAGGAAGCGATCCGGGTCAATGGGTGGGATCTCCGGTTGTGTGGTGGGTTGCAGTTCCGTCTTGAACGCGGCGGTTTCCGCGAGAAGTTCCCCGAACGCGTGGAACAGATTCTCAAGCGCGGGCATATCTTTTTGTGCCTGTGTGAGGGCCTCGTCTACTCTCTGTTTCGCTTCCCTTGCCGAACTTCCATCGGTCATGGAATTCTCCCATTGGTGACGTATGCTGGATGCCGGATGCGCGCCCCGCTCGGCAGCCTGGACGGACTGCCCCACAAGACCGACCCTCTGTGCCCCGGAAGAAGCTCTGGGCACCGCTCCATGCCAGCGGTGATCGCGTATTGTAGCCGACTCGTCAAGGCTAGGCCAATACGCCGAAGATTGCAAGGGCTGCGGGGGAAGGCCGGGCCGCGGGCCCACAGCCTGAGGAGAACAAGTGCGTAAATCTTTATCAGAAAGTTCTCCGGGGGAAGCCCTTTTGAAAAAGGGTTGTCCCCCGGACCCCTTTCCGAAAACTTTTGGAACATTGGGCGGTTCTGACGATGCCGCGGGTTCGCGGGATGTCGGGAGCTGACTTTCATGCCTGGTTGTGGCTGTCCTCGGGCATGGTGGTTTTGAAGCACGCGCAGCTCACGGTCGGCCGCCCGACACCCGTCACGTATCTATACGGAACCGGCGATAGATGTTTCTTGACCGGGCCGGTTCGACTTGATTACTCTGGGCTGCGGCAACGAGTACGCCGGTCGCTTTCGCAGACGGCTTCGGACATCTCTTTTTCGGGTCGTTTGCCCGCCCGTCTCTCCGATTCTCGAGGAAGGGGGTATCCCATGGACGATTCGACACCACGCGACGGAGACGTTCTGGAGCCAGACCAAAATACCCACGGCCGAGCAGAGAAGACCGCCGTTGGGGGCGGTCGGAACTCGGGTGGTCGTGTGTTGCAGGGGGTTCCCCGGGGCATCGAGGTGCTCGTGAAGAAGGCCTCGGTGGCCCCGGAGTTCCGCCAGGTGCTCCTGGAGAAACGCTCCGACGCGGCCACGCTGATCGACCTGGAACTCTCCCCCGCCGAAGCGGCGATGCTCAACTCGGTGCCCGCAGCCCAGATCGAAAAGATCATCGACCACTCGACGGTCCCGGACGAGCAGAGGAGAGTATTCCTCGGCAAACTGGGAACCGCGATGCTTGCGGTCTCGGGAATAGGTCTGGCAGGTTGGCGAGTCTTGCCGCAAGCTCCTCTGCAAGCACTTGAGCAGCCCTCTCTCCTTTTCCTTCCCGACACGGGGGGTGATCCCTTCTTGGCCGTGAATTCGTTGGGGATCAGCCCGCATGATCCCAGATTCGAACTGGTCGTCGTGCCGAAGACGGAGGAAGTAGACCGGAAGACCATTCTTCTGACGCTTGCATCTTCGCAGGACGAACGATTAACGTTGCAGGTCTCTGAGGGAGTCGGAACGGGCCGCGTGGAGGTGAACTATGATTGCCCCTTCGAGTCGGCAAGACTTGTCGTCACGTTGGTGCCCGTGCTGCCTTTCAAGCCGGCAGAGGTGACGTACGAACCTCGGTTCCTGCTCGTGCAAAAGGGTAAGGGCGACGCGAGGTTCTTGGTGAAAGCCCCAGGCACACACAGCGACGCAATCTGTGCCACATTGATCGCTAAGAATAACCGATGTCGGCAACTGCTTTCCATGGGAGAGGTACGCGAGTACAGTCCCGGAGAGTATACCATTGGTGAATGCGCGGTCTTGCGAATAGCCGAATGGCGTCGACAATGGGACTTTCCAAAGAGTTGACATGGCTTCTGTTGCAGGGGGTGGTGCACGAAACAAGCGGTCAGTGCGAGCTCGCTGCAGGCATTATCGAGGAGGATGAGGATGGCCATTGGAAGAGGGCGAGATGGGACCGGCTCGGAAGAGGAAATCACTCCTCAAGGGCCCGGGGAAGGGACCGCAGAACGTGTTGCTCCGATTCAGAATAGGATCCCCCGTGGGATCGACGTGCTGATCATGAAGGCATCGGTGGACCCGGAGTTCCGCAAGGTGCTCCTGGAAAAGCGCTCAGACGCGGCCTCGCTGATCGACCTGGAACTCTCTCCCGCGGAAGCCTCCATGTTCGAGGCGGTACCACGGGATCAGCTCGAGCGGATTATCGAGCACACTACCGTCCCGGAGGAACACCGACGAGTCTTTCTCGGGAAGATGGGCTGCCTGATGCTCGCCTTGCTCGGGGCCGCCGCGGATTTGTGGTTATTTTATGGCGGGAGGCGCGACCGTGTACGATCCGATCACTTACGGATTGGGTGCCGATCGTCCCGATCCTCGGCATGGGAGCCCGCGAAAGGAAACCGGCGGCTCCCACGACGACGCTCGCGGTGCATCTGATCGTGGGGGCGAGACGCGGTAGCCAAAGACGATTCTTGAAGTGGACGAGTCGAAATCACCTCACGCCCCCGAGAGTTCTCCGCGCGCTCGTTCGATCATCTGCTGCACCTCGACCGCTGTATTGACCGCCAACACTGAGGTCTGTGGGTGATCCTTCACAAAGACCCGAAATACCTCGTCGGTAAATGCTTGTCCGATTGACTCGACTCCCTTGAAATCAAGGACCACGACTCGGAATCTATCGAACCTGGCCAAGAGTCTTTTTGCCTGCGATCGTGAAACGAGGCTTTCCTCTCCGTACTGAGCCAACCGAACCGGCACGATTGTCTTGGTGAATCCGTAGTCATCCCCCGAGGTGAACGCGTCAAAGATCTCCTTCGAGGTGTGGGTGGCATGATTTCTCAATTTCATGATCACCGTAGTTCCCTCAGCAGATTCAGGAATGTCCTGAATGAAGTCCAAATTCTTCACGGAATTGCGCAAGAAAGCAGTCCTGCCCGAGACTATTGTGAAGTGATCGAACATTCTCGATGAGAAGAATATTCCTTGTCCCGTATGACGCTCAGGATCAGTGGTGAACTTTCCTTTGGCGAGTTCCAGGATCGCGTGGCATGCATCATCAAGTCCAAATTCCCGAGAGATTTTTTGGAAAATCCCCTCGCCATTATCCGCTATGACTATCTGTGATGCGGCGGCAGTGACGGTCACCCGTACGACAACCACGCTACCGGAAGAGTGATCGACGGCATTGTTCAGCATTTCCGTCACCCCGTAGTTCCATATTTCCTTTACGTTCCCGGGCAAATCTGCAAGTAACGGGGCAATATCCTTTCGCCAGACCACATCTTCCTGAAGACCCTCCAAAAAGTACGTAAGGTCCTTTTTCACCCTGGCCCGCAAGGCATAGCGGCGATTTCGCGTGGAGCCTTCCGCAGTCAGAACACCTTCCTCTACCAGACGCCTCATGTGCTTGCTTACCGCCTGCCGTGAAATCCCGAAGGCATGAGAGGCCTGCGTCACTATGTCCATGGGATGCTCTTCGACATGTTCGATGATGAACTGCCGAACCTCGTCGCCTCGATCTCGAGATTTCGCGATAATTGTATTCTTCAATTCTTTCTCCTGTCGAGCGGCCGCGTCAAACGACACTTCATCCGGTCTTGGATGGGAACATCGCCCGCGCTTTGCCCTCAGCGATCTGTTTCCGCTCCTTTGTAGGGTCCATCCTTTTCTTCCCCGTGAATTTCCTTTCGGGTTTGGAAAGCTTCACATCGACCGTCCTTTGCATATTGTCAACCTTTCCTGGCTATATTGTCAACCTTTTGCACAGCCTGCGTCTCAGTACGAAATGGCATTGAACGGAGCGGGCTTTTATGCCATTATTGTGGGGATAGCGATTGATGACTCGGCTCGCAAGGAGAACCGCCATGGATGTGGACAAACTCTGGCCCAGTATATTACCGATAGTGCTGATAGTGGTCGTCTCGTGGCTGTTCAGTTTCCTCGGCTCGAAATACAAGAAGAAGGATCAGGATGCAAGACCTGATGCTGCTCGTGCCCAGGCCAAACCCGACGAAGACCTGCTAGAAAAGAAGATACTCGAGTTCTTCGGCGTCGCGGAGGAGGTAGAGAAAGCACGACAGGCCGAACAGACTCCCGGTCAACCCATGAGCGACATACCTCCCACAAGGTTCGGCGCCCCACGAACGCCCCAGGGGCCGGTCACCACGCCAAAACCGATCGAACCCAAATGGTGGGGTGCATGAAATTCTTGCATACGAAGACCGATGTCCGCCACACGGTCACCACCGGGCATGGAAATGGAACGCCCGGAGGCACGTGGGGTATTAGCCGGACCCCGCGGCGGCAACCAGCGGGAGCCGCCCAATCTCAGAAGTTTGAGCGGATAGGTCTCGCGCGATCCGGGCGATGTCTGCTGATCGCTCTTCTTGTGCTGATATGCAGCCACGGAGTTTCATTTGGGCAGCGCACAGGGGAGAAGTCCTGGGAAATACCGGGAAAACTCGCAATCCACAACCTGGAACTCGGAGCCGCGGTTCTGAAAGACAATGAATGGAATTTCCTGGGAGATTCCAGGATGTTCAGTGCCAAGGAGTTCGAGAAGAGACTCACGCTCATGGTGCGATTCTCCTACGAGCGGGCGCGTACCGAGATTCCCCTGAAATTCATGATTCGACTCCCAGATGCACGCCTGTACGAAGAGCAGGTGGTGCTGACCGGAAACAAGGGTGAGTACCGCTACATGTTTACCATTCAGCATCCGGAGGATTTTCAAGGAAGCGGTTCCATATACCTGTACTACGGCTTCAGCTTCGTCGATGCACTCAATTTCACGATCACCGGCAGCTCATGATCGCAAAGAACTGATGCACAGCGGGCCCGGCAAGAAACGTTTGGACACCCTTCTAGTGGAGCGCGGTCTGGCCGAGTCCAGGGAGCGAGCCCACGCCTTGGTCATCGCTCGGCGAGTGCTGGTCAATGGCGAAATCGGCCTGAAACCGGGACGTCTCGTGCCTGCGACCGCACACCTTGCGGTGGCGGAGGATCTCCCCTATGTGAGCAGAGGTGGCATCAAGCTCGCAGGGGCCCTGGATGACTTCGGCATCGACCCGACCGGATTGACCGTTCTCGACGCAGGCGCATCCACCGGCGGGTTCACGGATTGCCTGCTCCAAAGGGGAGCGGCAAGGGTCCTCGCGGTCGACGTAGGGTACGGACAGTTCCACTGGCGGCTCAGACAGGACTCCAGAGTCACGCTCTTGGAACGGACCAATTTCAGGTACCTGGACGTTCGATCGTTGCCGTTCGATGTCGATGCGGGAGTCGCTGATCTGTCGTTCATTTCGCTGGAACTGATCCTGCCGGTGTGTGCTCGCATCATCCCGGATGGCGGCTGGCTGGTACCGCTGGTCAAACCCCAGTTTGAACTCAGCCGCAAGGACGTCGCGGGAAGCGGGGTCGTCACCGACCCGGACAAGATGGCAGCCGCGGTCGAAAAGATCAAGAAGGCAGCGGACCGGTCGGGTTTTGAGGTGCTGAGCCAAACGGAGAGCCCCCTGACAGGACCGAAGGGGAACAGAGAATTCTTTCTTCACCTGGTCAAGGTGAAAGCGCAGTACACGGCCAAAGGACTCCGGGGGCTGAACCCGAGTTGATGTAAGCGTTCACCCCGAAGGGAAATAAAGGAAACCACCAAGTCACAAAGACACCGAGGGAGCCGATTTCTTGGAATCGTAGACTGAGAACTGGCCTGTGATTCCTTTGTGTCTTGGTGCTTTTGTGGTTTGTTTTCCGGGTCGAGGGAACGTCCCGCTGAACCAGTACGCGGTAATCTGCTGAAGGAGCTGGTATGTCGACTAAGAAAGGTCGTCGAGGACAAGGTCGGGCGAGCGACGCCATGCCCGACATCGATAGCCAAATGGCACGCATCATGCGAGGCGTAGAAGAAGTTATCCACGAAGACGAGCTGCGCAAGAGACTCGAACACAGCCTGAAGACCGGAAAGCCCCTGCGCATCAAGCTCGGGGTCGATCCGACCGCTTCGGACATTCACCTGGGCCATATGGTGACCATCAGGAAACTGAAGCACTTCCAGGACTGCGGGCATACGGCAATCTTCCTTATCGGGGATTTCACCGCGCGGGTGGGTGATCCGACGGAACGCAGCGAAGGTAGAACCAGGCTCACCAAAGATGAGGTCTGGACCCACGCGGATACGTACAAGGCCCAAGTCTTCCAGATCTTGGACGAAGAAAAGACCGAACTCCGCAGCAACGGCGAATGGTTCGATAACATGTCGTTTGCCGACTGCCTGGATCTCGCGTACCGTTCAACCGTTGCCAGGATGCTCGAACGCAACGACTTCGAGAATCGGTACAAGTCCGGGAATCCGATCAGCATTACCGAGTTCCTGTACCCCTTGATGCAGGGATACGACTCGGTGGCCCTCGAGTGCGACGTGGAACTGGGCGGCACCGACCAGAAATTCAACCTGCTTGCCGGTCGCGACATGCAGATTCAGCATAACCAACCACCGCAGATCGTCATGATGACCCCGCTCATAGAAGGGCTCGACGGGGCCAAGAAGATGAGCAAAACACTGGGTAACTACATAGCGATCAACGACACCGCGGAAGAGATGTTCGGCAAGACTATGTCGATCAGAGACGACCTCATGGTCAAGTACTTCACCCTGCTTACCGACGTGGACTCTGGCCTGATCAAGCAGTACGAAGCGGCCCTCGAGACCCCGGACCTGCACAGGGAAGCCGCAGACCCGCTCCATGTGATGAATATCAAGAAAGCCCTTGCCTTGGCCATTGTTACGGAATACATTGACTCGCAATCCGCGGAGCGGGCTCGCGCACACTTCGAGAAGGTGGTGCAGCGCAAAGAGATCCCGGACGAACAGTATTCCACGCAGTACCAGGTCCCGCTGAGCATGACCACCTCGAATGAAAAGGGTATGCACAGTATCGGGATCATCGAGCTGGTCGCCTCCGCTTCCGGGATGTCCAAGTCCGATGCAAGACGGATCGTGACTCAAGGTGGAGTGGAGTACGACGGGGTCAAGGTGTCGGATGTGAGCACAGAAGTGGCCGTGGATGGCGAAAAACGGGTTCTCAAGGCCGGCAAGCGGAAGTTTTTCCTGGTGAGCACGGCCGATGGAGAGCAATAAGTCAAGTATTGTCGCCGTGTTGTGGCTCAGCCCGCGGGAGCTGCGAGAGGACGTACTTGACAAGACGGCTACTAAGTGAAAGACTGCGACCCGTTACCCGACGAAGCAACTTGTCCGGTCGGACAATACCGGACTCTGGGGGTAGAATGATTTCTTCAGGTGCGTGGAGGTTGGCCTGCTTGGCGGTGGTCGTTGCCATCGCAGTGCCCAATCTTGCGGGTGCGGCTTGATGTGATTTTGCCCCCTGGGCAGGGGGCAACGAAGGTTCTTCGGCATTCCCGGGCATTCCGTCAGTGGGAGCGGGGTATTCCGCGTACGGAAACCCTTATGCAGCGGACCCGGCGCAGCAGGTCTACGGTCAGAACCGGTACGGATTCCCCCAGGATGCAGGTTCCGGAAACCAGGTTCAGACGCCCAGAGACGGAAACCGGCCTGAAGCGCCGGTCCGCAGCGAGGTTCTGCCCGCAGCGCGACAGGTGCCTGCCGCGAAAGCTTCGCAGCGACGGGTCGAGGCAGCGCCCGTGTCTCAGTCTCCGTATGGGTACAGGAGGCCCTTGAACTCGACCCTATGGTAGTGTCGATTCCAGGGCTCCGAAGAATCCCGAAGCAGCACGTAGCAGCAGTCCCGCCCACGGTCGCGGTTGCCATGACATTTGATCAGGGCTCCTGCGGTCGGTGTGATGCCGTGGACGCGCAGATTCAGGAACGAGGCTCGTGCACGGACCTATTTATCAGAAAGTCTTCCGGGGGAAACCCTTCTACTAATGAGGCTCTTGCAAAACTCAAAAAACCGGCGCTCCGTCTTGGTGGGGCAGGCATCTTGCCTGCCTGCAAATGACAGGCTGGAAGCCTGTCCCACCAGGAGTCGACTTCTACTTTTGCAAGAGGCTCTAATGACGTTCGATTTCTTCTTTTTTCGAGAAGAAATCTTCAGTTCAGCAGATCCGGGAGAACGCAACATACCTTTCTTCGCTTTCGTGGAACCAACTCGCCCCGCCATCGGAACACATGCGAGCCGAGGAAGGTTGACGCGAATATTGGCTGCGGCTCCCGGCTGCGTTTTGAAAAAGGGTTGTCCCGCGGACCCCTTCCGAAAAGTTTTGAGATATCGATTGGTTCTGACCATTCAGGGAGTTTTTGTGATCTGAGGCACTGACTTTCATGCTTCGTTGTGGCCCTGTGCGGTCATGGTCGTCTTGGGGAAATGCCGGCTGCACTCAGTTTGCGCCGACGCCGGCTTTGTCGCGAAGCGCATCACCAACGCCCGGATGTAACACGGACAGTGGGATTGTGGCAGACAGCAGTGGAAGACCAAGTGCGGTGGATCTGAACACCACCGAAGGACTGGGGATGCCCAAGACCGGGACCGGTAATGGAACTTCGGCAGGCCTCGGCGTTGACGGGCTGACCGGTGGGCCTGTCAGCGAAAGTGTGTTCTCCGGAGCCTTCACGATAAGCGTCCACCCCGACACCCGCGTCGACCGCATTCGTCAGAGCTACTTCCTGCTGAAGCAGTTTTCGCCACGGGAGCTCAAGATCCTGATGGGTCTGAAAAGGAACACCTCTCCCAAGGCCTGGACCCTCCGAGAAGACTTGCTGATCCTCACCCTTTCCCTGAGCAATAGGGAAATAGCCGAGGCACTCCAGGAACGGAACAAAGAGGCGGTCAAGAAGAGGCTGCAACTCTTGCGCTCGAAGGGGCTCGGCAAGCGAGTCATTGAACCCCCTCCTGCAAGCCCTGCTCCGGAGGCCAACACCCCCGAGGCGAGTGCCCCCGAGGAAGATACCCCGCAAGAAAGTCTCCCACCGACGGTCGAGCCCTCGGAGCAGAAGCCCTGAAGCGCCACAATCCAGGCACACACGAATGGCGATCAATCGGCCTCGCCTATGAGTATCAGACGCGCCCAGAAGAACGGGTGGTCGAAACCCTGGTCACGGATCTCCCTTCGGGCACGTCGCAGTGCCTCGAGCTTGTTCTCGCCACTCCCCAGATGGGTGAAGAAACGCTCCACCACTCCCTCGGAAGCATTGTCATCAGCGCACCAGAGGCTCATGAGCACCGACCGAGCCCCCGCGTACTGGAAAGCCCTGCCCATAGCCATGGTCCCTCGTCCGGACAGGTTGCTGTGCACGCCGGTCGTTGTCGCCGTGAGGGCTGCTATCTCAGCGTTGAGCTTCAATCCCATCACCTCCGTGAGACGAACAACCCCGTCGCGACTCTGTGGCGGCTCGAGGACCGAAGGGGCTAATACGGGCTCAAGGATACCGGGGAAGTCCATGCCCATGTATCCGCCGGTTCCGAACACCACCGCCCTGTAGAGGGTCAGGTCCGCGGCCAAGAGTCTTGCCTTGCAGGCATCCGCTCCGTCCCAGAGATCGGTGCGAACCGGGTCATTCTTCTTAAGCCGGCTTCCCAAGTCAGCGGCATGCTTCGAACGCGAAAAAGCTGAGTCCTTCCCCGACTTTCCGGACAAAGGCAGCTCATCGGCGCTGTGGGACTCGATTTGATCCGTCTTTTCCTCTGTCGACCCCATCATCCCGCGTCCGAAACGGTCGATTACCGGGTCCGCCATGATGACAAGAATCTTGCTCCCCGGCTTGGCGTTCGACCGGACGGTCCGATGAAGGGAAAGCGAGGTCACCGATTGGGTATAGGAGATGGGGTTGCGGTCACCGAAGAACCGGGCTCCCGCAATGGTGGGTAATCGGCTCGAGCTGTTCACGCGAGCGCGGCCATCGAGCGGGAGCACCTCGAAGGGCAAGGCACCGAGAGACTCGTCCGGCAGGATGATAAGAGAAGCCCCCTCGGGGATTTCCGTGAGCACCGGAGCAAGCAGTATCTGAGAGAGCCGCCCGGCCGCGGTAAGGTCGAACCGTTCCAAGGTGCGTACGATCGGCTCGTTCTCTCTGGGTGTAAGGCTTTGTCGCAATCCGCGGGCCGCGGCGTCCACCTCTCTTCTCGGGACCTCCTTGAATGCGGCCTTGACCAGCTCCCTTCCCCGCGTGAGGTAGATGAGCACCCCGTAGTCTGTCACATCGTAGGCCAGAACCCACTCCTTTTCCGTCAGCGCACTCTTTCCCAGGCTCACGGGTTCGGGGTATTTGGCGGCCGCGAAGGTGGGGTGCCCCTTCCTGAGCATTGCCACGTGGGTTGCGAGCTTCTCCCCAGCCTCCTTGAACTTCGGTTCCAGGACAGTGATCGATTCGCTGTGGTTCTTTTCCTTGGCCTTTTGCAGCGCCCGGGAGAGCGCGGCGCATTGAGCGTTGAGCTCCCAATCGGTTTCCAGAAGATCCTGTCGGACCGCCATGCCGGCGAGTTCGCCTTTTCGGGAAAGGATCTCCGCGAACGCGCGCACCTTCGTGTATTCCGATTGCACGAACGCGGCGAGCGGTTTGTTGGTCCTGATCGACACACGGGCGAGCCCCTCATACGCCGCGGTGCGAAGAAAACCGCCGACTCGCACGTGAGAGAACTCGGTTCTTTCAATCGGACTAAGGCTCAAGCGAATCTCTTCGGTCAGGTCCGCGGCCCGAAGGAACCATTGGAGCGCATCGGAGTATTCCCCGAGGAGTTCGTGCGAGGTTCCGAGCCCCACCAAGGCAATCCAGAAGTTATCGGAATGGGGCCTCTTTTCGGCTTTCTTCCGGAGTGCGGTGTAATATGACTTCGCTGCCCCGTAGTCACCCTTTGCGAGCGCGATCACCCCGTGGAGTCCCGGATCATCGGCTTCCTTTGCACACATTTCCGCCTTTTGCACGTCGCCCTGGCTCAGGTACAAGGCTGCGATCCGGCGACGAGGCACCACCGCCGGAACACCGGCCTCGACAAAGCCTGCTTGAGCCTTCTCGTAATTTGACACGGCTTCTTCGTGTCGGCCTGCAGTTTCAGAAACTGTCGCTATTCCGAAGACGCTCCCTGCTGCGAGTTTCGCGAGCCCGTTCTTTGTCGCGATCTCCGCGGATTCCCTGTAGCACTTCAAAGCCTGGGGGTAGCGGGCCAATGCCGTGTACATCATCCCCAGGTTGTTCAGGCTGCTGGCCTCCAAACCTGGATCGCCGGTCTTTCTTGCGATCTCCAAGGCCCGCTCGTAATGAGAAAGGGCGTTCCCGTACCGACCCCACTTGGCACAGGCATTCCCCAGCTTGCCCCTGATGACGGCCTCGTTTCTGGTGTGGCCCACGTTCCGGGTGATTTTGAGGGCTTTTTCGTAGTGTTCCACTGCCCGCCGGTACCCGCCGCGGTCGGTAGACAGATCGCCCCGTGCCTGGAGCGCATCGCTCTGCGACGATATGTCTCCCGCTTTCTCAGTGGTTTCGAGAGCTGCGGCAAAGTAATCTTCGCTTTTTCGATCAAGGCCCCAATGGGCGTGGATTTTTCCCAGGTTCATCAGAGTGTGCACTGCGGCTTGCAGGTCGCCGGCCTTCTTCGCCGTGGCGAGACCCTTCTCGCAGTATTCTACCGCCTGCTCGTACTGTCCCCTGTCGGCCGCAATGTTGCCGAGGTTGTTGAGTGCGAGCCCTTCAGCGCTGCGGTCGTCCGAGTTGTTGGCTAGTTCCAGGGATTCCTTGTACGATTGCTCAGCTTTGTCGATCTTGCCCAGGTACCTGTACACCGCGCCCAGGTGTGCGAGGTTGCGGAGTTGCCGCTCTGCGTCTCCGGAGCGTCTTGCGATCTCGAGGGACTTCTCGTAGTGTTCCGATGCCTCGCGGTAACGGGCTGACGCCAGATTGACGGTGCCCAGCCCCGTGAGGGAGTCTGCGTGTGCGCCGGCATCGCCTGTCTTTGTTGCGGCTTCCAAGGCTTGGCGGTAGCACTGTTCGGCCTTGGGGTAGTCAGCCACCCCATAGGCGATACTGCCGAGGTTGATCCGTGCCCGTGCAACGTCGCCAAGATCACCCACAGCTTCCAAGATCTTGACTGCCCGCTCGTACTGCACCGCAGCCTTTTGCAGGTCGGGCAGAGAGCCCGCGTTCCGGTGAAGCGCCTCGGCTTCTCTGAAGAGTTGGAGACCCTGGTCCTTGGACTGGGCACAGGAAAATCCTGGAAGCATACCTAGTGAGTATACCGCGATTGCCGCGACGAGGCTGAGCGCTCGCATCCTAACACCTCCGAGGGTATCCCCTATGAGTGCCCTATTGTTGCACCGAAATGTGGCCTCCGTCAAGCGACATGCATTTGCTACCGGCCTCGGAACGGCACACATCGGCGAAAGGAGGGAGTGCGGCTCGCCCGCTCTTGAAGAGCAGAGCGTCAAGTGCCGCAGGTTTCAACGAGCAGCACTATAGTGCCACGCGTTCAGAATTGCGGAAACTTTCACCCTCCCCTAACCCCTCCCATCAAGGGAAGGGAATAGCAAGCCCTTTCGCCTAGTGGTTGTAGGAAAGGGAGAGCGGATTTGTGTCTACTTTCACGGTCCCGCGAATTTCAAGGCACATGACTATGACAACCTGCGGGAACCGAGTAAAGTCAATCTAGGTCTCGCCTTGACCTTGTGGCCGGGTTTGTTGCACCGTGCGGGGTGCCGCGCACTTTGGAATCTTAATGATGTCACGGTGCATTTCTGCAAGCTGGGACTGACGTCCCGGGCTACTTTCTTACGTCTCTGCGGGACCGAACGTGCGCCCTTGGAGCGCCAGAGGGGCGGCAGATAGTAGCCCGGTGCGTAATCGCGGGCGCCCGAAGCAGTGAAACGGGTACAAGCCCTCCGATGACTTAATTATTCCGATGGGTGATCCGAAACCAAGACGCGCTGCACCCCACCGCGGGCACTTGCCGAACGATCCGGAGCTCCGCAGCCGCCCTGTGGACTTCTGTGCCGTTTCCAGCAATAATGGGGTCCGTCTGCAATGTCGGAAAGGAGGCTGTGTGATCAGAATCTACGTTGATGCGGACGGTTGTCCGGTGAAGAACGAGGTATTTCGAGTCGCCCAACGCTACGGGATAAAAGTCTATGTGGTTGCCAATTCGAGGCTCAAAATCCCGCAGGAACCGTTACTTGAGCTCATTGTGGTCAACGATGGGCTCGACGCGGCGGATGACTGGATCGTGGAACACGTGAAAGAACACGACATCGCCGTATCAGGCGATATTCCCCTGGCCGCCCGGTGCCTCGAAAAGGGGGCTCGCACATTGGACCCGAAAGGTCGCGTGTTCACGAAGGAATCCATCGGCAATGCACTGGCGAATAGAGAACTCATGGCTTATATCCGAGAACTGGGGGACATTACGGGAGGTCCCGCTCCGTTCCAAAAGAGAGACCGTTCGCGGTTCCTGCAGCATCTCGACGAGTTGATCCACGCGTCGTTCAAGGCGCTTCGGCAACCCCCAATTCCGGCAAGCGCGGCCTCAGTTGGTTGATCTGAGTCACAGGATTGATGCGGATGCCGGACCGCTCCACGTACGTACGCGCCGAACGAGCCGGCCTCTGGGGAACAACCAGAATACCCAATAAAAGCGCGTTATTAGTCGCCCTCCACCTTGACGCGTACAAGTCTACATGGTATACCGGTCCACCAGCCGTGGCCGCGAACCGAATACGCGCGGGAGCAATGTGCACTTGACCCGACACAAGACATCAGACCACCGGTACGACGACACGCACAGGTTCCTGTGCAGCCTGGAACGCTTCGGAATACTGCTCGGGCTGGAGAACATCGCGGAACTCCTGGCGAAGCTCGGGAACCCGCAGCGCACCTTTCCTGTGGTCCACGTGGGAGGAAGCAACGGAAAAGGGTCTACCGCGTCTTTTGTATGCCGAGTGCTCCAAGAAGCAGGGTTCCGGACCGCGCTGTACACGTCGCCGCACCTCAACGACTTCCGCGAGCGCATCAGATTCGACGGACAGATGGTCTCCAAAGAGGCCGTCATCGCGGCCACGGAAAAGGTCCGAGCGGTGTATGATTCAGCCCGCACGACGTACTTCGAATTTACGACCGCGGTGGCGTTCGATTGCATTGCCCAAGCCAGTCCGGACATCGCGGTCGTCGAGGTAGGGCTCGGCGGACGTCTCGATGCCACCAACACGGTCAGCCCGTTGGTGACGGTGATCACGGACATCGCAAGGGAACACGAGGACTATCTCGGAGTCGGCATCAGGGCCGTGGCGACGGAAAAGGCCGGTATCATCAAGCAGGGAATTCCTGTGGTGACCGGAGCAAGCCGCCGCGATGCCCGCGCGGTGATCCTGGACAGGGCAGCCGGCTTGGACGCGCCCGTCCGGGAGTACGGAAGGCATTTCAAGGGCGTGCGCATAGGTCTGAATCGGTTCACGTATCGCTCAGAGGCCATGCTCCTGGAAGGTATCGAGCTCGGCATGGCAGGCAGTCACCAGACAAAGAACGCATCGCTGGCCTGCGCGGTCATCGAGGAGCTCCGTACCAGTGGGTACCGCATCCCCGAACGAGCCATTCGGGAAGGCCTCCGCACCACGAGCTTCCCCGGCAGATTCGAGGTGCTCCGCAGGAAACCGGACGTGATCATCGACGGAGCCCACACCCCGGAAGGAATGCGTCTGGTCAAGAGCACGTTTCGGCAGCACTACCCGGGCGTTCGGCCTTTTCTCATTCTGGGAGCGCTCCGGGAGAAGAATTACAAGACCATGCTCCGCACCATCGCGGAGCTCGGCAAGGAAATCGTCTGCGTGACACCCCAGGGAGATCGGGCACTCCCGGCTGAAGAACTCGCCGCGGAAGTCCGGGCACTGGGGCTGCCCGCGAAGGCAATCGATCGCATCACCGACGGATTCGAGCAAGTCATGCACACGGCTCGGCCCGAGGACGTGATCCTCGCAACGGGTTCCCTGTACATGATCGGCCCGATCCGGATCGCGTGCGGTGAAGAACAGGCCATGGATCTGACGGGGCAACCCTGAAGATCCGCCAGGATGTTCCCTCTCAAGGCACGGAGAAGAAACGAGAAAACTCTGTGGCGTGCGAGGAGTGCTTTGCGACGATCAGCATTTTCGGATCCAAATGGGTGACCACCACGCTATGAGAACCGAACACGGATCAGCTCACGAGAAAGGCCTTTGCTCGTCAAGGGGACTGTGTCTGTGCTTGATCTGTGTTCTGTGGGTGTTCTTCGCTTCCGTGAGTCAAGCGCAGGAACTGGCTGTGGTCGAGTGGATCAAGGAGGCCCTGACTAAAGAAGCGGGGCTGCTGGGCAAGGATGCAACCTTTGAGCTCTCCAGCCGGGGCCGGACGAGTGCGCAGAAGACGGATGAGGGGCACATCGTCCGAGGCGACCTCACCCTCAGGGTAGGGAAGGCCAAACTCAGAGCCGACGCGGTGGAATACTCGGAGAAAAGCGGCTTGCTTACGGTGAGCGGGAATGTCAGGGCGCAATTGGGCAACGATACCGTTGAAGCCGAACGCATCAAGTTCAAGCCCAAAGAACTGACCGGCGTGATCATCAACGGGAAGCTGCTCCTCAAGGGGCACAACATCTACCTGGAAGGGAAGAAGCTCGAGCGTATCAGTGAAAGCTCGTACAAGATCGAGCAGGGGAGTTTCACGACCTGCGACGGATCGGTTCCGGCCTGGCGAATCAAGGGGAAAGACCTGGACGTGACCGTGGAGGGGTACGCGACGCTCACCCACGGGGTCTTCTTCATCAAGGATATTCCTGTATTCTACGTGCCGTGGCTCGTGTACCCCGCGAAACGTCAACGCCAGACGGGATTCCTCATGCCGACCATGGCAAACAGCACGGTCAGGGGCTTGGATGCCAAGTTCCCGTTCTTCATAAACATATCCCCAAGCGCCGATGCTACCATTGTGCCACGAATCTGCACCAAACGAGCCCTTCAGACCGCCGTGGAGGTCAGATACTGCCCGCTGGAGGACCTAAACGGGAGATTCTTCGGAGAATATACCTACGACTGGAAATACGCCACCGGCACCGGGCAGCGGACGAACCGCGTCTTCCTCAACTGGAACCACAATCAAACCCTGCCCGGGCGGTTCAGAATCCGTGCGAACGGGAACTGGGTGTCGGACCGGAATTACTTCGAATTCTGGGGCGAACGCCTCGACAGACGCCGGCGCCTGAGATACCTCGAATCGAACCTCGTGCTGGATCGGCAATGGGACGACTTTATGTTTCAGGCAGAAGCGAGGCATGTGGACAATCTCGCCATTTCCGACAACGCCCTGACCGTCCAGAACTTGCCCATCTTGGCGGGCACGGCCTTCAATCAGAAGATACCGTACACCCCGTTGTACTTCAGCTCGCAAGTGGGGTTCACGCACTTCTTCGCGCCAAAGGCGAATGAGCAGTGGCTAGGGAGTCGGTGGACCATGAAGGGGGGCGTGAGCCTGCCCTTTGCGATAGGGAATTACCTGAAACTCGACCCGTCCATGACCTACACGGCCCGAGCCTACGCGGCGGACTACTTCGTCAAGGACAGAAGCATCAACTCAATCAACGCAATTCGTACGGACCTGTACCAAGTTGACGCGGACCTGTATACGGATCTGGAATCAGTATTCGGGACGAGGTTTCTCGGGTTCGAACGGATTCGTCATGCGGTGAGACCTCGTGTAACGTGGACGTTCCGACCTTTTTCCAAGCATGACACGTACCCCCAGTTCGACGAGACCGACAAGATTGACCGGATAAGCCTTCTCACCGCCGAGTTGCGACAGTCACTGACCGGAAGGATCGCGCAAGGGCAGTACCTGGATCTGCTCACTTTGACGGTCAGCCAGGGGTTCGATCTGCTCAAGGCATCTGAGGCAATGCAGGACACGTTCGGCACGTTCCCGTTCGACCAGGCATGGACCGCGCTGCACGCGCAGCTTACGTTCAAACCGCATTCGCTGGTAGACTTGACCGCGCAGGCGGAATACGATCCGGTTCAGAACGTTGCCAAGCGATACAGCCTCGACCTTGGCCTGATGGATCACCGAGGGGATCTTGCGCGGATCGTCCATCAGTACACTCAGGACCCGCAAGGCCGAAACCTCAACCGACAGACCAACCTCAACCTGCAACTCAAGCTCACGAATTCCCTCGACTGCTTCATCGAGAATCAGTATTCTCACCAGTTCGGTTTTTCGTACTTCACCGGCGTGGGGCTGAACTACCACCCGCAGTGCTGGGCCGCGGAACTGAGATTCACCGAAAGCAAGGAGATCGACCCGGCCACTCTGAAGACCAGAGACCCCGATCAGACGGTCTTTCTCACGCTTTCCCTGTATGGTCTAGGCCAGGTCTACAGAATGACGCGGGATTGGGGAGATCTCCTCGGGCGACCATCCGAGCAGATACACAAATCCACCTCCAAGTCGCCCTGACGAGGAATTTTCGGGGGAAGGGGCGTCTGACTCATCACGTTGAGTCCCTTCCAAGAGCCGGATGGGAGCCGTAGCCGGTGATCGCATCCACCTTCCTCGGTCCGCATGGAGACCGATGGCGAGGCGAATTCGTTCTACGCACACGAAGAACGGCACGTTGAATCCTCCGGGAGCTGCTGAGCTGAAGATTTCTTCTCGGCAGGAGAAGAAATTGAACTACTGACAAGACGAAGTATCCTCGAACCCCGATACAGGCCGACGGGGAAGGATTGCGTTGACAGGTCGGCACGAATCGGTTATCGATTTTGTCTGGTGTGAGCTCGTGGACGATGGCTTGCATCTTGCCGAGAAAGCGCCGGGGAGCGGCTCAAGCCGAGACCGAGATCAGTGCATGGAGACCTCTGCACTGCTGAGGTCACTGACCAACCACGGTTCCGGACTCTCGTCGGTGCTGCGAGCCGATGACGCTGCCGGTCCACGAACGACGACGAAAGAGGTGTGAATTTGGCCGAAAAGAAGATCAGTCGCAAAGAGCTCCTCAAGGAGCCCGATGAATTCCTGACCTGGAGCGCCAAGACCGTTCAGTATGTGGAGCAGAATCCCCGGAAGGCGTACACGGCGGTTGCCGTCGTGGTCGCGATTTTTGCCTTGGCAATGGCTTACTACTCATATGGACAGTACCAAATCAGAGCCGGTCACGAAGCCCTGGAGAAGGTGTACGCACAATACCGCCAAGCATCGGAATCGACGGAAGACGTGGCTCCCGACACCTGGGACAAAATCCTTGCCGATTTCGACGCGGTCATACAGAAATACGGCTCCTCCCCGGCCAGCGAAGTGGCTCTATTGTACAGCGGTCACGTGTTGTACAAGAAGGACGACCTCAAGGGCGCTCTCCAACGCTACGAGAAGATGCAGTCCACGTCCCTGGCGGAAAAAGGCCTGGGAAGTCTCGTCATATACCATATCGCGATGACCCGAATGGCCATGGCAGAGTATGAACAAGCAGTGCAGCTCTTTGACAGCCTGGCCAAGAACACCGGTTCCCCCTATCGCCGGGAGGCGTATGCCTCGATTGCGAAGATATACCTCACCACCGGGAAGAACAAAGAGGCGCTCCAGGCCTACAAGCAGTATCTGAAGATGTTTCCCCAGGCTCCTGATGCGGCGTTCGTCAGGGTGCGGATAGCCGGACTGGCAGGTGAAGAAAGCTAGAAGCGTGTTGGCAACCCCACGTGTTCGGGACAAAACCGCGCGTCACGATGATGCCGACCTTTATCCGAGTGAGACCGGTGGCGAGACACGCTTCCGGCAATAGTGAAGCTCACCAGAATTCGTGGGGATGTTCGCGGGTAGCTTCAAAGGTAATTGCGTGTCACCCCTGTACACCGCGCTGAAGCGGCATCTACGTTCCCCGCAACGGGACGGATACCAACCTGCGTACCCTCGAATGAGATTGTGGGAAGGGAAGACCCCTACTTGAAAAAAGAGCCCCCGCGAACCACTCCACCAAGATCAGTCAAGGCTCGTGACCACAACGAAAACGGTCAGAACCATCAAATATTATGAGAGGTGTCGGAAGGGGGGTCGGGGGATAACCCAGTTGCAAAAGGGTTTCCGCCGAATACCTTACCTTTCGGAAAGCGACTTGGTATGGGCCGGCTCGCCGGTCTTGACTCGATCCCAGCCGATGCACAACCTGTGAACAATTGCCTTTCTAAATAGGGGAGGGGAGATACGCTGAACAGGTGCGCGCTCAACCGGATGGCAAGAGAATAAACCGTCAAGACGCACGGACACGAACAGGGCCGATTCCTGGGCATGGCGTCCGGTGGACGATCCTTTGATTTCGAGGGGTCGTGCAGCCGATGCGGTTTGTTTTCCGGATCGAAGAGGCGATCCCGTTGAACCGTCACCGAAAGGGAGAGGAACGATCATGGAACAAGAGCTGAGTAGACGTCAATTGCTTGCAGGGGTGGGATTCGTGGGGGTGCTCGGCATGCTTTCCGGGCCCGTAGACACGGAAGTGCCGGCATATGACGCGAAGAATCCGGCTTCAAACCCGTTCATGCACAAACTGCCGCCGCTCGGGTATCCGGAGGACGCTCTGGAGCCGGTAGTCGACAAACAGACTGTGCAGATCCATCATGGAAAGCACTTTGCCGGATACGTGGACGGCCTGAACGTCACGCTGAAGAAGATCGACGAAGCCAGGAAGTCGGGCAAATTCGATGCGGTCAAGGCCTTGAGCCGCGATCTTGCGTTCAACGGCTCGGGAGTGGTGCTGCACTGGATCTACTTCGCGACGTTGGGTCCCAAAGCAGGGGGGATACCCGAAGGGAAGATAGGGGAGCAGATCAAGAAGGATTTCGGGTCATTCGACGTGTTCTGGGGTCAGTTCGCCGCGGCGTCAAAATCGGTGGAGGCCTCCGGATGGGGAGTGCTCGCGTGGGAACCGTTCAGCAAGTGTCTGGTGGTCATGCAGGCGGAAAAACACCAGAACCTGACAAGCTGGGGAGCGGTTCCGCTCATGGTCTGCGACGTATGGGAACATGCCTACTATCTCAAGTACCAGAACCGCCGTGCCGAATACGTCGACCAGTTCAAGAAGATCATCGACTGGAAGAAGGTGGACCAGTTGTTCCAGAAATTCTCCAACGTGAAGTAGGGGTGCTTGTCGATTACCACAAAGGATAGGCAGTTATGGACACAAAGGTGGCCCCCCCCATCCATCCGGGAGAGATCCTTCTCGAGGAATTCATGAAACCGCTGGGCATCGACCCGAACCAGCTTGCCCGTGACCTTAAGGTGGCTCCTCGACGCATAACCGACATCTTGGATCGTAGGAGGGGCATTGCTATAGATACCGCATTGAGGCTATCCACCTATTTCGGGACGTCGGTGGAGTTCTGGATGAACCTCCAGACTCACTATGAGGTAGAAGTGGCCGAGGACTCAAAACTTGTGGAGAAGATTCACAGGGAAGTGCGTCCGCGCTTGACGGCAGGATCAACGGGCCAATAAGCAGATCGTATGAGAACAGAAAGACCCCGCCCCACGGCATGCCGGGGAGCGGGGTCTTGTTAAGAAACAGGGGGGTCCCCTGCGAGGTTACTTGTAGATGTACGGCACGATGAGCAGGGCCACCATGTTGACGACCTTGATCACGGGGTTGAGAGCCGGGCCTGCGGTGTCTTTGTACGGGTCACCCACGGTGTCGCCTGTGACCGCGGCCTTGTGAGCGTCGCTCCCCTTGCCGCCGAAGTTGCCGTCTTCGATGTACTTCTTGGCATTGTCCCAGGTTGCCCCGCCGGTGGTCATCGCGATGGCGAGGAACAGACCCACGACGATGCTTCCCATAAGCACGCCGCCCAAGGCTTCCTTGCCGATCGCGAACCCTACCACCAGAGGAATGATCACAGGGAGTACCGACGGGAGAATCATCTCCTTCTGTGCGGCTGCGGTCACCAGATCCACGCACTTGGCGTATTCGGCTCTGGCCCCGGGCGCGCCTTCCCTGAGTCCGGGAATCTCGCGGAACTGACGGCGAACCTCATCCACGATGGCGCCGGCTGCCTTGCCCACCGCCAACATACACAGCGCTGCGAAGAAGTAGGGGATGATTCCACCGATCAATAACCCGATCAGGATCTTGGGATCCGCGAGGTCAAAAGAAATCGCGACTTTGCCCATCTCCTCGATGGCGCGGGTGTACTCGGCAAAGAGCACCAGAGCCGCCAAAGCCGCAGAACCGATGGCGTAACCCTTGGTAACCGCCTTGGTGGTGTTTCCGACTGCGTCAAGGGGGTCGGTTCTGTTTCTGACTTCTTCCGGCAGGTCGGCCATTTCGGCAATACCGCCGGCGTTGTCGGTGATCGGACCATATGAGTCGATGGCCACCACCATTCCGGTCATCGAGAGCATGGAAACGACCGTGATAGCGATCCCGTACAGACCGGTTCCCGTATTACCCGAAAAACCGCCGCCCCAGCTATACGCAAGCAGAATCGCGGCGCCAAGCACGATTACCGGCAATACCGTCGAGATCATGCTGATGGCAAGACCCGCGATGATGTTGGTCCCGTGGCCTGTGGTGCTCGCTTTGGCCACATACTTCACTGGGCCGCGCATTCCGGTAAAGTATTCGGTGATGACCACGATCAGACCTGTTAACACCAGCCCCAGCACCGCCATGTAGAAGACCAACAAGGGAGAGATGACGAAGTTGGGTGGTTTGAGGGGATTTCCGATCGGGAGCTTGGTCGCCACATAGTAGAACAGCAGTGCGGCAATCACACCGGAAACCGCCAGACCTTTGTACAGCGCGCCCATGATGTACAGGTCTTTCTCGGGCGTGCTTCTGCTCAGCTTGACGAAGAAGGTCCCAATGATAGAGGCGATGATCGCCGCGCCGCCGATCACCAGAGGAAGCACGAATGCCGGAGACTTCATCCCGTAAATCGTGTTCCCGAGGAGCATTGCCGCCACGATAGTGACCGTGTACGTCTCGTAGAGGTCCGCGGCCATACCTGCGCAGTCGCCCACGTTGTCGCCCACGTTGTCCGCTATCACGCCGGCGTTACGAGGATCGTCTTCCGGAAGATCGGCCTCGACCTTACCCACAAGGTCCGCGCCGACGTCCGCTGCCTTCGTGTAGATACCGCCGCCCACACGAGCGAACACGCTCATCAGTGAGCTTCCGAAGCCCAGTCCTACGAGTGCGATGAAGATAAACTTGCTTGCCTCATGTTCATCCGCGGGAGCCGCTCCCTTGACCACCATGAAGAACCCTGCCACACCCAACAGAGCCAAACCCGTGACGACGATTCCCGTCACCGATCCGCCCTTGAACGCCACGTCCATGGCATCGGGAAGGCTCTTTTCCGCGGCCGCGGCGACTCGCACGTTCGCGTTGACCGACACCTTCATCCCGAGAAAACCTGCCAAACCGGATCCCACGAGGCCGATCACGAATCCCGCTGCGGGCATGACGTTCAGGCATACATACAGAATGATCACGAGGATTACCGCGATTATGGCGACCACCTTGTACTGACGCCACAGGTACGCCATCGCCCCTTCCGCGACGGCGGCCGAGATCTCCCTCATCCTCTCATTGCCCGAAGGCTGTTTGAAGACCCACCCGGCTGTGATCAGGCTGTAAGCCACACCCAAAAAGCCGCAAATCAATGCGATCTGTGGTGAATATGCCACCCAGTCCATCCACCTACCTCCTTATTGTGAAACTGCCGATGATAAGAGAGACAAAATACGGACATATGCTCGCAAAATACTGTGTTTCCCACGTTATGTCAAGGACAAAGACCACTCCGCTGAGGTCTTCCCGGCAAAGGGGCACAGAGCCGCAACCGGGAATCGCGCGGGTGTTCTTGTCACGCGCTTTCAAATTCGCGGGATTCCTGAAATGGACAGGCCGCGCTCACGCTTCCGTCTCACGCCTGGGGAGAGAGCCTGCTGTTCCCCTCCCTGGCTGGGAAGGGCAAGGGAATGGTGAGGCCGCCGCAGTTCTCAACGCGGGACCCTATCGTCCGCGGCTACTTGCCCACGGGGACCAGCAACACGGGCGTGACCTCTTTGGGAAGTTTCAACACCGCGGCAACCTGAGGCTCCTGAAAAGCTCCGATGGTGGCACAACGGAGTTGAAGAGACTCTGCCTGAAGGTGCACGTTCTGGTCCGCGTTGCCGGCCTCGATGTACACGTACTGGGTCGCCCGCGGTCCATATTTGGCCGCGGTCCTGGAAAACACCGCGGCGATCACCAGGGTTGCCGGGGCTTTCGCGATACACATCTGTCCCAGAGCAGCAGACCCTAACAAGGTCCTGCGATCACCACTCTGGATGGGCTTGAGGCCGTTCTTCTTAGGCAGGTAGTGGTACACTCCGGAGGCTAGCCCCTCCACAGTCTGATCTCCGCACGCGAGGTAGATCTCCAGAGGGTACAGGCCCCCCGCAGACGGGATGACCTTCGTGGTGGAAGACGTCACCGCGTCCACCGGAAGATCCCCGTTGGCAGCCCATAACAACTGGGAGACATCCGCCAGTTTCAGCGGTGCCGCCTTGAACTCCCTCACGCTCTTCTTCTTGAGCATCGCGGCTTCCACAGAGACCTTCCCGTCGAGCCTGGGCGGGGGAAGTTTCAGAATCTCCTCCGCGGCTGCACAAAGGCCCGACCCGACGAACAACCACAAGCCGCACATGATGAGCGGCCAACAGATGCTTTTCCTCATATATCACTCCTCACTACACGCGGGCACTCGAATTGATGAACCGCATTCCCGGCAGATCCGCCTCCCGTCTTTCTCCACAAGCCGAGAAGTCACGGTGGTCTCCCCGCAGATCGCGCAAGGACTTGTCGACACTCTGACGCTCCCCTGAGGCATATCCATCCGCGGATCGCCCATCTGAAAGAACCTGCACGGATCGCCGGACACCAGGTCGTGTATCGCCTGGACGCGCAAGCGCTCCAGACGGCTGGTGTCCTCGTGAGTTGCTTCACCCGACTCGACCCTGGTCTGAAGCATGTGACGCTCATCCCGCAACGGCATGGTCTCCTGCCGGAAACAGAGCCGTACCCCGCGGCCCCCGGCTCTGTCAAAAAACGTATATACCTGCTTCCCCCAATCCCTGAACACCAGGTTACCCTTCCCAAACGTGCAACCCAGTATCACCTGTATGGCATCCACCGCGCAGGAATCGTTCTCCACCACGGCCACGACCTCTTCGTCCTGCGCGCTTGCCAACCTCAGCAGATGCGCTGCGGCCTTCGCTGCCGCATACCCAATTCCCAAACCCGGACACACATGCCCGTGGAAACGGATACATCGTTGAAATTCCTCGGGGTAACCAGTCGTGTCATGGCCGGTCATGGGCAACTTCCCTCGCTGACTGGGAATTCGGAAAAGAGGCCCGCGAAGTGGTCCAGAATTCGCGCGGTCGCTCCCCAGATCGTGTGTCCGTTCCAACTGTAGAAGACCATCCGCACCGACCTTCCATGCCAATCCCAGAGTCCCTCTCGTTTGCGGGACGGATCGAAAAACACGTGCAGCGGAACCGCCAGCACTTCCGCGATCTCCCTTTTGTTCGCAGTAAACGCGTACGGGTGCGGAATCACTCCCACAAACGGGACCACCAGGAATCCCGTGGCAAACGTGTACACATCATCGAGCTCACCCAGCACCCGCACATCGCTCGGGTCCACGCCTATCTCCTCTTGGGTTTCACGAAGCGCACACGAGATCAGGTCAGGGTCGGTGTCGTCGAGCTTTCCCCCGGGAAAGGAGATTTCGCCCTTGTGATGCTCCACATGCTCGGACCGCTTTGTAAGAAGCACGTGATACCCGGTCCGCTTCCTGAAAAGGGGCACCAGAACCGCGGCGGTCACCACACCCTCGCGGGAGAGTATCTTCTTGTCCCGGCCGGACAGGATTTCGCCAATGCGGCCTTCCAAGGAGGGGACACATTCCTTCGGTCCGTCCTGACCTCGTATCGAGTTGCCTAGAATTCCCATGTCCAGTCCAGCTCCCAGATCATTACCGTGCCGTCCGCGGAGCAGCTCACGATGAACTGCCCGTGGGAGGCGAACTCCGCGCCGGTGATCTCCGTGGAGTGGCCCTTAAACTCCCTCAGACATGCGCCGGAGTCGATGTTCCAGACCCTGAGAATGCAGTCCTCCCCCGCGGTCAGCATGAACTTCTGATCCGGGGAAAAACCGACCGCACGAATCCCCGCAGATCCGACAGAAAACGTCTTCAGGAGCATGCCCTTCCTGGCGTCCCAGAGCACCGCGGTGCCGTCCATTGAGCCCGTCAAGAGCAAATTCCCTTCCGGCGATACCTTCACGGACATCACTCTGTCCTTGTGGGCCTTGAGCTCCCTCAACTGGCGACCCGATGCTACATCCCACATCTTCACGCCGCCTCCATAGCCGGCAGAGACCACCATTCCCGAATCACCCATGAACGTGACCGCGGCAACATGATCCTCGTGTCCCTTGAGGGTCTTCACGAGGGTCTTGTCACTCACCCTCCAGACCCTTACCGTGTCGTCCCAGGACCCGGACAGAATCATCGCCCCATCCGCCGAGTAGGCCACGGAGCTCACGAGGTCCGTATGCCCCTTGATTATCGCAAGGTTTCTCCCTGTATTGAGATCCCATATGCGGATCGTCCGGTCGTCACTCCCCGACGACGCTTCCCGGCCGTTGGGAGCATAGGCTACTGACCCGACCACGTTCGTGTGTCCCTTGAGCACTTGCAGGCAGTCACCGGTCTTCGTGCTCCACACCCGGATTGTGTGATCCAACTGGGCAGTGATGAAACCGATCGCGGAAGAGGAAAATGAGATGGCACGCACGCCGGAACCTGTGTCGAGGCTTCGTCTGTTCCACCCGCCGTGCAGGTTCACCCGAGTACCGTGGTCCCGTATGCGGACTATCGCGCCCAGTGGGAGCTCCGACCGTTCGTATCCGGGCAGACTCAAAGACTTGCGCAATAACGCGTACGCCTTCGGGTAGTCGCCCAGTCGGACCGCCTTCTTGGCTTTCTCGATCATCCTGCTGAACTGCTGCTCCCATTTCATCTGTTTGCGGACGGACCTGATGCGTGTGAGTGCCGGATGGGGTGTCACGACTCTCCCCCGCACATCCCAGATCCTTATCGCTGCGTCTCTTCCGCCGCAAATCAGCCCTGACCCGTCCGGGGTGAATGTGAGCGCGGTCAGATCCGCGGCATTGACCTCGTAGGTGCGGAGCACCATCCCGGTCGTGGTATCCCACAGCTTCAGGCCTCCCTTGGGATCGCAGCTCGCAGCCAAAGGAAGTCGAGGATTCACCGCGACTTCGCTTACCATGTCCTGATGTAGCTGGAACACGCATTCCGGCTTGCCGCTACGTCCGTCCCAGAGAACCACCAGCTTATCCCGACCGCCCGTGATGACACGATGCCCGTCCGGTGTGACCTTCACGACAGTCACCGCTTCTGAATGGACCTTCTCGAACTGCTGAATCTCCAGCTCCGCGCCGGCAATGGCCACCCGCTTGACTACCCTGTCCAATCCCGCCGCAAAGAACACCGGTCTGTTGGCCGCATCAAACATCACTGCCGCGGCGGTATGAGGGGGGAGCCGCTTGATCTTCTCCGCGGGTTTGTACCCTTCGGTATCCCAGAATCTCGAGTTGCCGTCTCCGCCCAAGGTTAGGACCCTGGTTCCGTCCGGGGAAAAACAGGTCACTGTGATCGTGCCTTCAGAGGTGGCCAGGTTGCCGACGAACTTCCCGGTCTCCAGATCCAGAATCTTGATGAGCTCCCCTCCTTTTCCCCCTGCCACGGCGACGAAACGTTCGTCCGGCGAGATCGCGATCTGCGCGGGGAGCGTTCCCACTACGTTGATGGTATTGGTGAGCTCACCCCCATCCACTGTCCAGATCTTGAGGGTTCGGTCTCGTCCCGCGGTGATCAGATTCCCCGAGCCGGGGAAACATACCACCGCAGTCACCCATCCCGTGTGTTCCTGCAAGACCAGACGAGGCTCCATCTCCAGTCCCACATGGGTATCGGCCACCTCTTCGGCGGATCCCTCGCTGCCGGGTGAATCGGACGTGAGCGCGTGCAAGAGGGCAAGAGCTTCCTCTTGTTGACGCTGCCTCCAGAGCGCGCCGACCAGCCACCGGGTCGCTTCTTCGTCGTGAGGGAACTCTTTGACGTATGCTTTGAGCCTGTTGACGCCGTCCTCGGTTCGTCCTGCACCCAGGAGTGCGATTCCGTATGACTGGAGCCATTCGTCGGAAGTGCTGCTGGAAGAAAGGGAGAGCTCGAACGCGTTCACCGCGCGACGGGCGTCCCCGAGCCTGAGCAGACATCGGCCCAGCAGATGGCCTCCTCTTGCCGTATATTCGGCGGTCTTGACCGCTTCTTCCAGTTTGACCACCACGTCCCAGTTCGGATCACCGCTGCGGTTCCATTCCAGGAGGCCCAGATTGTACAGGGCTTCCGGATGGTGCGGGTCCTGCATTATGGCCTTTCTCAGATGCGCTTCCGCTTCTGCTTCATGATTGAGGTCTATCATGGACAGGGCCCGGTTGTTGAGCGCGTCCGCAAGGAGTTCGACCTCGTCGGGTTTCTTCCTCGGGAATTCCTTGTTGAAAAGGTCTCGGTACATCCTGACCAAGTCTTCTCGCACCTTGGCAAAGGACTCGGGTCTGTCCTGGGGGTCCTTGTTGAGGCAGGTAAGTATCAGCTCCTCGATGGCCGGGGGCATGTCGGGCCGGAACTGGCTTGGGGCAGGCGGCGCCTTCTTCAGGTGAGCGCGTGCCAGTTTGTCCCTCCGTTCTCCCGGCCTGAGGACAAAGGGCTTGCGGCCACAGGTAATCTCAAAGAGCATCACCCCGAAGGCATACACGTCCACCGCGGGTCCGACTTCCGCATTGGGGATCCACATCTCCGGGGCCATAAACCCGGGAGTCCCCATCCCCGCAGCGGTCACGGAATCCTTTTCGACCACGACGGTGGTATCTTGGAGGGACAAATCCAAGGTGGCATCGACCTTGCTTTCCTGGTTCGTTCTCTTGGTGAGGCCGAAGTCCGTGACTTTGAGGACTCCGTCTCGGGTCATCATGCAGTTGGCGGGTTTGACGTCTCTGTGCACGAGCCCCTTTGAATGTGCGTGATCAAGTCCGTCACAGAACTGGACCATGAGGTCGATGATCAAGTCCCAGCCCGGATTCTCCAGGTTGGCAAGCCATTCGTTGAGAGAGCCTCCGTCCACGTACTCGATGAAGATGCGCGGGCTGTCCAGGATGTTCCTGACATAGTAGCATGCGGCTATGTTAGGGTGAAACCCGATATCGATCCAAGTCTCCGCCTCCTTGACAAACAGACCCCGGTCTTCCGCGCGTCTCCGAAGGTGCTTGTGCAGGGATTTCACTGCCATCATCTGGTTCCACCTGAGATGGCGCACCAGGTACACTGCTCCCATGCCGCCGTATTTCGTGTCCATCACCTCGTAGAGATTCTCTATGACGTCGCCGGGTCTCCATTCCGGGGGTTCGAGTCTCGCTTCGAGCTTCTTCTTCGTGGTGGGCATCTGGGACTTCTTGGCCGTCCGGTGTTCTGCCAGAAGTTCCTCGGGAGCGCCTGTCGTCACCGAGAACCCGAACGACCTGATGAGCTCGACCACTTCCGCGATCCGGGGGTGATTCGCGGTGATGATGACGATCACCTTCCCCTTTGAGATACGGTCTCGAATCCTCTCTTCGGGAAGCTTCGTAATCCTGGAGAGCTTCGCGATATCGTGTGGAGAGATCTCCTGGGTGGCCGGTGTCGGAACTATCTTTATGCCTACCTTTTCTATTTCCATCGTCCTACAGCAACTTCACGAGGGACAGGGTGAGCATGTCCGCCCTGGGTTTGACTCTGTCGATCTGCACCAACACCCGATCGTACGGATTCAGGGTCACGTTGTGAGGGACGTGCAGCACCGCGTTGTACACGAATTCGTACAGATGAACCAGGTAGAACCGTGGAAAACGCTGGAGAACCACCGCCTCGAACTCCTCTCCTTTCCGTTGCTGAAGGTACTTGAGGAGGAAGTAGCGCTGGCGATCCCGTTCCATAAGCGCAGCTCGTTCGAGAGGATAGGATACCTCGACGAGGATCTTCTCCACGTCGTCCCTCGAGAGTGGGGCTGAATCCTTGTCCACGATCGACTTGAGCTGCCTTTGCACGACCAGGTCCGAGTATCTGCGCAGGGGGGACGTCGCAGTGGAATAGGCTTCGACTCCGAGACTGAAATGGGGGGCCGGATCCAGTCCGATCTCGCCCCGTGGGAGCAACCGTTTCGTCTGGAACGACTCGACCGGATCAAAGTCCGGACTGAGGCTGATCTTCTCCTGTGGTGGAGGCTGGCTCCTGAAGACGGCCGGCAAGTGGTGTTCCTTGAGGGCCTTTGCGAAGAGGGTGTTTGCCAGTATCATCATCTCGGACACAAGCTGCTGCGACGGTATTTCTCTTTCGCGCTTACTGACCTGTATCGTGTGGTTCTCCGTCAGGTATACCACAAATTCGGGGTCCTTGAAAACCAGCGCTCCCGCGGCGATTCGTGCGTCTCTCATGGCGAGGGCCACGTCGTACATGGCCTTCTCCTTGGAATGGGGGTCATTGATCCGGATGTCGGCCTCTTCGTAAGTGAGTCGTTCGCTGATCCGTATCCTCGACTTGCACAGGCGAAAGTCACGCATCTTGTGGTGTGCATCGAACCGGACCATCAAGCTGACCGCGGGTCGCGCCACTCCCGGGGTGAGGCTTGCCGCCTGTTCGGAGAGCACCAGGGGGATCATGGGAATCGTCATTTCCGGCAGATAGATGGAGGTACCTCTCTCGCGTATTTCCAGATCAAGGGGAGATCCGAGGTCGATGATCTCGGCCACGTCCGTGATGTGGATTCCCACGATTAGATCTTCGCCCGCTCTCTCGAGAGAAATGGCATCGTCCACGTCACGGGTGGTGCTCGCGTCAATGGCAATGGCTTCAAGGGAGGTCATATCCTCCCGTGCATCGGAAACACTTGTGCCGGCCAGTGCGCAGGCGCTTTCTTCCGCGGGAGTGGAGAATTCGATCGGCACTCTTTCCGCTTTGAGCCTGATGTGTTCGTCTTCGGACCAGACCCCCAGATGCACCAGCACCCTGAACGGATCCCATGAGTTGCCCATTGTTGCAAGGGAGAAGATCTCTTTGGCCGGCGTGGCGGTCTCCCATTCCCGGCCCAGGTAAGCGGCTTCCTCGAGCGCACCGATCAGTCCTTCCGGGACCGGGAGCCCGTCGATCCGTTCCCCTGCCTTGAGTCTTGCCAGGAACTGAGCGGACTCGTTGACGAACATGATCTTCTGGTGTTCTCTTTCCCGCTGGGCCAAGGTCTGCTCGACTCGGCCCGGGGTGACCACTTCAATACAATCGGGTTTGATCTTGAAGTAGATCCTGTCTTCGAAGATGGCTCTCATCAGGGACGCGGTGCAGTTGAAGTCCCTGTTCCTGCCGAACACCAATTCGCTCAGGTCTTCCCGGTCGATCTCGGTGAGCTCGGAACTCACCACCTCCCAGACTTCCGCAAGGTTGATCGAGGTCTTGATCGCTTCCCTTTGTGAGAAGATCTCCTTGAGAGCGGCCACGATGCCGTCTCGGCCGTCTTGGGACCGCGCGCTCACGGGAGGATTTGTTACCGCGCTGAGGACCCGATTGACCGACAATTTAGCCTCTTTGCCGGTGTGGGTGAGTATCCTGATTCTTCGATCGTCCACTTCCAGTACGAGTCCGGTGGAGATCCTGCGGCTATCATAGAAATCGACCAGGTCATGTGGGTTGAGATTCATCGTCATCCGCGTACGCTTGAATTGGTCGGCGCGCACAGAGCGACTGGGAGCCGCAACCAAATTCGCTTCCGTCTTGGCCGGTCCGCATCAAGACCGATGGCGGTGCGCGTTGGTTCTGTCCACGTCCGAAACGCCCGTTATCTCCTCCGCTCCACTTCAATAAGGCCCGTTCATGAAGCGGGTCCGACAACAAATCTTCGCTGCCGGCAAAGAATTGGAACGATAGCAGTTCAGAACATCGAGAATCGCGTCATTACCGATGAGTAATCTAACAGGGAAACGGGCCTTCAAGCTACTGATTTTTTTTGCCTAGACTTTTTTGGCGTGGCGGCCTAAGCTGCGCGTATTGCCCAAATGGGTGATTCAGGATTCATTAATTCGCGCAAATATGATACGTAGGGGATGATTTGGATTCGGTCGCACGTCGCGCGTACGCGCCCGGAGGACGCAGCAGGTGAAACACGAGATTCTGGAGATCTTCAGAGAAAGCGCTCAACTCAAAGATCAGTTTTTATCCCAGAACCTTGAAGCCCTGGAAGAAACCATACGATTGCTGGCTCAGGTCCTTGAACGCAAGAACAAACTGCTCCTTTTCGGCAACGGCGGATCGGCCGCGGATGCTCAGCATATGGCTGCGGAGTTCGTGAATAGATTTGCCATAGACAGACCTCCTCTTGCCGCGTTGGCGCTTACCACGGACACCTCGGTCTTGACCGCGGTCTCAAACGATTTCGCGTTCGAGCAGGTCTTCGAGAAGCAGATTCAGGCTCTGGGCAAGCCCGACGACGCAGCCATCGGCATCAGTACATCCGGTAAGTCGGCCAACGTGATACGGGGCCTCAAGGCGGCAAAGAGTATGGGCATGGTGACCATTGGGCTGGGCGGACCGGCCCGGAGTCCGATGAGCGAGGCCTGCCGAGTGTTTCTTTCAGTGGGAGGGGACAAGACGGCCCGCATCCAGGAGGTCCATGAGCTCATCTGTCACACGATAGTCGAGATGGTCGACCGCACGCTCTTCGGACCGGATGACCGGAGGAACGCCCAAAGCTTGTGACTTAGGGACGCAATGACCCGTCAGATCCGTGGGCTCGAACACACGTCTCGGCACAGTGAGCCCCTTTTGGGGCACGGGAGCTCGCGTCCCGAAGGAACGCACCGTGAATAGCCGTAGGTTTCAAGCTACGGAACAAGCGAAATGAACCGTAAGTCACCCGCATTGGGAGGAACACCTGACCCCTGCCGGTGTCTCATTGTCGTAAGGCGATCGGAAACTCTCCGGAATGCCGTCAACTCAACGGAGGTCCCGCGTGTTGCCTCTTCAACGATCACAGACCAACACATGTGAGATTTGGGTATTTCGATGACTACCAGACCGACCGGCCGCGGACCGGCAGTGCTCACCGCAGAGATTCAGATTCCTTTCGAATTCAGGGTGATAGACGGGAGAGATCCGTCCCGCTGTTCCTCGACTCACAAGGCGTTCACCAAGTCGATCAACCTCTCGGGACTCGTCTTCCGGTCTCCGAAGATGACGGTGGATTCGCTTCACCTCTCGTTTGCCGACGCCGCGTATGGCCGCAACGTCCTCGAGATCGTGCTGAGCCTCGGCGGGAGATTCGAAAGGGTCCAGTTGCTCGGACAAGTGGAATGGTACGAAAAACACTCGACCGCACATGAAGACTCTTTCATGGTCGGCATCGGCTTTGTGGACATGCAGGCCGACGCGGGGGCAACGCTGAGAGACTTCCTCCACTCGATCAAGGCGGATAGCCGGCAATTGCGGAAGTGAGAGAAGAAAAGGATTCGTTACATGGAGATCGAGCCGGAATCGTCGGCATTCGACATGCAAAAGGTCCTCATCGGGCTGTTGAGAATCCTCAAGAGCAAGGGAGCGCTGACCGAAGCCGAAGCGCTGGATATTCTCTGGGACGCAAAGGACCCCTTCTTGCCCTGGAGCAAACGAGACATCAAGGACCTGTTCAAGCTTTAGTATGGGGATGATACCCCAGACACATACTTATTGCGGGAAGTCTGCCCATGACCGATCTAAAAGAAAATCTGAGAGTGCCCATCGAGGAACTCACCCGGAACGTGCTCCTCGACGGGATCATGCACGAACACACCGGAGACATCACCCCTCAACAAGAGATCATCGGCCAGGAAAGAGCCATCAAGGCGATGCGCCTGGGCCTGGGGATGAAAAGCTTCGGATACAACATATTCGTCTCCGGCGTGAACGGCACTGGCCGAAGAGCCGCGATCGAACGCCTCTTGGAGGAGTTCAACGTAAGCGGACCCATCCCTGAGGATCTCTGCTACGCGAACAATTTCAAGAACCCCGATCAGCCCATGCTCTTGATGCTTGGGGCAGGACACGGGAGAGTCCTGAAGCAACAGATGAAGGATTTTTCTGACTCGATCAAGAAGAAGATCCCCGCGATTTTTGAGAGTGAAGAGTTCCAGGCAGCGCGAAACGAGATCGTCAATCGCAGAATGGGCAGGCAGAGGGCCCTTTTCAAGAATCTCGAAAACCTGGTGAGCCGTGAGAATTTCATGATGGTCCAGGTGCAGGTGGGCCCCTTCACCAAACCTGACCTGGCACCGGTGGTCGTGGGAAACCCCATGAAGATCGAACAACTCGAGGCCCTCGTGGAAGAAGGGAAGTATTCCGCGGAAGAGCTCGAAAAGATCAAGGCCAAACACCAGGAACTCGTCCTGGAGATGGAAAAGACCTTCAAAGAAGCCCGGCAAATCGAGAAGATCATTCAGGAGGACCTGGAACAACTCGCGAAACAGTGGGTCGAGCCGCTTGTGCAGGACATGGTAGCACCCATCCTCGAAGCCCACTCGAACGATCTCCTGAAAACCTACCTGGAAGAGGTGGAAGCCGATATCGTCGGTCATTTGGACCGTTTTCGACCGCGCGTGGTGCCCAGCGGGGTGGACGCACAGGGTCAGCCGGGACCACCGATGCTCTTGCCCCCAGACCCCGGAGAGCTGAAGGAATACGAGATAAACGTCCTTGTGGATAACTCGGAGACGAAGAAACCTCCGGTCGTGGTCGAGACGACTCCGACGTTCCGGAATCTTTTTGGCACCATAGAGCGGGTCATGGACAGGACCGGCATGTGGTCGTCGGACTATCGGCATGTGAAAGCCGGCAGCTTCCTGAAGGCCAGAGGCGGTTACCTGGTGCTGTACGCGCGCGACGCACTCCTGGAAGTGGGCGTCTGGGCGGCTTTGGAGCGCAGTCTCAGGAACCGCATGGTGGAGGTACAAACCGATCCCTTCAGCTTTCTCTTCACTTCCGCGCTCAAGCCCGAGAAGATCCCCTCGGACGTCAAAGTGATCATGATAGGAGAGCCGGAGCTCTACGAGCTGCTCCACTGGTATGACGAGGATTTCCGCAAGATCTTCAAGGTGAAAGCAGACTTCGACCATTCGATGCCCAACACCGACGAAAACATCCGCAAACTGGTGGGGTTTATCGCCAGAATCGCGAAGGATGAGGACCTGCTCCCCTTTGACAAGTCCGCGGTGCAGGAGGTCTCGAGACTGGCGATGCGCGCGGCAGGGAGAAAGAAGAGGGTTTCCACCCAGTTCGAACGCATGGCCGATCTGTTACGGGAAGCCGATCTGCACGCACGACAGGCTGCATGTGCCGTGGTATCGGCATCCCATGTGGAACAGGCTCACAAGGACCGGATCGAACGGGTCAGCCTGGTGGAAGAAAAGATCCACGAATATATCGAAGACGATATCATCATGATCGACACCGACGGCAAGAAGATCGGTCAGATCAACGGGTTGAGCGTGTACTCCTTTCCCGAGGTCGCGTTCGGCAAACCATCGAAGATCACCGCGACCACCAGCATGGGCAAGACCGGTATCATCAACATCGAACGGGAGGCCGATCTCTCCGGCAACACCTACAACAAGGGGATGCTCATTCTTGCCGGCTTCCTGAGGAGCCGATTCGCCCAGGACAAACCGCTGAACCTCACCGCGAGCATTTGCTTCGAGCAGTCCTATTCTGGGGTCGACGGGGACTCCGCGTCGTCCACGGAGCTGTACGCTCTGATGAGCTCCCTGTCCGGGGCGCCCATCGACCAGGGGATCGCGGTGACGGGAAGCGTCAACCAGTTCGGGGAGATTCAGCCCATTGGCGGCGTGAACGAGAAGATCGAGGGCTTTTTCAAGGTGTGTAAGTCCAGAGGCCTCACCGGGTCTCAGGGAGTGATGATTCCCCGACGCAACATCGGAGACCTGATGCTCGATTCCGAAGTGCGAGAGGCCTGCGAGCAAGCCCGGTTCCACATCTGGGCGGTGGACCACGTCGACCAGGGGATAGAGATCCTCACCGGAACCGCAGCAGGTGTGCTCGACGACAAGGAAGATTACCCCGAGAATTCGATCAACCTCCTGGTGAGCCAGCGACTTGAAGACCTTTCCGAAGCGATGAAGGAGTTCGAATCCGGACCCCAGGATTCCCAAGGGCCGGAAGGAGTGGAGGGCCCTCCAGGAGGAGACACCGGAGAGCCGGGAGGGGAAGACCCCCCGGCGTGAGGGCGGGCATCGTCGGCCTCTAGTGTTGCCGCAGCCGGCCGGCGGCAATGCACGCCCGGCAAGTAGCCTTTTGCTGTGCGTCGCTCTTTGAGGCGCGCCGTGAGACGTAATTGATCATTGGCATCCCCGGATTACGAAGGTGCGAGCATATTCTGGATGAGACGATGTGCCGCCCTCGGTGGGGAAGACGCGACCGTGGAGCACTGGCAATTGAAACGCGATGGAACCAAACGCGGGATCGTGAAGATCGTGAGCGATGATACATGATGAGGAAGAATACGAAGCGACGCTCAGAAGGATAGCTCATCTCCAGAAGCAGGTTGCCCATCTTCGGAAAGTGGAGACAAGTCCGGACACTACCGGCTTGCGGCTGGAGGCTTTCTCGTTGAACTGGACCGGATGAACCTCGAGGTCCGAGAGTACCTGTGATCTCCTCCGACTCGGCTCGCGCAAGACAGCGGACCTGTTTTTGGGGCGCTCCGGGGTAGACCTGGTGGGATATTCCTGATCGACACGAGCCGCGCCCCTTGGCCGCGACCAGAAGCCTTTTTTGGGTAGGGCGGGCATCTTGCCCGTCATTTCTTGGCAAACAGACCAGACGCGAGTCCCGCCCTTCACTTCGGATACGTAGAACCGCATATGTGCTACCGGCCACCTGGTGCGGTCTTTCTCCAGTGTGGCACAAAGCGAACCCATCTTCACACCTTGATTCTCATGTCCTGCCACGCACAACGGGCGTGACGTAAGGGAGGGGTCCATGTTTGAGAAGACGCGTCGTACTGCGGCCGGAATGATCCGCGTGGCGGCAATCGCGCACGTGCTCTTGCTCGTGGCGCTCGTTGGCCTCGCTGAAGCCAAGTCGGTGGATAAGGACCTGCATCAGGAGTTGATGTCGGCCATCTTGAAAGGCGATCCGGCAGAAGTGGCTCGGGTATTGAAGAGCGGGGCTGACGTGAACGCCAAGGATCCGAGTGGTCAGCTTCCTCTCGTGGCGGCTGCGGAGAAGGACGATCCGGAAGTCGTGAAGGTGCTTCTCGATCATGGCGCGAAGATCGATGCAAGGGATGGGCTTCGTGGTACCGCTCTTGAACTCGCTGCCAAGCGAAGCAACCGGGCCGTGGTGAAGCTGCTCAGAGACCGTGGAGCCCAGGTGACGCTCACCGCGGCGTGTCTCCTGGGGGACTCCGGCGTCGTACGGCGCTTCATCGAGCAAGGGACAAACGTGAGCGTCCGTGACCAGTCAGGTCGCCTGCCGCTCACGGCCGCAGCATGGAAGGGTCAGGTGGAAGTTGCGCGACTCCTCCTCGATAAAGGCGCGGATGTCAACGGCAGGGACCACCCTTCCAACTGGACCGCCCTTATCGAGGCTTCGTGGAGAGGGCACTACGACGTGGCCAAGCTGCTCCTGGAACGGGGAGCGGATACAAGCCTCAAGGACAATGGCGGCCAGACGGCCATCATGCATGCTTCCCTGGGTGGCAACCAGAAAGTGGTAAGACTCCTTCGAGACCGGGGGGCCAAACCCACCCTGGAGACTGCTGCGGTCATGGGCGACGTGGAATCGGTTCGCACCTTGATAAAGGAGGGTGCAGACGCGAACGCCACGGCCACGGGAGGCTGGGCCATTCTCGCGCGTGTCGCGAAGCGAGGGCACACTGAAGTGGTAAAGGTGTTGCTTGAGAACGGCGCGGATGTTAACGCAAAGGACATCTATGGAAACACGGCTCTCAAGGCACCGCGAGAGAAGAAGGCCCTGCAAGAGACAGTCGACCTTCTTAAAGCCCACGGCGCCACGGAATAGCGACGCTCCCTGTCACGCTGCAAGCGAGGGTTCGATAGTCACGCTCCGCGAAATCTGCGGGTTTGTCGAAGTGACCAAGATCCCCCTACCCTTCCCTTTCCCAACAGGAGAGACGGTTTGCGCTCCCTTTCAGTTGATTGGAGGGGCACGAGGAGGGTTAAACGCGCCGAGATTCTCAAAGCCGGGAACTGGAGTTTCGTCCGGACGTGTTCGCCCCGCAAGCGACCTTGGCCACGAGCCGCTTCGCCTTGTGGCCCGCCGCTGAAGCGTCCGACTGTGGATAAGGCCTTCCACGCTTGAAGGGGCGGTAATGTGTGGCTATCGTGGGAGAGTTTTCTGGTACCCCCGGCAAGGATCGAACTTGCGACCTGCGGATTAGGAATCCGTCGCTCTATCCACTGAGCTACGGGGGCGCCTGAGGAATTCACTCTGTCGTGCGGAAATAAATATCCTACGCGAGAGGGTGACGAGAAGTCAAATGCTTTCTCACGAGGAGGGTACGTCCTCAGTCGTTCGGGGAATCTGGTGTCGAGCCGGCTGATATCATTGATGGTTTCCAATGCTTCGCAGCGGGCTACTGATACCATTGCGACGTCAAACAGGTGAGGCTGGCAACAGGACGACAGGCAAGATGCCTGTCCCACCCCAAGCCTGAAGTCACGTCTGAGAACGCGCAATAGTATGAGGACTTACCATGGAGGTACTGACCATGATTCGAGGCCGGAAGCGCGCTCCCCGCACCAGGGGTGACTCCCGCCGGCAATTCATGGAGGGGCCGCTCGGGGCGCACTACCAACCTGCGTACCGTCGAGCAAGATCGTGGGAAGACCCCTACTTGAAAGAAACGCTTCCGCGAACCCCTCCACCAAGAACAGTCTGGGCGCGTGACTACAACGAAAACCGTCAGAAGCATCAAATATTCTAAGAGTTTTCGGGGATCGGCGGACAACCCTTTTTCAAAACCACCATGGCCCCAGTGGGCTACAAACCAAGCATGAAAATGCTCCCCCACCGGCGTCTCGACGAGCCGGCTTTCTCTGCGGCGACCAGCGGGAGCCGCACTATCCCAAGAGTTCTTGAAGATGGGGGTCCGGGGGAAGGCACTTCTTGCAAGAAGTTCCTTCCCCCGGAATCGCATTTTCTGAGAAAGGGTTTCCCCAGGAAATCCGGCTTCCCCGAATCTACTTCCGTTTCAGCAATGCCCGGACGAGCGTTGCCACCGCGTCTGCGGCATGATCTCGTGCTACACCCGAGAGCGTGGCGACTCGTTTCTCTTTCCCGCACGAGACTTCCGTGAGTCGTCCCTCCAGATCGTACGCGTCCCCCGCGGGGCGGACCCTGATCACAATCCTGTATCCCTTCGGCGGAGCCTCCCGAGGCACAGAGACCCGGCCGTTCAGAAGCACACCGGTCTTGATCGGTGCTTTGTCCTTGTCTTCCGCATCCATTCCTGAAAACAGATACTCTGTGGCCAGATCAGGATCCCCCGAGTAGGTCAACCCAGGAAAAGGACGTCCGTCCGCGTCCGTCACCTGAACGCGCACGGGAATCAAGAGCCCTCGGCCTACGGATTCACCGGAAGAGCGCATTGCATGCTCCGACGCTTTCATCTTCAGCGCATCCGTCTCCTGAGCCGCAACAGTCTCTCGTTTCTTCTCGTCCCGCTGAGCTGGTTTGGCCCGGTTAGCGGAAACCATGGGCTGCCTCGAGGGGGCCTCCGGCCGAGACCGCGCTGCTCTCTGCTGGGCCTTCTCCGCTTCCGGCGCGGGTGCGGCCGCCACTCCCGGAGGCTTTGCGAACTCCAGAAGGGGCTGATCACGTTGCCGCACATCGCCCTTCGACAAGGGCTCCGGCAGGGTCCCAGTGACCCCCGCCTCGCGCGAAAAGGGTTCGGGGCGGGGTATCTCAGGCGAGACTGACTGTGCCTTGGGGGCTTCCTTCTTCTCTTCTAATTCATTGCTGGGAGCAACAGCCGCGGGCAGAATCGTTCGCTTCTCTTCCGGCGCGACCTTCGATGGAGGACTTGCCGGTGTGAGGACCGGAACCTGTTCCGACGGCCCTTCAATCTGCTTCACCGCGGTCCACATCTGTTGGGCCATCACCACCGCAAGCACGGACGCCGCGACCGTTCCCGCCGCGAGAGCCGGAATCCTCCACGGCAACCTCAACCACCGCCGGACGCGCTGAACCACGTGACCCAGATTCCATTCCCCATGGGATTGGTTCCGAGGTCCGTGGATTCGCTCAAGTCGCTCTGCCAGCGAGGCGGGCATCACAGGTATCTCAGACGGTACCTCTGCCCCTATCTCCAGCAGGTCCTGCAGCAGCTCGACACTCGCGCGGCAGTCCCGGCAATCGGCCAGATGAGCGGAGATCGCCCCCACAGGGTCTGTGCCTGAGGTGACGTAAAGGTACAGCTCGCGTTCCTCCGGATGAAACGCTTCAGGATGCTGCCTGAGCACTGCGTCTATTCGCCCCAGGGAAGCAAGCTCCTCCGCGCATCTCGGACACTCCGCGACATGCCTTTCCGCCTCGATCACCGAGTCCGTCCGCGGGCCCTTCTCCAACAGGTCAAGAAGCGCGGCGGAGTCCTGATCCATAATGCACGTCTTGGGAGGGGTTCTCATCGGCTGTCCTCTCTGCCGGCCTCCAGGCCCGCGAAAGTCCTCGCAAGGGTCGCGAGACACCTCTGCATACGCACCCGAAGAGTTCCTTCCTTCACCGCAAGCCGCGTCGCGATCTCCTGGTACGGGAGACCCTGATCGTATCGCAATCCAAGCAACTCGCGACAAGAATCGGTGAGCACATCAAGCGCCTTCTTCAGCAGATGACGCTCTTGGGCCTTTATGAGGCTCGATTCCGGATCATCTGCGTGGGAGGGGACTGTGATGCAGTCTTGTTCCTGGGAAGAATCGTGTGTGCTCAACGGCAGCGGGTTCGGATTCCCCCCTCCCCTTTTTGCCGCGACTTCCCGCCTGTGCAGGCTGATTCGCACGCGGCGCGCGATCTCAAGGATGTAGCCTTCGATGGGTCGTGAAGGGTCGTATCCCTTGAGCGCGCTGAACAGGGCGATGAACACCTCCTGAACAAGGTCGGCCTCTTCGTCGCTGCCGGGTCGCACGTATTTCTTGACCGCGCACAAGATCATCCGGAAATACCTCGCGTAGAACTCGTTCCAGGCATGGCGGTCGCCCTGGTTGACGCGGCGGACCAGGCCTTCGACATCCGTGAGCTGTGATGACTTCACCCGGTGCTGTCCCCTCTCCGAATCCAGGCTTTCCCCGATCTATTGTAAGACTCGCGGCGCGCAGGATCAAACAAAAGGGGGCCTCTGTAGAGTAACAATCGCAAAATTCCGGGGGACGTTACAGGGGCGTCCGCGGCGAGGAGTTGATGATTTTTGAGCCGTAATGCCAACATGTTATACATATTTCTTAAAGTATTTTCTTGACTTCCCGGCCGCTTTCGCCTATATTCCCAACTCGTGAGAACGGAATTCGGCGAATGCCGATTCGTTAAGACCTCTCTCCGGGATGGACACCCTCCCTCCCCCATAACCCCCTCATCCCGGAGGCGGAGGTCATTTTCATCATCGGGTGCATATTCTTCACCCAGCTCATATCCTTGGACGCAGCGGTCGGGTAACTCGGCCGCTGTTTTCGCGCGCATTCGGCTCCGGGGGTCTCGTTGTCAAGAGCTCTGCTGCGATGATATAGTGTCCCGAGTAGATAGGTGAAGGAGGTTTCACCTTCAATGCTGCCGACTTGAGGAAGGCACCCCGTTCCGCGCACCAGGGGTTGAACCCCCCAGCTATTCACCGTCAGCCCCGTTGGGACTCACAGACCTGCGTCCCGAAGGGACACACCATGAATAGCCGCAGGCTTCACCCTGGCGAAAGGGCGGAAAGAAGCTTACGTCAACAGCATTCGGGTTCACTCTCCCCTCTCCCCGCGCGGGAGACGGAAGGGAGAGGGGGATCGTGTCCACTTCACCGGTCCGCGAATCTCCAAGTGAGTGACTCCATACAGGGTTACTGCACGATCTGCACGCGTTGTCGCGATTTCCGGGAATCACGGCCCGCTGACGAGCCGGAACGTGCCTCCGCAAGCCCGTCATCGAGGGACACGAAGGCCGTTTCCCGCATCCGCTCTGTGGGCGCTTGGGCGTCAATCCAAACGGCGAGGTGATGTATGGGTTCAGCTCTGCGAAGGTTGGTGCTGGCCATCTTTCTTATCGGTTGCGTGGTGTTCCTGCGATGGCTCAATGCGGCGGTGCAGTCGAGCCCCGTGCAGGCGCCTGCAAGTCCTCAGTCCCCGGCCGCGGGATCGGTCGCGAATCCCCCTAGCCCGTCGGTGGAAACCCGATCTCCGGAGGGAGGCACGCATTGAACGGAGTCTCTGCACCCGGAACCCCATGCGCGACAATTTGAGACAAGCTGTGTGAAGCAGGACCACGAGTTGGCTCACCGTCGGCTCGGAGACGGGCCGGGGCAAACCCCGGTTCACATTAAATACCCGGTTGCATGGGGTCCGGGCCATGGACGCCGTTCTCGTTAGTTTCCGCCGTTTGCAGGCTGGAGGTCCCGTTCCACAAGTCCTGATTTCGCATGCATTTGCCGGCGGTCTCCCAAAACTCCCTCACCTGCGGCGACCAGCGGGAGCCGCTCAGTACAAAAAGTTTTAGGGGATGGGGGCCCGGGGGAAGCGGCGTGTTTCAAAACGACGGCTGGGAGCCGCTACCAAATTCGCGTCCACCTTTCTCGGTCCGCATGAAGACCGATGGCGGGGCGAGTTGGTTCTACGCAAGCGAAGAAGGGCACGTTGCTTTCTTCCAGAGCTGTTCAACGGAAAATTTCTTCTCGAAAAGAAAAGAAATCAAACGTTATTAGTGAAACGCCCCTTCCCCCGGAATTCTCGTGTTCACAGGAACTTGAACCGGGACAATGCTACGTACTGTGCTCCGGACGGTTGGAGGATGCTCTGGAAGAGGACCGCGTCGCGAGCGTGGAATGAGGGCCCCTTCAGATCCCGCATCGTGGCGACCGTGATGGCAAGCTCAGTAGGGGGTCTCCGATCCGATCTCACCCGGCCGAGGGTCAAGTGCGGACGAAAGGGACGCGGTTCCCGTGGGAATCCGAGGGGTTCCAGCGCGTCCTCCACTGCTGCGGCCAAGGGGCCAAGGGCTGCCGCCGGATCGACGACCCCGGCCCAGAACACCCGCGGCCGAGACAAGGACGGGAACGCGCCGACAGACTGTATGCCGATCTCGAAAGCCTTACGCCCAGCCATCGCCTGTTCGAGCGCGTGCGTGATCTCCGGGAGGGCCGCGGTCTTCACGTTGCCCAGGAATTTGAGCGTGAGATGGATGCCTTCCGGCCTCACCCACTTTACCTCTGTTCCTACTGGCCTGAGCTTTCCGATGGTGGCCGCGAGGAAAGATCTGGCCGCCTCATCGAGCTCAACGGCTACGAAGCTTCTCATCTCGTCGGTAACGGACGCAGTCACAGCAGGACCCCTTTCCCGTATTTCACTGGGGATTCCTTGTAGTATTTTTCAGCATCAGGCAGAAAATCGCGCAACTTGCGGAGCCTCTCTTCGTCTGACGGATGAGTGGACAGCCACACCGGGATGGGCGGTTTCTTGAACTTGGAGAGTTTTTCCCAGACTCGCACGGACTCCTGGGGGTCGTACCCCGCGGCGGCCATGTAGATCTGCCCGATCTGGTCGGCCTCGAACTCGTGAATCCGGCTATATGGCAGCGTAACCCCCACGGTGGCGCCGGCTCCCAGGGCTCCCAGAAGCAGTTTCCCCGCAGTGGTGATTTCTCCCGTCTCCTTTCTTACCAGTTCCCCTGTGAACGCCAAGACGCCGTTGACAAGCCGCTGTTGCGTGCGACGTTCCTGCCCATGTCGCGCGACCGCGTGGGCTACCTCATGTCCCACGATCGCGGCAAGACCCGCTTCGGTCCCTACTTCTCGGAACAAGCCGGTGTGTACACCTATCAACCCGCCTGGGAGACAAAACGCGTTGGGAGTGTCTCGTTCGATAAGTTGCACCTTCCAGTCAAAGCCGGGGTGGTCCATCTTTTCCGCGGCGCTGCTGATACGGGTCACTACCCTTCTTGCGATCTCCTTCATGCGAGCGTCTTTGGACTCCGGTTCCTTGGAAAGAACCTGTTCGTAGACCTGCAACGCAACGGGCTTGATTTCCGCATCCGAGATCATGTTGAACTGTCGGCGTCCGGAGTGGGGAACGCTCGCACACCCAAGCACACACACGGCGACCAGAGCCGCAGCCACGAACCGCAGCAACTTCGGTCGACCCGTTCCTCCGAGGGGCTTGTCCCAACGCATTCCTGCGCCGCGATAGTGCGTATAATCAGGTGATTTCACCGTTAAACTACCAGGGGATGTCTATGGCAGGCAAGATAGCCGTTCACGGGTCATCTGTTTTCTGTCCTGAGATCAAACCACAAGGGGACGAAGAAATCAATGGGCAGCCCGCCTCATCAGGGTGATAGAGGCACGGTTCCTCCTTGTCCTCGTGTCTTGGCGGTTCGTTCTCTTTGCCCTCAGGCTGAACGCTAATACCAATGCGTTTTCAAGGAAGTAAGAATGGCGGGCACGCAGGCGCCCGCCGCCACTATTGATGGTGGGGACCGGCGTCCTCCGGATCGAGTCCGGGGCAGGCTCTGCCGGTCCATCCGATGTCACTCCTTTGACTGCGCATTGGTATAAGTGCCCGTCACGAAATAAGTACTGGAACTTCGGTGGGCGCCGATTTTCGCCGGGGTGACGAGTCACAGTCACCTGACGGGTCTATTTTATGACAGACCCCAACCCATTCCCCTCCGGGTGAGCGCATGCACGGAAAGATGCCTGTCCCACCAGAAAGACGCCCGAGCGTTGGCGGGCAAACGCGCCGAGTTGCGAGGCCTCGGCATGCCTCTCGGTCCATTTCCTCGGCCGGGAGCGGTCGAGAGCTGTTGCTTTGCAGGGCACTTCATGCTAATTTTGTACGTGGGTGAAGGTAGCGCTAGGCACCCGTGGAGGTCGAATTGAAGTGCGAAAAATGCAATTTCGTGAGCTTTGAACACAATTTGAGTTGCCCTCAGTGCGGCAAAGACCTCGCCGGAGTTCGCAGCAAGCTCGGTGTGTTCTTCGCGCCGCCGGAGGCTGATTTCGACCAGTTCTTCCTCGGAGACTCCGCGAGCTTCCAAACATCGGGCAGTCGACCCGCGGTGCAACCCGAGGTGGCTACTGCAGCTCAGGATTCCGTGGCAGTGGAAGACGATTTCGAGTTCTCGCTAGACGACTGACGCTGGCGTGGATTCCCCAATCGCGCAGGTAGGGGCGGGACGCACACGGGGGCCGGGGAAAGCAAACCACAACGGCACCGTAATGTCCCGCGTGGACAATTACGACAAGTCTCAAACTCCGCTTTCCCCTCCCATCCAGGGCGGGGAAAAGCAGGCCCTCGCCGCCCCACAGGGCGGGAAGCGTCTGGGGCAATGCGTGTGATTCAGGGATAGCGCTTTCCGCACCGAACCCCTGGGGCAAAACCCAAGGCTATTCACCGGCGGCCCCTTCGAAAGCCGAGCCTTGAGTCCCGAAAAAACGTGCGATGAGTAGCCGTGGAGTTCAACCCGCGGAAGGAACGGGAAAGACGCTTCGGTCACCGCATTGACAGCGGGGGCTCCTGTCGCTTTGACAATCCCGCGAATTTCAAGGCGGGTACTCGCGCAGCACCAAATTACTCCGCTACGGGGCTTCATGCTGACCGACCGAGGCGCAATCGGTTCTGGTTTCTGCTCCCAGCAGCTCTGCGTGGCCCTGCTATTCGGCGGACTTGTTTGCTCGCCGTTCCGGGGGCCATTGCCCTCTTTCTTGAAGCACCTGCCGGAGCACCTTCAAAGCCTGATTCACTACGGGCATGCCGCCGTAAATGCCGCTCTGAAAGATCACTTCAGCCACGTCCGCGGGATCACAGCCGACGTTGAGTGCCGCGTAGATATGCAGTTTCAGTTCCTCCGTCCGCTCCAGCACCGTGAGCGCGGCAACAGTCACAAGCTGCCGCGTCGGGTGTGGAATGCGCTCTCGCCCGTACACCTGGCCGGTTATGAACAGCGACAGGTCTCGGGCCAGATCCTTGTCAAACGCCCTCCAGAGATCGTAGGGCCTTTCGTCGGGGTATCCATCGAAGTAGAGTTTCGCGGTTCGTGCGGTTTTTGCTTTTAGATCCTCGTCCATAATCTCCTCGAGCGGCAAGGGATCAACCGCCAGGTCTCACGGTTACTCGAAGCCCGTCATAGGCCACCTTCACCGAGGTCTTGATCCCCGTGTCCCGGCAGATTTCTTCGACCACTTCCTGCCACTCGGATTGACATCTCGGCACGGGATATGGCGTATCAGAGCCGGGTTTGGTGAGAGCAGCCAGCGGCGGCATCTTCTTGTAGGCCGAGTTGTGAGGGTCACCCAGGACCAGATCCCCGTCCGAAATGTGTACCAGGTAAGTGGTCTGGCGGGCGTTCCATCTGCGGATGTGCGCCATGCCGGTCTGGAAGCTCATGTGATTCGGCCGGTTGAACCTCGGTTCATTGAGCCAGTGCGCCTGAAAAATCACTACATCGGGGTTTCGATCGAGCACAGGCTGGGTCACAACCCTGGAGAAATCGGAGGTGTACAGCACGGTGGCTGTCCCGTTCTCGCCTTTCTCCTGAAACACCAGTCCCACCGAACCCTGGGCAGTCGGGCCGTGGTACGTCCTGAACGGCACCACCCGCATCTTGAGCCCCGCGAGAGGCTGCTCAGGGACTGCGTCTCTGCGCTGGATCACCGTTCCCATCAAATAGGAGAAGCGGATTTCGATGGCCTCCCAGGTCTTTTCCGTGGCGTATACCGGAACAGGCTTCCAGGAATCCTTCGGTACGGCCCGACGAAAGGCAAGCAGCTCGTCCAGGCCAAGGTAGTGGTCGCCGTGCTCATGAGTGACGATCACCGCGTCGGGCAACCCCACGTCATGCTGCATCATTTGGAGTCGCACATCCGGGCCGCAGTCCACCAGGATCTTCTCTTGCCCCCGGATGAACAGAGAGGTGCGGGTTCGGTGTTCCCCCAGTTCCTTCATCTTCGTGCATATCTCGCACTCGCACGCGTGCTCAGGAAGGCCCCAAGCCGCGCCGGTCCCTAGAAAGACAATTTCCATGTAGTCATCATCCTGTAATAATATGCTTGCTGCCACTGTGCGGGCACGTATTGAACGTTATTAATAAGAAAGGCTCCCCGCTTGTCCCGGCCGTCCCGACAGACGTCTCCACCCGCGTCTGGCCGCGTCCGGTCGAGAGAGCCACTTCATCATCGCCCTTAGTCACCCCACGGCGCGACCCGCATAGTTAGTAATATAACAATTCGTCACGAAAAGTCGAGGGAATATAATCGGAAGCCACGATCATGGAAGCCGGCCGGCGCTCGGTATGCTGCTTCGGGTAGGTCTCGGACGCGCATGTGGGGTCATTTGCCCCTGTAGACTATGAGTCCGTGTGAGAGGTCGTAAGGTGAGAGTGCCACCGTGACGCGATCTCCGAGAAGCACTTTGATTCTGAAGCGGGACATTCGTCCGGAGAGCTTGGTCCGAATTATCCGTCCGTCGTCGGTCTCCACCTGATACATCCCACCTGAATGGACCTTGATTACTTTTCCTTCTACCTTTACATTGTCTTCTCTGCTCACTCTGTATACCTTTCAATATCGAGTCGTCGGGCTCCTGCCCTCTGCCCACTCAGATGTTCCCGCTCTCCATCCGCCTGCCACCCAGCGGCTGGGAGCCTGAACCGGAAGCATGTTGGCTGTCCTCGGCCTGTATGAACGCCGCTGGCGTGGCACCACGCAGTAGGAAGACCACGCATCGCCCGCTCGAGTGGCTTGTGAGGCCGGCAATGCCTGTCGGTGAGACAGGGGATCGAACCTTACCGGTACAGTCAAGTACTCCTCCCCCCAAAAAAGGCCTCGATCACGTCGGCCGTACATCTCTTCTCAGTAACCGATTTCGCGCGGCTTGTCAAATCGTCGCAAGGGTCTTTCTGACTCTCTCGAGGTCTTCGGGGGTGTCCACTTCTATCGAATCCTTGTCTGTGAGCACCACCTTGATGCGGAACCCATACTCGATGGCTCGGAGCTGTTCCAGGCTTTCCGCCTGTTCGAGCACCCCCTTGGGCAGTCTGGAAAACTGCTGCAGGAAATCGTGCCGGTACGCGTAGATCCCGTGGTGTTTGTAGTACACCGGCGCCGGATGGTCGCGGCGGTAGTGCGGCACCGTGGAACGGGAAAAATAGATCGCGAAACCCTCCTGGTCCACCACCGTCTTGACCGCGTTGGGGTGGGTGATCTCTTCTTCCCTGACGATCCGGTACACGAGGGTGCTCATCGGGATGTGCGGGTCTTCCAGCAGGGGTCCCACCACCTCATCGACCATCCCGGGGTCCATGAGCGGTTGGTCTCCCTGGACGTTCACCACTATGTCTCCCGGTGCAAGACCCACCATGCGCGCTCCCTCCGCGATCCGGTCCGAACCTGACACGTGATCGCGCGAGGTGAGCAGCCCCTTTCCGTGATGGGCCTCGAGAGCCTCGAGAATCCGTTCCGAATCCGTGACCACGTACGCGTCCGACAGTATCCCGGAGCGCGCCACCCGTTCCCACACCCGCACGATCATGGGTTTGCCCAGGATATCGGCAAGGGGTTTGCCGGGAAAACGGTTCGATTCCGCCCTCGCGGGGATGAACCCGACTATGCGCACCGGAATGTCCTTCTTCGTCATGGTCGGAGCCGGGCCCGGGGTAAGCGTTCACCGGGAAGAAAACTCACCGCAGAGGCACCGAGGTCCGCAGAGGTCGCAGAGAAATCCGAGGGATGTCCCTTCTTCTTCGGCTGTTTCTCTGCGCTCCTTGCGTCTCTGTGGTGAACTCTTACCTCCGGCAAGTCGGCCGGGCTCTTCAGTGGGTGCGAACAGGGCGACATCTTCGGATCCGGGGCTCCTCTCAAAGGATTTCTTCGGCCGTGGCCTGTAATTCCACCACTGTTTTCTGGATTCTCTCCTCATCCATCTGAAGAAATACGGGAAGCGCGAGAAATCTGTCCAGTATCGCGGTGCTTTGGGGGAGCATGTCCGGGGAATACTGGAAATCACCGCCGTAGATCGGCCCGGCAAAGGGATAGGTACTCCGCCACACGGTCTTGCGCTGGATGAGGTGCTCCCAATTCGGAAGAAAGTGCCAGAGATTGTTCCTGAAGTAGATCGCAGCAACTCCCTTCTCGGAGAGTCGTTTGTGGAAGCCCTGGGCCTTTTCTCGGCTGGGAAGGAAGAAACCCACGTGGGTGTAGCTGTCTTTACCGCTCTCCGGAATCGCCCGCATGGTGATTCCGTCTATGCTTTCGAGCGCTTCCTTGATCAGGGCCTGATTGCGTTGTTGGCGCTCAATCATGTCGTCGAGCTTCGCAAGTTGGGCAAGCCCTATTGCCGCCTGGATCTCGTTCATCCGGTAGTTGAACCCGAGGAAGTTGCGGCCTTCCAGAGCTCGCCCCACCGCGGGATTGTGATCATGGCCGTGGTCCGCGTACTCCGACGCGCGTACGTAGAGTTCCCGGTCGTTTGCCACCAGCATTCCGCCTTCACCGGTGGTGAGGGTCTTGTAGAAGTCGAACGAGAAGGTGCCCATGTCTCCCCACGTGCCGAGCTTCTTCCCGCCCACTGCCGCGCCGAGAGCCTGTGCGGTGTCTTCCAGGACCGCAAGGTCGTGCCTGCGGGCTACCTCGATGATCTCCTGGATTCTCGCGGGGGAACCGAGCATGTGCACCGGAATCACGGCTTTGGTCCTGCTCGTGATCTTCTTCTTCAGATCTTCCGGGTCCATATTGAGGGTATAGTCTATCTCCGCGGGAACCGGCACCGCGCCCGACTCGATGATCGCCTCGAAGGTCGCGAGGAAGGTGAATCCCTGCGTAATCACCTCGTCACCCGGTCCGACGCCCAACGCCGCGAGGGCTACGCGCAAAGCAGCGGTTCCGGATGTCACCGCGTGCGCGTACACCGAACCCACATAATGCGCGAACTTCTCCTCGAACTCCTTGGTCTTGTAGATCCCTTTCCGTTCGTTGGCGAATTCGTAACGAAAGAGAATACCGGTATCCAGGACTTCGTTGACCTGTTCCTTTTCGGTTTCTCCCATCCATTCATATCCGGGCATTGGGCTCTCCTGGGGGATCGATGTGGGATATGGCGTTCGGGCCGGTGCGAGCTAGGCTCCAAACGCGCGTTCATATATGGAAGTTGCTTCCTTTTCGCCAAGGGTTCTTGGGTTGTTCTCGACCGGACGCCGGACCGTCAGCGCGCTTTCGACCATCGCGGGGATGTCGGATCGCGGCACATTGAGCTCGGCCAGGGTGCGAGGTATCCCGATCGCCCGGCACAGGTCTCGCACCGCTTCAACTGCCGATGCTGCGGCCTCATCGGGGGTGAGTATCCCGAACTGCGGCCCCATGCTCCCCGCGAGCAGCGAGTACGACAGGGACGCGGCCTCGACATTGAAGTCCATGACGTACGGCAACAGCACGGCGTTGGCAAGCCCGTGGGGGATTCTGTATCGCCCGCCCAGGGGATAGGCCAGTGCGTGACACGCGCCTACTCCCGCGTCTGCCAGGGCCATTCCGGCAAGGACGCTGCCCATGAGCATCCGTTCTCGGGCGTCCAGGTCTGTTCCGTCCGCGACGGCTTTCTTGGCGTTCCCGAATATGAGCCGAACCGCACAGGTCCCCAGAGCCTCGGTAAACACGGTGGAGCTCCGGCTCGATACGGACTCGATCGCATGAGTGAGCGCGTCCATTCCCGTGTATGCGGTCACATTCGCGGGGAGGGGAACCGTCAGTTCAGGGTCCAACACCGCGACGTTCGGAAAGAGAAACGGGCTGTTGATGCCGCCTTTTGCCTTCGTTTCCCGGTTGGTGAAGACCGCGGTGAAGGTGACCTCCGCGCCGGTTCCTGCGGTGGTCGGCACCATGAGGGTCGGGACGCCCGGCACGTTGACCAGGTTCAGGCCGATATAGTCCTGGGCCTTGCCTTCATTCGTCAACAGCATGGCTGCGGCCTTTGCCGTATCCATGGCAGACCCGCCGCCTATGCCGATCACCAGATCCGCGTCCACGGCGTGACCTTGTGCCCCGGCTCGATCTGCACCATCGAGGTAGGGTTCCGGTTCCACGTCCTCGAATACGGCCCCCTGAAGGCCGGCCGCGTCGAGGCTTGCCCGGACCGGGCCCAGCACTCCCACCGACGCGAGCGCGGGATCAGCCACAAGGAGGTATCGGCGAGCGCCCATTTCGCCCGCGACGTCGCCCAGCCGGGCAGCGGCCCCGCGGCCAAAAAGCAGTCTGGTCCTGCATTCAAAACTGTTCAGTGCGTGTAACATGGAGACCTCGAAACAAGCAGCTCCCCCCTAAGAGGAATCTGTATACCAGAAAGCTCGGCACCGGGCAAGACAAGAAAACACTTACATTTCGGCCTGTATTCTGATATAGGAGGGTCTTTCGGCATAGCGTTGCAACAGGAGGCTTCCTCAGTGCTCGATATTTTGACCAAGGGTTTTCGAGACGTACGCAATTATCTCCAGGGTATGAGCACCCTCACGGAGGAGAATCTCGCGGAAGCCCTCAAATTGATTCGTTTTTCGCTCCTGGAAGCAGATGTGGAATTTCAGGTCGCGACTTCCTTTCTGGACCGGGTGAAAGAACAGGCACTGGGAGAGATAGTCCATGTTCGGGTGAAGCACAGGGACAGAAGTCTCAAAGTCGCGCCGGGCGACCACTTTGTGAAACTGTGCCACGACGAGCTGGTCCGGCTCATGGGCCCTGGTGAAACGCCCCTGAATCTGAAGAAGGCCGCGGTGAGCTCGATCATGATGGTGGGCCTCCAGGGATCGGGCAAGACCACGACCGCAGCGAAGTTGGCCAGATTGCTCCAGAAGAAGGGGAGATCCCCCATGCTTGTGGCTGCGGACGTGTATCGTCCCGCGGCAGTGGAGCAACTCAAGAAGCTCGGGTCGGACCTTGACGTGCCGGTGTTCTCCGATGGTGGAGCCGCTCCGCCGGACATCTGTCACCGGGCCATGGCCGACGCCGAGGCCAAGAAGTGCGATGTGGTGATCTTCGACACGGCCGGACGGCTCACCATAGATCAGCCCCTGATGGACGAGCTCGCCAGAATCGAAGAGCTCACCCGCCCGGAGAACGTCATTCTCGTCTGCGACGCGATGATCGGTCAGGAATCGGTCAACATCGCACGTTCATTTAATGAGCGCATCCAACTCACCGGCTTCATCCTCACAAAACTCGACGGCGATGCCCGAGGCGGCGCGGCTATATCGATCAAGGAGGCCACCGGCGTTCCCGTTCTCTTCGTAGGAATGGGGGAGGGGCTTGATCGGCTCGAGGAATTCAGGCCGGACGGGCTTGCTTCACGGATTCTGGGTTTTGGAGACGTGGTCGGGCTGGTCAAGGACTTCGAGGAGGTCATTGACGAGAAAAAGGCTGAGGAAGACGCGTTGCGGATGCTTCGTGGGGACTTCACCTTCACCCAATTCCTGGACCAGATCAAGGCGATCAAGAAGATGGGGCCTTTGCAGGACCTCGTGGCCAAGCTTCCGTTCTTTTCTGGCGGCATTCCTGAGCATGCGAAGGTGGATGACTACGAGCTGGTGCGGATCGAGTCTCTTATCAACTCGATGACCCCCGCAGAACGGAACCGACCGGACATCATCGACGAAAGCAGGATGAGACGCATCGCCAAAGGCTCAGGTCGCACTGTAGACGAGCTCAAGGACCTGATGGCGAAGTTCAAGGATATGCGAGACCTGTTCGTGGCCATGGGGGGCGGCAAGCTTCGGGGACGCTGGAAGAGGATGAAAGGGCTCAGGAAGATGCTCGGAGGAATGCAGGGAGGTGCCCAGGATTTGCAGGTCCCGTCACCGACCAATCCGTATGGACTTCCCGAGGTGGGCACAGGAAAGCAGGTCCCGAAGAAGTTGTCGCCTAAGGACAAAAAGAAGAAGCGGAAGGCGGAAAAACAGGCGAGAAAGAAATCCAAGAAACGGTAAGCGTTCGGCCTGGGAGTCAAGGGAATGGACCACCAAGACACAAAGACGCGAAGAAAGCCTGTTCCCTGGAGTGGAAGTCTGAGGACCGTTCTTTGATTTCTCGGTGTCTTGGTGCCTTGCGGTTTGTCTTCACGGAAAAGGACGGATGCCCCCTGAACGGTTGCCCTGCCGTGTCTCGATTAATTGCGTTCGGCCCGGGTACGGCAGGTCCGGGCCGGCAAACAGGATGGCTTCGTGGCCCCGAACAAACCCCAAGCGGGGTCGCCCAACTCTGATGGAGGAGAGATATGTACGGGTTCATCACAAAGCTGGTAGGAATGATCATCCTGGGGTGTCTCAGCGCAGCGCTGAGTTACTACAACAGGAACTACTTTGTCAGGGTATTCGACGATATACTCGGCAGAGAAGAGGAAGAGAACACCGAGACCAAATTGGGTCGAGGGTTCATATACGGTTTTCTGTTTCCGGTGTATTTTGTTCTGTTGCTTTTCGGGCTGCTTGCTCTGGCGGTGTTCCTCGTGATCGCCGGGATACTTGCGGGTATTGCGTTCGCGCTGGTCTGGGTCACGGAGAAGATCATTCCCAAGGATACGGTGGGCACAATAGTGAAAGGCGTCTTCGACAGCCTCGGGATAAAGGGTTCGCAGCCGCCGTTCGAGCCGGCTTCCGTGCCGCCTGCGACGTCCTCTGCCTCGGGAGCGAGGACCGGAGCCGCTTCTCCAGCTTCGCCTGCAGTGCCGTTGCCGTCGTCGCCCGCTCCAGCGCCCCCCTCTCCTTCGGCCGGGGAACAGGCTGCCGCGGAGTCGCCTGCTCCGGCAGCGCCGAGTATCGAGATGGAAGAAGTGAAGCCCACAACCGGTGATGCTCCTGAATCGGGCGAGAAGAAGGACAAGCCGGAAGAGCCGAAGCCGTAGAGCGCATTGATGCTCCAGGCCGGACGGGGTACTCTCCGGTCACGAGGGCATGTTCTTCAACCACGTGCCTTGCGGCGTGCTCACATCCGAACCCCCGCACAGATCGCAACTGCAGGTGCGTACATGTAGGGGAGGGGTTTATCTCCATAGGCGCTAACTTCAGGGCACGCGGTGCCCTAGCATACTCCCCCTCACCCTTCCCTCTCCCACAAGGGGAGAGGGTTTCCGGATTCCCCTCCCCTTGTGGGAGGGGGTAGGGGCAGGGGGATAACCGCCTGAAATGTCGATTTCGGCTGTCGCTTAGTACTCCCGTTCGTAAGTTCGGTCGCCCATTTTCCAGACTTTCCCCTGCCGGCGGCAGTGGGCCGGCCGGGACGCCGGCCCCTACAACTATGTCACGAGTCCCCAGGGGATCCGGGACCGTATTTGCGAAAAGGGGCACTAAGTTAGCGCCTATGGGGTTTTCCCCCCCGTTACTCGTTTGCAGCCGCTTCAGGTGACGGTTGGAAGCATCGTTGCTCACAATGACTGCGGGGCGCTCCTTTCGTACCTCACCACCGATTGCCGGCTCGAAGTTCACCCACCACCCGGCACCACGTCGCATCGCAAACGTCTCCGACGGATGCCTCCGCCCATGCAAGCGTTTCCGATTCCCGCGCCTCGTCTTGAGCCATATCCCGGTACGCCGCGTCCAGTTCAAGCCCAAGGACGTGCGGACGAACAAGGGTCTCAATGAACCGGCTGATCTTCCCACGACCGATGACCCGGTGCAGGCCCTCGTACACCTCCTCGTCGAGAGTAATTGTCAGCTTTCTCCGCACGGTCACCCCTCCTTTGGCCGTAGATTATGCATAATGGCTTACGGACGAGACCGGGACTAGCCGTTCTCGCCGACAGCCCGCCTAGGTTTTGGTAGTGTACCGTGCACTGAGTTCTATGACTTCTCTGGGAAAATCCGGCCACTTGGTCTTCCAGCAGACGACCAGGTCGACCTCTTCAATAGGGTGGTTCCATGTGCTTTGGGAAAGATTGTACTTGAACTCAATATTGACATGATCGCGGGTACGCTCGTCCCAGCAGACGGAATCCGTGCCTTTGCCCCCTGTGGCTCCAATGATCTGAAACGGAAGCTTTTCTTGGCTGCACAGAATTGCGAAGAGAGCTACTACTCCAAGCTCGTCGTGGGGTGCGCACGGAAATCCGGGTTCGTCTATGCGCTGCCATTTCTGCCACTTGCTGTCCTTCGGAGGCGGAGGAACTATGCTCGCTCTCTTGGGGAATGCATCCCGCTTCTCCGTCTGGTTGGTCTCGGCTGCTTCTCCGGCGGTTTCCTCCGGTATGTCATTGCGGTGATGCTGCTTGAGAGCTTCCTGCGGAATGACGCCCTTCTCCACCGCATCGGCGAGGAAGTCCTTGCGTGTCGTCCAACGCTTGTTGAACGTCAGACCGGCCAATGTCACTTCGTTGTATTTCGGTACCCGATGGTTCCGTTCGTAGAACTCTTTGAGGCGCCGGAAGTATTCTTCGTCGGCCACAGGGTTTTGCCGTTTGCTCTCCAGCGCGACCTCTTTGCAGAGGGCTGCCCACGTATCACCCCGATCGAATATTTGATGCTCCGTGTACAGTCCGCCGTTTTCACTGTATTGACGCCGGCTCAAACGAGACACGCCCAGCTCTCCGGCAACCCTCTTAATGTCCTTCAGCTTGTCTTCCCGACTCACCATGCTTGCCCCCTCTCGCTTTGGACTGTACGACTCACATTGCCCAACCCGGTGAAGCTGAACCGGTAGTCAAGGCTGAAACGCACATTCGTGAGCACTTGCGGGAAAGGGTGGCGGATGCAGTCGCTTGGCGAGCCGGCTGCGCGCATCCCTGCCGTTCCCCACCGTACCATTCTACCAGCTATTGCCCGCCTCATAAGTATCATCCAACCGGGTCGTGTCCGTCTCCGTCTTCCGGCTTGCTTCCCCCGCCCGGAGTAGATCCAGATCTTCCTTCAGAGCCCGGCCCACATAGTACCTGATCAGCTCGTGGTGACCTGTCATGCCCTTGCTTGCCGCCACTTGCTCAAGATCCGCAACAACATCAGCCGGCATCTCGATGGTGACCGCACTCTTGGGACGGTCCTTATCCAAGATCCATTTCTTTTTTTGCATAACGCCGTCTCTCCTGTTTGGTGGCCCGTCTAGCTGAGATAATTCGCCAGACTTCTTCGTGCCTTTCCACCGCAACAACTCGGACAGGATGCCCCGGATGAACCGAATACGCGTGCCCGATGATAATCCGTCTGTCCTCACCGTGCTCACCGATATCTTCCTCCATATTCGTAAAAGGGGTCAAAGAATACTTCACACGCTGCCTCGAACGTGACTCCGTGGGCTCTCAGATTCCTGTCGGCCTTGTCCGCATCCCACTGGAACAGACATCCTCTCAGTATATGACAAACGGTCTCACCCATGCATCACTCCTGCGCGGATTACCGTACGCCATGGCATCCAGAATATCTGCCAAGTAGTCGAGATAAGATCGCCGGAGGCTCACAGGGGCACCACCTCCGCGAGGACACGCTCGGCAATCCGGGGCTCGATCCATATCCCGGTACGCCGCGTCCAGTTCAAGCCCAAGGACGTGCGGACGAACAGGGGTCTCAATGAACCGGCTGATCTTCCGGCGACCGATGACCCAGTGCAGGCCTTCGTACACCTTCTAGTCGAGGGCAATTGTTAGCTTTCTCCGCACCGTCACCCCTCCTTTGCACGCAGATTATGCATACAATGGCACACGGACGAGGCGGGGACAAGCCGTTCTCTCCGAGGTTCCCGCACAGGCTCCTTGCGGCTCATGCCTCGTGAACGGCCGGCGGTGATTGTGCTTGGTCTTGTATGGACCGGTATGTATAATTGTCCAATGGACAGTCGAGAGGTCATCAAGAGACTCAGAGCCGCCGGCTGGTACCGAGTGGACCGGGAAGGGGATCACGTCCCGTTCAAACACCCGACAAAGCCCGGTCGCGTAACGGTCCCGCGTCCGGTCAAGGTGACTTCTCGATACGTCAGGGGATCGGCACCGATGCGGTTCGAAACTCACCGCATCCCAGGATGGCGGCAAGGAACCGTTTCCAGCAGACCCGGCGCTTTTATGAACCACCCCGGTCAAAGATATTCCCAAGGGAACGCTCGCGAGTATCAGACGCCAATCCGGTGTGGATGATCTGCGATAGGGACCTGCACGTCAAAGGAGACCGGCGTGGCAATCTACATAGCGCTCCTTCGCAAGGAAAGGGATAGTGATTTCGGGGTGGATTTTCCCGACTTCCCGGGCTGCATTACCGCGGGAGAGACTCTCGAAGAAGCACACAGACGAGCTCCCGCAGCCTTGAGGCTGCACCTCAAAGGGATGGTCGAGGACGGTGATCCAATCCCCGAATCGAGCAGTCTTGAAGAGATCCTGGATGATCCGGCCAATAAGGACGCGGTGCCGTTCCTCGTGAAGGTGCCGGAGACTAAGACGAAGCGGATCAGCATCACCATACCGGAGACCCATTTGGAAACCATAGACGCCTTTGCACGCCGACACGGGCTGTCGCGTTCGTCCTTCCTGGTCAAAGCGGCAAAACGGGCAATGGCCGAGGCACCGTGATCGTTCAGCTTTGCACGCGCATCGGCATCAGCTCCCCTTGCCGAGCTCCGAGAACTTGTACACCGCGTTCAACGCGGGAAACGGGCTCACCTGAGCACCATAGGGAGAAATGGGGTACCTGATCCCTCTCTTGTACAGGGTTTCGACATTGGCCAGAATGCGCGCGCACTCTTCGGAGGGGAGTCCAATCGCCATTTCGTCGTCAGCCGCGTGACCGAATCGACGCTCTCCGTAGCACGGCACGGAAAGAGCCGGCACACGATCCACAAAGCACCGGCCGATCACGTCCGAGCACGAACTTTCCCCCACCGAGTAAAACACCAGTCGCTCATACCGGTCGAACTGAATCGCATTGATGAGCAGCGACATCTGCGCGGGATTCCCGTACAACAGCACGATGTCGGGTACAAACGGGTCATACGCAGTCGGGGCCAGCATGAACGCCTGATATTTCCCCGTCGGAATGCGCTGCATCACGGATTCACACAGGGCCGCGTCTTCCTTCTTTTCAAGCCACACCGTGCTGCGCATGGTGCCGTCGCGGACGAACTCCGGCAGCTCCGCCAGGCCGATCACTGCGGCACAGCCGGGGGTCACCAGATCTTCGGCGGTTCCGCCGACGGTCCAGTCGAACGTGCGCACGATGGTGATCAACTGGCACAGAGAGAGCTTCTCCTGCGGACGTCTTAGCCAAGGGTTCTTGCCGAGATCCTCGGCCTTCTCCACCATCTTGAGCCCCACGGGGAAAGACCTCAGTCTCAGAAGCCTCTCCATCGATCTCGTCCATTCCGACCACTTGATCTGTGCCGTATCCATTATGCCTCCTGGATTACCGTGTGTCTTCCGCTCAGAATCGCGTGTGCGAGCTGCGCGTCGTTTTCGATTCGATCCTGGAAGACCGTCACGCATCGTCCCACCTGAGACGCCTTGTGTGCGTCGCTCCCTCCGGTCTTCACGAGTCCCAAGAGATCGGCCACCTGTCGGGAGAGCCCGTTCTCTTCCCCGGTGCACATGCTGTTGCAGATTTCGAGCCCATGCACGCCGGAAAAGGTCGGATTCCTGGCCGCGTCTTCAAGCGGCAGACCGAGCCCCCCGAACCCAAACAGGAGAAAGCCCCGAAACGGGTGTGCGGCAATGGCGGTTCCGCCTGACCGGTCGACGCGTTCCTTGAGCTCCGCGGGAGTCACCATGCGGTCCGGGATCTCCTCGCAGCCGAACACGAGGATGTCCCCTCCCGTGGTGGTGATCTCGACTCCTCGGAAGACCGCGATTCCGTACTTGTCGCTCAAGGCCTTGGCTTCGTCTGCGGACCAGAGCCGATGGTGTTCCGTGATGCAGACTCCGTCCAGACCGGCTCCTTTTGCGGTGAACATGAGCTCGTCCGGATCAAGGACGCTGCAGGGCGAATACCTTGTCGTATGTATATGCAAATCTATACGCATGTGGCCTCGTGTGTCGGAATATCAGGATTTCCCGGGCGAAGGTGCCGGCGACGCGATTGATGATGCGGTTCTCTCCGGTCACCGCATCCTAAGGGTGCTGCCCAAGACGCATGAGCATTCGTCCGAAAGGGCGAACTAATTGCCTGTCCCACAATAACCGTATCAATGTAGGTAGCCCGTGGCGCTTGCAAAATCCGCCCCCTCCTTTAGAAAAGGAGGAGAGCAGGAAGGTGCCTCTTTTCCCCCTTTCTTAAAGGGGGGTTAGGGGCACAGGCGTTAAGATAAGATGGTGCGTTCGAGAGTCCGTCATTCCGGCGAAAGCCGGAATCCAGTCCTTTCAAGATGTTCTGGACCCCGGCTTCCGCCGGGGTGGCGTCGGTGCTGTTGGGGCAATAACTTGAAACCACGCTTTATCTCACATATTTTAACGCCTATGGGGGTTAGGGGGGATTCTCGGGGCACCGGTTATTTCCGGACAATCCCTAAGTCGGGCGAAGGTATCCTTTCAGGTCAGGGTGCCTCTCTTGGAAGTCGTTGAGCACGTCAGCGGGATTCGTACTTGGATCCGCGTCCAGAGCGGCTCGAAGCTCGCGCGCGAACTCGGCCCGCGCAACGGCTCTGCAGCAATCGACCATGAGAATCGCCATGTGACGGCAGCCGTGTCGACCGATCTCCTTCTTGATCATGCCGTCGAGTTCAGGTCCCAGTTTCCGGCCTTCGGCTCGAGCAAACACCTCACCGGCCTTCAGACATCCCGCGGTAGTGAAGCGTTTCATGCGGGTCTGGACCGCTTCTATGTTGAGAGTCGGCCAATGGACCGCGATTTCGCATTCCATAGCGTACAGCTCGTCTTCGAGCACGCCGCTGACCACGCGGCGATCCTCTCCCTGCTTCTGCACGCCTACTGATTTCATACGTGAATACACCAACATGATCTTGTCCTCAGATATCCCTGAACGCCGCGCAGCTATCCTTGAGTCGCGGGTTTATCGCCATGGTGCGGGTGAGTTCTTCACCGATCACCACGTCGTTGAGCAGGATTTTGGGGCCTTCCGAATCGCATCGGCAAGGAGTTCCCCCGTGTTCCACGGCCTTGCGCAGCTCAGGGACGGTGAGCGCATTGACCAGCATCTCCATGGCTTCCAGGACCATGTCCGTCATACGTTGCGATCCGTCGGGCCCTCCCAGGACGCCGCGGACTATCTGGGTCATCCCAGGGCCGACGCGGACTCCGATCAGGCGCTGCGAGACTTCGGAGAGATCTCTGCCGCTTCCTAGCACGTCCCTGGTCACGGCGAGTGAAGCCGACTCGATGTTGAGCGCGGGGAGTCGCACTTCCAGGACCGCCTCACCCGAAAACAACCCGTCGTCGACGCGGGCGCTGATCCGGTACAAGGCCTTTTCCCTGGGTTCAACGGTAACCAAAGTGTGGGATTGGAAATCGAGAAACACCGGTATTCCTCTCTGTCGGGGACGGTCGGGCTCGAACGCCCGCCACCCGAGGTTCACTGCATACATCGCGGAAAAGAAGGATTGAAAACCACACCGCACTGTGAGACAACATAGGTGCGTTGTCAACCACTAGTTTCGGGGGCACTCTTCCGATGACTCGGAGGCAATTCCGTGTTCGAGCTTGGTGAGGGTGCCGAGGCGAGGTGCGCACGTGAAGCGAATACTCTTGATGCTCAGCCTGGTACCGCTTCTGTTGACCGGCGAGCCGGCCTCCGGCGAGCAGACGAAGAAGCCCGTCATCGTCTGCTCCACCACACAAGTAGCCGACTTCACTCGACAGGTGGTGGGCGATGCGTGCGAGGTCAAGTGCATTCTCGCTCCGGGAGCGGACCCTCACACGTACCAGCCCACGCCCGGTGACGCAAAGATCACCCAGGAAGCGAATCTCTGCCTGCAGAACGGCCTGCACCTCGAGGGAAAGAACTGGATGGCCACCCTCGCCAAAGACGCAGGAAAAAAGATCGCCACCTGCACCGACGGTATTAAGCCAATCGAGCTCGAACAAGGCGGGGAAAAGATCAGTGATCCCCACTCGTGGTTTTCTCCGAGAAACGCAGTAGTGTACGTGAACAACATCGTCGTCGCGGTCGCGAAGCTCGATCCGACGCACGAGGATGAATACAAGGCTCGGGCAAAGCTGTATCTGGGGGAACTTCGAGTCCTGGACTCGTGGATACGCGAGCAGTTCAACCCAGTCCCGCCTGAACGTCGCATACTCGTGACGAGCCACGACGCGTTCAACTACTTTGCCGCGGAATACGGATTCAAGAACAGGGCGCCTGTGGGATGGTCCACCGGCAGCGAGCTCGGAGCCGGCATGACCCCGGAACGCAGAAGGACGGTCATCGACTCGATCAGGAGCTTCGGCGTGAAAGCGGTGTTCGTGGAGACCAGCGTCAACCCCAAACTGCTGCGGGAAATTGCCCGAGAAGCCGCGGTCAAGATCGGGGGCAGTCTCTATTCCGACTCCATGGGAGAGGCCGGCTCCGCGGGGGAAACCTACATCGGCATGATGCGGGAAAACGTCCTGACTATCATGCGGGGTCTCAAATAGTCACCATGGCGGGAGGCATGGCAGTTCATGATACGACCCGTTTTCGCAGTCGCCATATGGATCGCCTTTGTCGGGGGGATGGCCGTGTATACAAAGGCTCGACAAGAAACTGCTCCACCCGTGACTCATGAACGGGAACTCGCCCGGGAAGCCTACTCCCTCGAAGTGACCACGACCTTTGCAGTCGAACCCGACCCTTTCGCACTGAAGGACGCGGACCACGCGGATGCTGCGGGCCTGGTCATCAGGCTCAACGGCAAGGAGATCGTCCGCAAGACAGGCGAGCTCCAGCCGGGACGTCCCTTTCGTGTGGCCCCTGTCAACGGTCTGATCCAGGGCAACAACGAATTCTATCTTCAGGCCTTTCCTCCTCTGGACGCGACGGATCGGGTGCAAGGGGTCAGGGTCCGGGTATTTCGGGATGCGGAGGTGGTGCTCGACCGCGCGCTCTGGTCCGAGCCAGGTACGAGCATCGCGTCCACGTTCCCCTTGTCTGTGGGGCCGGCTGAAGCGTCGAAGGGATCTGCAGATGAGCACTGAGCAACCGGCCATCGAAGTGGAAAACCTGACCGTAAGCTTCGGCCCTCGACCTGCGCTGCTGGACGTTTCGCTCAGGATCGACCCCGGGGTCCTGGTGGGAGTTATCGGACCCAACGGCGCCGGCAAATCCACGCTGATCAAAGCGATCCTCGGGTTTGTGAAGCCGGACTTCGGTCGAGTGAGCATTTTCGGCGTCCCGGCAGAGGATGCGCGAGGGTCCGTGGCGTACGTGCCGCAGCGTGGAGCGGTAGACTGGGACTATCCGATCACCGTAAGCGAAGTCGCCATGATGGGGCGGTACGGCCACATCCCCTGGTGGCGCGATCCAGGACAAGAAGACGCACAAGAGGTGGAAAACGCCCTCAACATGGTCCGCATGGCCGAGTTTTGCGACAGACAGATCGGACAGCTCTCCGGCGGCCAGCAGCAGAGGGTGTTCATGGCAAGAGCACTGGCCCAAGGTGCGGAAATCCTGCTCCTTGACGAACCCTTTGCGGGGGTCGACGCGGCAACCGAACGTGCAATCCTCGACGTGTTGGCTCGGGCAAAGGCCGGTGGCAGGACGCTGGTGGTGGTGCATCATGACCTGGCAACCGCCGCGGAATACTTCGACCGACTCGTGCTTATCAAGCAGCGACTCTACGCCTACGGGACTCCGGCCGCGGTGCTCAACCCGGACCTGCTCTCCGAGGTCTACGAAGGCAAGCTCCGAGTGTTCCGGGAACTTGCGCAGAAAGACCGCCATCCCGGGCAATGAGGATCAATGTCTGATTCGCCTCTCGGAAACATGACGCCGGAACTGCTTGAAGCCCTGCTCGACAATCCCCACGAGTCCCAAATTGTGATAGATACCCATGGGATTGTCCGGTACATGAGCACCGCTGACGAGGCGTTCTTCAACGTGCCGAGGAACCACGCAATAGGGAAACATATCTCGGAACTCAATCCCGACAGTGAACTGCCTCGAGTGCTCAGGACAGGACGGGCCGAAATAGGGCGCGTGTTCCGTCTGGGTACGAACCGGCGTATCATTTCACGCATACCTCTGCGCAACAGGCAAGGAAATATCATCGGCGCAGTTGGCAAGCTCATGTTCTGGAACCCTGAAAAGCTCAAGGACCTGGTGCGACAGGTGGAGGTGCTGCAGGGCCGTTTGGATTACTATGAAAAGGAGCTGCAGCAGGCCTATTTGAGTCGCTATTCGATAGAAGGAGTGGTGGGTGAATCCGCCCCCATACAGGAGGCCAAGCAGGTTGCGAGGCAGGCCGCGGCATCTGATCTGCCGGTGTTGATCGTGGGGGAGACCGGCACCGGCAAGGAGATCTTCGCTCATGCGATCCATCAGTTGAGCGCACGCCGCGACCGTCCGATGGTCCGCGTGAACTGCGCAGCGATTCCCGGCGAGCTGTTCGAGTCGGAGCTGTTCGGTTATGAAACAGGCGCATTCACCGGTGCACATCCAAAGGGGAAGCCGGGTAAGTTCGAGTTGGCGGAGAAGAGCACGGTATTTCTTGACGAAGTCGGGGAGCTCCCGATCACACTCCAGGCGAAACTCTTGCGGGTCATTCAAGAGCGCGAGGTGGAACGGATAGGCGGCACCAGGACGCTCAAGCCGGACTTCCGAGTCATTGCCGCCACCAACCGAGATATTCGGTCTATGCTTTCTCGGGGGGAATTTCGGCATGACCTCTATTATCGTCTGAATACCTTTCTCCTCAAGACCCCCCCGCTTCGCCGCATCAAAGCGGACATACCTCGGATTGCCTACCACCTGCTTTCCCTCATGCCGTCCCACGCAAGATCGCCCCGCAGTATCGAACCGCGGGCCATGGAACGGCTTATGGCCTACAATTGGCCGGGAAACGTCAGGGAACTGCGCAATGTGCTCGAGAAGGCGTCAACTCTCACACAGGACCGCGCTATCAGGGAAGCAGATCTGCCCATAGAGATTCGGACCGATCCGAGCGCTGCCCAGCCGTCAGGAGAGCGTTTCCCCGCGCTGAAAGATCAGGTCGCGGAAGCGGAACGACGAGCGATCTCGCAAGCCTTGATCCTGACGGAGGGAAATCGTGCGCAAGCAGCGGTTCTTCTGGGCATTCATCGGACAGGTCTGTACCAGAAGTTGAAGCGCTACGGTCTGACGAGGAGAGAGGAGTAGGCCGCGGAGAATCGTTGCGCAGCATCTACATGTAGAGCAGCTTCGACATTCTCTTCTCCGAGGGTTCCTGGCAGCAAGCACGCAGCATTCCTGAAACCTGCTCCCGGGCCGCGTAGAATATTCTCTACACTGAACACTCAGGGATACGTCATCCGTCAACGCAGCTCCCCTTCATGCATGCCCAATGACGCGGTCCAGCCGTCTTCGAGCAGTCTGGATGAGGGGGTGGCACGGATGCTGCAACCCGATTGATGACGCGGTACCGGCCAATTGGCAGGCTCGGAAGCCTGCCCCACAAGATTTGTCGGCACCGGATTGGGCAAACCCGCCCACAACCGGGAGCCGCAGAATCTGAAAAGTCTGAGGGGATCGGGGAATTCCCAGTCCCAAGGGAGGCGAGACCAGGATGGATGTCGCGAACGTGTGTGTCGTGGGCGCAGGACTCATGGGGTCGGGGATTGCGCAGGTGTGTGCCTGTGCAGGGCTGGAAGTGAGTCTACACGATGTGTCCTCCGAGGCTCTGGATCGGGCGCTCAGGAATATTGCCTGGTCTGCCGGCAAGCTCGTGGACAAGGGGAAGGTCAAAGGCCCGTTGGAAGCGATTATGGGGCGCATTGCCCCGTCTGTGGACTTCGGCGCGGCTCTGGAATCGCAGTTGTGCATCGAGGCGGTGTTCGAGAAGCTTGAGCTCAAGCAAGAGGTGTTCGGCAAACTGGCCTCACTTGTGAATCCGGAGACATTGCTGGCAAGCAACACGAGCGCGATTCCGATCAGCACATTGGCAGCCGGCGTCCCTTGTCCCGAACGGGTGCTGGGCCTTCACTTCTTCAGCCCTGTCCCCATGATGGACGCGGTCGAAGTGGTGAGAAGTCAGTTCACCAGCGATGAGGTCTTTGCTCAGGGCAGGGCCTTCGTTGAGCGCATCGGCAAGGTACCCATTATGGTACACAAAGATGTACCGGGATTTCTCATCAACCGGATCAATTTTCCCGCACTTATCGAAGCCTTGCATTTGGTGGAGGCAGGTGTGGGGACCGTGGAAGATATCGACAAAGGGCTCAGGCTAGCCTCAGGACGCAGAATGGGGATTTTCGAGACGGGCGACATGGTAGGGCTGGATGTCACCTGCGGAGCGCTCACTGCTCTCTACGAAGAGACCAAGGACCCTCGCTGGTTCCCGCCGGCTATCCTCCGTCGCAAGGTGATGGCCGGACACCTCGGCCGAAAGACCGGTAAGGGCTGGTACGAATACAACCCAGACGGGATTCGAAAGACACAAGAAAAATAGATGCATGCGTGCATCGGGGACAATGGATGAACTGATGAAGGAAGTGGTTATTCTTTCAGGAGTACGCACTCCCGTTGGCCGGTATATGGGTGTGCTCAAGGATGTGCAGCCATACGACCTTGCGGCTCTTGTACTCGACGAGGCCGCGAGACGTGCCGGGATCGCGCCTGAAATGGTGGACCAGGTGATTCTGGGGCAGGCGTATCAGAGCGGAGAATACGTGAATATTGCGCGCATGGCTCTGCTCAAGGCGGGCTGGCCCGAAAGTGTTCCCGGCCTGACCCTGGACAGCCGCTGCTGTACCGGCCTCGACGTCGTCCGAGTCGCCGCAGCGATGATCGTGTCGGGACAAGCGGAGATCGTCGTGGCCGGCGGTGCGGAAAGCATGAGCAACGCGGAATTCTACATCCCCGGGAGCATCAAATGGGGTATCGGCGGGTCGAAGGGCATTCCGAAAGGCCACGGTGACCTCTCCATGTGGGGACTGACCTTGTACGACCGCATCCAGAGAGCGAGAGTCATGTCCCAGCCGGAAGAGCGATACGGAATCCTCCCTGCGATGATGTCGTGGGCGGAGACCGGAGCGAAGGAACACTCGATCACCCGGGAACAATGCGATCAATGGTCCGTTGACAGCCATTGCAAGGCGTGCGCGGCGATCGAGGCGGGTTTGTTTGCGGGGGAGATCGTTCCTGTGAGCATTCCCCAGCGCAAGGGCGAGCCGATGGTCGTGGATCAAGACGAAAATCCGCGTCCTGATACGACCCTCGAAGCTTTGGCCCGTCTCAAACCGGTGCTCGGAGGTGTGTGCACCGCGGGCAATTCCTCCACCGAAAACGACGGAGCAGCCGCGGTGGTGGTGACCTCTCCGGAGAAAGCGGCGGAGCTCGGCGTAGAACCACTGGCGGTCTTCAGATCGTGTGCAACGGTCGGTGACGACCCGAGACGAACGTACAGGACCGTGCCCCGTGCTGCGAGCAAAGCACTGCACATGTCCGGCCTCACCCTCGAAGAGATGGATCTGATCGAGATACAAGAGGCCTTTGCCGCTCAGGTGCTGGCAGATCTGAAGGAGATGGGAATAACTCCCGAGCGCTACGGAAATATCAACGTCAATGGCTCCGGCATCTCGCTGGGACACCCTATCGCCTGCACGGGCACGCGAGTTCTCGTCACCCTGGTGCACGAGATGAAAAAACGGGACGCCAGGTACGGGCTCGAATGCATCTGCGGCGGAGGCGGCCTGGGAATCGCTGCCGTGCTGGAAAGGCGCTGAATCTCCGGCAGTGGGCTGACGAAGAGGCATAGTGACACGCCTCGAAATTCGCGGGATTGCCGAAGTGGACAAATCCCATTCACGCGGCTCACCGGACGAAAACACTTGACTCGGCAGCGAGCGTCGCGTACCATGAACGAACGTTCATTCGTATCCTTTTAAGATCAGTTTCCAAGCGGCTAGTCAGGGGTGGATCTTGAAGGCGGGAGTATCCTGAGCCTGAAACCCGGGTCCTCGGCTAGCCCTGCAGCCCAGCGACGCGAAGATCGTCGGGTTCATGCCTCCTCGATGATTACCCGTGCCGGAACTTGGTTTCGCCCTCAAGGGGGAGTGGCAGAAGATGAACTGGCTGATTTCATCTTTCATTTCACCGTGAGGGGCATCCAGGCTGATGATTGAAAGAGACTGGGCACTCGACCCGACAGTGGGTCGGACCCGAGACGGAGGAACCGATTGATGAGTCATTTCAAGGTAAACGAACAGGATATCTATTTCATTCTGAGGGAGCAGCTCAACTACGGGGATCTTTGCAAGCTCCCCAGGTACCGTGACCTCGATGTCGAGACATTGGACATGCTGGTATCGGAAGCGGTCAAGTTTGCGGCCGGCGTGCTCAGCCCACTCCAAGAGGTCGGCGACAAGCATGGGGTCGTGCTCGCCAACGGCGGTGTTCGGGCTGCACCCGGATTTCGGGACGCGTTCAAGCTCTACGGCGAGAACGGGTGGATTGCCGCAACCGAGGACGGCGAATTCGGCGGCCAAAACTTCCCTCGCACGATGGGAATCGTCATCACCGATATCATGCACGGTGCATGCATCGCGTTTGAGATGGCTCCCACGCTGACTCACGGCGCGGGGCATCTTATCGAGAGCTTCGGCACGAATGGGCTCAAGGAGAAGTTCATCCCCCACATGTATGGAGGGCGGTGGTCGGGGACCATGTGCCTCACCGAACCTCAAGCCGGTTCAAATCTGGCCTCCATCAAGACAAAGGCGATTCGGGAAGGCGACCACTTCAAGATCAAGGGGACGAAGATCTTCATCTCGTGGGGAGATCACGACCTGACGGAAAACATAATCCATCTCGTCCTGGCCCGCATCGAGAATGCACCTGAGGGAGTGAAAGGCATATCGTTGTTTGTCGTCCCGAAAGTGCGAGTGCGTGAAGACGGGTCTCTCGGAGAGCCCAACGACGTGGTCTGTGTAGGCGTGGAACGGAAACTCGGACTGCACGCGTCACCCACGTGCGTGCTCAACTTCGGTGAGAACGACGACTGCATCGGGTATTTGTGCGGTGAGGAGAACAAGGGCCTCGCGCACATGTTTCAGATGATGAATGCCGCTCGTATCAGTGTAGGAGTCAGTGGAATCGGTATCGCGGCCACCGCGTACCAAAACGCCCTGGCATATGCGAAGGAAAGAACGCAGGGTTCAGATCTCGCGCGAAGGGATGCGGGGGAAGTGCCGATCATACGTCATCCGGACGTGCGGCGCATGCTCTTGTGGATGAAAGCCACCGTTGACGGTATGCGATCCATGGGGTATGCGACCGGTTTGTGGCTGGACCTGGCCGAAGAATCGGAGAAAGATGAGGACCGTGCGCACTATCAGGCGCTCGTCGACTTCATGACGCCGATCGTGAAAGCGTACTGCGCGGACATGGCCTTCAAGGTGTGTGAGCATGCGATCCAATGCCTCGGCGGGTACGGCTTCACTGGCGAATATCCCCTGGAGCAATACCTGAGGGATACCAAAATCCTCTCCCTTTATGAGGGGACAAACGGCATTCAAGCCATGGATCTCATGGGACGTAAACTCTCCACAGGCGGCGGTGCGCCCCTGAAGGCCTTCTTGAGCGAGCTTCAGTCGTTCTGCGAGAGGAACGCCACGGACCCCATCTGTGGAGACCATGTCCGCTCACTGGCAAGCACTGCCGGCCAATTGGGAGAGTTGGCAAAGACCATGCAACAAGAGATGCGAGTAGATCCGTTGCTGTGGGCGTCGAAGACCTATCCGGCACTCCTCTGTTTCGCGGAGGCCGCGATGGTGTGGCGTCTCCTGGACATGGCCGTAATCGCGGGGAAACACATGGACCAAGGCGATATGAGCGATCTTTGTGCAGGAAAAGTCGTGCAGGCGAGGTACTTCGCCCGGACCACGCTGCCTGTGGTGTCGGCTCGCGTTTCCACCTTGATGCAGCCGGCCCGGGAAATCCTCGAGATGCCCGAAGGAGCTTTCTGAAACGGTAAGCGTTCAGCCCCGGCGGAAAAGAAATGCACCACCAAGACACCAAGAATGCCGACCTGAGGATTGGTCTTTGATTTCTTTGTGCCTTGTGGTTTGTCTCTTCCGCGGAAGACGTCTGCCCCCTGGTAAGTGTTCACCGCAGCGACACAGAGGACGCGGAGAAGAAAGAGAGAAGAACTTGACAGAATTATGCTTTTATCCGGATGCGCAGATTGTTTCACGAGAGTTTCGCGGATTTCTTCTCCTATTCTCTGTGCTCTCTGCGCCTCTGCGGTGAGTCTTCTTCTTCCGGGTGAACGGTTACGCCCCCTGGACGGTTACGGCGATACAAAGGGAGTGAATATACATGAAGACGGACTTTCAGTACTTGAGCGTGGAAAAGCGGGATGGTGTAGCGGTGATCGCCATGGACAACCCGCCGGTCAACCAGCTCTCGCAGCACTTTGTCATGGAGCTGGTGGAGGCGATTGCCCGGGCATTCGAAGATTCGGACGTCAAGGGGATCGTACTCACGGGAACAGGGAAGAACTTCATCGCGGGCGCGGATCTCACGGAGATCTACAAGGCCACGGAGAAGGAGTCCCTAGTCCGTAAAGTGGAGGCAATGTCGGGCTTCCTCAATCGGATCGAGTTGGGCTCCAAGCCGGTGATCGCGGCGATCAACGGGAATGCCCTGGGAGGCGGCCTGGAGATCGCCATGGCATGCCACTATCGAGTGGCGTCAAAAGGGGTAGAACTCGGCCAACCTGAGGTCAAGGTGGGGCTGATCCCCGGCGCGGGAGGGACTCAGCGCCTTCCCCGGCTCATCGGTCTCCCCAATGCGTTGGAGATGATGACCGTCGGCAATCCCATCGACGCGGACAAAGCCTTGTCGAGAAAGCTGGTTGATGAAGTGGTCGCCGTTGAGGACTTGGTGCAGGCTTCTGTTGCAGCGGCTGCCAGGTTTGCCTCGGGGGCTCTCTCGCTCGAGCGCAGGAGAACCCGCAACAGGTATAACCGACTTCCCAGCGCTGCTGAGCTCAAAGCCATGTCCAACGGTGCGAAGTTCATGGCCATGTCGAAAGCCAAAGGGTACCTGGCGCCGTTCAAGGTGATCGAGGCGGTGGAAAAGGGTCTGTCGTTCGACATCGAGGCCGACATCCGCCGAGAAGGCGATCTGTTCGGGGATTGCGCGGTTTCGGATGTGGCCAAGAACTTGATCGGAATCTTTCTCAACACCAGAGCTGCGGGCAGGCTTCCGCGCATCGAAGGCATGGAGCCGGCTCCGATCAAGAAGGTGGCGATGCTGGGCGGCGGAGTCATGGGATCGGGGATCGTCAACCTGCTCCTCAAAGGAGGTTACGACACGATTCTTTGGGACGTGAATCAGGATGCGCTCGATCGGGGAATCGCGTCAATAAGGAAGACCTTCGCCTACCCCATCCAACACAAGAAGATGACCCAAGCAGACCTGGAGTCGATGATGACCCGGCAATTGACGACAACTACCGTGCTCGAAGACGCGCGAGATGCGGACCTGATTATCGAAGCCGTGCTCGAGAACATGGCCGTCAAGCAGGACATCTGGAAAAGGCTCGACGCGGTCTGCAAGCCGGAAACCACCTTTGCCACGAACACCTCGGCCCTGCCCATCACCGAAATGGCAACGGTGCTGCGCGACCCGGGAAGGATGATCGGGCTCCATTTCTTCAATCCTGCCCACCGCATGCAGCTTCTCGAGATCATCTGTGCGGAGAAGACCTCGCATCAGACGCTGGCCACATCGGTCGCGTTCGCACGGGCGACCAGGAAGATACCTATCGTGGTCAATGACGCGCCGGGATTCTACGTGTCGAGACAGCTCGGCGGGTTGTTCGGCGGGTCCGTGTACTTGATTGCCGACGGCGTGGATGGGAACCAGGTCGAGCGGGCCATGAAGGACTTTGGCATGCCGATGGGTCCCGCGGAACTTGCCGATCTGACCGGCATCGACATCAACTACCATGTGAACAGAACGTTCGAGCAGAGACTGGGCGAGAGATATGCAATCCCGCGCCTTACGGAGCTCATCTACCAAACCGGCTGCTACGGCAGAAAGACCGGCGCAGGGTACATGGATTATCGCGGAGAGCGGCCGGTACCCAATAAGAAGGTCGCGGACGTGGTGCAGCAGTACCTCAGCGACCATAGCGTGTCCCCGAAAAAGCTCTCCGACGAGGCGGTCGTGGACTCCATGCTCGCGCTGGCCATAAACGAAGGGGCGCTCATGATCGAGCAGGGAGTGTGCGACCGGCCGCAGGACATGGATCTGGCCATGATCTACGGCACGGGCTTTCCGCCATATCGGGGAGGCATATTCCGTTATGCGGACAAGTGGGGCCTCCCGTCGGTGCACGCCAAGCTGGTCGCACTCGAGCAACAGTATGGGCCGCGGTTCCGGCCTGCCAACCTTATCAAAGAGATGGCCGAAGCGGGACGGACCTTTTACCACGCGTAGCAAGGCCCGGTGAAGGATTACCCGGTCTGATTATGGAAGGAGACGAACAGATGAGAGAAGTAGTAATTGCAGGATATCTCAGGACCGCTCAATCCCGGTCCCGGCCCAAAGATCCGTCGAGGGATGTGTTCTGCAAGTTAAGGGCTGACGAATTGCTCGCCAAATTGCTCCCCGAAACGGCAAGGAGAATCGGCATAGAACCCAAAGAAATAGACGATTTTATTGTGGGATGCGCTACCGCGGTCGGAGAACAATGGATGTATGGAGGCCGCTTTCCGATTTTCTTGGCAAACTTTCCCGAGACGGTCCCTGCCAAGTTCGTCGACCAGCAATGTGGGTCGTCGATGGCTGCCATACACATGGGGTTCATGGAAATTGCCACTGACAATGCGGATGTCGTCATGGTGGGCGGAATGGAGCACATGACACGAATTCCCATGGGGCAAGCGACGACGGAAGGGGGCATGATCGCTCCGAATCTGGCCCTGTTCTCTGCTCCGGAGTACCTGCATTGGGACATGATGACCACGCTCAGCATGGGGCTCACGGCCCAGAAACTACTCGCTCGGTCCGGTCTCAGCCGGGAGGAAATGGACAAGTGGGCTCTCAGGTCTCACCAGCTTGCGGCAAAGGCTCAGGCCGAGGGCTTCTTTGACGACGAGATACTGCCGGTCGAGGCAGAGCAGGCTGATGGCAAGGTCATCACCGTGAAGACCGATCAAGCGGTGCGCGCGGACACCACGATCGAGGGCCTCGCTCAATTGTCCCCCGCGTACAGGAAGGACCATCAGATAACCGCAGGGAATTCGTCTCCCCTGAACGCGGCAGCCTCATCCATGATCCTGACGTCCAAGGAAGCGGCCCGAGCAAAGGGGATCACACCCCTTGCCACGATAAGGTCCATCGGGTTTGCCGGAGTAGATCCCACGATCATGGGTGCGGGACCGGTGCCTGCCAGCCGAAAAGCTCTGCAAAAGGCAGGGCTTGAGGCCAACGAGATCGACTACTGGGAGATCAATGAGGCCTTCGCGATTGTCGCTCTGAACTGCATCAAGGAGTTGGGACTCGATCCGGAAAAGGTGAATGTGAAAGGAGGGGGCATCGCCATCGGGCACGCTCTGGGAGCGACGGGTATTCGGCTCGTGGGGACGCTCGCCCGCATCCTCCGGAAAAACGGAGGCCGTTACGGATGCGCCAACGCATGCGTGGGCGGAGGCCAAGGTGTAGCCACGGTCATCGAGCGGGAGGCCTGATACCAAAGGGTTTCCCCCGGACCTCCTTCCGAAAACTTTTGAAACATCGGGTGGTTCTGGCCATGTCGCGGGTTCGCGGGATGTCGGGAGCTGACTTTCGTGCTTGGTTGAGGCCGCCTGCGGTCATAGAAGTTTTGCTAAACCACCATGACGGCGACCGGTCACAACCAACCAGGAAAATGCTACCCCACCAGCGTTTCGAAGAGCGGGCTTCCTCCGCGGCGACCAGCGGGAGCCGCCATGCTCCAAGAGTTCTTGAGGATGGGGGTCCGGGGCAAGGGACTTCTTGCAAGAAGTCCCTTCCCCCGGAAACGGCATTCCACAGGCTTCTAGTTGGCTTTGGCGAGCACCTTGCGCTTGTAGAAGGGATTTGGCGATGCGGGAGGGGTTTGGTTCTGCTTGACGAGTCGACCCTTGGCCCTGTCCCCGGACTTGACCACGGTCAGCTTCACCGGCGCGGTTCCGGGTTTGACTATGTCCAGTTTTTTTGCCGCGCCAAGGGACAGATCCAGCACTCGATCGCCGATGAACGGGCCACGGTCGTTGATACGTACCGTCACGTTCTTGCGGTTCTCCAGGTTCACGACCCGGACCACCGTTCCTAGCGGCAGAATACTGTGTGCCGCGGTCATCGCGTGCATGTCGTATATTTCGCCCGAAGAGGTGGCCTTTCCGTGGAACCCCGGACCATACCACGACGCGGTCCCTTTCTGGACGGTTCCCCGAGCCACTTTATCCAGCGGATAGTATTTCTTCCCCTTGATCGTGTATGAGGGCCGTGTGTCTTTCTCAGGCTCCGCCTTCTTCGCAACCACGGGGGCAGGTTCGCTCCTGGTCAAGAGCTTCTTGTTTGCGCATCCTCCGGCCAGAACCAGCACGCAGACGAACATGACGCTGTGACGAAAGATTTGCATGGCAGCCTGTCATTCTTCTCAAACATCTTTACATTCTCGTGATAACTATCACAAATGACATACTTCTGTCAAGCGGGATACCTCTCCGGCGGCAATGCCCGGCAGCAACCATAGTGGCCAATGCCGATGCGCTCCATTCCTCAAACAGAAAGCCCGCGCGGACAGGCGGTCCGGAGCCCATCGGCCGATAAACCGCATGACGAGAACGGGAATGCCTGCTCTTTCGTGCCGAACCGACCGACATGAAGGGAGTTTTCTGGAGAAGGCAAGTCGTCACGGCCCATCCGAAAAAAGAGCTTGACAGCGAATTCGGATTTGTATAGTAATTAAGCAATCACTTAACAGGAGGCCCCCGTGTGTGACGGACAAGCAGAAATGTTCAAAGTCTTCGGCGTCGGGGCCCGCATCAGGATCATCGAACTCCTGAAAGAAAGAGGCCCGCTGGGTGCCAAAGAACTGGCCGGCCTGTTGGGTATGACTCTGCCTGCCGTTTCTCAACATCTCAAGGTGCTCAGACAAGCCGGTTTGGTCCGCAACAAGCGAATGGGTTATTTCATTCCCTACGAGGTGGATCCGGTAGCGCTGGACCAGTGCCGCCAGGTCATTTCGAAGGTGTGCACGTGCGGGTGTACGGACTCCTGCCGAGTGCAGGACAGCTCAGCCGTCCCTTCGGCGCGGGCCGCTGACGAGCTCGAGCGCCTCAAAAAATACGAACATGACCTGCAAGAAGAGCTCGAGAAGATACGAGCCCGCATAGGCGAAGTGGAGAAGGGCTAGTTTTTTTTGTCAGCATTGTTCAGTAATTGCGCAATTACTTAGAAGACCCCCCATTCCAGGGAAAGGAGAGTTACCATGCCACACCAAGACAGCCTGGAAGACCGCTCCCGCGACATCTTAAGCGTCACCGCCAAGATCTCGCATGAGCGAATCGCTCCTGCCGCGGCGAAAAGAGATTTGAACGGGACCTATCCGTGGGAAGAGCTCCATCTCCTGGGACAGGCGGGTCTTCTGGCGCCGAACGTTTCTCAAGACCACGGCGGTGCGGGCCTGAGTCGAGAAGGATTCTCCTCCGTGGTGAAGGAGCTCGCTCGAAGGTGCGCGTCCACTGCCCTGGTATCGGTATCTCACTCGATCGTGGCAAAGGCTCTCGAATCGGCAGGAACCGAGGCAGCCACAGAGCGCCTGCTGCCGAAACTGGTGGACGGCCGACTCATCGCCGCGTTCGCGGTCCACGAGGCCGGGTCGGGCTCCAACGCGGGTGCGATCTCCAGCCGGGCCGAACGGGTAAGCGACCGCTACGTCGCAAACGGGTCAAAGATCTTCGTTACCTCAGGGGGAGAGGCAGACGTGTACCTCGTGCTCCTGAGGACCCAATCATCAGGTCAGCCGCAGGGCATGAGCATGCTAGTCGTCGAGAAGGACACCCCCGGCTTATCGTTCGGCCGCTGCGAAGACAGAATGGGTATGCGCGGGACCTCTTCCAGAGAGATGTTCCTCACGGATTGTGAGATACCGGTGGAGAATCTCGTCGGTGAAGAAGGTCAGGGAACCCGCGTGATCGGGCAGTCGGTCGTCGGTTGGGGCTTCTTCGGCGCCGCAGCCATTGGGGTGGGCCTCGCGCAGTCGGCTCTGGACATTGCGGTCAAGCACGCGAAGGAACGGACCATCGCGGGACAAGCTATCGGGACCTATCAAGCAATACAGTTCATGATCACGGACATGGCAGTCGGCACCGAAGCTGCCGACGCGCTGCTGATGTCCTGTGCGGCTCAGGCCGATCGTTCGCCCGACACGGCAGTGATGAATGCGTTCAGGGCAAAGCTCTTTGCTTCCGAAACTGCGGTCAAGGTGACGGATACGGCTCTGCAGGTCTTGGGCGGACATGGATACTGCCGTGAGTACGGGGTGGAGAGACTCTACCGGGACGCGCGGGGGTTGACCCTTCATTTCAAGACCTCCGAGTGGCTCAGACAAGACATTGCCAAGGCTGTGCTGGGATTGTGACTCGATGTCGGATGAGCGAAAGGCTGGTACACGGTTTCGCACATGCGGCAGCGATCCCACGGAACGACGGAGAAACCTCCACACCCGGATTTGGCTGCGTAATCCGCGGCATCTGCTGATCATCCTTGCCCGGCGCGCGGCTGCCGAACTTCAGAGAACCCGAACTGGGTCGGTATCGCTTCCTCGACCCGACCGCTCCCGCACACGCTGCGGGAGACCAAGGAGATCAACCGACAGACGAAAGGAGATCAGATCATGTGTCAACCAACAAGAACGCCCCATTTCGCCCGAGTCGAACCCAATACATGCGGCTGCGGGTGTGGTCAAGGGTTCCGTCGTTTCTTTTCCGCCAAAGAGGAAGAGGAATGCCTGGAAAGGTACAAAGAGCAGCTCACGAAAGAGATGGCAGGAGTGGACGAAAGGCTCAAGGAGCTCAAGGGGATGTAGAACCCGTCTTTCCACCAACAGCTCTTCGTAATATTGCCCAGTTGTCACGGATTGCCCACACCTGCCGGCAATAACGACGCGGCAATAGGGTGAGAGTTCGTCGCGAGGGCTCCGGGGATTGACTTCCCTCTCGAGGCCATTCCCCGGAAACTCCTCGCTCGCTGGCAGTTGATTGGTGTAGTCCGAGGTCGGCTCTTGTCGTCACGGTCGGTTGGTCCTATAATGGCCGTGCATTGAGCCAACCAAAGACCTGGAGCGCACGAATTTGATTTTTCTCAGCAATGTCGCGAAGTTTTACAATGGCAAGCCGCTGTTCGAAGACGTGAACATCAGCATCCACAAGGGTGATCGAGTCGGCATAGTCGGGCCCAACGGCGCGGGAAAATCGACCATACTCGGCATGATGGAAGGGGTCCTGGCCCCTGACAAAGGCGAAGTCTCCGTGGAAAAGGGCATCCGTATGGGAATCCTCCGCCAGGAACTGGTGCAGGGTAACGACGGCCCCATTCTCGAAGAAGTCACGCACATATCCGATGACCTGAAGAAGATCAGAGAACGCTTGGCCACAATCGAAGCGGAACTGGAAGAGATCTCGGACGCAAGCCCCCAAGCGGACGCGCTGATCGAAGAACACGGGACACTCTTGCACGAATTCGAGCGATACGACGGGTACACGCTCGAATCCCGGGCACTCAAAGTGCTTCAGGGTCTGGGCTTCGGGCCCGAGGACGCGAGCCGCAAATGGAGCGAGTTTTCCGGCGGTTGGCGCATGCGAGTGGCCCTCGCCAAGATACTCCTCGCACAACCCGAAGTGCTCCTCCTCGACGAGCCCACCAACCACCTCGACCTCGAAAGCCTGCTTTGGGTCGAATCGTACCTTTCGGACTTCAAGGGCGCCATTGTCCTGGTTTCTCACGATCGAGCCTTTCTGAACCGGATAGCCCGGAAGATCGTGGAGGTCGATCGAGGGAAGGCGACCCTCTATTCCGGCAATTATGACACGTACGAACAGACCCGCTTGATGCAAGAAGAAGTGCAGCTCGCGTCATTCAAGAACCAACAGAAGAAGATCGAGCGCATCCAGAAATTCATCGACCAGAATCGAGTCAAGGCCCGCAGCGCCAGCCGAGTCCAGAGCCGGGTCAAGATGATCGAGAAGATGGAGAAAGTCGAACCTCCCAAACGGTCCAAAACCGTGAAGTTCAGGTTTCCCCAGCCGCCGCCCTGCGGACGTCGAGCCGTGGAGATCAAGAACCTCGCCAAACGATACGGTGACAAGGTAGTGTACAAGGACTTCAACCTCGTGCTGGAACGCGGAGAAAAGATAGGCCTTGTGGGACCTAACGGCGCAGGAAAATCGACGCTGATGAAGATCGTGGGAGGAGTGATTCCGCACGACGCGGGCGAAGTCAACTACGCGACAAAGGCAAAAGCGGGATACCTTGCCCAACACCAGTCGGAAGCGCTGGTCTCGGAGCGCACCGTGCTCGAAGAAGCCGGAGCCTCTGCCTCCGGATTGACCGAGCAGGAAGTGAGAAACCTCCTGGGCGCGTTCCTCTTCTCCGGCGACGACGTGCAGAAAAAGGTCAAGGTGCTCTCCGGGGGCGAAAAGAACCGATTGGCCCTCACCAAGATTCTGCTCTCCCCTCCGAACCTTTTGCTCATGGACGAACCGACGAACCACCTGGACATTCCCTCGTGCGAGGTGCTTGAACAAGGTTTGGAGCAGTTCGAGGGGACACTCATGCTGATAAGCCACGATCGGCGTCTGATGAACCGCATCTGCACCGCGATCCTGGAGATTCAGGACGGCACGGCGGAGCTTTTTCCCGGCAATTACGACTACTACCAGTACAAGAAGAGACTCCTGGAGAAGGAGGCCGCACAGCCGGCACCCCCTGACGAACCGCAACCGAAAAAGGAAAAGACCGACATCCCCCCTGCGATCGGGAACAAGGAAGCCAAGAAGGAAAAGAAGCGCAAGGAAGCCCAAGCCAGAAGCATGCTCCACACGAAGCAAGCCCCCATCAAGAAGGAACTCAAGAGGATAGAAAAGGAGCTGGAGGCTCGAGAGGCGCGCAAGAAGGAGATCGAGGGGATCATGGCAGACCCCGCGAGCTATGAGAACCGCTCGATCATCGTGCCACTGCTCGAAGAAGAGCCGAGCCTCACTAAAGAGATCCGGGAACTGGAAACCCAATGGGAAAAGCTCTCCGGACAGCTCGAGGAGATCGAGCGCAACACCGTGGTCGCGTAGGAAGCGCAACGTTCCTATGTGAATTTCCCGTTCCCAGGCACCACGCCCGGGGGCAAAGCTCTTGAGACCTCCCCGTGGCGAAGCCTCGGGGGGTCCTTATTCCGGTTTTCTTTCGACGCATGGGAGTCATCACCT
>JBFMAA010000007.1:0-31986 GCA_040755955.1 Thermodesulfobacteriota bacterium
GCTCATGCCCGCGACTCGAGCGCAACGAACCATGGAAATGCCGGCTCCTTCACTCATGGACTACCCTGCGGCGACTAGCGGGAGCCGCAATGATTCAGAAGTTCTTGGGGCGGGGGTCCGGGGGAATGGACTTCTTGAAAGAAGTCCCTTCCCCCGGCGCTCCCATTTCCACAAGACGGGTGATGCAGCATGGACACTGCCCGCGACAATTCGACCCACACCCTGATGCTGTGTGACTTCGACGGCACGGTCTCCGTCAAGGACACGGTAAACAACCTGGTGAGAAGTCACGTGTCTTCCCCGGAATGGCGGTACCACGTGAAGCGCTACCTTCGGGGTGAAATAGGCTCATACGGGGTGTATCAGGCGGTGGCGCCGCTGATGAGGATGACTCGGGCAGATCTGGCCGCGTTCGTCAAGGAGCACGCGGAGCTGGACCCGGCATTCCCGAAGTTCCTGCAATGGGCCGAGTCCCGGGGCATACACGTCAAGATCGTCTCCGACGGATTCGACGCGACTATTGAGACGCTCTTCCGAGAACACGGCATCACAGGTTTGGAGATATTCGCCAACCACCTCGAAATGGACGAAAGGGGCGGAGTGACGATCACGAGTCCGCACACGGCTCCCCAGTGCGGGAAGTGCGGAACCTGCAAACTCGAGATTCTGCGAGGATTCCGAAGCGCGTACGATCGCATCATCCTTGTGGGAGACGGGACCTCAGATCGCCACGCGGCCACCGAGGCGGATTTGGTGCTCGCCCTGAAGCACCTGTTCGTATACTGCGCGCAGGAGAATCTCCCCGCGGTAAGAGTGCAGGGTTTTCACGAAATTCCGTGGCTCATGGAACGCGAAATCAAGGCAATCGCGTTTGACATGGACGGGACGCTCATAGAGTCACTCGACACGATCACGGACTCGTTCAACCACATGTTCCGGACGCTCGGGTACCCGACCATGACCCGGGAAGAGGTGATCCGCAAGACCAGTATATCTCTGCTCGATTTCGTGCGAAGCTATCTCGAGCCCCACCACCACGACGAGGGGGTCCGGGTCTTCCGCGAGTACTATGACACGATCTACAAGACGCGCACAACGGTCATCCCCAATGCTCTGGAGACGCTGCAGGCACTTGACGGCACGGTTGCCCAGGGAGTTGTCACCAACAAGCGTGGTCAATATGCACGGCTGATTGCGGAGCACTTCGGGTTTGCCGACAGGATGGCTCGCATTATCGGCGCGGAGGACGGATTCAAGGCCAAGCCCTCGGGGGAGATGTTCCATGAGTTTATGCGCCATGTAGGGAGCGCCCAAGAGACCACCATCTACGTGGGAGACAGCCCCTTGGATGTGGACGCAGCCCGGAACGCGGGGATCGACTCATTTGCCGTGGCAGGACCGATGTACACTGCGGAAGAACTCGCGCTGCAAGGCCCTCGACGGGTGCTCCACGACATTGGGGACTTGCCTGCCGCGCTGAGACGGCTGCTCTGACGCCAAGTCGGTCACGGACCGGGATTTTATCGAGGAGATTCAATCCCCTTTGGGATATCGGTCGGTTCAGCGATCCTCATCGTCCGGGCCGGGTTTCCCCTTCCTCCGACGCTTCACGGCATTGAGTTTTACAAGTCCGCGCAAGGCCGCGTTCACCGATTCTGAGTCCGGGCAGTTCTCTCGCACATCCGGCGCAAGGACTATCGCACCTTCCTTGGGTTTCACTTCTTTCACGATAGAGGTGCCGTCGGCTTGATGGATGGTTATTGTGTAGCCGGCCTGCATGGCTCGATAGTGCCGCCCGCGAGCACATCCTGCAAAATCGTATTCAGCGCGCATTTCGTGCTCATCCCTCCGGTTGGTCTCAGCGGAGTCCTTGGACATACTCTCGCCCTTCCCTTCTCGTTGCCTCCCGGCAAGTGATCATACCGTTCTTCCTCTCGCGGGGCAAAATTTTTTTCGGAACTCGCGGCATCTGCGAGTGTCACAGTACATAACCGCCCATATAATCAGACCTACCTGATAAGAGGAGACGGGAAGGTCCATGTGCTCCTACCCTGCACGCGGACCTTTCATTTTTTCGGGCCCTTGTGACCGGGATTCCCTGAGGGTCTCGATCACGACCCGGGCCGGAGTCCGAGTGCCGTCCGGGGATGCGAGCATGCTCCGAAGCCGGAAAAACCCCCTCTGCATGGCCTCTGTGAGGGCCTGCTCCGTTCTGAATCGCTCCAGCCAGCGGGCGAGTTCCTCCGGGGTGACCGCGTCCTGCAGCAGTTCCGGCACGAAGAGCGGTCGGCCACACTCCTGACAGGGGATGTGAAAACCCGCGGCCAGCATCTCTTGCAGGGGGCCGTGAGGGCTCGATTCCTCCTTGATCGCCAGCACGTTTGCGATGGCCACGTGCACGTCGGAAGCCATCAGCAGAGGCTTGATGATCCTCACTGCCAGCCACCAGGAAAACCCGTCCATCACGTACACCACTGCATGAGGCAATCCCGCGAGCGCTGCTTGAAGAGTCGCGGTCCCTGAGGTCACGAGGCCGCTATCGCACGCGGCCATGACTCGCGCGGCTCCCGCGGACGAGACGGAGATAGGCACACCGCTTCGGGCCACGAGCGACTCCACCGTTTCCCGCAGGTGTTCACCCGCCAGGGGGAGCACGAACCGGGTCTCGGGGAATCTGGAGGCATTGAGGCGTGCTGCCTCGCACATGTGGGAGAGGACTCGCCGAATCTCCGCGGGTCGACTGCCGGGAACCAGCGCGACCGTGTATTTGTCGGGGTCCAGGCCGAGCTCTCTGCGAATTGCCGCCTTGTCCACATGTTCGGGAACGTCCCGCACCATGGTGTGGCCCACGAAATCCGCGGTGACCCCCGCTACCCTGTACATGGCCTCCTCAAAGGGGAAGATGGTCATCATGCGATCCACACGGCGGGCGATCTTGCGCATTCTGCCTTGCCGCCACGCCCAGACTTGCGGGCTGATGTAGTAACAGACCGGCACCTGGGCCTCCTTGGCAAAGCGACACAGGCGCAGGTTCACGTCAGGGTAGTCGACGGGCACGAAGAGGTCATGTGAGCCCTGTTGGAGCTCGGCCTTCATGGTGCGGTACGCGTGGAAGATCGACCGCAGCCTGGCGAGCCCCTCGTTAAGGCCGATGGTGTTGATGTCACGGTAATGGAAGAGGAGTTCCATGCCGGCTTGCTTGAGCATGTCGCCGCCGATCCCCCGTGCGCGGATACCCGGTTCGATGCGGGTGAGCTCGTTGAGCATAGCCGCTGCGTGGTAGTCACCTGAGGCCTCTCCGGCGAGTATGAGCAGCGAGTACGAGGTCATGGTGCCCTCTTCCTGTGGAAATGCGAACTCCCCATCCCCCTAAACTTTTGAAACCGGGCGGCTCGCGCTGGCCGCGTAGGGTGTTCGACGGCGGTACGGGTTGCATTTCCATTCTTCGTTGTGCCCGCCGGGCGGGCATGGTGGTTCCTAGGTGAATAGGGATTTCCCTTTTTCATCGGTCGTTGTGAGCCCGCTGGCATCGTGGTCCATGCGCCAGTAGCTCAAACTTTTTATTATGGCATGATTCATTATTGCTTGACAAGCAAAAAATATGTGCTATTCAACACTCCCTGAATTCGCTTTCTTATTCATGCATTGCAGCGACATCGTAGGAAGGATCTCCATATTCCAGGTCAAGCCTACGTGACGGTTCGTCTGTACAGGAGCTCATCATGAAACTCGGACTCTGTGAAAACTGTGGTCGTCCGACCGATGCCCGTTACGAAATCCGCAACAACAGTGTTTATCTGGTAAAATTTTGCCCTGATTGCGGACGAACCGCGTCTCTTGTGTCAAAGGATGCTCGCAAGTGGCGATGGAAACGTGATGTCACCGAGTACCAGGAGCCCTGCCATTCGCAATGCTCGATGCAGTGCGCCTCTTGTGACCACAAGTCCGTCACTGTGCCGAACACCGTGGCCATTGACGTGACGAATCGTTGCAATCAACGCTGCCCCATATGTCTCGCGTACGTGGACGCGATGGGATTCGATTATCACCCTCCAATCGAGTACTTTGACAAGATATTCCGGCATTTTCGCCACCAGGAACCGAAACCCAACATCTGTTTTTTCGGCGGCGAACCCACGGTGCACCGCAATTTCATCGAGGTGGTGAGGCTCGCGCGTTCGTACGGCTTCCAGGTGCAGCTTTTTACCAACGGGATACGCCTGGCCAACGAGGACTACTGCCGCGCGCTCTGTTCGCTAGGAGTGCAGGTGAATTTCGGGTTCGACGGGACTCGGCCGGAGATCTACCGCACTCTGCGCGGGGACGACTCTCTCGACACCAAGCGCAAGGCATTGGAAAACGTGGTCAAGCAGGGCGTGAACAAGCTTGCCATCATCTCCACCCTCGCGGAAGGGGTGAACGACGGGAATCTGCTCGAGCTCATGGGCTTCCTGCACGAGTATCGTCAACACGTGAGCGTATGGGCCTTTGTGCCGTTGACCCCATGCTGGGACTCGAAACAGCTCAATCTGCAACCCACCACCACCGAATGCGTGGAACACATGTTCGAGGACGCGGTGCCCGGCATCGAGTTCGTTCCCACGGGCATGATGAAATTCCAGGTGTTGTCGCGCTTCTTCGGCAGGCAGACGGTCGGTGGTTCTCACCCCAACTGTGAGAGCGCGACGCTGCTCGTGTCCGACGGCGAGGCGTACCACCCCATTTCCCATTTTCTCAACATTCCGCTGTCAGAGCTACTCGTTCGATTGCGGGAACTCGATTCGAGGCTGGCACGTGAGTCCGCGGAGCTCAGAGGCTCCGGCATCAGGCGACGGGTTTTCGAGGCGCTGACCTTCATGCGGACGGTGAGAGTCTTTGCCGGAGCGATCAGTATGGGACGGGTCTTTTCCGGTTCCCCCATCCGAAACGGCCTGGCTGCTTTAGCGGACCTGCTCCGGGGTAAGAAGATCGATCAGATATTGAAAGAGCGGTCGGCCTTTAAGTACATGCTCACCCTGATGACCATCCCCTATGAAGACCTTGGCGGTTTGGACGATGCCCGCTTGAAGGACTGCCCCGCAGTCTTCGCCTATGAAGACGTGGCGACCGGAGCCATCAGGACCACCGCGTTCTGTTCGTGGCAGACCGTGAAGGATGACGTGTGCCGCAAGATCCAGGCCCACTACGCGTCCAGGTCCGCCAAGACCAAGACCATCGGACCCGACCGGAAACGGGAAGTGCGCGTGCGCTCCCAGGGATGACGCGAACAAGCCGCCAAGACGCGAAATCACCAAGGCCGGCGATCCGGGCTTCACAGCCATTGCCGCAAGAAGCGTCCGATTTGCGGTGAGACCATCGTCCTAAACGTTCACCTCAGGGGACGCGGAGATCGCAGAGAGTAAGAAGAGAAGACCAAGACACAAAGAGATCAAAGACCAATCCTCAAGCCGCCATTGTTGGGCGGTGGCTTTCTTGGTGCTTGGTGGTTCATTCTCTTGCCGTCCGGCTAAACGCCTACCATCGTCGTGGGGCAGGCTTTCGAGCCCGCCGATTGGTTGGAACGAACGACAGCCGGTCTTTGTGGGGGGGACGGCCATCTTGCCTGTTGTGCCTGTCATTCAGCGCTTCTCGAAGACGGATTCCTATTGCTCCGAGGCTCAGCACCGTGGGGGGTTTTCAACTCGCCCATTCACAAGAAGTCCCTTCCCCCAGAATCTGTATTCCCATGCCTCCAAGGCCGTCACCATCACGGCGCTCCCCAGGCGACGTTCCCGAACATTACTTGACTTGAAGCAAACCGATTCGCATCCTACGGGGAGGTATTAATTCCGTTGCCGAAATTGCCGTCAAGTTGACGGGCTCCACTCCCGCCGACCGACAGTGGTCAAGACGGGAGTCGCACATCGCTCTCGGCAACCGTATCCCGCCTAAGGAGGTTTCAGTGCGCAATAAGATGGTACCGGCCGTGATGGTAATGGTGACGCTGCTCTGGCTTGGGGCCGCAGCCACCCCCGGAATGTCCGCGGATGAAGTGCCGAGGATATCTGCACAGCAACTCAAGGACCTCCTCGACAACCCGTCCGTAAAGGTGATCGACGTGCGCCTGAGACCACATTGGGACCAGAGCACCTCCAAGATCAAGGGAGCTACGAGGCACCCCGCAAACAAAGTCGATGTCTGGGCAAAGACCTATCCGAAGGACCTCACCCTGGTCCTCTACTGCCAATGACCCCAAGAGGAAACCAGTGCCCGTGTGGCACGTTACTTTCTTGAGCAAGGCCGGTCGAACGTTTCCGTGCTGGAAGGCGGTTGGAAAGCCTGGGAGGAGGCTCGATTCCCCGTTGAACCCAAGTGAACCCGCGCAGCCCCGAACGTAAGAGTTCACCGCAGAGACACAGAGGACGCAGAGAAGAACAAGAGAATAACTTGAAAAAGCTATGCGTTTCCGTCAAACCCTCACCTCATAGGCAGATTGTGAAGCATGAGAGATTCGCGGATTTCTCTTCTTATACTCTGTGCTCTCTGCGCCTCTGCGGTGAGTCTTCTTCTTCCCGGTGACCGGTTACCCTCGAACTTGGTTCGCATCAGAGGAGGCCTACCTGACCTCCCCGACGAGTATAAACGGAGCCCAGAAGAACGGGTGATCCCATCCTTGGGCGCGTATCTCCTTGCGCGCAAGGGCGAGGGCATCGAGTTTGGGTTTGCCTTCTTTGAGGTGCCTGAAGAACCGGTCCACAAGCCCGACCGATGAGCTCTCCGCAACCGACCAGAGACTCATCAGCACGGAGCGAGCCCCGGAATACTGAAAGGCTCGCCCCATGCCCAGGGTTCCTTCACCCCGAAGCTGCCTGCCGAGGCCCGTCTGGCACGCGGTCAGCGCCACCACGTCCGCGTTGAGGCTGAGCCCCATCACCTCGGTCATGCGGAGGAAGCCGTCTTTCCCCTCGGGTTGGTCCACGAGGGTCATGGCGAGGATCGGTTCCCGCAAGCCGGGAAGATCCGTCCCGAAATACCCATGGGTCGCAAAGACGAGGTAACGGTACTGATCGAGACGCTTCCCAAAGAGGGCCTCCTTCTGGGCTTCAAGGCCCGTCATGATGTCCGCCTGATCGGTGTAAGCCCGCTTCAGCGAGTCCGCCAGCTCTGCAGTGCGAGGAAGCCGCTCGAACTTGATCCCCATCTCCTGCTGAATCGACATCAGGGTCGTCGGCAGAGCGGCCAGGACAATGCGCTTCGAGGCCTTTGTGGCAGCCTGGGAACGGTCGTCATCCGGAGAGAACACCGGATCTGCGACCACCAGCATTCTGTTCCCGAGCGGCGCTTTCTTGGCGTGCCTGCGCGCCAGGTCCAGCGCAGTGATCGACTGATAGTAACTCAGCGGATACGCGTCGCCGAGGAACCTCAGCCCTGCCGGCGAAGGGCCCCTGGGTCCCTCCGACCATTGCACTTTCCCCTCCATCACGAGCGCCTCGAATGGGAGCGTGGCCAGCACTCCGTCGGGAATCACGGTGACAGGAGTCCCCTCGGGGATTTCGTACAGGGCCCGGCCGACAAGCCTCTTGAAGAGGGTTCTCCCAAGCTCCGGGTCGAAGCCCCTCAGGTCGAACTTCTCGAACGGTTGCCGGAACCGCTTCACGTGGTCTTCGAGGTCCCGCTCGTCCCACTTCACATAGAAGGTGGTGATGATCTCCTTTCCCTTGAGAAGTTTTACCCCTACTCCTTCTCCCACCACATCGAACATCAGGAGATGCTCGTCCGGCCGCACCTCCGCGTCCTTCAGCTTCACTGGCCGCGGGTATTTCACTGCCGCGTAGGCTTCGTGCGTCTTCCAGAGCTGCTCCACGAACGCGTCGAGTTCCTTTTCGGCCCGTTCGATCTCCTTGGTGCTCTGCTCGTACGCGTCGGACATGGTCTGCCTGTCGATCTTGCTGCGGGCCTGGCGCAAACCCGCGATCCGCTCTTCCAGTTCGGGCCCTCGGGTACGGATTTCCGTGGGAACACCCGCAATCCCCGCGCCGGATCGGCCGGCAAGGTGTTCGGTGAAGGTTCGAGCCCGGATCACTTCGCTCGACGCGATGCTGTCCGCAGATCGATTCATCTTCATCTTGACTCGGGTGAGACCGTGCGCGGGTTCCGATCTGTAGAAGCCGTTGATCTGTACCTCGTAGAAATTCGTGCGCTGACCTGGATTCAGGCTTGCGCGCATCTCTTCGACGAAATCCACTGCCTTGGAGTAGTAGTGTATTGCTTTCTCGTAGTCCTCGAGCCCTTCCGAGGTTCGCCCAAGCCCTGTGTAGGCGGTGAAAAGAAGCTTGGCATCGCGGTTTCCTTCCGCCCATTGGAGCACTTTTTCGTAGTATTCCCGGGCCTTGGAAAAATCGGTCTGAAGCAGGTAGTAGCGCCCCCAGTTCGAGTTGTAGCCCGAACTCCGCAGAAAGACCTCTGCCTGCCGGAAATCCCGCTTATCCATGAAAATCCCGGCGATCGCGTTTTCTGAGCCGGCCACAGGAACCCCGATGCGCTTTCCGATGTCGATGGCATTGCGGTAGTATTCGAGAGCTTTTTGTGCTTGCCCCAAGCTGTTGTACGTGGAGGCAATATTGCTCAGGGTGATCTTCTCGCCGTGCGCGTCCTCGAGCCTCCGCTGGGTGGAGAGTGCTTTCTCGTAGTATTCCAGTGCCTTCTGATATTGGCCCAGATCGTCGGACACCAGCCCGATGTTGTTCAACGTAATTGCCTCGCCTTTCGGTTTGGCAATGTCTCTCTTTACGGCCAGCGACTGGTCGTAGTACTTCAGGGCGTCCTGATATCGGCCCAGGTCCCAGTAGACCAGGCCTATGTCGTTGAGCGTGATTGCCTCCCCTTCCGCATCTCCGCCCTTGCGGCGATAAGGGAGCGATTTCTCATAGTATTCGAGTGCCGTCCGGTATTGGCCTTGGTTCCGATATGCGCTCGCCATGTTGTTCAGGGCTATTCCCTGGTTGACGACGTCTCCCCGCTTCTCATGGATTTCGAGTGATTTCTTGTAGTATTCCAAAGCCTTGGTGTGTCGGCCCAGCTTCTTGTGCACCTGGCCGATGTTGTTCAGGGTAATTCCCTCGCCCCTCACATCTCCCAATTTGCGATCGATTTCCAGAGATCCCTCGTAACAATCCAACGCCTGTTGGTATTCGCTCACGTCCTCGTGCAGACGGCCCTTGTCGTCGAGGGTCGTGCCCTCTCCCTTGAGATCGTTGGCCTCGCGGCGAATTCTGAGTGACTTCTCGCAATATTCCATGGCCTTGCGGAATTGGGAGAGATCCCGATACAACCGGCTGATGTCCAAGAGGGTGATCCCCTCGCCCTTGAGATTCCCGGCCTTTCTCTTCAATTGCACTACCTGCTCGTAGCACTCGAAAGCCTTGTCGAATTGGCGCTGATCCTTATGGAGTTTGGCGAGCTCCTCCAACGTGGCGGCTTCGCCGGGAATGTCCCCCAACCTGCGGTCTATTTCCAGCGATCTCGCGAGGTAAGCCGTCGCCTTGTCGAACTGTTTCAGATCCCGAAACACCTGGGCCATCCGGTACAGGGTCAGACCCTCGCCCTTCACGTTGCCGTCCTTCCGCTTCAGTTGGAGCGCCCGCTCGTAGTGTTCCAGAGCTTCCTGGTACTTGCGCTGACCTTTCTGGAGCCCGGCAATGTCGTCAAGTGTGGTGGCCTCGTCCTTGGTGTGGCCGAGTCTCCGGTCTATTGCGAGAGATTTCATGAAGTATTCTAGCGCCTTATCGTATTGGCTCAGATCCCGAGACACTTTGGCCATCTCGTACAGAGTGACGCCTTCTCCCTTGACGTTGCCTGCGTTCCTTTTGAGTTGCAGCTCTTGGTCGAAGTATTCCAAGGCCTTCTGGAATTGACGTTGATCCCTGTACAGCTTCGCGATGGTATCAAGGCACGAGATCACTCCCGCAGTGTCGCCGGTGTTCCTTCGCAGCGGGAGTTCCTTTTCGTAGCATTCCAAGGCCTTGGCGGGTTGGGCCAGGCTACGATACACCGACCCCATATTATTGAGCGCGATTGCCTGATTGGCGGTGTCGCCCAGGCGGGTTTGAATCTCGAGGGCCTTTTCGTAGTATTCAAGCCCCTTCTGGGCTTGCTTCCAGTGGACATATGCCAGACCGATGTTGTTGAGACAGACGGCTTCTCTTTTCGCGTCCTTGGCGCGGCGCCTGATTGAGAGCGCTTTCTCGTATGATTCTATCGCATCCGGGTATTTGCCGAGATCGTCCTGTAGCCAACCGATGTAGTTGAGGGTTGTGGCCTCGCGATCCGCATCGCCGACGCGCACAAAGACGGCCAGAGCCTCGCGATACTTTTGCAATGCCTTCACACGATCATCGTTGGATTTGGCGTTCTTGCGGAGTTCGTCCGCTTCCTTTGCAAGGGCCACACCCTGATCCTTGGACTGGCCCAAGGCCGGCAGGCTCCCAAACACCGTCACAATTGCCAGCGCGATCACCAGCAGTACCTTCGGACTCACGGCTCCCTCCCTGGGACAGTTCTGCGGACTCATCACTGCTCTCGCTGAATCCGGTCGCACACTTACCGGGCCGGCCTCATCAGCAGCCGGCGGGTCCCCCCCATCATTATAGCCGATGGGACTGAATCGTGCGAGACCGGTATCGCGTTCCGGATAGCCGTTCACGTACGCTCGGCCAAAATCGCCCCCACCCCCTTTCCGAAAAGGGGGGCAAGAAGGCACCGCGAAATTCCCCTTTAGTAATGGTGTGTTGGCGGGATTTCCAAACAAGGAATGAGCCGGGCCTATCCTTCGAGCGAAGCATTCCACCTCGTAAGTGAATGATTACGTCCCGTGCGTGTCGGCACGGACGCGTTCAGCCGGCCGGAAGGGCCCCGGCCCTGAAAGCTGGCCTCAACAACGCAGGAACCCCATTTTGGAATCGTATTCATGCCACTGATTACTGAGATAGCCTGTTCCCAAGAAGCGACTGGGAGCCGCAACCAAAATTCGCGTCGACCTGTCGGTCCGCATGAAGATCCATGGCGGGGTGAGTTGGTTCTACGCACACGAAGAAGGGGACGTTGCGTGCTCCCTGAGCTGCCGATTGTCGATTTCTTCTCGGCTGGAGAAAAAAATGAACGCTATTTGAGAATCCCGCCTGACCATTGTTCTTTGATTTCTTTCGCGTATTGGGTGCCTTTGTGGTTTGTTTTCGAGGTCAGCGGTTGACAATCCGGTCCGGACCGCCTATGTACCCACCAATAGACCAAAGGAACCCAATGGTATGATTTTCTCGCTTGAAAGAAAATTCCTGGTTTTCCTGGTGCTGCCAGTGATCGTCATACTACTCGTAGGGGCAGTCGCGGGAATGTTCTACGCAAGGAAGCACATCCTCGCCCAGTGGGTGGAATCAACCCAGCTCAAAGCGGAAAAAGCCGCGCTGGCGATAGAGTCCGAGCTTAACGACAAGCTTGCGCTGATCAACCTCATCGCCAAGACGGACGGCTCTCCGAATGCCGAGATAACCCAGGCATTTCTCATTCAGCAGCTCGCGGCAAAGAGAGGCGTCCGGTTCGTCAATCTGGAACCATATCAGCCCAAACAAGACGCTGCCGTACCGGACCCACAGGGAGGCCACAACAACGCCGGGACTCCGAAAGTACTGTACAACCTGGAGGTATGCGAGAACATCGAGCTCTGTCCGCCGCTCACGGACCCGCACGCCCTGGACAAATCCTTGCGCATCGTCAGAATACTCGGAGACCCCGACGAAGAGGGAGGGCTGAAACGGCTTACGGTCCGGGTCAGTTTTGATTCGTTTCTTGAAAAAGTGCGGGGGATGAGCCTCTGGAAGAAGGGAGATGCATGTCTGGTCACCAGCTCCGGACAGTTTCTTGCGCACACCTTCCGGGGGATGCATGGCCGAAAACGGCTCGGCGAAACGGATGATCCCCTCGAAAAGCGGATTGTGGAGGCGATCGGGCGCAAGCACGTAGGGGAATTGTTCGGCCCGGGACACCCGCCGGACAGGGTGGTGGCTTTCTACAAAGTCCCGTCCATAAACTGGTACGTGCTGCTCAGCTCCGAAGGCCGCGTGATACTCGAACCGATCATTCACTTCCAGGTTCGCTTCGCGGTGGCGTGCTTGGTCGGCCTGCTGGTGATTTACGCGTTGATCAGGCTTTGCACCAGGTCCCTGGCAAGATCGATCTCGGCGATCTCAGCCGCGGCGCTGAAGGTCCAGCAGGGTGATTATTCGATTCGGTTGCCTGAAACGCAGTCCGACGAGATCGGCCAACTCAACCGCAGCTTCAACAAAATGGCCGAGGGTCTCGGCCAGAGCGACCTGATCCAACGGACATTCGGCAGATACATCGACAGGCACGTGGCTGAAGAGCTCATGTCCAAGCCCGAAGCACTGCGCCTGGGAGGCGACAAGAAGACCGTCACGATCATGATGGCCGATATCCGTGATTTTACGCCCATCGCGGAAAAGCTCGAGCCCGAAGAAGTGGTCAAGATGCTCAACCGCTACTTCGCGAAGCTCATAGAGGTGATCGATCGGTACCGTGGCATTATCGTGGATTTTTACGGCGACGCGATACTGGTCCTGTTCAACGGATTTGAGGCCAATGTGAGCGCCCGAGCCCTGGATGCTGTTCATTGCGCGGTGGACATGCAGGCACGCATGGTTGAGTTGGAGCGGGAAAACCTTCAAGCCGGCCTGCCAGCGGTGAGGATGGGGGTAGGAATACACACCGGCGAAGTGATTGTGGGCAACATCGGCGCGGAAACCAGGGCAAAATACGGCATTGTCGGATCGAACGTGAACCTCACCTCGCGAATTCAGTCCACCGCGGGCGGCGGAAAGATCGTCATTTCCGAGCAGACATACCAGAACGTCTCAGACAAGGTCGAAGTGGCGCGCGGTTTCGAGGTCTGCCTCAAAGGGGTTGAAGAAGACAAGAAACTTTACGAAGTGCAATCAGTCGATGGAAAGGCGTTCGCATCACAGTGAGTGCGGTTGCCTCATGCGGAAGTCTTCCACGGATTGCGCACAGCGGCTGCGAGCCGCAGCCAACAATCGCGTCAGCCTTCCTCGGCTCGCACGCATTCCGATGGCGGGGCGAGTTGGTTCTACGCAGGTCCCAAGAAGCCTGTTATTTTCTCGGCTGCACTCCACCAGGAGCTGGTGATGAAACGGGTTCAGGCGACAAACCTTCTCCGCCTGAGAAGAATGCGAACCCTGGCAGTACGGACAAACGCAGTGCTTGCTGTGGCTGATGCGAGACAGGTCTGGTCTCGCCTGTTGAGAATTGGGGAGACGGGAGCAACCCCTTCAACCCGGACACGGCCGCATACGGCCATGCCAATAATGAAGAAGCCCATAACCGGCCTGCGGTGAGTCTCTCTGGGCCCTGAACGGTTACCCCAATCTTTCCTGCCACGTGTGGTCGCTTCTCTTCGACCGGGAAAGCTGGTCCTGATGGTCGCCAATGAGTTGCTCGGATTTGCCTTGGGGATCGTGTGTGCTCTTGTGCTGGCGGTGTTCTTTCTGCTCGGGGACATCGTCGGCCTGGTGGTCGAGACGAGGTTGACCAGACGCTGGGAGATCATGTCCGAAAGGATGGGGCTCGCGTTCGACGGTGGCACGGAACCGTGCAGATCCCTTTCGGAGCTGCTTGTGCCAAAACTGACTGGCCCCGGCGTAGAACAGTCGGCCTTCTGCTATGGCGAGTCTTTGCGCAGCCTCCAAGGAAGCATCGGACACGCGGCACTCCGAATTCACGATTTTGCGGTATGGAATTTCCACATCCGCGGGCCTCTCGTATTCCGAGCCATAGTCTGCGTGGTTGAAACGGACCGAGCGGCCCCCAATGGGGAATGCACCGTGGTCTGCCGGTCCAGCGTCCTCGCCGATGGTTTCCGGCGAAGCCCCGACCTCAGCCCCTGTGAGTTTCCCGAAGAACCCGAGTTTTCAGACGCATACGTGGCATTCGCGAAGCGCTTTGCACCCCCGTGGGTGATCAGCGACGAGATACGGCGCTTCTGTGTCGCGAACCGTGGCCGGATAGATTGCCTCACTGTGCGCAGCCGTGACGCGGTGCTGTGCTGGGCGGGGAGGAATCCCGAAGGCTTCCCCGCACTGGTCAAGTTGGCCACCGCGTTGGTCGCCACCCTGCAAGATGACCACCCGCCTCGGGCTGGCGGGCGAAAGAATAGGGCTTGACAGGCGCCTCGGGAATGCGGATAATTGCTCCACGTTGGGGGATCGTCTAACGGCAGGACGACGGGTTCTGGCCCCGTTAGTCGAGGTTCGAATCCTCGTCCCCCAGCCAGCCGCTTCTCATGAAAATGCAGCTTCCGGGGGAAGGAACTTCTCGCAAGAAGTTCCTTCCCCCGAACCCTCATCCTCAAGAACAGTCATGGCTTGCCGCCACAACGAAGGATGAAAGTCACCGCTGGACATCCCGAGCACTTGTGGCAAGGTCAGAACCACCCGGTGTTTCAAAAGTTTTCGGAAAGGGGTCCGGGGGACAACCCTTTTTCAAAAGGGTTTCCTCCGGATGACCCTCTTAGATGGTCTTACCTTCGGGTCGTGACTCCCACCTGCAGGCAGTAAGGCAAGATGCGGCACCGGGAACAGAACGGCGATATCGGGCGGCAGATGTTCTGTCCGTAGGTCACCAGCAGATCGTTGAATTCAATCCAGTATCTTTGGGGGAGTCTTTCCCGCAGGGCCATTTCGGTTTGTTCCGGGGTCTTGGTCTTCACATACCCGAGGCGGTTGCAGATCCGGTGTACGTGAGTGTCCACACAGACTCCCTGCTTACCGAAGCCTAGGGTCACCACCAGGTTTGCGGTCTTGCGTCCCACTCCCTTGAGCTTGAGCAATTCATCGAGGTCTTCAGGCACGTTGCCGTCGAATCGGTCGATCAGCACGCGGCACACATCGAGGAGATTCGCGGCCTTGGTCTTGTAGAAGCCTACCGGGTAGATTAGCTGCTCTATCTCAGATTGGGGGATGCTGAGCATCTCCTGCGGGGTCCCCGCAGCGCCGAGAAGCCTTGCGGCCGCTTCCCGAGTCACCTCATCCTTGGTCCTCAGGGAAAGGAGCGTTGACACCAGCACGGCAAAAGGGCTGCGACTGTCCCTGGAGATCTCGGTCACGATGGGCACTCGCAGCGGAGCCACGTCCTGTCTGAGAATGCGCACGATCGCGTCTATGTCGAACTTCTTCTTTCTCGATTCGTCCATCAGCGCCCCGTTCTCACGGAAATGCCCTGGGGGAAGAGGCGTTTTAGTAATAGCGTTTGATTTCTTTTCTTTTCGAGAAGAAATCTTCCGTTGAACAGCTCTGGAAGAAAGCAACGTGCCCTTCTTCGCTTGCGTAGAACCAACTCGCCCCGCCCTGGGTCTTCATGCGGACCGAGAAAGGTGGACGCGAATTTGGTTGCGGCTCCCAGCCATCGTTTTGAAAACCGCCCCTTCCCCCAGACCTCCATCCCCTTAAACTTTTGAGATTGGGCGGCTCCCGCTGGTCGCCGCCGGGTAACCCACGAGTGAGGGGGCCTGCATCTTCATGGTTCTTGTAGGGGCCTCGCCGTCGTACTAGGTCTCACGTGAAGGCCCATCGGTGTTAGTACTTGATTCCGACTCTTTCCCTCACGAGCGCTATCGTGGGTGCCGCGATGGATCGGGCCTTCTCGGCTCCTTTCGCCAGGGCTTTTCTCACGTAGTCGAGGTCCTTCCCCAGCTTGGCGCGTTCTTCCCGTGCGTACTGGAAGTAGTCCCAGAGGATTCCCACCAGCTCTTTCTTGACAGCTCCGTAGGCTGCCCCTCCCTCGACATAGAGGCGATGGACCTCTTCGACTCTTTCCGGTGGGGCAAAAAGCCGGAAGGTCTGGAAAAGGTTGCACGTTTCGGGGTTCTTGGGTTGGTCGACGGGTGTGGAATCCGTGACGATGCTCATGACTTTCTTCTTCAGCGTCTTCTGGTCGAGGAAGATCTCGATGGTATTGTCGTACGACTTGGACATCTTCTGACCGTCCGTCCCCGGTACGGTGGCAACGTCGTCATTGATTTCGGCCTCGGGCACCACGAAGGTATCGCCGAACATGCTGTTGAACTTCATCGCGATGTCTCGGGTGACCTCCAGGTGTTGCTTCTGGTCCTTGCCCACGGGGACGACGTGCGTCTGGTAGAGAAGTATGTCTGCGGCCATGAGCACCGGGTAAGCGAACAAACCGTGATTCGGGGATATCCCCCTGGCTATCTTATCCTTATACGAATGGCAGCGTTCCAGGAGGCCCATGGGCGTGATACACGTGAGGATCCAGGCCAGCTCCACCACTTCCGGCACGTCCGACTGCACCCAGAAGATGCATCGGTCGGGGTTCAGCCCGAGCGCCAGGAAGTCGGCAGCGGCTTCGAGGGTGCTCTTGGCGAGCCTGTCTTTCTCGGTTACGCTGGTAAGCGCGTGGAGGTTCACAATAAATACGAACAGCTCTTCCTTATCCATGTAGGAGATCATGGGTTTCATCATGCCCAGGTAGTTGCCGATGTGCAAGGAACCGGTCGGCTGGATTCCTGACAATACTCTCACGGTTGAGACTCCTTTCTTGCTCCGTTGGCCGATAGGATGCCCTACTTGCGAGCCCTCGTCAACTTTTCGTGGAATTGAACCCAAGACCGTTGCTCAACGAACGGAAGATCATGTTTCCCTGGAATAGTGAGGCAACCCGATCTAGCCGCAACATTGAGCCCCGCATACCAAAAGGACTGACCGCGCGGGGCATCGAGACCCATCAGGCCTTTACAAATGTCCTTACCCTGATAAGATACCGCCTTGGATTGAGCTTCTCCATATGGTCTCTATTGCCCCGACCTCGGGAGCAGTACCGGAGGATAACGACGGTGGAAGATCATCATTCGTGCCGGCCTGGGCACTCACATGCCGACGGCGGGAACAGGCTTGGCATCGCGTTGGGTATCACCGCCTTTTACATGATTGCAGAGGCGGTAGGCGGAGTGGTCTTCAATTCCTTGGCACTGCTCGCGGATGCAGGGCACATGCTTTCCGACGTGATGGCGCTGGGCCTGTCGTGGGTAGCAATACGGATCGGCCGCAGATCCCCCAACGACCGACTCACGTTCGGGTTCAAGCGCACGGAGATCCTCGCGTCGTTGTTCAACGGGGTTGCTCTGTGGGCAATAGTCGCGGTGATCTTCTACGAGGCTGCGCACAGATTCCTTACCCCCCGGCCGGTCGCGGGCACCGGCATGTTGCTCATCGCGGCACTCGGGCTGTTGGTGAATCTCGCGGTCGCTGCGGTGCTTTTCAGGAGCCGTGAGGAAAGCCTGAACATCAGAGGAGCGTTTCTGCACGTAGTGGCCGACGCACTCGGATCCGTCGGAGCGATCATTGCCGCGGTGGCGATCATTTTCACCGGGCGTTTCTGGGTGGACCCTCTGGTGAGTGTGTTCATAGGCATCCTGGTGTTGTATTCGTCGTGGGGTCTGGTGCGGGAGTCGGTCCACATTCTCATGGAAGGGGTGCCGGCACACTTGGACGTCCGGAAGATCGAGGAGGCCATGGTGGCACAAGCTGGGGTCTGTTGCGTATACGACCTTCACGTGTGGACCATTTCCTCTGACCGGAGTGCCCTGAGTGCGCATGTGGTCATGTCCGATGCGGACCAGGACCGCCAGACGATACTCGCGGGTCTGCAGCGGCTGCTCGCCGGCAGATTCAGCATCGATCACTCGACCATACAGTTGGAAACCACCCACGACATGAGACCCCAGGGAAGCCCGGTTCTGTGCCGCGAGGGGACCGTATGTCAACAATATCCCGCAACGAACGAAACAGCCGGCACCCCTGCGATTGATCGGAATCACGAGTGTTGAACCTGTCAGACGTAATCCATCGGCTCAGAGAGAGGCGGGAGGCATCACCGACCGAAGGCCCTCCAGTCGACCCGATTGTCGATCAGATCCCGGTCTTGTGGGCGGCCGCGGTGCTGTTCTTGGTGTTCGCGTGGCGAATCCTGAGCTCGACGTGGATCAACCTCATACCCGACGAATGCAGCTATTGGACGTGGTCACGACGGCTCGACTGGTCGTATTTCGACAACGCCCCGATGGTGGCGTATCTGATCCGACTTTCCACCGCACTCTGGGGAGAAAGCACACCGATCGCGGTGCGCTTCGTGTTCTTGGTGCTGTCGTTTTGTACCACGTATTTGGTGTATCGCACCTCAATGCTGCTGTTTGGAAGCCGTCCACGGGCGGTGCTTGCGTGCGCGGTCCTGAACGTGACTCCGTTGGCGGTGCTTGGAGGCGCCGCGGCGGTACACGACAACGCATTGACCTTCTTCTGGGTCCTGACCATGTGGGCTTGCGCCCGATGGATAAGGTCCGAGAATCCCCAATGGTTCTACGTGATGGGCATGACCGCCGGGTTGGCGATGCTGAGCAAATATACCGGTATGCTTCTCCTCCCCGCGATATTTCTGTTTCTCCTGCGGCACAAGAGCTACCGTGGGATGCTTGCTTCCAATGCCCCTTGGATCGGGGCTTTGATTGCCGTGCTGTGCGCTCTACCCATACTATGGTGGAACTATACCCATGAGTGGGCGTCGTTGCATCACACGCTCTTCATAGGTGCCGGGTCGGACCGCCTGGTTCGGCGTCTCACGGACGGGATCGGCTATCATCTTGCGCAGTTCGGTTTGATGTCTCCGCTCGTGTACTGGGCAGCCACGGCGGCTTTGGTAGTATCTGCGGTCAGGAGCCGGGTGCGACCCCGAGTCGAGGAGACGTTGCTACTCTGTTTTTCTTTCCCTTTGTTGCTTTTCGGGCTCATGGCGTTTAGGGGTCACGTGGAGGCGAACTGGGCGGTCATGGGCTACCCCTCAGCGATCGTGCTGGCTGTCGAGGTGATCTTCAGCCCGAGAAGCGAACCTCACCGGCTGCTTGATCGGCCGGCCCAAAGGCGGTATATGGCCTGGGCAGGCGCGCTCGCGCTAGGAATGTCCGCACTGGTCGTACTTCATGGCCGTTTTGGGCTGCTCCCGGCGCCGCTGGAGGCCCGCCTCGGGAAGGCGGACCGCATTGTCTGGGAAACGCGCGGATGGGACGAACTCGGCAGACACGTGGGCCACGCGAGACGAAAGGGAGACGTCATCGCAGCAGACAGCTATCAGATGTGTGCGCTTCTCTGGTTCAACGTTCCGGGTCAACCTGGGGTGCGGTATTTAGCGCCGTGGAAAAGACCGGCTCAGTTCGATGTGGTGGAGCCCTCTTTTGACAACCTCAAGGGTCGGGACATTCTTTTTGTGTCGGCCACTCCGTTGGAACCTACATCCGCGGTCAAAACCACCGTGTACGAGAATTTCAGCAGCGTTCAGGAACTACGATCCTTTGAGGTGATGTACCACGGCGAGCCCATACGAAAAATATTCCTGTATCGAGGCCGAAACTTTGACCCGGATTCGCCGAGAAAGCTGGGTCCCAGATCGCTGCTCTACCGTGACTACTGAACCTGTTCCGCCTCAGCGCGGGGTACGCGTTCACGCGGAGCTGTGGTGAAAAACGTCTTCTCCCCTGCCGATTCGGGTATGAACAGATGTTGGGGGGTCTGCTGATAGCCTCCTGACACGATCCCCTCTTCCATGAACCGTGCCAGCTCACTGAACGTGATCGAGCCGTCCTGGTTCAGATCGGCCTTTCCTTCAAACCCCTTGAGGAGATACCACGTGAACACGCTGTGATGCCCCTCGGGCGCACATTGGAACACCACGATGTACGGGAAGTGATGCCTCTTCGCGGCACTGAATGCGATCAGTGCGCCGCCTTCGACCTCCACGTGCCGGACGAAATCCGACGTGTCGCAAATCAGGACCACTGTGCGGCCACGGAGTTGCCTGAGCATTTCCGCGAGTTCGTAATCCGGAATGACGTTTTCTATCGCGTCACGAACGAAGGCCGTCCCGCTCCTGCCTTGAAGCGTCCTTCTTTCCGCGTCCGCCTTCTTCATCCCGTCGCAAGGGATCAGGGCCACGTGCCTGCCGGCATCTATGTCTTCGGCCTTTTCGTCCCAGACCGGACAGTCGCGGCCGTTGAAGTGAAAGAAGACCGTGTCCCCCGGCTTGGTGTCGTCGATCAGCCATTCCTTGAAGGTCTTGAGTATGTTACTTCTGGTGGCGTGGCCATCGAGCAGGACCTTGAGGTCCTCTGATGCAAAAGCGCCCCGTGCGATGAGGGCATCGGCGAGCAGTCGCACGTCATCCCGTACGCCCATGAGGCTCAGTTCGGGAGCGTGATAGTCCTGCACGCCAACAAAAAGGGCTCTTCGGGCCGGTGTCCGAGCCGTGGCGGCTTCCTGGGCCGACTCCTCACAGAATACAGTGGACCCCACCAAGGTGATCATCACGGCTGCAATCATCAGGACCGTTTTGGGCATGGGCCCCGTCAAGGCCCTCCAAATCATGCGCTTCCTCCTCATCACCTGCCGGACGCATGCACGGATATCTCCGTCGCGGGCACGCCCGTCGAGACCCCTGCTCCTCGGGGACCGGTTGCGGTTCATCCGGTCCTGCGAGGAGTATCCGATACGTCCTATCCTGACTTTGTCTTGGGGCTGAGGATGCCCTCCTATGGGCGGTTGGCAGGTTTGTCTTCCAGAGCAGCCAAGATCGGACAATTGGCGCAGGGAAGCAGTCTTCCCGCCACTCCCGCGATCTGGGCCTTTCCGTTTCTGGGGGCTTTTCGCTCCCTTCTGGATATTTCCAGGCACGTGCGGAGGGTCCACCGACCCTTGAGGGCTTTGCATTCGATAATCTCATGCGCAGCCTGCCAGTCTTTGGCATCGGTATACACCATAATGATCTCCCTCAGGTGCCCCGCTCCATACTCTCACGCACAACGACCCCTGCTTTTTCAGGAGTCTCACATCAAAAATGGAAAGCTTCTATTTATCATTATAGGGGGCAGAATGGAGAAGTCAAGGGATTCAGCAGAGGCAGGCCAGGGGAGACTTCTTCTGTAGAAGGGTTCCCCTGGGCATTCAACTCGCCAAAGCCGGCGAGACAGTGGACGTGTGATCCCGATTCGCAAGGGGTCGGTCTCGGCTCAAGCCTCGTAGACCATCGGGCATTCCAGGTTTCTGAACGAGAAGAGATTGAAAACGTGACCACCGTCCGAGTCGAGGACCCGCAATTCGTCTTGCTGATGCAGATCTCCCATGATGACGTTGAAGTGGTGTCCGTATTTCTGTTTGGCCATCTCCACCGGGATCTCGTAGATGAGGTACTTCTTGATGCCCTTTCCGGCCAGTTTCTCGACGAGGCGAGAATCACTGAAACTCTCGTAAGAGGTCAGAAGCACGACCGGTCCGGAACCAGTAAACAAGATGCCCGCTTTCATCGTGCACCTTCCTTCCTTCGGGGTTGCTGAATGGAGGAGATCTTGCCGAAGAGAGAACAGATCGACCTTCCTCAGCAACAGATGTCTTTCCTTCACCAACACTCCGAAGGTAAACGTGTTCACCGCGCACAACGATGTCAACTGTTTGTGGGGAGCGTCTTCCGTACCAATCCCTTTCGCTCCGGCAGGCAGAATGCTCAGGTCAGATTCGAGGTGGCACCTTGACGGGCAAATTCGGAAATAGCCGCCGTGGTGGATCCGCTAAGAACGTGCTACACTCGCGTTACCGGAATCATGGGGAAGACAAGATGGACGTCTGGTCGGTAGTCAAATCTGTAATCGTGGGACTCGGAGCGGGCACGCTGATCCTGTTTTGCATTCTCCCTCCCCTCTTTGCCGTGGGCCTGGCCATAGCGCGGATGCTGATGAGAAGACGCAATAAAGAACCGTAGGACCAGCTCAAATTCAAGAGTTCCCATGGAACTCTTGGAGCATGGCGGCTCCCGCTGGTCGCCGCGGAGAAGGCCGGCTCGTCGCGACGCCGGTGGGGTAGCATTTTCATGCTTGGTTGTGGCCGCGTGCGGTCATGGTGGTTTTGCAAAAGGCGGCTGGGAGCCGTAGTCAATAACCGCGTCCACCTTCTTCGGTCCGCATGGAGACCCACGGCGGGGCGAGCTGATTCCACGCAAGTGAAGCAAAGCACGTTGCTTTCTCCCAGAAGTGCTGAACTGCAGATTTCTTATCGGAAGAAGAACAAATCGAAGGTGATCAGGACAACGCCCCTTCCCCCAGAAACTGCATTTCCCCAGTAAGTGCGGAGAGGGCGGAGGCTATCACCGCTGCTCGAACGTGGTGGGCGACAACGGGGGGTGCTGACCGTGGCCACGCGAGCTGAGTCGCAATTGGTCACCCTTTCGCACCCATATTCTTCCGATGGTCCCGTCCTCGCGAGTCACGTCCAGAGGGATTTCCTTTTGAGGAAGCGTGGTTGCGTCGATTCCCGCGGAACCGTGTGCTCTCCAGCGCACGGTCCTGCCGCTCATGTTGATGTACAGCGGCGTGCCGGCAGGGAGGTTTGTCTTCACGTCCACTATGCTGACCACGTCCTTGTGTGGTATTTCCAGTGTATCGTCAGGATAGGCTACAAACGTTCCGCCTCTGGCCCCCCTCAGTACCAGGTATTCCAGCCGGGACTCGGCCACCGCAACCGAGCACCAGCCAAATACCTTCTTGTCCAACTTCGCCTGGAGAGGGTACACCATCGCACCCGGGCGTTGGGTCCCGTATTTGGGCTGGAGGTCACGCGCGGAATTGATCACATGCCCCCTGTCTTCCACGGGGTATGGTGATCCCGAGGATTGAAAACCACGCAGGTCTATCCTCATCTCCTTTTCCCGCTCCGAGTCCAGGTTCGTGCGAGGGTCGAGTATGGTGAGAGTATCCCCTTTCATGACGGTGAGCTCTTCACCGGCTTCAACCGCATAGGTCTTGTCGTTCACCCGCACCCGAAAATAATGGACTTTCGGCTCAAAGTGCACTCCCGCTTCCACGGTCGAGTGATTCCCGAAGATCTCCACCGGAATCCTCGCGAGCAGGAATCGGTCTTTGCGAACCTCGATGACCGTGTCTTTCGTGATCGCCACTTCATTATTGAGATCGTTGAACGGACCGCCGACCCCCTTCACCAGCGCGGAGAGACCCCGCGAGTAGTTGGATTCAATATGGACTACCCTTAGCCTATCGCCTTTTTGCGCCTTGATCATGTCCGCGGGGCTCACCACAAACGGAGTCGCATCATTGACCGAGACGATGATGTACTTCAGCGCAGGGGTTGCCAGATCGGTTCTCGGATGAGCGGGTTCGATACCGCACTCTTCCATGATCGCGTTGACGACCATGGTCTGGTACCGCACGCGCAGCCGATAGTCGTCGATCTCCTTGGACGTTTCGACCCCGAATGCCGGAATGCCCACGTTCGTCAGTGCATGAAAGGTCGCTGAAAGCCTCTGTTCCAGATGGCGAGTTTTCTTCTCGAGAGTCCGGTGATTGTTGAAGTGGAAGACGTGCTTCTCGTCCGGGATCTGCGCATTCACCTTTTCGAGCACCCTGTTGGCGATCCCTTCCAGCTTGATCACTTCTCCGGCACTGGTCCTGAACTCTGCCGCGTCTGCGATGAGCGATTGACCGTACCGCATCGGGTTCCGGAGAGGCGATTCCCACGTCGGGAAGAAATAGCCCGAGCCGTCATGGAGATTCAGGAAGAAATTGCTCTTGGCCATGAGGCCCTTGATGATCTCGATGACGCGCACGTCTCTGTCAGCACCCACTCTCGCTTCGGCGAATTTCCGGTTCATATCCCCCTGGACGCCTCGGCTGTTCTTGACGATCGAGACGAAGTTGGCTCTGGGAACTACGATCATGGTCCCCTTTTTCAGGGAGATGTCCGCGTAGAGGTCTGCCGCGAGGTATCCGCCGGGCTCATCGCCTTGGATTCCCCCTAGAAGGAGCAGAGTGGGCCCTGGGATATCGCCCTTGATGGTGTACACGTCGAGTTCCGCATCCGTGCCTTTGAAGAAGACCTGGTGGGTACGCTCGGAGAAAACGGGGGTGGATGTGCCGGCCAGCAGGAGAAGGCTGGTCATTAGCATGTAGGCCATTGCGCAGGTTCTATCCCGAACCCGGGACTCTCGCGGTTGCAGGCCCTTGCGGCGGCTGGTGTCTCTGCCGGCCGACGGCACTACCTTTCGGGGTTCGGTTGCTGCCGGAGCAGTCGTGGAAGCACTCGTCACGGTATTTGTGCCACGGAGGGCTCTGGCCTGAAGGATAGCCGCGCAGCAGGCACTGCGCGGTGTGGAGCACGCAATCCCACGGGATCGGCCTTGGAATCCGTTGCGAATGACTTTCAGGGACGATGACTCCAGCAACTCGTGAGACCACTGCTCAGGTTGCGTCTACAGAGGAGTTCTCGGGGGTTTCTGGTGCGAACCCCGGGCCTTGGGACTCTTGTCTTTCGTCTTCCCCACCTTCAGCTCGGATCGATCGAAGGGGGCCTGAAAGACGATGTCTCCGTCCTCGTTGTACAGCAATATCGTGACTCGCGATAGCGAGGCACCACGCCTTCTGTCTTCGTACGCGAAGGCGAAGGGGCGGCTCTTCTTGAAGAGAACGCCTATTCCGTCTCGGTAATCGCGGGGGAACAGGTCCCCGGGGATGCGGGGCACCTTTTCCGGAAACATTACTATCTGATCCCCGCCTTTTTTGTCCTGCGTCTCAACATAGACGAACAGATACCCGGCAAACGCTATCTCCGGCATGTCCGTCACGAGTCGGAAGCTCAGATCCCCTTTGTTGGGGGTCTCTTCAGTTACGGTAAGATCTTCCGCTTTGAATCTCATTCGTGCCTGGCGGGCGGCGTCCGAACCCCGCTGGTCGGGATGCAAGGCATCGGGCGGTTGGGCCGACACCCTGGAGCTTGCGGATGCATCCGGTCGACGAGCAGGGCGCTTTTCTGTGGGTTGTCTCCGCGCGGGTTCGCTGAACTCCGGGTCCGGCGCTATCGCAGGCTGTTCAGGGATCGACGGCCCTCCTCCCGGGGAATCCTTATAACGCGGCACTGAAACCATCGTGGGGAGGGTCGCCCGTTCCTTCGCGTGACGCTCTCTCGCCGCGGCCAGTGCCTCGTCCTTGACCTTGATCTCTTCTTCCAGGGTGCGCACTTTCTCCGTGAGCGCGGAGGTGTCGGATCCGGGGGGGCGGTCGCTGAATAGACGGCTGCCCGCCAAGACACCCACAGACCCTGAGGCCAACACAAGGCCAGCGACAAGCGCTGCAGCTATCCTGACCCGGGCCGGGGTGACTTCGATCTGGCGCGAGCCTCCGGAATGATTAATGATTACAATTGAGTAATTCGGTCGCTTGCGCGCCTGGGGGGCTGGAGTAGACAGGGTCGTCCTAAAGGGGGGCCCATTTCTCCGAAACAATCCGGAGACCTTTAGTCTTGCTGCCAGCCAGGACCATGCTTTTCCAACCTTTGTCACTGTACTCATCTCCCTGGAAGGTCTGGAGGAACTTCACGGTCAGCCTGCCGTCAACCTTCCTGATATCCACTTGGTCGAGTTCTATCCGTATTACCCCGTACTTGGAGAAGAAGTGTTTCTTCGATTCGAAGAATTTTCCATAATTCATTTTAGCACACCGAAATTCGGGATGATACAGTTTTATGAATTTGTCAACATTTTTTGTCTCCCACGCGGCCTTCCAGGTCTGCAGCAGCTCCAGGACTGCTTTGCGTTCCTTGTTCCCGGGGTCCGGCGCGGGATCTTTCGGGGCTGACGCCTTCTGACCAAGGTCCGGTCCCGTCTTAGGTGTTGGTTCTCTTTCCTCCTTTGAAGCTGGGTTCTGCGAGATCCGCGAGGTCTCCTGCTCGATCTCGGCGCGTCGGTGGGCAGCGACCCGAATCACCGATGGTTCCTCGATGACAAGAGGCGGCCGGGTGCGTGGTGTAAGCTGCAATCTGTCGCCTGTATCCCCTGCGAGCGCACAGGCCACCATGAGTCGCGTGTGCTCAGCAGGCCGGGGCAAGAATTGTTTCACCGCGAGGTCCGGAGCCTGCGGGCTCTCTTCCGGGTGCTCGGAGCGCTCCAGCACCACGGCCCTGGCAGGAGCCGATGGTGTTGGCCTTTCCACGTCCGTGTGGGTCGTCCTGTTCTCCGACTCGTCTGTGGACACGAGTTGGATGCGCAGATCAGGGTCTGCGTTCGTGTCCGTGCTTGGGACGGGTTCCACCCCCGCCCGTGCCAGCAGCGTGGCCACAGGAAAGGGTTCGTCCACGATCTGATGGTAGTCCTCCGCGTAGATTCGGCAACGTCCCTCACGTCTGATGAACAGCATCTTGATCCCGGTGTTGCGGTACGCGTCGGATTTGTAACTCTGCGTGCAAATCGCGGTAATGAGTCCGTCCTGGCGGTACAGGTACACGTTGCCCAGCTTCACGTCAATCTTGGAATAACGCTTGGCGAGCCGCCGTTTCTTGTCGGCCCAACCCGCGAAGTCGAGCCAGCCGCTTTGAAAATCCGGGGAATAGTGATTCATGAACCGGTCAACATCTTTGGATTCCCAAGACTGACGCCAGGACTCGATGAACCCCCGGATTTCCCTTTCCTGTTCGATGATTTCTGCCTTGGTCGCGAACGTGACGTGTGGAAGGATGATCAGAGGGGTCCCTTGCAAGCGAATGAATCGGGACACCTTGGCAAGGTCCTCATTCTCCATGGCAATGCAACCGTTGGAATCCGGCCTGGGTCCCAGCGGCTTGTCTCTTCCGTGGAGCCAGATGCCGTCACCGTTCTTCCCGTGGCGCCTGTCCACGAAATTCGGGTAGTCCGTGGTGAACGCCCAGAGGCCGTACTTGGTGGGGAGTCTCTCGCCGTCAATGACCGAGCAGAAGAAGTAGACCCCCTCGGGAGTCTTCATATCCCCCCTCACCCACTTGTCGCCCGTCTTTTCACCGGTGGAACAGCGGTACGTCTCGACGAGACTCGGCTCTCCGTCCTTTGTCCTCCAGACTTGGAGCTGTTGCTTGGACTTGTCTACGACGAGGGCATGGAAGGTCCCATCAACCATCCAGTTCATGAGTGCCGCAGGGTGCTGTTCCTTTTGGGCCGAGGTGCCGGTGGCGACGGACGCGACCGCCAAGACCAGGACAAGCCCGTACGCACCTGCGCGCACCGAGAGAGGGAGATATGTGCTCCGTTTAGTCCGCAACATATTCTTTCTTTACAACCAGTTGAGAGGAAAGTCAAGACATTTTACTTGATGTTTTGCCCACAACGGCGCTAAACTGTTACCGAAAAACCCTGTCATATGTGGCGTCCACCCACCGCAGGCTCTTCCCCACGTCGAACGACTCGCTGATCTCCGCGGCGCTCAGATGGGCTCGTACGTCCGCGTCGGCGAGAAGCAACCCCTCGAACTCCACGTGCTCGGACCACGCTTTCATCGCGTTGCGCTGGACAAGGGCATAGGCTTGTTCTCGGGTCAGGCCCTTGTCAACCAGCTTGAGCAGAATTGATTCGGAAAAGATCAACCCCTTGGTCTGTTTGAGGTTTTCCTGCATCCGATCCTTGTACACCGTCATATGGCGGACCACGCTCGTCAGCCTGTCGAGCATGAAGTCCGTCAGGATGGTCGCATCGGGTCCGATAATCCGCTCCACAGAGGAATGGGAGATGTCTCGCTCATGCCACAGGGGCACGTTTTCCATTGCTGCAAGCGCGTGCCCGCGGACCACCCTTGCAAGTCCGCTCAGGTTCTCGGTAAGCACCGGATTCCTCTTGTGGGGCATCGCGGACGACCCCTTTTGTCCCGCATGGAAGAATTCTTCTACTTCGCGCACTTCGGAGCGTTGCAGGTGGCGGATCTCCACCGCGATCTTCTCCACGCTCGACGCGATGAGGGCCAGCGCGCAAAAATACGCCGCGTGCCGGTCTCGCTGGATGATCTGGTTCGAGGCCGGGGCTGGGGCAAGACCGAGTCTTGTGAGTATTTCCTCTTCCATCTGCGGGTCAAGGTGCGCGTACGTGCCCACCGCGCCGGAGATTTTCCCCACGCACACGCCTGCCACAGCCGCGTCCCATCGTGTGAGATGGCGCTTCATCTCATCGTAGTAGATGGCGAGTTTGAGACCGAACGTGATCGGTTCCGCGTGGATGCCGTGTGATCTCCCGACCATTGGGGTGTGCTTGTGTTCCTCTGCTCTGGCCTTGAGTGCCTCCAACAGGTCCAGGAGCCCCTGCCTGATCAGCAGGCCGGCGTCTTTGAGCAGTAGCGACAACGCGGTATCCACCACGTCATACGAGGTGAGCCCCCTGTGGATGAAGCGGGAGGCCTCACCCACGAATTCCGCAACACTGGTCGTGAACGCGATGACGTCGTGGCGGGTGACCTTTTCTATCTCGTCGATTCGGTCCGGGTCGAAGCGTGCTCGGCTTCTGATCTGCTCCATGGCTTCCGGGGGGACAAGTCCCCGTGCGGTCCATGCTTCACACACCGCAAGTTCTATATCGAGCCATTTCTGGTAGCGATTTGTGGGCTTCCAGATTTCGGCCATTTTCTCGCGCGTATATCGAGGGATCACTCCTTTGTTCCTCGCACACGGGGCCTTCGTACGCTGAGCAATCGACCCCGCAATAGGGCATCCATTTCGGCTAACAGGCCGGAATGTATAATTTTGTATCACATGCTGTCGGACACTTCGGTATGGCTGAGGTTACCATAAGCGTCGCGCAGATGGCAAACAAAAAAAGCCGGAATAACGCACTTTTGTCTGGTCTTTGCCAAGAAAGGCGGGAGTTACGGCAGCTTACCTGTGATCGGGCCTTTCCCTACATATAGTAGGGCAGATGTCTCATGCACGCGAAGGGCGCGGCCGAAGCCTTTTCGGGGTGGCTCTTCGCTGTTGGCTGTGGTAAAGGCTTTCAAGGATGTGCCGCGCGGTAAGTGCGCGGCCTCAGCTTCGCAGCACCACCTTTTGGAAACACATGAGCGCCACTACATGTAGTGGAGGGTCACTGGGGGGGTCTCCCCACTGCCTGCGGTTCATACCCCTTGGTCACAGGCGCTCACATGGCCGACCTTTCTGTCGCGGCCCGCCTTGCGCGGCCCGGCATCATCACGCATCTCCCTGGCAGTTTTCGAAGGCCGCCACGAGGCCACCGAAATCGCCCGAATGCAGACCGCGCGCATGAGTGCGAGGCTCGATTGAATGCCAGGGCCGAATTTGCGCTTCTGTTCCATGTCCAGGGAACATTCCGAGTCCTTCAGGAGTCATCGTACGTGAGGGCGATCTCGGAACTCCCGCGGTCCTCTTGAATCTTGGAATCCGGTTGAGCATCTTTTACTCATGAGGTTGAGTTTCTTCTCTTCCACAGAAGAGGCCTTCTGTTCAGCAGGTCCAGGAGCTGAAACGAGCGTTTCTTCGGTTGCATGGAACCAACTCGCCCCGCCATGGGTCTTCATGCGGAACAACCAAGGCGGCGCGAATTCTGGTTGCGGCTCCCAGCCGCGTTCTATGCATGAAGGTTTTTGCGATCACATGACACCGAGGAGGTCCCGATGCGCGCTTCACATAGGGCTGACAGGATCGTGCGTGACTTGGAACGGGTGACACCGTACATGTTCGAGGGACTGTACGGCGATTTTCTGCGGAACTTCATGGACTCGGACAAATCCAAATGGACGCATGATCTGGCCACATATCTTGGAAACATGAATCAGGACTGGAATGACGTAGGGGAAGAAGTGGCCTTGCTGCTGTGGGATAGATTTGAACAGCGCATTTCCTGCTAGGGGCATGCCACATCATCGAAAAACCGTGTGCAACCGGTCCACGAGAAACATTTCGACGTGCTACGCATCGAGCCAACCGTGTGACATCGGAAGGCTATGATTCTGTTGTTCCCGTAAGGTAAACGTTCAGCCGGCTCGCAGAGGAATAAACCACTAAGCCACAAAAACCCCAAGAAAGCCTGTTCACAAGAAGCGGCTGGGAGCCGCAGCCAAAAATTCGCGTGCACCTTCCTCGGTCCGCATGAGGAGCCAGGGCGGGGCGAGTTGGTTCTACGCAAACGAAGAAAGGCATTTTGCGCACTCCGGCAGCCGCTGAGCTGAAGATTTCTTCTCGACTCAAGAAGAAATTGAACGCTATCAATAAGAATACCGGCCTGTGAATTGTTCTTTGACTTCTTTGTGTCTTGGTGCCTTGTGGTTTGCCTTCGGGGCCCAGAACGGATACCCATGAACGATTACCCCGCAATGATGTCTCCCAATCAACTCCGGAGGAGCACGTGTGGGCTGTTATAGAACAAGCCCCCCGGACTGGGCGCACCACATGCACCTGTCGGACGGGACAGGCAGCCTGCCTGTCGGTTTTGGGTCACGCACGGTCTGCAGGGACGCTTCCCGAACCCCGGTGCCTGCTCCGCCCAGTGAACCGGGCTTCCTCCGAATCGGGACGCGAACCACGTTGAGAGCGTTGAGTTTACGTCCCTAATGTGCCGTCCGCCGCTTGTCGAGCCATTCAATTAAGGCAGGTTCGTCCGGCAGATCAAGCAGCTCTTCGCCCAGCAGGACAAGTTCGTCGAGCGGCAACTGCCGCACACGCTCTTCCAAGACATGGTCCAGCCCGCCGAACTTCCGCGTGAGCTGGCGAATCGTGAGCGTTGCCATGCCTTCCTTCTTGCCTTCAGCCCTGCCTTCCTCCATGGCTTCAGCCCTGCCTTCCTCCATGGCTTCAGCCCTGCCTTCCTCCATGGCTTCCAGCATCCACTTGGGTCGGTTTCTTTCAAGGTGATCCTCAATGAGTCCATCGATCAGTCTATACTCGTCCATGTGCAATTCTCCTGTTTCCGTGAGAGCCTCCCTCATCGCTTCCCGGCAATCTTCCCTCGTGACGCGGTCTGTCGCTGCTCCCAGATATCGCAGTACCGACTCCAGAGACTCCAGCGCGGTCTGTCGATCCATTTGCAGAAGCAGCCGAAAAATGTCGACGAGTCTTTCCGCCAAGTCGTCGCTGTGGATGTGTTTGAGAAGGAGCGCGGCAAGGGCGGCCGCGCCCGCGGCCTTGAGCTGCGCGTCGGTATACGTCGAGAGGTCGGCGAGGCAGTAGGAAAAGTCCAAGAGGCGCGATCTCAGAGACGCAGGACCTTGGTACAGGGCAGCGAAGTCGAGAGGGATGCTCCATTTCTCGGCCCCGTGATACACTACGACCGGGAATACCGGCGGCAAGGGAATACCTGTCTCTTTGGCGGCATACGCGAGAATCCGCGTCATGTAGCGCAAGAGCTGGAGCGCTACGTCCGGGGCCGGATAGCTCTTGTGCTCAAACAGGGTATAGAGGAAGCCCTGGGCGTCCCCCTTGAAATCCACCTGGTAGAGCAAATCCGAAAAGTACTCCGACATGTGCGTGTCCACAAACGAATCCTTGCGCAATCGAAAGGTCCCCGGGCACACCAGGCTTGAGATCTGACGTGGGAGCACGTGCAGGAGAAAATCCTCCGCCACTTCAGGTCGGGAAAAGGCCTCTTTGAAGAACCGATCGTAGGGATTGGCAACGTCGGACATGGGGCCCCCAGGCGCGACTGGCTCGGTGGGGCTGAGTATACCATCAGCGGCAATCGATTGAGAAGGTAATCGTTCACGCGAGGTTCGGGGAAAACCGCAAAGAGAAAGGATTCACCACAAAGACACAAACAAGACTTCCTTTTGATTTCTGTGTGTTTTGGTGCTTTTGTGGTTTGTCGTCGCGGCGAAAGACGTACCCGCCCCAACAGTTACGCGGTTCCTGTTCGCGGCGTATGACGGATCTTTCCTGAACGGTTAGGGGAAAAGGGGCTCACATTTCCCTGAGTGGGAGCTTGTTTGACCAGGTGGTGGGGGCAGGCTGTGGGATGGTAGAAAGCGCGCCCCGACTTCAGAAGCCCCGTCTGGACGGTCAGAACCAATCGATGTTCTAAGAGTTTTCGGAAAGGGGTCCGGGGGAAACCCTTTTGCTAAAAGGGTTT
>JBFMAA010000007.1:31996-83190 GCA_040755955.1 Thermodesulfobacteriota bacterium
TGTCGCCCCCCCCCGCGAGTCTTACCTTTCGGAAGGCGACGTGGTACTAGCCTGCTTCCCCGGCCGTATCCGCTTTCGGTGCGGGAACGTAGTTGGGTTTCGCGGGCAGAGTCATGTTACGACCCACCGATTTCCCCCACGCGATCGCCACGGTTCGGTAACCGATATGAGCGAACTTGGAAAACGGCAGGTACAGAAACAAGGACAGTACGAACATCAGATGTATCATGTAGAGCACGTATGCCCCGGAGATTGCACCTCCGAAGCGTACTAACTCCGTTGCCATTCCGGTCACACCTGCGCCGAAGATCACAAACAGGAAGAACCAATCAAAGTACGCGCTCTTTCCCGCCTGCTCCGGGTTGGTGAACCTGCGCACGATCATGATCACCATACCGATCAGGAATGCCACTGCGGAGACGTTCCCGAGCAGCTTGATGGGAATGGCCCCGGGGCCGCTTCTGGACGGAGGGATTCCCTCCGGGCCACGCAGTATGTAGTGGGGGATGTCCACAATCCCGGCCACTATCGCGGTGGTGATCGCAAGACCGATCATGCCCCAGAAGGTGAGCAGATGGGCGCTGTACCGGATGTTGTTCGCCTCGCAGTCCTTGAACGTGGTGTGGGGGAGGATATCTGCCAGCGTCTCGATCAGGCTCGGGACAAACCCTTTTCGAGGCCCTCCTGCAAGCGCGGGATTGGCCGCATCGAGCTTGTTCCAGTAGTTCTTCAGGCTGATGAGCAGTGAGATCACTCCGAACGCCAGTGCCGCGGTGAAAAAGATCTGTATGTGCAGATACTTGATGAACTCACCGTAATGCACCAGGTATTCCCCCGGTTTGGGAGCGGGAAAACGCAGTCCGTTGTTGAGGCCGAACAACAGCAGAAGAACCAACACCACGGGAATGCCGATCGCCAATACGAACAGGGCCGGCTCTCCCACCAGCTTACCGAGGAAGGATGGCCACGCGCTTTCCTGGATGTGCATCTTCCGTGCGGCCTTGAGCACTTCTCCCGGGTACGCCCCTCGAGGGCACTGGGTGGAGCAGTCGTTGCACTGATGGCACAGCCACACGTCCGGATCCCCCATCAGGCGGTCTTTGAGTCCCCACTGTGCCCAGATCATCTCCTTCCTGGGGTACGGATTGTTGTCAGGAGCAATCCGACAGGCCACCGAACAGGTCGCACATTGAAAGCATTTCTTGAGATCGCCGGCTCCGGCTGCAATCAGGTCTTGGGTGAACTGCAGATCCGGTTCGACGACGACTTGGTTTGCCATGGGTCTTCTCCTTACCAGCCTTTGTACGGGTTCGGCTCGAATCCGGATAGGGTTTCAATGAACTTGTTGATGAGCTCCGGCACCTTATGGTACTCGTTCAGGGTGAGCTGATGGACCTCGATCCGTTCAGGCTCAAGAGCCAGCCGCTGCAGGGTTTCCGATATCTTGCTCATCCTGTAAGTGGCCAGTTCGCTCCCCTTGACGAAGTGACATTGGTAGTCATCACCGTATTTGCATCCGATGAGCATGACCCCGTCGATCCCCTTCGAGAGCGAGTCAGCGATCCAGACCATGTTGATGTTCCCCAGGCATCGGAGCGGGATGAACCGCACAAAGGGGCTATACTGCATCCTGTTGATCCCTGCCATATCGATCGAGGGGAACGCGTCGTTTTCGCAGATGAACACGATCACCCGCGGTTTCTCGTCTTCCGCGTCAGGGACGTTGACCGACTTGACCATGGACCCGATCATGTCCACGTGGTGATCCCGGAACGAGATGATGCGCTCAGGGCACGATCCCATACAGATTGCACATCTCCGGCATCGGGTCGGGTTCGGGAGCGGCGTGCCGTCCGGTTTTTCGTCGTACATGCCGAAGGGGCACTCTTCGGTGCACCTCTTGCACTGCGTGCAGCGGGTGATGAAGAGCTCAGGATAGGACTGGTCTCCCGCTCTTGGGTGAACCGCCTTCCCCTGGGCCACGAGCTCCACGCACTGGATCGCCTTAAGGGCCGCGCCGGTGGCGTCGAGTTCGCATCCTTGTATGTCCTGCGGCTGACGGGCACATCCTGCCGCGAAGATGCCGGTGCGTTGGGTCTCGTACGGGAAGCAGATGAAGTGGGAATCATACTGGCCATACGGATTCTGGGGAAGGAACGGGCCTTGCCGGTACGTCAGGTTGACGACCGACTCGTCGTTAAGCACCGGGACCATTCCCGTGGAAAGCACCACCAGATCCACGTTGACCTTGATCTCTTCACCCAGAAGTGTGTCTTTCACCTCGACCCCGAGGCCCGCGGAACCGTTGGATACCCCTTTGACCGTCCCCTTGGAGAGGAAGATGCCGGGATCATCCTGCAGGGTTTGGTAGTATTTCTCGTACTGGCCGGGGGTGCGCATGTTCTCGTAGAAAAGATAGGCCTTCCCCTGTGCGTTGGACTTGCGCAGGTATTGGGCCTGCTTCAGCGCGACCATGCACGCCACCGTAGACGAGTACAGGAACGGATTTGCCGAGTCCGACTGCACCGCGTCGATGAACGCGACCGAATTGACTGGCTTCCCGTCTGACGGCCTGGCTATCTTGCCGGCTGCAACCATCTCCTCCAACTGCACATTGGTGATCACATCCGGGTACTTGCCGTAGCCCAGGTTCTCGTATTTCCCGGGGTCTTCCGCCTTCCAGCCCGCGGCGATAATCACCGAACCGACTCGTATCTTCTCGTAGGGGAAGTCGAGGGTTTCCGTGTCTATCTTCGGAGGCTGCCCTGCCCGGTCTTCTTCCTTGACATCGATACCCTGGGCCTCCATCGCGTTTTGCGCGAGTTTCTTGCCCAGCCAATGCTGCTGGGCCTCATTCATGGGTGTGGTCCACTCGCCTTCCGGTCGGATGATCACGTCAAACATGCCCGGCGCACCCGAGATAGCGTACACTCTCGATCCCGTGAAGACCTTAATATTGGCCGCGCCATTGACCGCGGCGATCTTCTCCTTTGCAGGGGAGTCCACTATCTGGTCGTACGGGGGTTTTCCGGTGAAGACCTTCGAGAATTTGCCGGTCCAGCCTCCGAGTTCCGGGGCCTTTTCGACCAGGTATATCTGGTACCCTGCCTTGGAGGCCTCAAAGGCCGCGGTCATGCCGCTGATTCCGCCTCCGATGACGAGGATCGACTTATCGGTCTCCTCCATGAAGGGGGCTCTGTCTTCATATTTCTTCGTCTTGGTGATACCCATGCGAAGATAGTCTTCCGCGAGCATTTGGGTATCTTCGTGGTTCGCAGGCTGGCACCAGATCACCTGTTCACGCAGGTTCACCCGCTCCGTGATGATCCCCTCGAAGCGGAACACGTCCTGGTATACCCGAGAAGACGGACCCGCAATCACTACCGCAGTGAGCTCTTCGTTCTTGATGTCATTGCGTATGATCGCGAGCTTCTCCGGTTCATCCCAGTACGAGTCCGCGCGGCACAGGGGGACCTTCATCTCCTTCTTGACCACCGTCATGAGGGCCTCAACATCCAGTGCCTGACCGATTCCGTGACCTGTGTCGATATATACGCCTAGTTTGTGGTCCATGGACTTACCTCCCCACCGTGTCCTGAAGGGCTTTCAAAGCGGCGCCCGTGGCATCCTGCATGCACGTCCCCACATCCATGGGCCGCCTGGAGACTCCTGCCGGGTGAATCCCATTGTCGGACACCAGAAATCCGAATTCGTCGTAGCTTACTCCCTGAGCCGGGACTTGTTCCGTCCTGGTGGTGGGTTCCATACCCGTCGCCAGCACGGCCATGTCGAAGGTGCTGCGGATTCTGCTGCCTGTGAGGATGTCTTCACCTTCCACGATCACGTCCTTGGTCGTGGGATCTTCGGTGATATTGACGATCTTGCCCTTGACCAGAGATACCCGGTCGTCTGCTTTGACCTTATCGAAGAAGAATTCGAATCGGCCGTACGCCCTGAGGTCTATGTAGAAGATCGTTGCTTGCGCGTCGGGGTTGTAATCCCTCAGGTACGTGGCATGTTTGAGCGAGGCTAGGCAGCAGATCGACGAACAGTACGGCAGGTGGTTCCGATCCCTGGACCCTGCGCATTGCACGAACGCGACGTTGTTCACCGGCTTGCCGTCCGATGGGCGCACGATGGCTCCACAGGTCGGGCCGTTTGACGCGGCGAGTCGCTCCATCATGACGTTGGTGATCACGTTGGCGCACTTACCGAACCCGAGTGTCTCCAACTTGGTCGCGTCGTAGGGCTTCCAGCCTGTGGCCCAGACCACCGAGTTGACCGTCACCTGAAAGGACTCCGGTTTCGCCTCGAGGTCTATGGTGATCCCTTTCCCCGCGCAGGCCTCCACGAACGCGCTGAACGCGGGATTGGCCTTGGCTTTGCCGAGTGCCTGTGCGTCCGCGACCAGGGCCATGGGGTACGCCATCTCATAGGGGAGACGAACCGCCTTGCACTTGTCCATGTTGTAATTGAAGTCGTTGGGGATCTCTGCCGGGCAGTCTTCCACGCATTTGCTGGTGGCTGCGTGGTCGAGGACGTGTCGCGGGTTTACCTTGATCGTTGCCGTGTAGGCACCTGGACCGCCCGTGATGGTTTCCACTTCCGCTAGGGTGTAGACGGTAAGATCCGGGTTGTTCCTGATCCGCTTGAAGTTGATCTCCAGGCCGCACGTGGGAGGGCAGAGCTTGGGGAAGTACTTGTGGAGTCGCGCTACACGACCTCCCAGGTAGGGTAGTTTCTCTACCAGAATTACTTTGCTCCCCGCCTCAGCCGCCTCGAGTGCCGCGGTGATACCGGCAATACCACCCCCCACGACCAATATGGTCTTCTCTCCAGCCATGCTTCCTCCCTGAGACAGGGTCGGGGGTCAGGATCGGCCCCTCAACCCACTTGGCTACAGTGAAGAAACTCCGGGCACCGCACAATTTGGACACCCGGAGTTTCGTTTGGTCAGGTTTCGATGTTAGTCAACGATCGAAATGATGGGCACCTTCTTGCAAGACCATTCGCCGTTCTTGAAGGAGATGTTCACGAAGCACTTCCAGTTCGACTCGTCGAGCGTGGGGAAGTCATTCCGGAAGTAGTATCCCGGCCAGCGGGTCTCCTCACGGAACTGGATGGTGCGTGCATGGGCTTCTGCCTGATACATTCTCTGAATGTTCTCATGGCATCTCATCAGCTCATGCAGGTCTTGGGCCGCCAGCTTCTCCGAGTCTTCCTTGAGCCAGGTCAGCAGCTCAAGGGCGCGATCTAGTTTGGGCCCGTTGGTTTTGAAGCCCGAGGTCACGCCGGCCACGTACTCGTCCATGATCTTCTGCAGACGGAACATGAACATCTTGGGCTTGATGTACTCGGGATAGATGTCGGGATCGCTGGTCTTGGATCCGAACTGGTCGAACAGGTCCAGAGGCTTCAGAGTCTTGACCCGCAGCTCCTCAACCTGCTTCGCGTCAACGTTCGGCTGGGTGTTGTTCTCGAGCACGAAGCGCACGAGCGCCTTGCCGGCCGCACGACCCTCGGCGTGTGAACCCGAGGAAAACTTGTGGCTGGATGCGCCGGACGCGTCACCCGCACAGAACAGACCCTTCACGGTTGACATGTACTCATAGCCCCAGAAGTATTCCTTCGGAGCCAGGTCTTTGGGACCGCTGACCCATGCGCCGGACGCGCCGGAGTGGGAACCGATGAAGTATGGCTCGGCAGCCGCGATCTCGGAAGGCTTCACTTCGGGCTCGACGTTCGTGCCGGCCCAGAGGATCGCCTGGGCGATGGTCATGTCGAGGAAGTCTTCCCAGGCTTCAGCCTCGAGTTCCTTCATCTTCTTCTTGTACTCTTTGGGGTCGTCTTTGTACTTCGCGGCGATGTTCGCGATGGCTTCTTCGGTCCTCATGTAGATGGGGCCTTTGCCTTCGAACTCGTCGAGCATGCCGAGGTAGTTACGCAGGTTGGCGGGGATCGGCTTCACTGAGCCATAGGAACCCCATTTCGCCAGTTCGTCCTTGCGTTCGACCATGTACTCGCCGCCGAACGCGTTGGTCGCACGGGATTTGAACAGGAGGAACCATGCGCCGACAGGGCCGTATCCATCCTTGAAGCGGACGGGGATGAAACGGACTTCCTGGCAGGTCTGCTCCGCGCCGGCGACCAGGGTGAAGTACAGGCTGGAGCCGGAGTTCCAGGGCGGATACCATGCACGGCCGAGACCTTCACCGGTGCTTCTCGGCTTGAACACGTGAACCGCGCCGCCCATGGCGGCCAGGACCGCCTTAGCCTTGAAGATGTAGAACTTGTTCTCACGGGTGCTGAAGCCCACCGCGCCGGCGATGCGATCACCGTCCATGATGGGGTTGGTGATGAACACGCGCTCGAAGTACTCACCGCCCTGCTGGGTGAGGGCGTTCTTGGCGGCTTCGGCCACGATGACCTTGTAGGACTCGCCGTTGATCATGAGCTGCCAGCGGCCTTCATGCACATACTTACCGTCTGCATCAGTCCAGATCGGAAGGCCCCATTTCTCGAACAGGTGCACGGTGGAGTCCACGTGACGGGCGATGTCGTAGACAAGGTCTTCACGGGTGATGCCCATGAGGTCGCCGCGGACGTAGCGGACATAGTCTTCGCAGGTGTTGTTGCCGCTGTTGATGTCGACGTACTGGTTGATTGCCGAAAGACCCATGGCTACCGCGCCGGAACGATCCATGGCCGCTTTGTCGACCAGGGTGACCTTCAGGCCGTTCTTGTTCGCCCAGTAGCTGGCTTCAACCGCAGCCCCACATGCAGCCATACCACCGCCGCACAACAGAATGTCAGTGGTGACTTCGACGGTTTCGAAATTCGCCATATTTTTCTACCTCCTGTAAGGTAACTACTTCTTGATGGTGGGCAGAGCGTCGAGCCTCAGTGCGGTCGGTTCGTTGTACAGGCACTGGCTCGCCAGGTCGGTCGTTACCTCTCCGTAGCCGCCGTCGGGCTTGGCGGAGCCTTCAGGGGTGGTCCGGATGGGGAACTTGAACCTTTTCACCATTCCGTTCCGGAACTTCACTGTCCACATGATGTCCTCGGACCCCCGCAGAGGAACAACCGATGCACCCAGGGGCACGAAGTCCGCATAACCGCGCACGTCCACTGCCTGCTGGGGGCAGATTTTCACACAGTTGTAGCATTCCCAGCACATTTCCGGAGCCCTGTTATAGGCTTTCATCTTCTCCTTGTCGAGGTACATCAGGTCGTTGGGGCAGATGTACATACAAGCGGTCTTATCCTGACCCTTGCAGCCATCGCACTTCTCCATGATTACATAACTCGGCATGAACTAACCTCCTAATTTGATCTAGGTGTCTCGGGCCACGCAACGCTTCTGCAAGCCTGCGTATGAGGTATTCCGTGGCGAAAAAGTCCTCCTTTCTACACTTTCGTGCAGTCCGTCCCGGGGAAATTGTGCTTCGATAAGGATCGGACAGGACTTCAGCACGTTTCTTCGCCCCCGGGAGGTGACGAATATCCCGTAGAGGTCCGGGGCATTATGGCTATATCTTGATCGGTTTGAACGACTAGAAATAACAGGTCCATTCCGCACCCTGATGGATATTGAGAAAACTCGATTCTGATAGGTAGGGGACACCCCTCTCGGACCGTACTACGGTCCAGGGTGAGAGCTTAATTTAACTAAATTCCCAACACGATGTCAAGAATTTTTTCCGAACGAGACGCACCGCGGGATCGTTCTCCAATCTCCTTGTCAGGAATCGCCGCTTCTGTTACTATTTTACTCTTGATCGTCGCGAGGAGTATCTGCATGGAATCTGTAGGAAGAAACGATCCCTGCCCCTGCGGCAGCGGGCTCAAGTACAAAAAATGCTGCCTCTCACAGGGCGCGCAGGCTGCGGTATCCGAGGACCACGCTGCCGGAGAAATAACTCAAGCCATCAAGCACATGTCGGAGAGAAGATGGGATGAAGCCATAGATCTGCTCAAATCGGCCCTCCCCGAGGCCAAGAGCAAACATCAAGTGCTCGTCGCGCTCGCTGCGTGTTACGAGGGACTGGATCAATATCTGCACGCCACGGAATACTATGAGAAGGCTCTGAAGGAATCTCCCGAGTCGGGTATCTACGATACCACACTTCTCCTCGGAGTTGCAAGAGCCTGCGCGGGAAGAATCGAAAAAGCTGAGGACGCGTTCGAGCAATGTGTAGACCTTGCGCCGTCAGAGGACCAGAAAGCCCAGGTCACCAAGGCGCTCGATCTCATACGCCTGATTCGCGAAGGCCGGGAACGTCCCGAGGCCTTCCAGATAGTGGTGCAGCTCCAGAAGGCATCCACGGACCTCGACGAAGACCGCTTCGTGGAGGCCGCCTATCGACTCGAAAGGATCGCCGAGATCGATCCTCGGGAACCGGTGATTCCCTACAACCTCGGAGTGGCTTACACCTTTCTTCATAGGGAAGACGATGCGCTCGCACAGTTTGAGCGTGCGGTCGAACTCGCCCCCGCCTACGCGGAGGCCTGGTATAACATGGGCCAGATCTGCCTGATCAAGAAGCAGGATCACTCGAGAGCACTCCACTATTTTGACATGGCCGCGCACGTCCGACCCGATTACGTCAGCGCTCATCACCAGCGCGGAGTGGCTCTGGAACACCTCGGCGACATCCCGGGAGCTGTGAAGGCTTTCGAGAACGTGCTTCAGATCGATCCGGATAATGCTACGGCCAAGAAGAGCCTCGAAAAAATCAACAACCAAGATTCCGCAAGAGCAGTGAAACAATCCGCGGGGAACGATGTCTAACGGGTAAGCGTGGCTCCACAACCGACGCGCGACACCGTATCGGGCTATCGTATCCCCCGTCGCTGACTGCCGGATAAGAAGAAAGGACTTCTGATGAGACACAAAGATCCACGCACATCGTCCGACCGTCTGATGACCTGGGACGACGCCTTCGACTTCAAGTGCGGCCAGGAAATCGGCTGCTTCAATTCCTGCTGCCGGGATGTGACTATCTTTCTCAATCCCGCGGACATCGGCAGACTCAGGACGGCTTTGGGGATAAGCTCCACCGAGTTTCTCAACAGATATACCGTCGGCCTTGTGGCTGAACAAACCGGCATTCCCGCGGTTGTCCTGAAGATGACCGACGCGGCCGGCAAGCCCTGCCCCTTCGTGACCGATCAGGGATGCTCCGTATACGAAGCCAGGCCTTATTCGTGCCGAATGTATCCCCTTGACACTGACGATGGGATCGAATACCGCTTCATCGTTGACGGGACCACCTGTCTGGGGCTCAACGAGTCGTCGCCGGTCACCGTGGAACAATGGCGCCAATCCCAGGGCCTGAGCTTCTACGACGACATCGACCACAACCTCAAGGACGTCATGCACGCGGAAGCGGTCTGGGAAGGCAAGATCGCGGACACACGCATGCAAGACATGATCTTCACGGCCCTGTACGACCCCGATCGATTCCGGGAGTTCATCTTCGAGAGCAGCTTTCTCAAGAAATTCGTGATCGACGAGGACATCCTCGAGAAGATCCGGTCCGACGATGTCGCGCTGCTCTATTTTGCGGGCGAGTGGTTGCGCTTCAGTCTGTTCGGCAAGAGGACGATTCTCAAGTTCGACGCAGATTACCTAAAGGAAAAGAAGAAAGAGGTCATTTCCGGAAAGAGGTGATGGTAATGATACGCAAGGCAGTCCTGGCCGCAATGATTGGTGTTGGGTTGATTGCCTGGGCAGGCCAGACCTGGGCCGCATCCAAGTTCGATACATACGTGGCGCAGCTCAAGGACCCGGACGCGCATGTGAGGGCGGCCGCAGCAGACAAGCTGGGATGTGGCTGAGGCAAAGACTCGAGGGCGGTTCCGTACCTCATCGCAGTACTGAAAGACCCGGAATGGGAAGTCCGTCGGGCGGTGGTGGATTCACTGGGCGCGTTTCCGCCCCAGAAGGCCCAATCCCTGACCCACCTGCTGGAGATGCTGCGCGATCAAAGCCCGGAGGTTCGAGGCGCGGCAGTACTTGCCTTGGCCAAGGTGGGGAGTGGGGAGCCGAACGTCCTTGAGGCCTTGGCTCCCTTCAAGGATGACAAAGAACCCGCGATCCGTATCGACTACGCGGCGGCTCTTGGCGAAATGGGCAAAGCCGAGGAGTCTCACATTCCGGATTTGATTCTGGGACTGGAGAGCAAGAGAGAAGCCCTGGCGGATTCCGTTGACCACACATTGATCAAGATGGGACAAGCCAACCCCGAGAAGGTGGTCCCAAGCCTTGTGGCCGCGGTCGAGAAGAACACGGACCCTCTCATGGTGAACGCACTTCGTGTGATCGAGAAGATCGGACCCAAGGCCCATGAAAGCCTTCCCAGGTTGGCGGAGTTCTTCCCGAAATGTGATCCCAGACTGCGTCCGAAGCTCGTTGAGGTCGTGGTGCGTCTGGACCGGAAAGGGGATGTTGCTCTTCCGCTGTTGGCGAACGCGTTGAAAGACAAGCAGGCCAGGACTCGGCTGGAGGCCCTGATGTGTCTGAATCGCTATCCTGGGAGACTGCCGGAAATGCTAGACCCGCTCATGGATTCCCTTTTCGACGCGCAGACGAGGAACCGAAGGCTGGCACTCAGCGTGATCAGAATGATGGGGAACAAGGGGGAACCGGCTGTCCCGGCGCTCATCAGGATTCTGACCAAGGATAGCGACATCGCGATTCGCATGGATGTGCTCAATGTGCTCGGAGGGTTCTGCCCGCCCCCCCAGACGGTGATGGAAGCTGTCGGGCAGACGTTGAAAGATCCGCAGACCCCGGTGAAGGAAGGTGCGTTGAGGGCTCTGCATCGGATGGGGTCGTGCACCGTCCAACCGGTGTTGGAGACGCTTGCCAAGGCTCTGGCATCCGAGGAAGATCCCTCGTTCAAGAAACAGCTCCAGAACCAGATCAATTACCTCCAGGACCAGGAGATCAAGAAGAAGCTTCAAGACCCCAAAGGAGCGGCCCCGAAGAAGCCCACCGCGTCGGCAGCTCCCGCCTCATCCAACTAGCGCAAATTGTCACACCGCGTGAATCGCCGGATCGCTTGTCCGGCTATTCGCGCTCCCTCAAGGCAGAATCGCTCGGAATCGCACTTCCATGAGGATTGCGTCCCTCCAGAGAGCGGTTCCATTAGTGTATGCCAATGCGCGGGCAGGATACCCTACTCCCCCGTATCGGGTCACCCCGGAATCGGAAATTACGTGCAAGAACCGGTCTATCATCGATCGGAGGGCTTGGAGGTGGGCTCGGTTTTCTTCTTGGGCCACTGGAGACGCCTGGGGGCTCTTTTTTCCAGGGGGATGTCCGGAACGAGAGGACCGGAGGTCACTGGCGGGCCTGCGGGACTCCCCACTGCGTCGCCTCCGGTTGAGCGATCCTTTGAAAGTTCCTCCTCCTTGACGCGGCGCTCCTTGTCACTCTGTTCTGAGGGCTTGGTGACCGGGAATAGCGCTGAGCACCCGGATACCCCGGCGCACAACAGAGCGATCAGCAATACCCTCACCGGCCACAGAGCCATCGGAATCTCCTCCGTTGTTGCCGAGCCGGGCTCCTATTCATGAACCTCTGACTCGCTCAGCGTCACCGACAACAATTGACGTCCCATCCGAGTGCTCCTATTGACACATGCGGTCGCACATCCTTCAGCACTTCCACCGGGTGAACCCTGAAGATCTCACAAGATGTTCTCCGGCAAAGACCGCAGAGCGAAAGAGAATTCCTGCGTTCGCGGCGTGCTTTGCGAGAGCCCGTCCTTTCGGGTCCAAATCCGTGAGCGCACGCGGCCACCACCAAACGGCTGGGAGCCGTAGCCAATAATCGCGTCCTCCTTTCTCGGTCCGCATGCAGACCGATGGCGGGACGAATTGGTCCTCCGCATCCCAGAGAAGACACGTCGCGCTCTCCTGGAGCTGTCGGGTTCGAGAATTCTTCTCGAAGAAAGAAAAAATCGAACGGTATAGTTAGAACGCCCCTTCCCCCAGAATCCGTATTCACACGGGACTGCGGCTCACTACCGCCGGTGCCCCTTGTATTTTGCGTACACTACTCCACAGTGCGGACACGATTGGGGAGACTTGCAGTCCTTCGGCTTGCCGCACTTGGGACAGGCTTCCGTGAGCACCTCCACAACCGTTGAGAGCTGTATCAAGGGTCGAGGCCCTGGTTCGGAAGTCTTATCCTTTCTGGTTGCCCTCCCGAGCGTAATCCCTGAATGGTCTTTGTAGAAGCTCTGCGGAAGGCCGTCATCGTCCTCGCGGGTGAACCGATCCGTGATTTCGTCTACGTTCTTTTCGATGAGGCTCACCACTGTCGACGCGGCCGGCGGCACCCGTGACGTTCCGGGTTCTTCCAATTCAGGGGCTTGTCCCACACGGCAATGGAACTCGAATTCCGAGATCAGGTTCTTATCCAGCAGCGAGTCATAGACCTTCTGAAGTTGTCGCGGATTGAGCGAATACTTCTTCATCAGGAAGAAGTCGTCCGGGAATTTTCTGAAGTCCGCGACGAACTGATTGGCCTGCACCCTTTTCCCCGTAGGCGCAGCCGGACCGCCCTGATTGCTCACTTCTTCTTCGGTCAAGAGTCGGTTGGCCACCAACGTGCGCTTGATTCGTTCGAGGTTCTTGGCGGAGATGCCGTATTTCTCCATGAGCGCCGCGTCGCTCATTTTCCCCCTGATGTCCAGGCGAACGGCTTTGGCACTGATCCGGATGGTCCTCGGGCCGCTGGATTCGGCTTGCATGATCGGCGGATCTGGTCTGTCGGATCTGGACACATCGACCTCCAGCGTCGATTATATGCTGGGTGCCCTGAAAATGGTAGTTCTATATGCGCGTGCGTGTCTCGGAAATGGCGCGGCATTTCCGTGGTTCGCGGTGACCCGGTGCTGACAGCCGGAGCGGTTTCCCTCGCACTGGAGGGCGGTGCATATTAACATTGGATAACCCGCCGGTATTATGAGATCAGACTGTGTCACCATCTTGGCACACGGAATTTGATCCGCAGATATCACCGATCGGTTTGTCGCCTTCGGGGCGCACGAGCCTCAGGTTTGGTCCCCGGACGTCTGAAAGGAGCCCGGGACCCAAGTCCCGGCCTGGAGACATGTCTGGTCACGTCATTGATGTGCCAAAGTGCGCGGCACCCACCGCACTGCATAGAAAAAGAGCCTGCCCCGGAAAAGGACAGGCTCTGTGCCCGGCTGGTCGCCTGGTGGTTCAAATACCGTTGCGTATCTCTGACGTCCCGAGTGGGACAGGCGTCTCGCCTGATCAGGGAATAGCGAACAAGATGCCCGTCCCACCCGGGACCTTTCCAGTGTGCGGCTCGCGTCGATCAGGAACAACACGTCACTGCAATTATACCGGTTCTCGAAAGTAACTTCCGATTCGTGTCAGATCAGGGCTTGTGGGGCGGGCTTCACAGCCCGCCAATCGGTGGAAACTAACGAGAACCGCTATACGCCACAGCGCACTGGGCGTCCCCGGCGAGACACACCTCCCGGCTACGATCAATGAGGGAAGCGTGTTGACTCGCCTGCCTTCCTGTCGGTTCAGACCTACCGCTAGTCACAGGTTGCCCAGGGCAGAAAAGCCCGGCGCTCCCTAGAAGAGCGAACTCACGAACGCAAACGGCAGCCCAATGATCTCCGTCACTGTGGAGACAAGCTCCGACGCGGAATTGCTGTCCGTGACATGGGGGTTCGGATATGCTGCCGGGACGGTTCTTGGTGCCAGTTTTATGGTCACCCCTTCTCGCACGAACCTCTCGGCCATTTCCGGGGGCACGATCCTCGGCCGGGCATCTGACATGAGAGGCTGGGGCTCCATGGGCATGCTGTACGGACCGAAGGCAGAGGTTCCGGCCGGCGCGTTCCACATGTACCCACTGATCGGCTTCACCTTGCGGATCGGCTTGCCTGCCATCAGGCCCGGCGCGGGAGGCGACGACGAGGCCCCGCGTTTGGAGCTCTTCGTGGTTGCCTTCCCCTTGGACTCTGCATTCTTGCCGCGACGTTGACCAGGATCCCCCGCGTCTGCCGAACCCTCGTTCGTGAATGCAGGTGATTCCCTTTGCCCATCCCGACCCGGCGCCGGCGGTGAGAGCACCAGATCGCGTTCCAGTTCGTTTTCCAGATCCAGCTCACTCGGGCCGGATTGGGCTACCTTGTCCGGTTTGGTCTGCACGCGAGGCGACGGAGCCATCTTGCCTCGTGCGGCCCGTGGTTTCTTCGAGACCCCGGCCTTACCCTTCCGACCTGACCGCTTGTCCGCGGCACCTTCCACGGCGCCGGCAGGTTCTGAATCCAGGTCCGTCAGCGAGTCGCTTTTGATGTTGGACTTGAAGTCACATTTTGCCACCGAGGGTGGCGGCATGTATAATGGGCTTGAGACCTGCTGAGGCCTCTCGTCCGACATGACATTGAAGGTTCCCGCTCCGGCCCATGATGCGGTTACAAGCAACAAGGCCATCGTTGTGGAAAGCACTCTTCCCATTGAAGGACTCCTTTCGAAAACAGCTCCCCGTGGGGCGGATTCTTCAGACATGGGATACTGAGGGGCGGGTTCTGTTCCCTCCTCCCGACCACTGAGAGGGGACATACCACGCCAGAATCTCTTTGTCAAACAGAATGTTAGTGCGGTTTGCTAAAGTAATTTCTTAAGTATGGAGCCCGGCGCTCTCCAGCCTCACGGAGGTCCAGTGCGTTTCAAACCCAGCCTCAGATCCGTCCTGCTTGTGGTCAACCTCGCCATCCTCCTTCTCCCGGTGGGAGAGATCGCGGTCTTGCGCTTGTACGAGAGCGAGCTCGTCAGGCAGACCGAATCCGAACTCATCGCCCAGGGGGCGGTCATTTCCGCCACATTCAGGGAGCTCCTCTGGGAGCATGTCGAGCCCGGTGAACGGACCGGGTACGGAACACCCGTGGCCAGTCGTTTCAGGAAGAGGGCCGGGGAAGGCAACGTCCTGGACCCTTTTCACCCTCACCTGGATCTCGCAGACGAGCTCGTGCGCCCGCCTGCCGAGGACGCGCTCGTCTCTGTGCAAGAGCCTGACCCTGCAGCAAGGGTCGCGGGAGAGAGGATCAGGCCGATCATCGACGCGGCCAAGAAAGTGACGCTGGCTGGGCTGCGCGTCCTCGACCATCGGGGGACCGTGGTGGCGACCACCGGTATCGAGTACGGCATGTCGCTCATTTCCAGAGAGGAAGTTCGGCGGGCATTGCAGGGGGAGCAGGTGAGCCTTCTCAGAGAACGGGTTTCCGACGGCCCGAAACCGGCGCTCCGATCCATAAGCCGCGGAGGCCTGATTCGGGTGTTCGTGGTGATTCCTGTAGTCCACCGCACCAGGGTGATCGGAGCGGTCTACTTGTCGAGGACACCTCTGGATGTGGCCAAGGCCCTGTTTCCACGAGGCTACAAACTTCTGAGGGCTGCCGGAGTGCTTCTGGTGGTGGTGATTGCAGTATCTGCGCTGACTTCCATGACGATTACCCGACCGATGGAAGCCCTGGTGCGACAGGCCGCTCGGGTCTCAAAAGGTGACAACGAGGCTGCGAAGCCTCTGGACAAGCCTCGCACCAAGGAGGTTGAGGTCCTCTCCGCCGCGTTCGCGGAGATGGCGGTGACTTTGAATCGGAGAACCGATCAGGTCCGCGCGTTTGCCTCGAACGTATCTCATGCGTTTAAGACGCCCCTGACGTCGATCCGAGGCACTGCGGAGCTGCTCCGGGACCATTTCGACACGATGGCGCCGGAGGACCGGGACAGATTCCTGCACATGATCGAGACCGACGCGGATCGGATGAGTCGGCTGGTGGGAAGGCTGCTGGAGCTGGCCCGGGCTGAGGTGACGGCTCCGAGCGGTCAGAAGGCCCGGTTGGAGACCGTGGTTGAGACCCTTGTAGCCAGGTACCGGGCGTCCGGTATGCCGGTGACGTGTCAGCTCGCAGCGGGGGGTGCAGAGGTCTGCATGGCCCCGGAGACCCTGGAGTCGATTCTGTCCAACCTTGTGGACAACGGCATCACCCATGGTGGAGAAGGGACCCGGGTCGAGCTTGTTGCCACCAGGCCACCCTCCCCCGCAGCGGGAGTCGTAGAAGTGGTCGTTCGGGACAACGGCAGGGGTGTGGCCGAGGCACATAGTTCCCACATATTCACTCCCCTGTTCACCACTGCCCGCGAGACCGGCGGCACAGGACTCGGATTGGCGATCGTCTCGGCTCTGGTCTCCGCTCACGGTGGAGAGATCACCTTCCATCCGGGGAACCCCGGCGCGCAATTCGCCATCCGACTTCCTTCCGCGCGATCGCCGGGGGATGGTGATCTGTGTTATGCTCAATCCCGGTGACGTAAGAATGGAACTCTCTTCCCCCGCCGTTCCCATTTCCAAAGGAGCCACCATGCCCCGCCGGGCGGGCACAACGAAGCATGAAAATGCAAGGCCGCTCCCTCGTGGAACACCTTGCGGCGACCAGCGGGAGCCGCCCAGCTTCAAAAGTCTAAGTGGATGGGGGTCTGGGGGAAGGGGCGTTTTGCAAAAGGCGGCTGGGAGTCGCAACCAAATTCGCGTCCACCTTCCTCGGTCCGCATGCAGACCGAGGGCGGGGCGGGTGCCGCGCACTTTGGTATCTCAATGATGTCACGGTGCATTTCTGCAACCCGGGACTGACGTCCCGGGCTACTTTCTTACGTCCCTGCGGGACTGAACGTCCGGCTTTGGAGCCCCAGAGGGGCGGCAGATAGGAGCCCGGTGCGTAAGCCCCGGGAGCCCCAAGCAGTGAAACGGGTGCAAGCCCTCCCAGGGCCTCATTATTCCGCTGGGTTATCCGAAACCAAGACGCGCTGCACCCTGTCGGGGCGAGTTGGTTCTACGCAACTGAAGAACGGCACGTTGCTTACTTCCAGAGCTGCTGAACTGAAGATTTCTTCTCGAAAAAGGAAGAAATCGAGGGTTATTAGTAAAACGCCCTTGCCCCCAGAATTCGCATTCACATAGGAACCGGAGCATGGTGTTGCCATCCCGCGTAGTGATTTCGGCCGAGGTTTCGCCCGATCGGGCGGACCGGGTTCTTGCTCTATGTCTGCCCGAGAGCCCGACCCGGTCTTCCGTGGCGCGGCTGATCCAGGAGGGGCGAGTGCGCAGAGGAAACGTGATACTGCGGCCATCGTCCCTGCTCCGCCCCGGTGATGTGGTAGAGATCGAGGAAGCGCAGCCGAGCGTGCGGCAGTCCGCTTCCCGGGACTCCACGGCTTTCACCGTGCTCTATGAAGACGAGGAGATCGTCGTGGTGGATAAGCCTGCGGGATTGGCCGTACATCCGGGTTCCGGCAGGGCGTCGGGAACGCTCATGGACCTGCTCGTTGCGGGTCGCCCGGAAATGGTGGGAGTCGGCGAACCCGGTCGGTGGGGGATCGTGCACAGGCTGGATCGGGATACTTCGGGCGTCATTGTCGCGGCAAAGACCCGCCAGGCACATGAGAGGCTTTCCGCTGGATTTCGGAATCACTCCACTGATCGGACGTACGTGGCCCTCGTGCGAGGGGTGCCGGTTCGAGACGAGGGCATCGTCGACGTGCCCATCGGCAGACATCCGAAGGACAGGAAGCGGATCTCCACTTCCACCGACAAGGCGAGACTCGCTACGACAAGATGGAGAGTTCAGGAACGGTTCGAAGAGACAAGCGTGCTCGTGATCACGCCGCTGACCGGAAGGACTCATCAAATCCGGGTGCATTTAGCGTACGCCGGCCTGCCCGTACTCGGGGACCAGGTGTACGGCCGCGTGCGCAAGGGAAGCAGGCCCCAGACGCCGTGCACCAGAGTGGCCTTGAATCTCATGACAAGGCAGGCGTTGCACGCTCAGTCGCTCGGATTCACTCACCCAAGGGACGGCCGGCACGTGGAATTCTCGTCGCCTCTGCCTGAAGACATGGCACTGGTGCTCCGGCTACTACGGGAGGGCTTGTGCCCGGCGTGACACGCGCTAAGCGATTGTCCGGAAATAAGTGGCGCACCGAAAACCCCCCTGCCCCCTTTAGAAAAGGGGGACAAAGAGGGACGTTCCTGCTCCCCTCCTGTTCTGAAGGAGGGGCAGGGGGAGGATTTTCCAAAGGCCGCGGGCCGCCTTCATTGATACGGTTATTGTGGGACAGGCCCTCAGGATGTGTGATCCTTCAGGATAGTCTGGATATCTGTGATGTGTTCCCAGCGGTTTTCCGGTTCCTTTTCCATACACTTGAGCACGAGCCGGTCCAGCCATTCGGGGATGTCCTTGCCTGAAAGCCCCATGGGTGCCGCGGTGGCTTTCGAGTGCTGGAATTTGTAATCTTCGGTGGTTGGTCCGTCGAAGGGCGGAGTTCCCGTGAACATCAAGTACATCAGCACTCCCAGCGAATAGAGGTCCGCGGATTTCTCGGGCGTACCGCCGCCTCTGGTGCGGAAGAATTCCGGAGGCATAAACGCGGGATTCATGCCGGGGTCCTGCCAGCGCGGTTGTCGCGCGAGCGTCAGGTTGCGGTAGATCTGAGAGAAACCGAGGCTTGCCAGACGACACTGGGACAGGTCGTCGGAAACCAGCACCTGTGAAGGCTGAAGGTGAAGGTGGAATATTCGGCGTATCTTTCCGTCCCTGCCGCGGTAGTTGTGTGCATACGCGAGGGCATCGACAATCTTGGCCGCGAGACCGAGCATGGTTTGATAGCCGGGCATCGGTCCGATCTCCAGGATCTGCGCCAGATTCTTCGGGAGCAAGGGGTAGAGCAGGCCGTGGGTGCCATCAGGTTTCTTGATGCGTTCCTCTGGACTCAGTATGCTCGCCCGCGACATCGTCAAACCCAGCTCTGTGATCGCCTTTACGAATTCCGCGAACAGCAGCGGCTCCATGAGGTCTCTTCGCAAGACACGGATCAACAAGGCCTTGCGAGTCCCCGTCTCTTCTCCTGCGCACCAGTCGCCCCAGCCGTCACTGAAGAGCACACGCCTCACACCGTACGCCATGGGTCCGGAATCGGAACGAAAGAGATCCGCCGTGGTAATCCCCGTCTTCATGGCTTCCTGCTCCGAGACTGAGACAAAGGTCTCGGCCTCGTCGTCATCGAAGACAAGGGGTGCGAGGGGAACGGACAACTCCACGCTCTGACTCGGTGTTGGCGAAACTTTGCGGGGCTGAGCCTTCTGAGGGGGAGGCGTCTTGGTCTTGGGCGCCTGAGTCGTTGCGGTGGGTGTCCGCTGGATAGGACGTTTTGTGACTGCGGTCTCCGGTCTCGCCTGCTTTGGAATAGGTTTCGTGACCGTCTCGGTCTGACGCTGGCTTGCAGGAGCAGTCGGTTTGGCCCCTGGAGGTTGGCTCCTACCGTGGGTATCGACGTACGCGCGCAACGCGGCATTGCCGGGATCCTTCTGGAGCGCTTTCTCCACCACGCGGAGAGCCGCTTCGCCCGCGACTTTCCCTTTCACAACCGCCATGGCGGCCATACCGAGCACTACCCCCTTCCCTTCGTCGCACATCTGGTCGAGAAGGTTGTGTTCCAACGCCGTCTGGAGGGCCTTGGCCGCGATCTCCGGGTCCTTGGGTTTCTGTGCACAAAGCTGTAGCTGGTGCTTGAGGCTGTTGCGGTAGTCACCTCGCTTCTCGTAGGCCTTGATGAGCGCCATCCTAATCTGGGGATTATCCGGTTCGTACCCGATGAGCTTCTCGAACAGATTCACTGCCTGATCATCGTGCGAGCCCCTCTTGATGAGCTGCTTGATGATGTTCACGTTGAGCTCCCGATTCCCTTCCTTGATGGTCTGTTCCATCAGCCTGTTGTCGATGATGCACTGAGCCAGTTGGACAAGGTACTCCTTTTTACCGGGAGGGTCGAGGTCAATGAGGGAGCGCAGCGTGGTCATGTACTTTTCGGTCTGGCCTTTGGTCAGGTACACCGTGGCCAGCATCTTGTTGACTCCCACCGCATTCGGCTGAAACTCCAGAACCTTCTCGTAGGTCGCTACGGCCGCTTCGGTGACCTCAGAGCGTCCCAGAAATTGCTGAGCGATCTTCTTGATGATTTGAGGATTCCCTTCGGCAATCGCGTCCGCGACGAGGTTATTTTCCACGTAGATTCTCGCCGCTTCTTCCATGTGTTCTTTGTTGTCCTTGTCCAGGGCCGAAAGCATGGTAAGCTGGTTGATGGCCTTCTTGAATGCTCCGTCTCCCTTGTAGAGTTCGGCCAGCATCTTGTGAAACTTGGTGTTTTTCGGGTCAAAGCCTATGCACGCCCGGTACACGGCCTCAGCCTCCGGATTCTTGATTTCGTCGCCAAGAAATTCGTCACCGATCGCCTTGATCAGATCCTTGCTGCGTGAAGCGACCGCGACATCCGTCCGGTGCTCGGATATCAGGAACCCGATGGTGTCGGTCTTGATACGGATGGCATCCGGAGACGAACCCATCAGCGGAATCGCATGCTTGACCAGACCATCCGCATTGCGCTGTTGGCGGTATATTTCGAAAAGGCTTTGGTGGATGGCCTCTTTCTTCTCCTCGTCCTGTTCGTGTGCGAGCAGTTCTTCGAAGATCGCAGCGGCATGGTCTTCTTGCCCCAGAGCACGCATGATTTCCGCACCCAGAGTATAGTCGTCCATGGTCTTGAGTCCGCCGAGGCTGCGCATCTTCTCCCAGGACTTTGCCGCGTCTCGTGTCTGGCCGGTGCGCTGGTAGCAAAGCGACAATCTCCGGTATACATCGGGGAATCGCACTTGACCCCCCTGAAGACTGAGATAGCGGTTGTATTCCCCGATAGCTTCTGGGTAAGCCCCGGAGCGGAAGTATTCTTCACCTTTGTTCATGGAATCCCTGATCGCGTCAAGCCGTTGCTGTTCACCTTTTCCTTTCCTGGCATGGAGGAGGCCGAAAACTATCCCCCCCACCAAGACCAACGCAAAAACCGCAATCCCCACCACAAAGCCGACGTTCACCGGGGGCGGGGGTGCTGACCAGCTCAAGGCATACGCCTTCGGGAGATATCCGGAAGTATTCTTCTCCGGAACCTTTATCTCCCAGAAGTCTCCCGCTTCTCCGGAAACTTGGTACACGGCTCCGTCGACCGCCATGGAGAGGGGTTCCGAAGCCTCATTTGCCTCTGTGAAAATCCTTGTGAGGCCCTCGGATGCAGTGATCTTGATCGCCTTGGGAAGCTTTTCGTCGGAGAACGCAGCGGGAACCAGGGCAAACGTGACCCATAGACAGACAAATATCGGGAATACCGGTATCTTATGTTGAAGAATCCTTTTCACAGCGTCCCCCGTTCAGAGTCAAGGACTGTCACTGAGGGCTTGTCATCCGCTCTGGTATAGCTTACCATGAATACGCGTACGGGGCAAATCCTATAGCGCGCACTATTTCACCGGTGATCCGAACAAGTGAGGTCACGCATGGTCGACGCGTTGAATTTTGAGCAAGGGCCGATCCGACCCCCGAGTGAGGCCGGAAGTCTGCTGATAAGAGTGACCAGAAACTGCCCTTGGAACAGATGTGTGTTCTGCAGCACGTACAAAGGCAAGAAATTCTCCCGGCGGGGGTTGGACGAGATCAAAGCTGACATCGACGCGGCCAAAGCGGTCTTCGATGAGATCAAGGCGATCTCCTTCACGCTCGGTGAAGCAGGGAAGATCACTCCCCGAGTCCTTTCCGCAGTTGCCCATGACACATCCCTACCCATGGCGTTTCAGTCTATTGGATTGTGGGCAGCGTCAGGGGGCACGACCGTATTCCTGCAAGATGCCAACTCCCTGATGCTTTCCACTGAGGCTCTGCTGGACATTCTCGGATACCTGAGAGACCGCTTCCCTCGGGTCGATCGGATTACGTCCTATGCGAGGGCTGCCACGCTCCAAACCAAGACCGTCCGGGACTACGAGCGGTTACGCGGGGCGGGTCTGAGTCGGCTGCACGTGGGGATGGAATCGGGCTCGGACCGCATTCTCAAGCTGATAGACAAGGGTGCGCGCTCCGAACAGCTCATTGAAGGAGGCCGCCGGGTTGTCCAGGGAGGAATCTCGCTTTGCCTCTACGTGATTCCAGGAATCGGAGGTATTGCGCTCAGCGACGAGAATGCCATGGAATCAGCACGGGTGGTCAATGCGATAAACCCGTCATTCATGAGGTTTCGTTCGCTGTTTGTGCGGCCGAGGACCGCCTTGGCCGAGAAGGTCAAGGCCGGCGAGTTCGAGCCACCCTCTGAAGACGCGATGGTCTCGGAAATTCGGAAGATGGTCAACGCGCTCGACGGGATTTCTACCTCCCTCGTGAGCGACCACATTCTGAACCTGCTCGAAGAGGTCGAAGGCACACTGCCGGATGACAAAGCCCGAATGCTCGATGTGATCGACCGGTATCTGTCGCTGCCGGACGAGGAAAGGCTGCTTTTCCAATTGGGCAGAAGAGGTGGAGGGCTTCGCAGCGTGTCGGATCTCAGCCACCCCGTGATCCGGTCAAGACTGGAGGCTGCGAAGCGTCAGATCGAGCAAGAGCTGCCCGGAGGCATACTCGAATACCTGGAAGCCATCAAGCTGAGATTCATTTAGTGCCCGCAGGGAGGAATCGGTAAATGCTCTATGGCGTAATTACGGTGACGTATTCCTGATCGAGATGCGCGCGCCTTGCCCGTGATTCCCAAAAGGCGGCTGGGAGCCGCAACCAAAGTTCGCGTCCACCTTTCTCGGTCCGGATGAAGACCCAGGGCGGGGCGAGTTGGTTCTACGCAGGCGAAGAGAAGGCACGTTGCTTACTTCCAGAGCTGCTGAACTGAAGATTTCTTCTCGAAAAAAGAAGAAGTCGAGGGTTATTAGTGAAGGTTTCGGGTGGGACGGGCATCTTGCGCGTCATTCCTTGATAGACAGGCGAGACGTCTGTCCCACCCATAATGTCGGAGATACGCGACAGTATTTGTGCCACCGGCTACCAAGGCTGCGAACAGAAAAGAAAAAGGCCACGGATTCGCCTCCGTGACCTCTGGAAGTTCGTGGTAGCGGGGGGAGGATTTGAACCTCCGACCTTTGGGTTATGAGCCCAACGAGCTACCTGGCTGCTCCACCCCGCGTCGGTAAAAATTCAGATTAGCACCCAGCGTGTTCGCTGTCAAGCAATTTATCGGGGCACGGCAAGTCCTCAGTCGACCGCGGGGGAGCACTGGAAACCTGCCATGATATCAGCCGATCAGCGTTCGATTCCCCGAACAACCGAGGCCATACGGGCACGGCCTCTTTCTCAACACCTCTTCCCCCAGCGTATCACATGAGACCGAGTCCGCGGCTATTCCGCGGCTGTGAGCGCACTTACCAACTTGTCGTGAATAGCTCCGTTGGTGGCTACGATGCTCTGGGTAAAGATGTCGGTGGGGTTCCCGCGTCTGTCCGTGATCATCCCACCGGCTTCTCTCACGAGGAGCATCCCCGCGGCCATGTCCCACGGCTTGAGCTTGAGTTCCCAGAAGCCGTCCAGGCGTCCGCTCGCCACATACGCCAGATCCAGAGCCGCGGAACCAGCCCTTCTCATCCCCTGGACCTTCATGAGCACCTCCCGGAACTCAGCGAGATTGTTCACCTTGGACGTAGCCTTGTCGTACGGGAAGCCGGTTCCGAGTATGCAACGTTCGAGCTGTGACGCCCCGGAGACTCTGATTGGCGCGCCGTTGAGAAATGCCCCTCCCCCGCGTGACGCGGCGAACAGGTCCTTTCTCAATGGGTCAAAGACCGCGCCGGCCTGCAGTTCGTCGTCCTTCATGACCGCGATCGACACCGAAAACATCGGATACCCGTGTGCGAAGTTCACGGTGCCGTCCAGGGGGTCAATGATCCAGAGCCACCGTGACCCGGTCCGATCCGTGAGGCGCTCTTCGGTGAGGATGTCATGAGACGGGAAAGTCTTGCGGATGCTCTCGAGTATGAGGTCTTCCGATGCCCGGTCAGCGTCGGTTACTATGTCGGTATTGCTGCCCGCAGTGTTCTTCAGATGCACGCGGAAGGTCCCCTCGTGAAAGGACATCAGCACCCGACCCGCATTCGTGATAAGCTCCGTGATGAACGCGAGGAGTGCACCACGGTTCTCTTCTGTCTGCATGTAGTGAAGGTTCCTCTCGTGGAAATGCCGGCGCTGGGGGAAGGGGCGTTCTACTAAGAGCCCGCGGCAACACAAGCCTTGCAACCATGGTGAATTAGAGAACAGTATTCACTCGCTTCACCACCGCAGGTTGAAACCTACGGCTATTCACGGGCTGTCCTTTCAGGGCAGAAGAGGCCCGCGCCCTGCTGGGCGCACTGCGAATAGCCATGGGTTTGAACCCATGGAAACGGAGTACGCGAGACGACAGGGTTATTTCGCGGCAAGCCCCTAGTCTTTCGCGGGACCACTCCCGTGAATCCGCGTGGAGGACTGCGCGGAAGTCTCGTCCTCGTGCCTTCGTCCGGCTACTCGACAGTCGAGCGCGCCCCTACTCAGGTGGACAGCCAGTTCTTCTCCTATTTCCACATCTCGGGAGTTGCGGACCGGCCGCCCCGTATCAGGGCGAACCACAAGCGCATAGCCTCTGTTGAGCACACCGCGGGGGCTGATCGCGTCGAGCCGAGCGCTCACGTGCTCGATGGTGTGGCGAGCCTGGTTGAGCCGCTCTGCCATGGCCCGTTTCAAGCGGTCGCTGAGTGCGCTCGTCAGTTCGGTTTTCGCTATCACCAGACGCGTCAGGTGCTCCGGCCGGAGTCGGCGGACGGTCGCTTCTCGTTCTTGTTGGAGTCGTGAAATCCGACCGCGCATGCTGTTGGCAAGTCTCACGGTCAGGTCATCGAGGAGTTGGCGCCACTGATTGACCAGGGCACGGGGGTCTCGGAGTCTTCTGACCGTCTGATGCACGTCCGAAGTCCTACGCTCGATGAGATTTCCCATGGACACCCTCATCCTTGTCGCCAACTGCCCGACCGCGGCGTGAAGGTCTCTCCAATCCGGGACCGCCAGCTCTGCCGCAGCGGAAGGTGTGGAAGCTCTGACGTCCGCAGCGAAGTCGGTGAGGGTGAAATCCGTTTCGTGTCCCACTGCGCTCACTATCGGGATTGGGCATCCGGCCACGGCTCTGACCACTCGCTCATCGTTGAACGCCCAGAGGTCTTCCATGGAGCCTCCACCCCGCCCAACGATGATCACGTCCACTCCGGCGACTTGAGCAAGCCTCTCGAGCGCGGCCACGATCGACGCAGGGGCCTGTTCCCCTTGCACGATCGTCGCGCTGATCACCACGCTCGTCCCGGCCCAGCGTCTGCCGATTATCCGGATCATGTCTCTTACCGCCGCGCCTCTCGTGGAGGTAACCAGTCCGACGGTTCCGGGGAATCGCGGCAACTCCCGTTTCCTCGACTGGTCGAACAGGCCCTCTGCTGCCAGCTTCTCCTTGAGTTGCTCGAATGCCACCATGAGGCTTCCGAAGCCTCGCGGCTCCATGGTGTCGAGCATGAGCTGGTATTCGCCGCGGGGGCTGTAGACCGAGACCCGTCCCCAGCCGATCACTTGCAACCCGTCCTCCGGTCGGAATCTCAGAAACCGACTCTGCGTCTTGAACATCACCGCCCGAATCTGGGAGGATTCGTCCTTAAGTGTGAAGTACAGGTGCCCCGACGCGGCAGGTCTGAAATTGGAAATCTCCCCTTGTACCCATACGGAGGGGAACCTCTTCTCCAAAAGAGTCTTGATCTCAGACGTCAGTTCCGAGACGGTGAATACTTTGGGCTGAGGAATCTCCATCAGAGACCCTCTATCTCACCACTGTCGCGGTCCCGAGCACTCCCTGGGGGATCTCCAGCCCGAGCTTCTCCATCATGGTCTCGTTGATGAGGAGCTTGGGATCCGGGTCGGTTCTTACGGGTACACTCTTGATCGGTGTGCCCTTTCCCACGACCTCGATTACTGATTCGGCAAGCATTCCGCCCAGCTTCAGGTCGTCCCCGGCCAGTTCCGCGGTAGCTCCGGCCTTTGTACGACCGGCAGCATAAGAAAAGAGGGGTTTGTTTCTCGGTGTGGCTGTTTGCGCCTCGATGGCCACATTGTCCATGCTCAGACCCGTGGACGCGATGACGAAGAGGTCGACCTTATCGGCGATCGCTTCCATCCCCTCTACCAGTTCGTTCACGTCGTACGCAATGACCTCGTGGTAGACGATTCCCCTCTTTTGGCACTGAGCGCGCGTACCGGCCTGTTCCACCAGAGTTGCGGGGTCGCCTCGTTGAGCGAGCAGGGCGAGGCTCTTCACCTTGGGGAACACCGCGGTGAGCGCGTCGAAGCGCTTCTCAAAGGGAATATGGTAGGTCACGCCCGTAATCTTCCCTTCAGGGGCTTCGGGGTGGCGTACCGCACCGAGGGCCTTGGGATCGTCGCAGCTTCCCACGAAGCACGCCTTCTTGCAGCCGGCCTTTCCGAGGAACATGGCGCCCGATGACCGCAGAAAGACCACCCCGTCCGCGGAGGCTTCCAGTTCTTCGAACACGCGTTCAGCTTCGGCTATGTTGGGGAGCTGGATCTTCCGGACTACCTTTATTTGGGGAGCAAGCTCTTCCATTCGATGCAGGAACCCGGTTGCCACACGTTTCGTCATGTTCGACTTGCCGATCCACATCAAGCCGACCTGCTTCTCCTGAGCAGCAGCCCCTGAGACGGCACCCCAGACGAGGAGAAGAGCAGCAACCGACACGGCCATCCAGTGCGTTGTTTTCATGACCAACCTCCAGGGTTCGATGGCGAAGGATCCACACTCGCGTGATAGTCTCTGCGTTCGCAGTCCAACCCGCGTCCCGGCCCTGCAACCATATCACATGCTCCGATGCGCACACACTCCCAAGGCCTCGGACAGAATCATTGTACCAACCTCGCCTTCTTCAACACAGCCTCCGGGACGGACAGGCCCAGGATCTTGACCAGTGCCTCGTTTATCACAAGTTCCGGGTGCGGGTCCGTCTTGACGGGGACCTCCTTGACGGGCTTGCCTTTCACTACGACATCCATCACCGACTCGGCCAGCATGCGCCCGAGTTTCGCGTCGTCCGCTGCAAGCTCCGCGGTGGCCCCGAGCTTGGCGCGACCTTCTGCATACGAAAAGATAGGCTTCTTGTGCGCGTTGGCAACCTGTGCCTGAATCGTGGTGTTGTCGATGGTCAACCGAGTCGCGGCTGACACGAACAGATCCACCTTATCGGCCGCGGCTTCCATGCCTCTTTCCAGTTCCCGCACGTTCGCTGCGATGACTTCCTGGTACGCGATGCCCAATCGCTCACACTCTTTGCGGGTCCCCTCCCTTTCGATGGGCGTCGCGGGATGGCCATTCTCTGCGAGCAGACAAAGGCTCTTCATTGCGGGGAACAGGGCCTTCATGACCTGGAAGCGTTTTTCATACGGGATGAAGTACGTCACTCCCGTCACGTTTCCTTCGGGCTCGTCAAGGTTCCGGATCACCCCGAGTTCTCGGGGATTGGAGCACCCTCCGACAAAGGCCGGCTTCTTGAACGGCCTCTTGGCCAGGAACTGCGCTCCCGTAGAACGCAGGAATACCAGCCCATCCACTGCCGGTTCAAGTTCGTTCAATGCCTCTGCGGCCGCCTGCTCATTGATCAACTGAACCCTCTGCACGACGCGAACCTGTGGGGCAATTTCTCCCAGCCTCTGAATGAACCCTGACGCGACGCGCTTCGTCATCCCGGACTTGCCGATCCAGACCAGGCCGACTTCCTTATCCGCGGCATCAGACTGAGCAACCAGTGCGGTCCCGACAAACAGGGCGGCGCACGCGACAAGTAGACGCCACTTTGTGCTCACATCCATGTCCTTTCTTATTTCGCTCTGCCGAGCTTGGCAGTCCTTCGCGCACACACGGTCGCGAACTTTTCAACAGGCCCACCGGGGAACCCTGAAGACCTGATACCATTGAGCGTTCTACGAAGTGACTTCAGGCTCCGGGTGGGACAGGCATCTTGGTCGAGTGTGTGTGCCTCTCTCAAAGAGCCCTGGTGCGCATCCGCTGCGCGGATCGGAGGCCTGAGTCGTGTATCGGCGCATCATAGGCGGCCGAAGGTTGCAACCTCCGGAAGGAGAAGAAGGAGGCTTCGGTGAACGACATTGGGGCGGATCCCTTGCTCTCGATGGGGGACGGGGGGCTGCCGAGTGGCCTCCTGCGGTCTTTCCCAAGGTCAGAGTTCACCGCGGAGACACAGAGCACGCAGAGAAGAAAGAGAGAAGAGCATGAATGCCTTATGCTTTTCTACCGGCGCGCACCTGATGAATTGATCCTTGAGCGCTTGATTCGCGGACTTCTCTTCCTATTCTCTGTGCTCTCTGCGCCTCTGCGGTGAGTCTTCTTCTTCCGGGTGAATGGTTACTTCCCAAGAGCCTACTTCACTATCGTGGCCTTCTTCATTATCTCTGCCGGGATGTCCAGGCCAAGGATCTTGACCATTGTCTCGTTGATGACGAGTTCCGGCTGAGGGTCCATCTTCACCGGGACCTCTCTCACCGGCCTCCCTTTTACTACCACATCTACCACAGATTCGGCCAACATGCGACCCAGTTTCAGGTCGTTCGCAGCGAGCTCTGCGGTGGCCCCAAGCTTCGTGCGGCCGTCAGTGTAGGAGAAGATCGGCTTGTTGTGCCGGTTCGCCACGGTAGTCTGGACGGTGATGTTGTCTATGGCAAGCCGGGTTGCTCCTGCCACGAACAGATCCACCTTGTCCGCGACCTTCTCCATTTCTGCATCGAGCTCTTTTGCCGTGCTCGCCTGAACCTCGTGGTACGCGATGCCCAGGCGCAGGCACTGTTCCCGAGTGCCGCTCTGCTCCAGAGGAGCGACCGGATGCCCCCTCTCCAGGGCGAGCGCAAGACTCTTCACCCGGGGGAACAGAGATCTGATAGCCTCGAAGCGCTGCTCATACGGCACGAAGTAGGTCACACCGGTGATGTTGCCTTCAGGGGAGGCGAGATTCTTGATCACCCCCAGTTCCTGGGGGTTGTTGCAGGCCCCGATGAAAGCCGGGCCCTTCAGGGGAGCCTTGGCCAGGAACTGGGCCCCCATGGAACGCAGAAACACCACCGCGTCAGTCGAGCCCTCAAGGTCCTTGAAAACCTGTTCCACGTCTACCCCCGCGGGGAGCTGGGATCGCTCGATCACTTTCACGTCCGGGGCGATCTCCCGCATTCTCTCGATGAATGCCACTGCCGTCCGTTTCGCTATTCCGGACTTTGTGGTCCACATCAGTCCGATGGTCTTCTCCGCCGCGATACTCTCCAAAGCACCCACGGCAAGACCCATCCACACGACTGCTATCAGCACAAGGCAAATCCTTCTCTCCATAGCTCCTCCTTTGACCCGAGCGGCTGGGAGCCGCAACCAACAATCGCGTCGACCGCGGTCGGTCCGAGTGCAGTCCGACGGCGGTGAGGCTTGGTTCTGCACGGGTCCGAAAGGTCGTTATCGTCTGCTACCAATGCGACTTCAGACAGGTGAGGTTAACCACAGTGCGACAGGCAGGATGCCTGTCCTACCCGGAGTCTCAAGTCACCGGCTCGCACGCGCATTGGCATGCGTTGTGCTTCATCAAGGCCCTGTGCTGAAGCGAGTTCAGCCGACAAATCGCCGCTCGCATGAGAGCAAGGCCCTTGTCGGGCTGCACCTTCACGCCCTGCATCCCATAGGCGCTGACTTAAGAGCACGCGTTGCCTTGGCATCCTCCCCCTCACCCTTCCCTCTCCCTCCAGGGGAGAGGGTTTCCGGATTCCCCTCCCCTCGTGGGAGGGGGTAGGGGGGGGATAACTGCCTGAAGTGTCGAATTCGGCTGTCGCCAAGTTAGCGCCTATGGCCCTGGATCCCCCTCTGGCCGCGGCATGGTGTTCACTCCTCGATGCTCCCTATTCACGCGCCGGCGGACTCCGGCTTTCTCTTCCGAAGCATGAGGCGTTGCAGCTCTCCTATCCACAAGACTGCTGACGTGCCCCCGATCGCCCACAACAAGTCGTTATTCGTGAGGGGTACCGTCCGAAAGATAGCCCCCCCGAACTGCGTGATAAGCACCTGTCCCACGATTATGGCCCCTGCGATCCCCAGAAAACCCTTGTTGGCCAAGATCCCGTGAAACGCGGAATGGGTCTGTCCGAGACAACGCGCGTTGAACAAGTTCCAGAACTGAAGCATCACAAACACCGTGAAGAACATGGAAAGCTCGTAGTCCGTCACCATTCCGTCACTCTGGATTCTCAGGAGATACCACACAAGAAACACCAGGAACAGGGCAGCTACGGTGAGTATGTTGCCGGTCATGGCCTTGGTCAAGATGAAGTCGGTCGGGCGTCGCGGTGGTCGTTCCATGACGCTCCAGTGGGGGGGTTCGGTCGCGAGCGCAAGCGCGGCAAACGTGTCCATGATCAGGTTCACCCAGAGCATTTGGGTCACGGTGAGCGGAAGCTTCAGGCCGATGAAAGGCCCCAGAAGGGCAATTCCCAGGGCAGCCGCGTTGATGGTCAACTGGAACAGAATGAATCGCTGGATGTTCGCGTACAGCGACCTCCCCCACATGACCGCATTGACTATGCTTGCGAAAGAATCGTCGAGAAGCACTATGTCGCTGGCTTCCTTGGCAATGGAAGTGCCCGTCTTTCCCATGGCCAATCCCACGTCTGCGCGGTTGAGTGCGGGTGCGTCATTGGTGCCGTCTCCGGTAACCGCCACCACATGCCGGTTCTCCTGCAGGAGCCGGACCAGATGCAGCTTATCCAGCGGACGGGCTCGGGAAAGTACCCTCAGACTCTCCACAGAAGCGCGTGCCTCGTCGTCCGACAGCAGGGAAAACTCCGCGCCGCTCATCTGCGCGCCAGGGCCGTTCTCGGCCCCGATGAGGCCGGCCTGGCGGGCGACTTCCATGGCGGTTTCCCGGCTGTCCCCGGTAACCATTTTGACTTTGATCCCCGCGGCCCTGCACTTCTCCATCGCGGCGGGCACGTCCGAGCGAATCCTGTCGGCAATCGCGACGAACCCCAACCAGATCAAGTCAATCCCCGGCGTGTCCAGGTCGGGAAGTTCCAACGTTTCCGGGACCCTTGCGTACGCAAAGCCCAGTGTCCTCATTCCTCGCTTCTGGTACTCATCGATCAGCCCTTCTATTCCCTTGCGTTGCCCCGAAAGTGCCACCGGCCCTTCCCTTTCCAGCACGTGCGAGCAACGTCCCATCACCGTCTCCGGCGCGCCCTTCACGTGTAAGATGCGAACCGGGTTCAAGGAAGATTCTCCTACGGTGGCCATGTACTTTGTGTCCGTCGAGAAGGTAAGCTGCCCGATTACCCTGAAATCGGTTCGATGTGCCAGGTAGTCGATCCCTTTGTCCTTCAGCCACAGCAGCAGGGCGCATTCGGTGGGATTGCCGAGACCGCACAGCGAGTCATCTTCGTTCTTGCTCAGGTGGGCTGTGCTGTTGGCCGCAATGGCGTCTACGATGAGGCCTTTGCGCTCGCTCAGTGCCGCGGGATTCCATGTGTCCGAATTGTCATCCACGCCGGCAAAATGGGCTGCGAATACGCGCATCTCGTTCAGGGTAAGGGTCCCCGTCTTATCCGAGCATATCACTGTGGCAGCGCCGATCGTTTCGCACGCGTGCATGCGGCGGACCAGGTTATTGGCCGCTGTCATCTTTCGCATGCTGTACGCCAGGCTGAGCGTGACGCTCATTGCCAGGCCTTCGGGCACGGCAACTACTATGAGCGTCACCGCAACCATGAAGTACGAGAGAAATTCCTCTGCCGCGTGGGCCGGCAGCCAGTCCCGAGGAGAGGCAGGAATCAGCCCGAAATACACGCCCCCGACAATGAACAGGCTGAAGAACACCGCGGATACCACCACGACTTTGCCCCATGCGGCAATCCCTTCTTTTTCCAGCCACTTGGGTTGGAGGGCGTTCGCTCCGAGGAAGTCGAGCCCGTCATAGAGCACCGGGAGCCAAATTCGGGACATGGCCACGAGAATGGCACACCAGAGGACACCTGAAAAATACCACTGCTCCGGGGTGAGCGTAAGATCTCCGGAGTAGCTGCCTCTCATGACCAGGGCCAGGAAGACCAGCGCGGCGGCCAAAAACCCGAACACACCGATCAGCTTGCTGAGCCGCTCCAATTGCGCGCTTAAGGGAGTCTGAACGCCGGTGTCCTCGGTTGCGGGTTTCGCGATGTGTCCGATTTCCGTGCGGTCCCCCACCGCGGTGAGCCTGATTGTTCCGTGTCCGTCCCGTACGAGTGTGCCGCGGTAGACCTTGTGAACTGGGTATGTGGGGGTGCTCCGCGCATCCTCTGAAGAGTGATCTTCGGGGTGTTTTCCCGCGGGTCTCGATTCTCCCGTGAGGGAAGACTCGTCAATTTTCAGTGAAATCGCGTCGAGCACGTTGCCGTCTGCCGGCACGTCATCCCCGGATTCGAGCAGCACCACGTCTCCGACGACAAGGTCCTTCCTCGGGACTGTAGTGAATTCCCCGTTCCGCACGGTCTTGACCGGGACCAGGTCGTTGACTTCGTTGAGTATGTCAAATTCCCGAGCTGCCCTGTATTCGTTGATGAACGCGAGCGAGGTAGCAAGAAAGATCGCGGTGAGGATGCCCAAGCCCTCCGCGTACCTGCCTTCGACGATTCCCACGGCGAGCGCGATGATCGCGGCAATCATCAATATCCGGATCACGGGGTCGTCGAACTTCTCCAGGTACAGTCTCCACCACGGGTCTCTTTTCGGGGGGCTGAGGACGTTGGTGCCATGCGCTTGCCGGCTCCGTTGGACCTCATTGGCGCTGAGGCCCGTGAATCGGAGATCATGTTTCTCTGCCACATCACTCGCCATGCATACGTTCCCTTCTGGGGCAAGGTCGTTTGAGCGGGAGGGGACTTCTTACTAAGTGATCGGTGGCATAAATCCGATCACGAAATCAGGCCCCAACGTTGTTGAGAGGAACTTGTAGCGGCCGGCGTCCCTGCCGGCCGGCACGGAGGCCGGCCGCTACGACAGAAGATCTGCAACATACGTGACCGTATTTAGGAAACGGAACACTAAGGGTCTGTCCCACAATAACCGTATCAATGCGGGCGGCCCGTCGCTCTTGGAAAATCCTCCCCCTTCCCCTCCTTCAGAAAAGGAGGGGAGTAGGAAGATCCTCTTTTCCCCTGTTTTCTCAACTGGGTTAGGGGGGATTTTCCGTGGATCACCTATTTCCGGACAATCGCTAAGTGCCCCTTTTCGTAAATAGCGTTCCGGATTCGCCTGGGCGCTGTGACACGGTTGTAGGAGTCGGCGTCCCCCGGATCGAGTCCGGGGCAGGCTCTGCCGGCCCGCCTCCGACCGGCACGGAGCCCGCTCGCTACAACAGGAGAGTCCAAAAAATGCGCGACCCACGCTTACGAACTGGAGTACTATACCGGTTCTCGAAAGTAACTTCCGATTCGTGTCAGATCAGGGCTTGTGGGGCGGGCTTTCCAGCCCGCCAATCGGTGAAAACTAACGAGAACCGCTATAAGGGTCTCTCCCGAAATCACGGTGCCAATCAGATGGTCTGGTCACCCCGGCGAACCCCGGATCGTGGTCCGGGGCAGGCGCCGGGGTCCAGGTCCTGCGGGAAAGACCGGATTCCGGGTTCCGCCGGAATGACAGGAGCAACCCACTACATTACGGGCTCGGGGGTTGCTACAGTGCCACGAGTTGAGAATTGCGGGAGCCTTCACCCTCCCCTAACCCCTCCCATCAAGGGAGGGGAATAGCAAGTCCTCTCGTCTGGTGGTTGAGGAAAGGGAGATTGGGTTTGTGTCTACGAATTTCAAGGGCCGTGACTGTAGACGCATTCTGAGACGGACGCTCAGTACTGCATTCCCTTCTCTCCCCGGCTGAGCGCTTACCCGGCATCTCTCAGGGGGTCTTCTCTCCAAGCGCGGCCAGTTCTTTTTGGTAAGCCTTCCATCCAGGGCACCAGGTGGTGTGCCATCTCCAGATCCGAGCCAGAAGGGAATTCGGTTTCCGTTCCGCATACGCGCGCAAACTGCACCTTGCGCAACTCGATTTCACCGTGGTCTGTTCTTCGGCCATGTTCGGTTAACCTCCGGCTGTTCTTCAGGGCAGATTTGAAAAGATGTTCTCGCGCAAAACCCGAAAAGAGCGCTAAGTGGTCGTTGGCATAAATACGGTCGAGTATTCATAAACCGTCACCCCGACGAAAGTCGGGGTCCAGAAAATCTGGATTCCGACTTTCGTCGGAATAACGGCACCGATGAGCGATACCGGGATTGAAGCAGTCAGCCCGAACACGTGACCGAAATTGCGCCGTGAAGCACTAGGGAAGAAAGGCTTTTCCTTGCGCTCTCTGCGTGCTTCGCGAGAGAACTTTGTATCACGGTTCTCGAAAGTAACTTCCGATTCGTGTCAGATCAGGGCTTGTGGGGCGGGCTTTCCAGCCCGCCAATCGGTGGAAACTAACGAGAACCGCTATATGCTGCCCGGTGAACGCTTACCCTTCACCGCACGCGGTTGCAAGCCGCCCTTCGATCGGCGCACCTCATCATCAAGATCATACACGTCGGGTAATCAATCGCCTGCGACCAGCTCTATGGAATCACCCTTCTTGACCGACCCTCCGTTGATCACCTTGGCGAATACCCCTTGTTCGGGCATGATGCACTCCCCGATCTTATGGTATATCGCGCATCGAGTGTGACATTCCTTGCCGATCTGGGTGACTTCCAGGATAATGGTGTCTCCCACCTGAAGGCGATTCCCGACCTTCACCGCGGCCAGATCGAAGCCCTCGGTAGTGAGGTTTTCCGCGAAGCTCCCCGGGGCCACATCAAGCCCTTTTTCCTTCATCACGGCAATCTGTTCCACGGAGAGAAGCGACACCTGCCTGTGCCAATCCCCTCCGTGTGCGTCTCCTTTGAATCCGAATCCTACCTCGACCACGCCCGATTCCACTTCTTTCTTGGGTGTGCCCTTTCTCTCGCTCATACAGACCGCGGTTATTCGTCCTGCTGACATATGTACACCTCCTGATGCCTCAACGCCGGGGCCTCTGCTGCGAGCCTCAATGCGGCCGACCGAACTGCGGCACAGGCACCGTGGAAGTTCCGGTGCCGATCCGGATCCGGGCGGTCAAGCCGGTTCCACCGGAATCATCATGTGCACTCCGCCCGGTTTCACCACATTGGACACAGGGCCCTACTGAGGAATACCGCACCTGTCGCTCCATGACAACACTTCTGAAAGAAGTTCCTTCCCCCGGAAATCGCATTTTCTGATAAACGGTTCCCCGTGCGGCGTCAATTCTGGGAAGTGGGTTTGTACTCGCAGCGTACCGATCTGTAGCGAGCTATACGGGCCAGGCATCGATTGCAGCTTATGCAGGATGTCCGGTCGGTCTTCCCCTCTCGAATCCGTTTGACGAGGAAGGGTTCTCTGATAAACGGTCTGCTCATCGAGACCATGTCCGCATGCCCCTGCTGTATGACTTCTTCCATGAATCGGACCGTACGCAGGCCTCCCACCAGCAGCAGCCGTGCAGATCCAAGGACGGGGCGGATCAGTCGCGCCGCGTCCAAGTGATATCCTTCTTCCATGTCGAACTTGCCGACAAGCCGGTTGAGCTGGATCCGCGCCGGCACCTTCAGCAGAAAGGGCTGACCCTCAACCAGTTCCTTGACCGGCACTTCTCCCCTGCACATGGCCATGAAGGAGTACGACGACGACCCGCTGGAGAGCTCAACCCCCTCCACACCGATCCGTGCAATTCGTTCGGCATAGCGCATCGCAAGCTCGGGGAGGATTCCCGGCCTGGGGGTGTGATCGTGAGTGTTGAGCTTCACCAAGAGGGGCATTCCTGCGGGCATCACCTTCCGTACCTCGCTGATAATGGTCCCGAGGAACCGAAATCGATTCTCCTCGGACCCGCCCCAGGAATCCTCACGCAGATTGAAGAACGGCGACAGGAACTCGTTTATGAGGTACCCATGGGCCGCATGGAGTCGTATGCCGTCGGCACCTGCTTCGACAGCTCTGCCAGCCGCATCGGAAAAGGCCTTGACAGCCGTGAGGATCTCATCTTCGTCCATCTCCTTGGGGGTGCCGAAGTACACCGGATCCCGCCCATAATTCGACGGAGCCAACGGGGTGCCTCCTATCACCTTCTTCGAGGTCTGACCGCCGGCATGAGCCAACTGGAAGACGATCTTCGAGCCGTGCTCGTGCACGGCCCCAACGAGTCGCTTCAGACCGTCGATCGTCACGTCCGAGTCAATCCCCGTCTGATTATACCGGGACTTCCCCATCGGATGCACGTACATGTCACCGGGGATTATGAGACCCACTTCTCCTTTGGCGAGATTCACGTACCGATGGATCAGCTCGTCCGTGACAAGGCCTTCGCTTGAGGCCATGCACTCCTGGGTGGCTGAGTGCACGAATCGATTCCTCACCTCCAATTCCGCGAGTCGAATGGGAGTGAATAGCTGCATATCGGCCTGACCTCCTGTTCCGTCAAGGGTAAAGGTTCGCCGCAGAGGACGCGGAGAGTTAAGAAGAGAAGACCAACACAAACCACAGAGTCGGAAAGAAATCCAAGAATAATCGTAACATCTCAAGAAGTCCGGGGTGATCTCTCCCGCACCCGGGTGCCTCGGCGAGATCAGTGGGGCAGGTCCTCTCGGCTCACTTCATCTTCCCGGGTTACCGAGAAGATGCCAACGATCCTCAAGCCGCATTCATGAGCGCGGGCTTTCTCGATTTCCGGGCGGTTCGTTCTCTTGCGGGCCGGATGACCGTTTCCCGTCGACGAGTGCGGCGGTGCTCATGAGCGAGCCTTGTTCTTCGGGAGAGGCTTGAGGTATTCGCAGGGGGCATTGTCCACCAACCATACCCCGTTGTCCGAGAGGTAGAAAAGGAAGCCATCCTGCCACATCCGTCGCGCGTCAACTCCGAGTACCAACGGGCTCTCCCGCCTCCGACGCGTCGCCACCAGCCACGCGCTCTGAACGTCCGCGCTGAGATGCACGTGGTGGCGCGCCATCTTTCTGAGCCCCCCTGTGGACTGAATCTTGGACCACCTTTGCTCGGTCGTTCCGTGGAAGAGTTCCTCTGGCGGCTCTTTGGGCACCGGATCAACAGCCATTACCTCGATGCTGTGGCCCTGATTGGCCCTTATTCGACCGTCCTTGAGGCTGTACCGGCCCTTCTTGTCTGTGGCGACGAGCTCTTCCAAGTCCCGAGGGGTCAGCACTATCTGTCTCCGGGAAGCCAGCCGCTCCAGTAGTATGGCAGCGTCCGCCCATCCTGATTCGTCCAGTTCGAGGTCGAGCTCCCGCGGGTTGTGTCGCAGCAGGTAGGCGAGGTATTTGCTGATGCTCGTACGATCCTGGGCCGTATTCATGGCGAGCCCATCTCCTCAAAGCCGTTTATCGGAACTCTTGAAGCATGGCGGCTGCCGCTGACGCGGTGCTGCGGCCTCACGAGGAAGACGCCGTTGTTTCAGGGGGTTGTAGTTTGGTCTTCCGGGGGTGTGTGCCCCGTCTCGCGTGGCAGGACGCCTTCAAAGAATATGGTCAGCATCCCGTCCAAATAGTCCCGGTCCGCCTCGGGAGCATGGGGGTCTCGCTTGACCCAGGTCAGGTACTGATTCCGGGCCTGAAACCAGTGTAACACGAGCGAGTAGACCATGACCAGCACGGCCATGGGGTCCACGTCGGATCGAATGTGCCCGAGCTTCTGTGCCTGCTCGATCTTCGCGATGGCCAGAACCGATATGCGGTCCTCCAGATCTCGTTCAGGGTGGGTGGTCTCTACGAGCGACCAGGACATGAGTCTGACGAACTCCGGGTTCTTCTTCAGGAAGCTGAAATACTGAATAATCGAGTCCCTGAGGCAGATCGCGTCGGGGTCCGGCGAAGCAAACAGGTCCAGTTGAATGCGGCTGTACTCCCGGTGTCGTCGCTGCTTCACCTGATGCCAAAGGTTCTCCTTTGACCCGAAATGGTGGTGTATCAGGCTCTTGGTAACGACGGCCCGGTCCGCGATCGCGCTGACGGAGGTGTCCGCGAAGCCCTTGTCGCAGAAGATCGCCTCTGCCGCGTCGAGAATGGCATCTCGAGTGGGTACTTGGTCGTTTTTCTTGTTATTCCGGGCCATGGGGGCTCCTGTGTCTTGACTGGTCAACCAATCAAACAATAATCCCAGACCCTCAGCCTTGTCAAGCACCGCGTCGCGGAAGCGTCGACCCCGCGTCATTGCTTCAGATTCATATTTATGGTATCGCTGGTACCGGATCGGTGCGCAGCCCTTTGCACGAGGCCTCTGTCCCGGCCAAGGCCTCACCGGTTCCACTGGATAACCTTTGTCTCCTGCCGACCAAGACACATATTCTCATCATATAACGGAACAACACGGAGGTCCTGACATGAGACTACCAGGCATAATGATAGCAGTCGCCGTGCCGGCGTTGTTGTTGGGAACGTGGCTCACCCTGTCCGCACAACCGCTGCTCATGGCCGGTCAAGCGGGCTCTCCTGCCGGAGTCCCGGACGTTCTGGCAAGCCCCATCCCTCATGATTTCGACCGCCAGGCATGCGAAACCGACTGTCGATCACGCTTCGGAGTCAACCCGTGGGCGGCCGAAGAAGGTTCGAGCCCATATTGGAGAGGCGGAGGAGGCTCCTCCTTCCCATACGAAGCGTTCGCTCAGTGTATGCAGCAATGCAACGAGAGGTTCTGGAAAGATCACGACCGGCGGATGAGAGACTTGGAACGAGAATGAGTACACCCGTTTGCCGGGTGCACGTCAGGAGCCGTCCTCACACATTCGATACGGTATTGGGGGCGGCGTCCATCACCCACGGTCTTGGCTGAGACCGGGGCACGTCGTGATTTGATGAAAGACCGCTTCCCGACCTTGCGGAGATCCCATGGGAGGTATCCTGAAACGTCATGCGGTGGTTCCTCGGGAGTTCTTTGACTTCCTCAGCAAGACCCTCCCGTTCACCGAGCTTGATAAGCAGACGCTCGAACACCTGGCTTCTCGCTGTAGCATCGAGTTCTACCCCAAAGGAACCGTCATCTTCAGGCAGTACGTCACCGACGTGGCGCATTTTCATCTGATTCACAAAGGGGGCGTCAAGTTCTACCTCTCGAGTGACGAGACACTCGTCACGTTACGCGACTACGGCGGAGAAGGAGAATCCTTCGGCGCCTTGTCGATCGTCCGGGGAGAGAAGGCCGACTTCCACGTAGAAGCCATCGAGGACACCTTCTGTATCCTCATCGACAAGGACACGTTCCTCGAAGTGTTCAGGGAACACGATCGCTTCGCACAGCACTATCTCTCCGGCTTCTCCGAAGACGTGATGGGCGCGATCTATTCGGAGCTGAGATACGACACCATGGGACAGAGAGGGGAGCAGACCTACCATCTCTTCGATACTCAGCTCCGATCAGTGTTGAAGGGTCCCCCGGTGTTCATCGAGGAGCGAGCGACCGTACAACAGGCCGGAGCGCGTATGTCCGAAATCGGGGCCGAAGCGCTTCTGGTCAGGGATCAGTCGGGCTCGGTGAAGGGGATCGTCGTCGACAGCGACCTGCGCACCAGGGTGGTCGCCGAAGGCCTCGACTACCGCACGCCGGTCGGCGCGATAATGAGCTCGCCCCTGGTGACGATCCCTGCTCAGGCCCTCTGCTTCGACGCGCTGCTGAAGATGATGCGGGAACGCGTGGGCCACCTGGTGGTGGAGCATCGCAAGACCATCATCGGGGTACTGAGCTCGCAAGACATCGTGATCTATCAAGGAGCCTCACCTGTGCTGCTGTTCAGGGAGATCCAGTCGCAGAGAAGTATCAAGGAGCTCCGCGACCACTCGAAGAAGATACCCATCGTCATGCGGACCCTATTGGAGGAAGGGGCTCGGGGAGGCCACATTTGCCGGATTGTCACGATCTTTCACGACAGCATTCTCAAAGGACTGCTCTCCCACGCTCAGGAGGAAACGGGCCCGCCTCCGATGCCGTTTTGTTGGCTTATGCTCGGCGGTGCAGGTCGCATGGAAGAGGCCTTCGCCCTGAACCGGCAGATCGCGCTGATCCATTCCGATGCGGAGCCGCGGCGCGGGACGCGAATCTGCGAGTACTATCGAACTCTTTCTGACGAAGCGGTCTCTCGGATGCGCGCGTGCGGCTATCCAGTGAGCGACGAGCACATAACCCCTTCCAATCCTCGATGGTGCCAACCCTGGTCGGTCTGGATTAACTACTTCGACGACTGGCTGCGCAGACCTGACCCCAACAAGATAGCCGCATGCAAGGTGTTTCTCGATTTTCGTCCGCTGTTCGGGGACTGCTCGATCGGCGAGCGTCTCAGGGATCACGTGACCTCAGCCGCGATGCGTCAGCCGATCTTTCTCAGACTGCTGGCTAACGATTGCCTTAGCCGTTGGCCTCGGGTATCCTTCTTCCGAGACCGGGTCGTCGAAGACGACGGTGAGCAGTCCAAGAGACTGGATCTTAAGATACGGGGCCTGACGCCGTTTATCGACTTTGCGCGGCTGATGGCTCTCAAGCACGGCATAGGAGAGACGGGCACCATCGACAGGTTGCGACGGCTGGATGAACAGGGATGTGTCCCCCAAGACCTCTGCGCGGAAACCCGGGAAGCCTTTGAGTTTCATGTGCAGCTCGCGCTGGTCAACCAGCTCAAGATGGTCGAGGCGGGAATGCGGCCGGACTCGTATATCCAGCCTTCCACTCTGACCGACAGGGAAAGACGTACGCTCAAGGACGCGTTCGCGGTGATCGATCGGATGATGGCTTACGTGAAGCAGGTATTCGGCGGGTAAGCTTGGGCCGGTCAGGCAATCAATGCGTGTGACGTAATCGTCCATCCCGTTTCTTCCGTGGATTGAAACCCACGGCTGCTCGTCGTACGTCCCTTCGGGACTCCAGGCCCCAGGCCCGAAAGAGTGGCCGGAAAAAAGCCCGGGGGTTCAACGCGGGATTTGTGTGAGGGAAGCGCGGTTCTCAAGGCACAAGCATTGGTGCAGGCAATATCCGGCGAAGAGCGCGGACATGGAAACTACAGGGGGTTCATAGTGAGCAGCAACGAGGGCCATCGGGCAGATCCGGCGGTAGTGCTGGAATTTCTGAAGGAGACGCTGCCGTTCAAGGATCTTGACGGGTCGGTCCTGGAGGATCTTTCCAGGCGTTTCATATACGACTTCTTCCCCAAGGACACGCTCGTGATGGAGCAGGACAGGAGCGAGGTGGACCATCTCTATCTCATCCAGAAGGGCGGGGTTAAGGTTTACCTTACAGATAGCGAGAATATCATCACGCTGAAAGATTTTCGTGGGGAAAGGGGGTATTTCGGGGCACTTGGCTGTATCAGGGAATCCAAGGCGAACCTCAACGTCGAGACCGTGGAAGATACCTTCTGCTTTCTGCTTCCCAGGGCGGTCTTCCTCAAACTCATCCAGAACCAGCCTCGCTTTGCCCAGTATTTTCTCAAGCGCTTCTCCGAGGAGGTGGTGGGGACCGCTTATGCGGAAATGCGCACCCACAGGGTCACCGCGCGCACTCAGGACGGTCTTTACCTGTTCACTGCCCAAGTCGGAGAGGTGGTGAACAGAACTCTGGAAGTCATCTCCGCGGACGAGACGATCCGGGAAGCCGCGAACAAGATGGCCGACAAGAGCGTGGGGTCTCTGCTGGTTCGGGACCAGTCCGAACAGATAATCGGCATCGTCACCGACAAAGACCTCCGCACGAAGGTGGTGGCCGTGGGGCTCGACTACCACACGCCGGTCGAGCAGGTCATGAGCGCACCCGTGCAGACGATCCCGTCACGGGCCGTGTGTTTTGATGCGCTTCTCCAAATGATGAACCAGGGGTTGCATCATTTGGCGGTCGAACGCCATGGCAAGATCACAGGAGTGATCACCGCGCATGACATCATGGTGCATCAGGGGACGTCTCCGATCGCGCTGTTTCGCGAGATCCGGGCGCAACGTCGGATTGAAGGTTTGTACACGCTATCCGGCAAAGTGCCTCTCGTGGTCAAGACGCTCATCAAGGAGGGAGCGAAGGCCAACAACATTACCCGGATGATCGCGGTGCTCAATGACCACATCGTAGATCGAGTGCTCATGTTGCTTCAAGAGGAGACCGGGCCCGCGCCTTACCCCTTCTGCTGGCTCATGATGGGGAGCGAGGGCAGACAGGAACAGACCTTCAAGACCGACCAGGACAACGCGCTGATCTACGAGACTCCGCCTGACGACTGGGAACACGTGAAGACCGCCAAGCTCTACTTTCGCCGATTCGGGAACCGGGCGATCGAACACCTGGAAGCGTGCGGATATCCTCTGTGCAAGGGGCAGATGATGGCATCCAACCCGAAGTGGCGCAAACCGTACGCGGTGTGGCGAAACTATTTCGACCGGTGGATGAGCGCACCCGAACCCCAGGCGGTGATGCACGCGACCATATTCTTCGATTTCCGCCCCGGGTACGGGAACGTGGCCCTCGCGGAACGTCTGAGAAATCATCTGGTGGTGCATGCGCCGAACAAGTCGTTGTTTCTCATGCATCTCGCGAAGGACTGCCTTACGGGCAGGGCGCCTCTTACGTTTTTCCGCAATTTCGTGGTGGAGAAGGACGGGCAACACAAGAATCGGCTGGACCTGAAGACTCGGGGGCTCGTCCCCATAGTCGATTTCGCGCGAGTGATGGCGCTCAAGAATGGAATAAGGGAGACCAATACGCTGTCGAGGCTTCAGGCCCTGGGAGAGGCTAACCTCATCCCCGGCGAGCTCTTCGCCGACGCGAAAGAGGCGTATGAGTTCCAGATGCAACTCAGGCTCGTCCATCAGTACACCCAGATGGAGCAAGGCGAAAACCCGGACAACTACATAGACCCTGCCGAGTTGTCAGAGATCGAGAAACAGACCCTCAAGGAGGCTTTCGCGGTGATCAGTCGCCTGCAGACGTATCTGAAGATGGAACTCCGAGTCGTAGATTAGCTCTGCCGACGCAACGGTTCACCGGGAAGACGGAAGATTCGGCACAGAGGCTACGGAGAAGACAGAGGAAGAATGAGTTGAATTCATTCCACCCGAGCTGAAATGAGCGTGGCCTGATCCGGTTACCCGACCGGACAGGAGTGATTCCTTTGTGTCTTTGTGTCTTCGTGGTGAACTCTTGCCTGCCGACGTGCCGCGAAAGGAAGACCGGGCCTGCCGATGGGAATCGACTTGAGACGACTTTGGCAGTGGTTGCTGCCGGAAAAACATCCTGCATTGAAAGAGAACCGGCGAGCGTTCCGCAAACTCGATACCGGAAGGCCCATCGAGGAGTATGAGTTCGTCTCGATGGACACGGAGCTCACCGGTCTCGATCGGAAGACTGACGCGATAGTCTCCTTAGGTGCGGTACGGATCAGGGGTTTGCGTATACAAGCGGGGGAGAATTTCTTCTCGTACGTGTACCCGACCGCTCAGATGCCGAAGGTCAGCACACTCATACACCGTATCACTCCCGAGCAGATCAAGAACGCTCCCCAATTGGAGGAGATCCTGCCCGACTTCATCGAGTGGTGTGGTTCTGCGCTGTTTGTGGGGCATTTCGTGGCCCTGGACGTCGGGTTTCTGAATCGAGCCTGCAGCCGCTTTCTCGGAGGGAAGTTGGCCAATCCTTCGCTCGATTCTTTGACGCTGGCCCAGCATTACTGCCAGATACAGAGGTCATACTACGACAACGTGTTTGTCCCCAACGGCTCGTTCAACTTGGGGCAACTGGCCAGACAGTACGGGCTCCCCGCGTTCGACGAGCACGACGCGCTCGAAGACGCGTTTCAGGCGGCATGTCTGTTCCTTTTTCTTGTGCGCAAGCTCCAGGCCTCGGGGTTTTCGACCTTGCGCGATTTTCTCACTGCGAGCCGCCGTGGGGCCCGGGTGTTCTAGTAGTTCCGGTGAAGCCCATGTAGCGGAGCCGCTACAGTGACAAACGAGCAAGAGAAAGACCGCAAATGGGGGCATTCCGACCGAAGCCGTAGCCTCGGACCGGCCAGGTTTTTCTTCTGGCCTGGGTGTGCGCTCTTGCTGGGCACGGTGGATGACGCGTCCCCACACTCTCATCATGCTCTTCAAGTAGCTATCGCCATAAACGGGACGTTCGTACTGGAAACACCCACGAAGCGCTGTGAATGTGGTTCTGCGGTGATCGCACCCAATCAGCTCCACCGATTCCTGGGCGGGGGGAAGCAGCAGCTCATCATTCTGCTCGATGCTGAATCCGCAGTGGCTCAACGTATTCAGTCGGCCATGTGCGAGGCCTCACCGGTCGGTGAGTTCGATATCAAGATTCTCGAACCGTTTATCGATGACCTGAGCGCCTCCTTTGGGGAGCTTCCGGATTGCCGCGCGATGGGAGACCTTTCTCAGCGAATCCTCTCCGCGCTTGCACGTGGGGTCTCGATGCCGCGGACTTCCGACCCGAGGATTCAATCGGCCTTGGATTTCATGAAGCGTCAACCGGAGTTAAGGGCTCGTCTTGAAGTTGTTGCTGAAGCGGTCGCACTCTCCGAAGGACGGTTGGTTCATCTCTTTCGGGAGCAGGTTGGGATTCCAATGCGGAGATATCTGCTTTGGCTGAGACTTATCCGCGCCATAGATAATCTCTTTGACCACGTGTCCTTAACGACCGCGGCGCACAACGCGGGATTTGCGGACTCCGCGCATTTCACCAGGACATTTCGGCGGATGTTTGGCATCACTCCATCCGCGTTGTTCAAGAATAGCCAGTTCGTTCAAGTAATCGCGTGTCCGGATTGATAACGTTGCCTCAAAACGGCCCTTGGCGGGCTTACGCGAGGTGCACCATGGACATGACGCGGTCTTTGTCGGACACACCGCTGCTGGATTGGAAACATCCCCTTCTCTCGACACTGGTGAACGATCGGCGTTGGAACGCTCTTGATCCATACGAAAAGATCGGTGCCGCTTACACCTTCGTCAAGGATGAAATAGCCTTCGGATTCAATGAGGCGGACAACATTCCCGCATCGAGAGTGCTTGAAGATGGGTACGGACAGTGCAATACCAAGACTACCTTGCTTATGGCCTTGCTTCGGAGCATGGATGTGCCTTGCAGAATTCACGGGTTCGGCATCGATAAGCGAGTGCAAAAAGGCATAGTTCCGGGCATCGTCTATGCTTTCGCCCCCCGCATCCTGCTTCATACGTGGGTGGAAGTGCAGTACGGAGATAGTTGGCTGCACCTGGAAGGCAGCATCCTGGATAGCCGCTATTTAAGCGGCGTTCAGGCCATGCACACAAATGGCTGTGGTTCCTTCTGCGGCTACGGTGTGGCTGTGGAAGACATGCGCAATCCTCCGGTACAGTGGCAGGGAACCGGCACGTACATTCAACACAACGCTATCGTTGAGGATTACGGAATATTCGACACACCCGACGAGCTCTATCGACAACGGGGCACGAATTTTGGCCGCTCTTCGATACGGAGGGTGCTGTTCAAGCACATTGTCCGGAAGGCGATGAACGCGAGGGTGAGGCGGATACGAAACGGGCGAGGAGCCCGCCCGTGAAGCCAATACGGGACGCCTCCTGCACCATAGAGGATCAAATTACGGAAGGTGATAAGGTCGTGACCCGGTTTACATTCTCAGGGTGCCAAGCAAAGGACCTTCCGGACATGCCGTCTAAGGGTGGCTGCTTCAATGTGAGCGGGGTCTCGATCAGCCGGGTGGCCTACGGCCAAATCGCGGAAGAATGGATGTACATGGACGAGATCGGCCTGCGAAAGCAGCTCGGGCAAGCCTAAGCACTTTGGTCAGCACATTCGGCGATGAATCCTTATCCGTCCAGCCGGTCGTCAGGTTATGGCCGGCTCGGACGTGCACCCCGCTGAAACGGGGAGCTATGCAGCATCAGACTTGCTCCGGGCTCATGTCCGAGCCCCGCAGGATTGGAGGGTTGCGTGAAATAAGCCGGGCGCAGACCCGACGCCATTCCAGCCCAACTTCCGCACTTTTGGGGTCCCGTCATGTAATTTCAGTGTGTTACGAAGAATCTTACTCGCCGGTCCGCAGGTCGGTATCAGGTGGGTTGTCCTCACAGCCTCGGGTCGACGGGCTCGCTCTCCAGCGCAAGCACACCGAATACGCACTCGTGCACGCGATAGAGCGGCTCGCCCCTGACAAGACGCTCCAGCGCTTCGATGCCGAGCGCGAATTCACGCAGCGCGAGCGAGCGCTTCACGGAGAGGCCCCGTTCGCGCAGCCGGTCCATTTGTTCAGGAAGTGTATACTCGGGCCCGTAGATGATCCGAAGGTATTCGCGGCCTCGGCACTTGAGCGCGGGTTGCACGAGCCCACGTCGGCCCTTCACGATCCAGTTCGCGGGTTTGACGACCATGCCTTCACCGCCTCGCTCGGTAAGCTCCTCCCACCACTCGGTCCCTTGCCTTTCGCGTTCCGTATCGGTGACGTCGATGACGTGAAACCGCGTAGCTCGGAGAAGCTCTTCGTCTCCGCGGCAGAGTTCGCCGAGGACTTCCATCTGCCGGACATGGTCCATGTCGACGTGCACGCGACGTTCTGTCGCGAGGAGATGGAACGGCGCGATCGTCAGGTCCGAGACGCTATCAACCTTCCAGCAGTACCGCCGGTATGCCTCGACGTAACGGGCAATGCAGCTCTGCCGAGACAGGAAGCGGGAGGCGAGCTGTTTGTTGCCGTCGCTTCGTTCCGATGCCTTGGCCAACGCGGTGACCGCGGCATCAAGCGCAAACGTCGCGGATGCGCCGGTCGGGGCGTACTGGCTGCGGAGCAGCTCTTGAGCCTTTGCAGACCAGGGCATGATCTCCGCGTCCAGGCAGATCCAATCGGTCTCGAACCGGCCCCACATCCCGGTCCGATCCATTGCTGCGCGGAGTCGATCGAGAACTTCGGCATGCTGGTCAATGTCCGAGAAGAAGGGCCGTCCGGTCCGTGTGTACACGAAGCCCACGCCACTATCGGTCACTCCGAAGCGGCGCCGCGCGGTGGCCTCGTCCTTGCAAAGGACGATCACCGCACGCGATCCCATGTGCTTTTCCTGGCAGACGACCTTGGCAACTCCCTGGTGACGGAAGTACGCGAACGTCTCGCGTGGGTATTCGAGGTACTCGCCGTCCTTGCAGGTATCTGACGGTGACATCGTAGGCGGCAGATAGATCAGCCAGTGTGGATCCGCGGCAAAGCGGCTCATCACCTCGAGCGCAGCCGCCGCGTTCTCCTCACGAATGGTCACGTTACGATGCACGCCCGTCTGGATGATGCGCTTGCCGACCACGTCGTTGATGTCGAGGAGGTCGTGGTAAGGCCTTTCCGCGACCGGCGGCTGGTCGGCATCGGAGGGATGCAACGGCCGCGCGGGTTCGTAGTAGGTCTTTCGCGCGGGGACCTGGACGAGCTCCTTCTCAGGATAGCGCAGCGCAGTGAGCTTCCCGCCGAAGACGCACCCCGTGTCGATGCAGATGGTGCGGTTCGTCCACGCAACCTCCGGCACGGGAGTGTGGCCGTACACGACCGTAGCCTTGCCGCGATAGTCTCCTGCCCAGTTGTAGCGGACCGGCAGGCCGAATTCATCCGTCTCTCCGGTCGTTTCGCCGAACAGCGCGAACTCGCGAACCACTGCCGATGCGCGTCCCTGGAGCTCCTCCTTGAGACCAGCGTGCGCGACGACGAGCTTCCCCTTGTCCAGCACGTAGTGGCTGACGAGCCCGTCGAGAAAGGTGGCGACCCTCTCCTTGAATTCCGGAGGCTCGTGGTCAAGCTGTGCCAGGGTTTCTCCGAGGCCGTGGGTAATTCTCACCTCCCTGCCAAGCAGCTTCCGCCTGAGCTTGTCGTCGTGGTTGCCGGGGAGGCAGAACGCGGTTCCGTCCTCCACCATGGACATGGCCAGGCGGAGCACGGCAGGAGAGTTCGGGCCTCTGTCGACCAGGTCGCCGAGAAGGACCGCCTTGCGTGCGGCCGGGTGCCGCGCGCGTGGGGTCTCAGCCCGTGCGTCGATCTCGTACCCGAGCGCGCCGAGCAGCTCCACGAGCTCGTCGAAGCAGCCGTGCACGTCACCGATGATGTCGAACGGTCCATGATCAGCGCGCCGATCCGTCCACAACGGCTGTCGCTCGATGGTGACCGATTCGACCTCCTCCGGGCTCGAGAGGACCGTGATGTGGCGAAATCCCTCATGCTTGAGGCCCCGGAGGTGCCGACGAAGCGCCTGACTCTGCTGCCGTATTACGTGGGAACCGAAACTCCGATCCGGACGATTCTCATTGCGCTCGTGGCAGAGCTTCGGGGGCAGGTTGAAGACGATGGCCACCGACAGGACGTGGAACTCTCGCGCAAGCGCAACCAACGGCTTGCGGTCTTCCGGCTTCACGCTCGTCGCATCGATGACGGTGAGCCTGCGAGCGGCTAGGCGTTTCCCGGCAATGAAGTGGAGCACATCGAACGCGTCCCGCGTGGCTGACTGATCGTTCTCGTCGTCCGCCACGAGGCCCCGGCAATAGTCCGACGAGAGCACCTCAGTGGGCTTGAAGTGCCGCTGGGCGAAGGTGGACTTGCCGCACCCCGAGGGACCGACAAGCACCACAAGCGAAAGCTCAGGGATGGTCACTTTCATAGGAAGCGTTCACCGCACAGACACAGAGGACACGGAGAAATCAGGCAAGATCTGTGTCTTCCCCGGTGTTCTTCATGCCGCCGGGGCAAATTGTCGTTTTTTTTCAGCTTGGTCACTCTTGGTGTCTTGATGTTGAATTTCTGGGGGATTTCCATCCTTCCCGGCAAACGTTACCTTTCCCACTGGACTTCTATGCCCGGGGGCAGGGCTCAGCGAAGCATGGCAATGCAATCCCGCTCGCCGATGGAACATCCTGCGGCGACCAGCGGGAGCCGCCCAATCTCAGAAGTTTAAGGAGATGGGGGTCTGGGGGATGGGGCGTTTTTCAAGACGCCTCTTCCCCCAGAATTTCCATTTCTATGAGCGCGGTTACCCTTCATCGCGCGAACACCGCCATCTGCGTCGGAGCCCCAACGACCGGGTCGTCGTTGCCTATCGGAAAGAATCGCACCCTGTAGCCGAAGCGCTCGCACACGTGCCCTGCCCACGCCTGAAACTCATCCCGAGTCCATTCAAACCGGTGGTCTCGATGGCGGAATCGACCGGGGGGAAGGGACTCGAAACGCACGTTGTGTTCCGCGTTGGGCGTGGTGATCACCACGGTGCCGGGCCGAGCAAATTCGAAGACCACGCGCTCGAACGCGGGAAGCCGTGAGACATCCAGGTGTTCGATCACCTCGATTGCGCATGCCGCGTCGTACCCGGACAGACGTTGGTCCCGGTAGGTGAGCGCGCCCTGGAAAAGGTCGATGCGTTCCCGCTGCCGAGCTGGGAGCCGTTCCAGGTTCAGTCGGTCTTTTGCCAGCTCGAGCGACCGGACGGACACATCCATCCCGACCAAGCGATCAAAGTCCTTGTCCTTGAGCAACGCGTACACGAGACGGCCTTCGCCGCACCCCAGATCGATGACCCGTCGAGCGCCAGCGTCCTTGAGCGCAGCCATGACGGCTCCGATCCGCTGCTCGTTCAGGCTGATCTTCTGCTCGATGACTTCTTCCTCGTGGCCGCGTTCCTCTTCCGTTGCGTCGGGATCGGGATCTTCGTCCGCCACGAGGCGGGCAAGAGCCTGCCGCACGAGGCGACGCTGGTGCTTGAGGTAGCGGCTGACGATCTGTTCCCGCTCCGGATGCGTCGACAGCCAGCCCTCGCCCCTGGCGAGAAGCTTGTCGAGCTCGTCTTGCCCGACCCAATAGTGCTTGTCGTTGTCGAGCACCGGCAGCAGGACGTACAGGTGCGTGAGCAGATCCTGAAGCCGACATGTCGCGGCCAACTTCACTCGGAAGTACGGGCTTTCGCCCCACTGCGGGAAACTCTCGTCAAGAGGCAGACGCAGGGCCTCGACGGTGTACCCGAGGGGCTCAAAAAGACGCCGTAGAAACGGCTCGCCGCCGCGGCACGGGAGGACGGAGATCTCGGCCTCGAACGGAAGTGCTGTCATGGCAAGCTCAGGGCGGTCTTTGCTCGTGCCGTTGATCGCGGAGCCAAAGACCCTCGATATCGCGACACTCAGGAACGATGATGCGACGTAGGGCCTGTCGTTGACGTACTCTCCGAGGATGCCGCGCTCGCCGTTCGGTCCTCGGGAGCCTCGAACGAGCCCAACGGGATCGAGGTCGAGGAGTAATGCGGCCGTGCAGCGATCCTCATCCGCCACCGGATAGAAGACGTGCGCCTCCCCGAACGCGAGCGAGAAAGATTGGCATCGCGCGGGGTTCTTGACCAGCAGGTAACCGAGGTCTGTAGCCGGCCGGTATGTGGTAGTAATGGTCAGCAGCATCGCGTCACGAGAGCGGCATCCAGTTTCCGCATCCAGAACAAACCACAAAAAAACCAAGACACGAAGAAATCAAAGAACAATCCTCATGCTGCCACACTGGGGAATTAGCTTTCCGGATGTCTGTGCGTCGTGGTGGTTCATTCGCTTGCAGGCCGGCTGCACGCGTACAAAAAACGTTTCGAGCCCCGATTCGATAGTCGCTCGGCAACATCAATCAGCGTGGTGTCCTGGTTGCATGGCGAGCCAAAGCATCGGCCCTGATCGTGTCCCACGGCACGGTCACGACCGATCCCGAGTCATGCCCGGCAGAGCGCCTTTCTGCCGAGGCAGCCCATTCATCGGAGAGAGGAGGGAGACAATCCTCGGGTACCGTATCCCGCAACGCCTCGATCAATTGGATGCGTTCAGTAACCGGCAGCCGGGTGGCGTCCAACAGTAAGCTCTCGTAATTTGCCATAGCGCCATCTCCTCAACCCGCATGGTGCGAATTCGAAGAACGGTTACACATCGGCACGCTATATCACGAACCAAGACCCCCCGCAACGGTGAAAAAGTTCTTATGGAAATGAAGCTTGGGGGGGGGGGGGGGGGGGGGGGGGGGGGGGGGGGGGGGGGGGGGGGGGGGGGGGGGGGGGGGGGGGGGGGGGGGGGCCCGCGGGGGGGGGGGGCGG
>JBFMAA010000008.1:0-82250 GCA_040755955.1 Thermodesulfobacteriota bacterium
AGGGGAATCCGGAAACCCTCTCCCCTGGAGGGAGAGGGAAGGGTGAGGGGGGAGGATGCTGAGGCAACGCGTGCTCTGAAGTTAGCGCCTATGCCCCGGACCCCCTTCCGAAAACTCTTAGAATATTGGATGATTCTCACCATCCAAGGAGTTCTTGAGCTATCGGCATGGGACCTTCATCCTTCGTTGTGGCGGCAAGCCTTGACCGTTCTTATGCAGATGCTCGACCTCATCGTCGATGCCCCTGACCCGGAGCAGGTGATTCTCTTCGGATCTTGGGCAAAGGGCGAGGGCCGGGCCGATTCGGACGTGGATCTGCTCGTGGTGGAGTCCGAACCTTTCGGCCCCCACCGAAGCCGTCGCGGGGAAATCGCGCGTCTCTGGCGAGTCCTGTTTGAGTTCGATTTCCCAAAGGACATTCTGGTCTATTCCCGCGAGGAGGTCCTGCGTCGGCGGGATTGCCGCAGTCACGTGGTGGGCAGAGCATTAAGGGAGGGTAAGGTGCTCTATGAGAGATCGGGAGAGAGCCGTGGTCCGGGAAATCGAAGCGCTGCTCGCCACTGCGAGGACTTCTGTCACGACTACTGCTCATGAGGATTAGCCGACACAGGCACGGGTGCATGCTATGAAGTGTGTGATTCTCTTGGCCATCGGCGTGGTGATCTGGTTCTTGGCGGCCCAGTTCCTCAATCGGAGCGGTCTGTCATGGGACATGTCTGCCGTGGTTTCCAAGCTCAAGGAACTGGGGAGTCGCATCCACTACACGGTGGGTGTCTTGGCGGTAATCCTGCTGCTCTACTTCGCGGTCCGGTCTCTGGTCCTCGCGATTCGCGTCTACTTCTGAGATGCACCCGTCACCGGCCGCACTGTCGGCGGTGAGCGGTGCAGCGAACACGGACGGCTCATGGAAGTGCTTGGGCAGACTGGACGGGGCCGCTGCCTGTCGTCTCAGGCGGCATGGCTACGAGAAATGCTTCACGGTCAGTTGCAGGCTGCCGCGCACTTCGGTACCTTGCTGATGTCACGGCGCATTTCTGCAACCCGGGACTTACGTCCCGGGCTACTTTCTTACGTCCCTGCGGGACTAAGGGCCTGTGGCAAGATAAGCCCTGCAATTGCTATCAGCGAAAGAACCCAATTGCCGCGCCTCGCTTCCCGCAGGTTGAAACCTGCGGCTATTCACAGTGAGCCCTTTCAGGGCAGGAAAGCCCCGCGCCCCCATGGGCGCTCTTTGAATAGCCATGGGTTTCAACCCATGGAAACGGAGCGCGGGAGATGACAGGGTTATTTCTCGGCAAGCCCCACGGACCGGGCCGGCTACAGCACCTCGATGGCGCACGCCATGGAGACGCCTCCGCCTCCGCAGAGGGTGGCCATTCCAAGGGTCTTACCGTGTTTGCGGAGCGCGTAGATGAGACTCACGATCAGTCTGGCGCCGGTGCAACCGACCGGGTGTCCGAGCCCGATGCCGGAACCGTTGATGTTCGTGACCTCCCGGTTGAGGCCCAGTTCCTTTTCGCAGCCGAGATACTGGGCAGCGAATGCTTCGTTGATCTCGATGAGGTCGAAATCCGCCAAGGAGAGCTTCGAGCGTTCAAGGAGGTTGCCCACCGCGGGAACGGGGCTCAGGCCCATGATGGTCGGGTCACACGCGCCCATGCCCTGGGCCTTGATACGCGCCAGAGGGGTAAACCCGTCCGCTTTCGCCTGATCCGCGCTCATCAGGACCAACGCGGAGGCTCCGTCGTTGATGCCGCTGGAGTTTCCCGCGGTTACGGTCCCCGTCTTGGGAATGAACGCGGGGGAAAGCTTCGCCAAAGCCTCCATGGTCAGTCCGGGGCGGAAGTGTTCATCCTTGTTGAAGATCTTGGGTTCGCCCTTCTTCTGGGGAATCTCGATCGACACGATCTCGTCCGCGAAGGAGCCGTCGGAAGTGGCACGTTCGACGTTGTTGTGGCTCCGAAGTGCTACCTCGTCCTGTTCTTGTCTGGTGATACCTAGCTTGTGAGCCACGAACTCGGCCGTGTGTCCCATGATGTAGGGCTTGCCCCGAAAGAACTCGATGGGACCGTCGCTCGGGTACGGGAGTATGTGAGACCCGCAATGCAGCCCCGTGGTCAGCGCATCCGTGAGCGTGTCGTTACCCATGCGAACTCCCCACCGGGCTTTCTCGACGGTGAAGGGGACTCCGGACATGTGTTCCACGCCGCCCGCCAGGATTGTTCGTGCGACCCCCGCCCGTATCATTGCGGCACTGGAGAGCACCGCTTCCATCCCTGATATGCAGACTCGGTTGATCGTCACCGCGGGGACCGTGTCGGGAATGCCGGCCATCAGCGCGCCGATACGAGTCACATTCATCGCGTCGGTGGGATTGAGGCAGCATCCGAAGCGGACATCTTCGATCGAATCCGGGGATATACCGGCGCGTGCGATCGCGTGCTTCATCGGCACTGCCATGATCTTCGATGCATGGACGTCACGCAACGAGCCCCCAAATTCCCCAATAGCCGTGCGACAAGCTGAGACTACTACCACGTCAGTCATTTGATATCACTCCAATCTGTACTGTGAAGTTCGAATGCTTCTCGGCTCGCGAAGACGTGTCACCGGAAGTCGCTTCATCACCGGCCCTTGCCGCAGCCGTCGAGCAGACTACTCGCGTGAGGACCTGCGCAGAACCGACTCGCCCCGCCCTCGGAGCACGTGCGAGCCGAGGGGCGCGGACGCGATTCTTGGCCGCGGCTCCCAGCCGCCCGGAAAGACGCCGAGATCACTTGATGATCGCGCCTTCGTCCACAGTGAGCTTCTCCTCGAAGTCCTTCCAGAATTCCTCTTCGGTCTTTCTCCAGTCAGACCCGAACTTCTTGTTGAACATGGTGGCCACCTGGTCCAAGGTCATCTTCCAGGCCGATTGGTAGTTCAGCCGGAGCACGTCCTCGAGGAACGGCACCAGGGAACCGAGTTTCTCTTTCGGCAGGTACGCTCGGGCGCCGAGTTCGATGGACTTCTTGAGGGCCTCCGGAGTGAACGCGTGAGCGGTAAGCATCACCGTGGGGAACCCCGCATTTTCGGCAATCTGCAGCAGATCGAACCCGCGCACCCCCATGATGTCCAGAATTACCAGGTCGTATGTGTAAGACACCAGGTACTGCTGAGCTTTCTCGAATGTCGTGGCCGTATGCAGGGTGACATCCGCGAATTCGCTGAGCTCTTCCTGGATTATGTCCAGCACATCCTCTTCGTCGTCTACTGCAAGAATCAACTTTTCGTCCAAGATCTGTGATTTGGACATCGATCATCCTTTCTCATGCGAATTGGGATTTCCGGGGGAAGAGATTTCTCGACGGAAGTCCCTTCCCCCTGGAATCCCATCCCCAAGAACAGTCATGGCATGACGCCACAACGAGGCATGAAAGTCTACCCACGTCCTCAAGGACTACCGGGAATGGTCGGAACCAACCAATATCCCGGAGTCTCTCGAGGAGGGGCCGGAGCACAGGCGCTATCTCGGCGCAAACCGGCTGGACCAGAGTCACACGTGACCCTTCCCTGGGCCTTGAAACGGGCGGGGATGAACCCCGCCTAATACGTACGATGCCTATATGTTGGGGAGGCGTTTGTCCCATGGGCGTCAAAATGAAGGCAACCGTCCCTCATAGCCCGGCCTTAAAGGGCCAAAGCCCCTGCGGTGTGGCAAGTCGTTCATTTGACTCCTATGGGCGTTTGTCCCAGCCCCAACATCACAGTGGTGGTTCTTGTGTCTTCGTGGAGATGTCATTTCTCCGATTGAGCTTCGACCAACAACGCAGCCTGACGCCACATGCTTACCCGCAGCGAGGTCCGAAGTCAATCTTTTACGCACGGACCGGCCAAGTCCTTTGGCCGTGTTTCCCTACGTCTCTACGGTGAACTCCTGCGCGGAAAGTGCTATAGTGTTCCAAACGCAAATGAGGAGGGCCGCCCATGGCCAAGCGCAAGATTACCGCAAATGAAGTGCTGAACGATCTCAGAGAAGGTTTGGACGATTTTGCGCTGATGAAGAAGTACCAGCTTTCTGCACAGGGACTGCAAAGCCTTTTCAACAAGATGATCAATTCGGGAGCCATAACCCCCACCGAACTCGAGGACCGTATCACTCCCCTCGAGAAGACCGTGGAATTGGGATTGTTTTTCTGTTCTGCGTGCGGCAACACTGAGAGCAATGAATTCACCACATGTCCAAGGTGCGGTTTCACTCCTCCCGGGAATATCAGAAAGGCGCCGACACCTACCGGCCAAGACAAAAGGTCACCGTCGCCCGGACCTGACGCGAGGAAATCGCCCGGCGTTCCCAAGGCTCCGAAGCCCGCGGCAGATCTGCGCACTCAGGCGGATACTCTGTCCATGGGATTGAGAGCGGGCTTGCAGACTTCTGGCCCGGCGTGTTCAGTGGAGGACGAACTGCCTCATCTTGAGCGTCTCAGTTGGTATTCCCAGGTGCTTTCCGTCGGGGCGATGGTCGCGTACGCGTTGGCGGTCATGGCCTTGACCGCGCTTGTCTGGCTGCTCAAACCAGGAGAGAGTATATCCGTAATGCACTGGTTCCTCGGCGTCTTGGTGTTGGCGATTCCCTCGTCCGTGGTCGCCTTCGTGGTAGTGGTGTCCCTGCGGGCCCTGGCTTTATCCATGAAGATGCTGCAGGGCATGGTGGCCGCGTCCTCAAGGAATAACCGATCATCCCGGGCCTGACCCCACGTCGCGTTCCGGAGGGTAAGATTTCCGGAGGAAACCCTTCTACGAATACCGTTCGATTTCTTCCCTTTTCGGGAAAAAATCTTCAGTTCAGCAACTCTGGGAGAAAGCAACGTGCCTTCCTTCGCTTGCGTAGAACCAACTCGCCCCGCCATCGGTTTGCATGCGGACCGAGAAAGGTCGACTCGAATACCGGCTGCGGCTCCCAGCCGCTTTGTGGTTCGTGTGAGCTGCCGAAGACGGATGCCCCCCGAAAGGTTGCCGTGAGCACACGTAGGCGTCCCCCGCGATCCTGGCGAACCGATCATTGAGCGAAAGAGGAGCTGCCATGTGGTTCGAGATCCTCAACCGTTTCACCTTTGGATACATATTTAGCGGAGAGGCTGACAGTATCCGTGAAGTGGTCCGGCAGGCGATACTCGATGGGGTCGCGCTCTCCGAGGCGAATCTCATGGGAGTCGACCTTTCCGGAGCGAACCTCAAGATGGTCGTGCTAAGAAAGGCCTATCTGTATGCCGCGGACCTTTCGGGTGCGGATCTCTCGTACGCTGATCTGTCAGAGGCGAAGATCTCGAAAGCGAAGCTGGTCAAGGCGAACCTTTTCGGAGCGAATCTCGCCGGAGCGAACCTCCACAGGGCCTTGCTGGTCGGAGCCAACCTCAGGGCTGCCAATCTCGTCCGAGCTGACCTTATCGGGGCTGATCTCACCGACGCGGATCTCACCGATGCGGATCTCACCGGCGCGTTTCTGACCAGGGCGAAGCTTGACCGCGCGAACCTTACCAACGCACGCCTAACAAGGGCCGAAATGGTCATGGCTCGAGGCGTGAAGCCCAACGGGGAGTAGGTCTGTCCGCCCGATTCATGCCAATTCGCGACCAAAGCGGCAAGAAATGACGACAGGGATATGCTGTTGGGTGCAGCGCGTTCGGGTTTCGGATAACCCATCGGAATAATTAAGCCATCGGAGGGCTTGTTCGCGCTTCACTGCGTCGGGCTCCCGGCGCTCACTCACCGGGCTACTATCTGCCGCCCCTCTGGGGCTCCGGAGGCGCACGTTCAGTCCCGCAGGGACGTAAGAAAGTAGCCCGGGACGTGAGTCCCGGGTCGCAGCAATGCACCCTGACATCATTTGGGTACCAAAGTGCGCGGCACCCTCATCGATGTACCTGAAATGAGCGGCACCCTGTGCTATTGTTCCTGGTCGGCGCCTACTTGCACTCTTTGCAGCTACTGACCACCTTGCCGCCTTCCTTCTCGCATCCCGCCTTCGAGTGGAGCTTGTCGCAGTCCCCCTTGCCGTGACAGCAATAGACCTTCTCTCCCTTGTCGGCAGGATCGGCTTTTCCCGCAAAGGCGGGAACCCCGAACGCGGCGGCCAGTGCGAGCGCCATCATAAGCACCAAGATCTTCTTCATGTGTCCTCCTCATTCATAACATTGAATTTCTTCTCTTGCCGAGAAGAAGTCTTCAGTTCAGCAGCTTCCGGAGCGCGGAACGTGCCTTTCTCCGGTTGCGTAGAACTAACTCGCCCCGCCCTCGGTCTTCATGCGGACCGAGAAAGGTCGACGCGATTATTGGCAGCGCCTCCTAGCCGCTTGGTTGCGGCTCCCAGCCGGTTCTTGAAAGCAGATCCCGTCCCTGTCAACCGGAGACGTCCGTTTGGGAGGAAGGCTGGAAAGCCGCCTCCACAATGGCGTACAGAGCCGGCAGCACCACCAACGTGAGCACCGTGCTCGACACCAGCCCGCCGATCACCACGGTTGCGAGAGGCTTCTGGACCTCCGCGCCTGTGCCGGTCGCCAGAGCCATGGGCAGGAAACCCAACGATGCCACCAGCGCAGTCATAAGAACGGGTCGTAGTCTGGTCACTGCCCCCTGAAGCACCGAATTCTCCACTGAATGCCCCTCTTCCCTGAGCTTGTTGATGAACGTGATCATCACCAACCCGTTGAGCACCGCGACCCCGGACAACGCAATGAAACCCACCGCAGCCGAAATGGACAAGGGTATGTCCCGGAGCCATAGTGCGGCAATCCCGCCGGTGAGCGCAAGAGGCACTCCGGTGAACACCAGAAGCGCGTACCGGAAAGACCCGAAAGCCGCAAAAAGCAGTCCCAGGATCAAGAAGAGGGCCAAAGGCACCACGATCTGCAAGCGCTTCGTCGCGGAGATCATCTGCTCGAACTCGCCGCCCCACGCGACCCAATAGCCCGGAGGCAGGTTGAGTCTGTCCCGTATCGCTGCCTGAGCTTCCTCGACGAATGATCCGAGGTCGCGGCCTCGCACGTTCATGGTCACCACGATGCGACGTTTCCCGTCCTCTCTGCTGATCTGGTTGGGGCCGGCAGCCATTTGCAGGTCCGCGACCGATCCCAACGTGACGAAAAAGCGGTGACGCTTGCGGTCAACGGAGACCAGTGTCGCCGGCCTGGCTTTCTCTTCGGAATCCCCACGGGGGAGCGGTACCGGAAGCCGCTGCAGGGCTTCGAGATCCGTGCGCAGGTGCTCCGGAAGCCGCACCACGATGTCGAACCGGCGGTCCCCTTCGAACACAAGCCCCGCGGATTTGCCTCCGACCGCGATCTCCACGAGCTCCTGCACGTCGGCCGCGTTGAGCCCGTACCGGGCCATTTCTTCCCGTTTCATGCGCACGGTCAGAATGGGCAGACCGGTCACCTGTTCCACTTTCACATGCGTTGCCCCCGGAATCCCCTTCACGACAGCCGCCACGTCCTCGGCCTTGTGAAGCAGGACGTCCATATCGTCCCCGAACAGCTTCACTCCCACGTCGCTGAGCACCCCCGCAAGCAGATGGTTGAAGCGCATCCGGATAGGTTGGCTGAACTCGAAATTGCTCCCGATCAGCGTATTGGCCTCCTCTTCCATCTGCTTGACCAGTTCGACTTTGTCGAGATCGGGGTTCGGCCATTGCTCCCGAGGCTTGAGCACGATCACGTTGTCGCTGACACTCGGGGGGTGCGGTTCAGTGGCGATCTCCGAGGTGCCCACTCGGCCGAAGATCGTCTCGATCTGGGGGAATTTGCGCTTCAGCGCCTTCTCCACCTGGAATTGAAGCTCCAATGATTGGGAGAGACTCGTCTCAGGCACCCGCAGGGTATGGATCGCCACGTCTCCTTCATCGAGGCTCGGGACGAATTCGCTTCCCATGCGGGTTGCCGCGAGCAGACTCCAGAACACCAGCACCACCGAGCCGGCCACCACCACGGTCCTGTGCTTCAGGGCCAGCTCCAACAGCGGGATGTAGATCCGCTTTGCGTGCCGGGTCAGGAAGTTGTCTTCCGTCGCCGCGCTCCCTGACACGAAGACCGTGACCGCCGCGGGCACGAACGTGAACGAGAGAATTAGCGCACCGGTCAGCGCGAGCAGCACCGTGATCGCCATGGGAGTGAACATCTTCCCTTCCACGCCGCTCAGGGTGAGGATCGGAAGGTACACGATCATGATGATGAGCTCCCCGAAGAGCATCGGTTTGCGGACCTCCTGGGACGCCTCCCAGATGATGTCGATGCGTTCCCGGGGCGTGAGTGAGCGATCCAGAGAGCGACGAGCCTCCGCCACTTTCCTGGCGCAGTTCTCCACGATCACCACCGCGCCGTCGACTATGATGCCGAAGTCAATCGCACCGAGGCTCATGAGGTTTGCGCTCAAGCGATTGGCCACCATGCCCGAAGCGGTGAAGAGCATCGAGAGGGGAATCACCAGCGCGGTGATAAATGCGGCTCTCACGTTGCCCAGGAACAGGAAGAGTATCACGATTACCAGGATCGCCCCTTCCGTGAGGCTTTTTCGGACGGTTGCGATCGTCTTGTCCACAAGGGTCGTGCGATCGTACACGGCCTTGGCGATCACGCCTTCGGGAAGGGTGCGGTTGATCTGTGCGAGCTTTTCAGCGGCTCTTTGAGCCACTTCCCGGCTGTTCTCCCCGATGAGCATGAACACGGTGCCGAGCACGGTTTCCTGTCCGTCTCGGGTGGCCGCACCGGTTCTGAGCTCTTTCCCCAAGTCGACGGCAGCTACGTCCCTCACGAGGATCGGGGTCCCGCGCACATTCTTGACAATAACGTTTGCGATGTCCCCTAAGTCAGCGACCTGACCTGGGACTCGCACAAGGTACTGGCCTGAGCTTCGTTCGATGTACCCCGCGCCCACATTGGCGTTGTTGCGACGAAGGGCCTCCATCACTTCGCCGAAGGTCAGTCCGAAGGAGATGAGCTTGTACGGGTCCGGCGTCACGTGGAACTGCTTGTCAAATCCGCCGATGGTGTTGATCTCGGTGACTCCCGGCGTGTTCCTGAGCTGGGGACGGATGATCCAGTCCTGTATGGTCCGGAGATCCGTGAGCGTGTAGGGGGTTCCGTCGGGCTTGAGCGCGCCCGGGAGGGCCTCGACGGTCCACATGAAGATCTCGCCCAGCCCTGTGGAGATGGGTCCCATGACGGGTTCGGTGCCGGGCGGCAGCTTGGCCTGGATTTCCTGGAGGCGCTCGCTCACCAGTCGTCGTGCGAAATAGATGTCGGTCCCGTCCTCGAAGAGCGCGGTCACCAGCGCGATCCCGTATTGGGACAGGGATCGGGTCTTGACAAGCCGCGGCATTCCTGCGAGCCCGGTTTCCAACGGGAAGGTGATGCGCTGCTCGATCTCGAGCGCGGACAGTCCCGAACCTTGTGCGGTCACCTGGACTTGCACGTTGGTGATGTCCGGGACTGCGTCGATGTTCAGACGAAGCAGGTTGTACACACCGAGACCCGCCATGACCAGAGTCAGCGCGATCATGATCCATCGGTGATGAATCGAAAACCTGAGTATCTCCGCAATCATGGTGTGTTCCTAGTGTTGGTGTGAAATTCCGGCTTTGCCGAGCTCAGCCTTGAGGATGAAGCTGTTGCGGGTAGCGTACCGCTCACCGGGGTCCAGCCCTTTACGGACCTCGATCAGGTTGGCATCCGCTTGCCCCAGTTCCACGGGGCGAGCCTCGAACCGGTCATCGTAATACACGAAGACCACAGGTTTGTTCCGATAGTCCTGGAGCGCCTCGGGCACAATCGTCACCGCTGCGGGGGTCTCTCGGAGCACGAGCGCAACCTGGGCGAAGAGTCCGGGGACCCACTTTCCCTCCGGATTCGGGATGACGACACGGGCGCGGGCGGTTCTGCTCTCTTCGCCGAGGACCGGCTCCACAAATGAGACAGTCCCTTGGCCTTCGAGTTTGGAGCCATTCGCGTTCACAAATGCCTTCTGCCCGGCGTACACGGAGCTGAGATCCCTCGGATATACGATCACTTCAGCCCATACCGTCGAGAGATCCGCCACGACGAAGATCTCTGCGTCCTCCTTGACCCATTCTCCGGGAGCCAGGTGTTTCTTGACCACGGTGCCGTCAAAGGGCGCCTTGATCTTTAAATGGGTCAGGGGACCGTACTCTCCTTTGTCCAGGCTCACGATGTCGTGGTCCGTGAGCCCCATGGTCATGAGTTTCCGTGCCGCGGCGGTGCGCTCGATGCGCTCTTGGACCAGGGTGTTCTGTGCGGTGATGAACTCCTTCTCCGGGATGGTCTGCTTCTCCCAGAGCTGCTGAGCTCGGTCGAAGTTGTACTGGGCGAGCTTTTCCCGCTCGAGGGCCACGAGATATTTGCTCCTTGCCTCGCCGAGGTCTCGGCTGTCGATGATGGCGAGCACATCGCCCTTCTTGACCGAATCCCCGAGGCTCTTGAGGGATTCCACAGCCAGGCCCGCAACCCTCGGGACTACGTGGGAGACGCGATCAGCATCGAACGCGATCTCGCAGGGGAGTTCCAGCCGCGATCTTATGGTCCCTGGCCCTGCGACCGTCGTTTCGAGGCCGATCGTGAGGGCGAGTTCCGGTTTCACGGTGAGACGCCCCTGATACTGGGAATATTCCCACTCGTAATCCTTGCCCCTCCAGCGAGCAGACGCCTTCACGAAGAACGACCGCGGCTCCTCGACCGGGTCTGCGCTGAAGAGGAAGTCAGAGCCGGCCTGGAAGTTGTGGACGCTGGTCTTCTCGTTGAGGCGTTCCAGTTCGATGGTGACGTGCACTTGCTTGGTATCGACCGGCTTCTGCGCGTTGCGAGGGTACACTCGAAAATGAGGCGGACCTCCGTGTTCGACGATCGCCACCTCGAGTTCAAAGTCATGTTCCCTGAGAAGCTTACCCCCGTTGGGTCCCTGATCCTCATGACCGCCGCAGACTTCTCCTTCTCCGTGGGCATGGCCGTGGCCGTGGCTGGAGCCGGCCGTTTTCTTTTCCGAGTTGCAGATGAGCAGGGTCCCTGCCAGGCCCATGATGACAATCAGTCCTACTGAGATGACGCGTGTGCCCATGGTTCATTCTCCTGCCACGAGTGAGCGGTTATGGTGCCGAATGATGAGTGCCTGCCCCGAAGTGATTGTGCCAATCCGACGGTCTCGTCACCTCGGCGGAAGCAGCGGTCCTTATGCCGAGTGTCTTTCCGAAAGGTAAGCCGGCCGGGGCAAAAGTCCTTCTGAAAAGGGTTTTCCCCCGATCTTCCCTGACGGCACGCACATCGGCATTGCCCGGCTGATTTAACGCGGAAATCCTCGGCTGCCATGTGGTGGCGGAACTGTGGGGATTCCCTGATCAAAAGGTACCCGGAACGGGTTCTTCATGTCCTCTTCAATTGCTTTGAAGTGTTTGTCGTACGCTTCCTGTTGTTTCTGGACTTCTTTCCACCTTCGCCAGATGGTGGCACCTTGGCTGTCGCCGGCGTAACCGGACGTCGCTACGAGCACGGCCGAAAGTACTACCAGAAGAGCTACTATCGCTTTCATGGCTGATCTCCTCATTCACGGAAAGGGAGTATTCCCTCTTGGGCAGCAGGCATTCGAGCTGCAGGCTTCCTCCGGGAATGGGCCGGGTACGGATTGCGGTCCGGGGGCACGTCGCAGACGGACGCGATTGACGCGAACCCGGGCATGACACGACACGGTGGCCGCCAGAATCGGCACCGGGCCAAACCGGGGGACCCTTCGGTAGCTCAATGGTGGAGTCTAAATGAGAAGAACCACAGCTCGGATCGATTGGAGCGACGAGTCGGCAAGGGAAGGCAGGCCGAGCATTTGCCGATGGGACAGGGGTTTTCCGCTGATTGTGTCTGTTGCGGTCGGAAGTGTCAGGGTCAGGGGTTGACCCTGGGCGGGTTTCACGCGGTCTCTTCTCGATGGGGACTGCGAATCCAGAGCCGCGGTCTCAGGGAGTGTTCCCACACGGCAGCAATACACCGAAGGGCAGAGGGTTTCCTCGCCAGGGAGCCCGCATTGCGCGAACGCGTGCTTGAGTGCATGAAACGCCGTTACCGGACGCTCGAGCCCGGAGTGGTGAGATTCGTTGTGGGACGCGTCGTGCGCACAGCACTCCACGTCGAGCACGCTTGTGGTGACACACAACGCGTACAAAGCAACAACGAACCATGCAGTCGACGCTCGTCTCATGTTTCGCACCCGCGTATCAAAGGCGGGAGTGGGGGTGCCACTCACCGGTTCATGTATCTATAATCCGCAGCCCGGGCGAAGTCAAGAACTCCTTCAGGGCCTGGGGTAAGGCCTCAGTCATTCGGGGGACTGAATCTCCTGTGAATCGATATGGTTGCTCATTTCTGCCGGCATGGCGCGCTGGACTGAGGGCACGTGGACTTGGAAGCGCCGCACCCGCGTGAGACGGTTGGGCTGGGATAAGAGTTTGATTTCGAGGGGAAAAGCTTCGGAGCAGCAGTTCGGCTGTTGACAGACCGACTGGAGCGGGCTATACAGTTGGATTGGTGCGACGGTCCAGGCTCCACGTCGAGATATCCCACGCGCCCGTAGCTCAGTTGGACAGAGCAACGGACTTCTAATCCGTAGGTCGCAGGTTCGAGCCCTGCCGGGCGTGCCAAAGAAAAAGGACTTCGGGCAAGCACCCGAGTCCCTTCTTCGCTCCGCAGACGGCTTTGGCATCGAGGTAACCGCCTGATTCCATGTCGTCGTACGCTCGCAACTGCGTCCCGGTCACTCCATGGCTGCCTTTATCACCGGCATCTGGACTATCGAGGCATTCGGTGCCACGGCCTCCCATACGCTGAAGTCCTTTCCCGGCTCACCCGACGATCCCGGATACAAGCGTTTGTACGTCGAACCCAGGTGAGACACCACGTCGTCCTGCTTGTACGAGGTGCTCCCCGTATCGTCCCATCTCCGAGCCCGAGCCCCTGTTCCCTCGGAAACCCAGAACTGCTGGTAATAGCCTTTGGAACCCAGTTGGTCGCCGGGGCGCGCGGTGGTGTCTATGCCGCAGAGCGTCCTGTACGCATCCCAATAGCCCCAGAAGTCCTTGTCCGACTCGCCTATGAAATCCCGCTGCTGCAACCCCGAGTATTTCAGGTTGTCCACGGTCTTGTGTTTGACTGAATAATAGCCGATTCTCGCGGCTCCGTCCGCCAGGCTGATGTCTCGGTCGTAGGTGATGCGCGATTTGGCCAACTTGGTGTCCTGCCGGCTCTGAAGGAGCAATCCGGCCCCCACGAGGGCAAGAATGGTCATCAGCATCATGACGATCACTATTGCGCTGCCTCGCTGATTTGTCATGGTTCACTCTCCTCGGGGGGTGTCAGTTCGTCACGGCCAGAGCCCTGGGGCATGTGGTCATGGTGCGTTTCCTTGAGGCGCCCCAGACGGTGCCGGCAGACCACCCGCCGGACCTCATCTTGGCCCTGTAAGTGATGGTTATCTCAATCTGCTTCAAGTTGGCCGGTGAACAAGTCCCCATGCCGAACACGCAACTGTCCGGCGACCAACTCACATTTCCTGCGATGTCCACGAACTGGCACCTCACCTGAAAGTCGGAGACCTCAAAGAGCTGGGCGTCACCCTGCGTCGGATCTACCCCCAGAAGCGGGTGACCCCACGGACTCGACGTAGATCCGGCGTTTCTCCACAGGGCATTGTTCACCACCTTGTAACAGATCGCGGGCGCGACCCGGACCCCGGACAGGCCGGTCAAGCCGGAGAAGGTCATCGTCTGGAACCCTTGCAGCGACTCCGGGGTAATCGTCGTGTTCCTCACGTCCACCTCCATCGCCCCGCCGGAAAAGATGACCGCACCGATATTTCCCTTTGTCACGTCGGAGGGAACTCCTACGAGCTTGAAGGGGAGCGAAGTGATCTGCGTGTGGCCCTGGTAATCCGTCTTACCGTCCCTGAACACGCTGTTGGCGCGTATGTTGCTCCGGTATGACTGCTGTTCGCTCGTTGAGGTGGGAAGGGTCTCCAGATCGCCGCGGATGTTGAGGTACCCGCTGAAATTGATGTACAGCTTGTCAGGATTCGAATTATCCACGTAGATTCCCAACTCCGGGTGCTGGAGCCTGACCCCGAACGCGGACTGAAGAATGTCTCTCTTCAGCAGCAGTAAGGACAAATCCACCGACTGAGCGGTGGTCCTGTTTTGAGAGGAGTTGTAGGAAAAGGTGCTCTGGGCTATGAAAAACGGCATCACAAGACCCAACAGGATCACGGTTACGACCGCTGCGAGCATCAGTTCCAACATGGTAAACCCTTTGTTGTCGGCCATGTGAGCACCTCCTGCCACGTCACTGTTCATAGTGCGTAGTTACATGAAGGGTTCTGGTGCATTTTTCCGGCAGGGCCTCCGTGCATTCGGTGTTCTTGCCGTAACCCACGATGATATCCACTCGTTTGACGTTCCAGGCATCCGCGGTGGTCCACTTGGCGAAGATCTTCTCCATGTCCGTTCCATACGGGTCCGTCTTGTAGCCCCCCATGGATTTGGACGTACCCGTAGCGGCAAGCTTGGCAGGATTTCCCGCAGCGAAATTCTCCACAAGGCCGAGCGCAACCGTTTCAGCCTGTCTGGTTTGCATGTTCTTCCTCTGACTGAGGTTCGCCATGGTGAGAATGTTCGCCGCGCCCAGCATGACAAAGGCAAAGATCGTCATCGCAACCATGAGCTCCACGAACGTGAAACCCGACGGGGACCCCTTTCTCTGCCCGAGAGTCTTCTCGCGGTGTGCAACGTTGCTGCGATTCATGGTGTCTCCTCGTTTCTCCTCGCATCCGGATGAACCGAGCACAGGCTTTTTCACTGACATAGTCACGCGCCTTGAAATTCGCGGGACCGTTGAAGCAGACACGGACCCTCTCCCCGTTACCCCTCCAACGAAGGGAGAGGGTTTTCCGTCCGGTGAAGAGGGTCTTCCCTGTCTCTCGATAGGTGAGTATCCTCTTCTCCGCTCCCTTGATGGGAGGGGTAACGGGAGGGTGAAGCTTGCCGCAGTGATCGACGCGCGGCACCGTATTACCAATTCTTGACCACGCGTCCGACAATGGCACGGCCCAACGGAGTGATGGTGACCGTCTTTGCGTGCGTTCCCGCGCCCGCTGCGTAGGTAAGCGTGAACACATACCCTCCCTCCAGGGCCGGAAGCCCCTGGGAATTGAAGAATACGGCCACCTTGTCGTCCTTTCCCGCGTTTACGGGGTCGTTGGCTTCCGTGATCCTGACTTCCGATGATCTGTCGCCATAGAAGAAGAACTCACTCTTGTCGTAATTCTTCAGCACGTCCGGACTGCTCGTCACCCAATCGACCCCGGACTTCTTCCGTACGATCAACTCGGACGCCCGGGTGAGGTTCCTTGCAAATGCCGGTCTCTTGTTGTTTTTCGGCCCGTAGTAGTAGGGAGGGGCGACAACGCTGCCGAGCGTAGCGGGATCCACGTAGAAGTCACTCTTGAACACGACCCGGTACTCCATGGGACTGTTCTCGCTTTCAGTCACGTTGTAGATCCTGAGCGCCCCGCCATTAAGGCCCGCGTTCATTTGCGTAAGGCCGGTCATCGAGTCGACCTGCCCCAGATTGGAGAAGCTGACGAAGTCTCCGTCTCGAAAACCGGTAGGAATCTTCGAATACCCCGTGAACGTCCAGGTCTTGTAGAACGTACCTTCCGTGGTGCCCTGGCATTCCGAGATATCGATAAACATCCGGGTCTCGGTGGCCTTCATGCGTGCGGTGTTCAGCGCCCCGATCAATGATCGTGCCTCGGCCGACAGGGTGTACTCCCGGTAGAACCCCGTTCGGTGGTACCCGAGAAACACCGTTACAAGAATCCCTCCAATGGCCACAGCCACCAATAGCTCCACTATGGTGAAACCCTGCCGGTTGTTCATTGGTCGCTCCTCTACGGCCGGGAGAGGGTATCTTCTCACGAGAAGACACCCTCCCCTCACCTTATCGTTCGCGCCAGCCCTGTACCGTGTTCATCTGATTCTTCAGATTGACCGGTATCTTCAAGAGTGACGCATTACTCATCTGCACGATGACGTTGTCACCGCTCGAGTCGAGCACCGGGGCACTCGGCACACCGGTTCCACTCTTCGCAGTGAGATCGACGGTAACTCCGATCACATCCGTACTGGACCCCCCCACCAGGTTGGTGCCGGCAACTCCCGGAGGCAACGGATTGAAGTCATCTCCGAACGGTTCACACACATAGTCGAAGATGTACAGGTTGCCTTCGCCCAGGGCCTTGCACGCATCAGACGAAGGAATGTAGCTGGTCGTGAAGAACAGACCGCCCGCGATCAGTCCCCTGTTGATGATGCGTTCTCCTGCCGCGGCAGTATCGGACGGGTTCGTCAAATCCCAGACGCACTGCCAGCACGAGTCCGGATTGCCGCACGTGCTCTTGCAACAGTCCGGGTTGCTCCCGGTGATCTTGTTGGTCACCGGATCCCGCGTCACGCTCTTGACCCACTTGCATCCGGTCGTCTGCGCCGTGAAGTAGTTCTTCCGTGCATTGGTGGTATTGGTGCCGCACTTGGGATTCAGGTACACCGTCATCCCTCCCGGAGCCGTGCCGCCGTAGGAGGTTGCGGTCAGAGAGGGAAGTTGCACCTTGTCCTTCATGTTGTAGATCGACGTCCTTGCAGGGTCGCTCTTGTCGTCCCGGGTGCTCCCCGCAATGTCGTCGAACTTGCCCGCGCCCACGATGACGCGAACGTACGAGGTGTCGTTGCGGTCGTAACTCGCGACCGCGCCCACTCCTATGGGTTGCGGTACGCCTCGGAACATGCTGTACGTGCTCACGGTATTCGACTCGTCCACCACTCTGGTGAGTCGTACATCGATCGCCATCCCTTGCGTCGCCGCGCTTGTCTCGAAGTTGAACTTGATGGAGTAGAAGTTGCCTCCCAGGTCACCGACGTAGATATGGTCAGACATGCCGTCCGGGCCGCTCGCGGATCCGCTGAGAAGGTCGAGCACCAACGGATCCGACATGGCATACGGGACCTCACGGCTCGGGTACCCGGTCGCGGTTCTGCTCAAGGTCGGGAAGAGGTTTGTACCGCCCACTTCGTAGATCCAAGGCCAGATGTACCTGAACAGGTCAACTCCGGTTTCCACGTCGATGGCTACCAGCCGCGGCTGCTTGACGATGCTGAGCAACTCCGAGCTCACCGCGCTGCCGTTGGAAAAGGTGAGGCTCGTGTCAAACATCCGAAATCCGCCGCCTGCGAACATCAGATGCCGTTTCTCCTTCTTGGGAAAATATGGGGTGGATGAGAACGAACCCGTGACCGGGTCGCCATAGTGAAATTTGATCGATGCCGGAAGGTCCAGCCGTCCCACGTAGGGCCTTGACCAGGTCATGGGCCAGTGCTTCAGCTCATCGTAGTAGGAGCTGATTGATGAGCTCCCAGTGGCGTACGGCAAGCGGAAATCGGGACTGCTGGTGGTCTTGCCGATCCACTTCACCAGTGCCTTGAGATGGGAGAACTCCCACAGAAGGATCGGGTTGGACGGGTCGGTGACGTCGATCGCGAAGTGCAGATCGCCGCCTCCGCGTTCTCCTCCGCACAGGATCACGTGCCAGGAATTGTTGAAGAAGGCGTAATAGGGATCAGGGGACAGGTCCACCATGGCCCGGTGAATACACGCGTTCGTGTATTGGGTGCCGTAGGTGTCCTTGCAAAGGACTTTCAAACCACTGAGCAGATTGCTCGGCGAGTATGCCCAGAGCTCCTTGCCGATGAACTTGGCGTACTTGTTGGCCGGCGTGGCTATCCTATCAGGATCATTTCCGGACTTGTCACGTTTCTGGCACCACCGCTGCTCCTCCCAGTCCCACACCGCCAGGACGAAGGCGTGGAGCATGCCGTCGTTGGCTCCCACATACACCACCTTCTTGATCACGTTATCCATGGTGGGACTTGCTTTGGCCGGGTTGGACTGGTCCAGATCCGAGACTTTGGCGTTGCGGAAATCCCAGTATGACTGGATATCCGGATCGCTTTGTGCGACTCCGCCCAGCGACGGAACTGATTGGATGACCGGGGTGGAGTAGATAATGTCCCCCATGGACCAAACCCGTTTCTTCAGGTCCATGCGGCTGCGGAAAGGCTTTGTGGAGTCCTCCTTTCCCTTCACCCAGGCGATGAGATCCTTGTAATCGTTGTTGTCCACCTTTCCGTCCGCGTTGATGTCTGAGGTGACGGCCATAAGGCCTTTCAGGTACGGGCCGGTGGTCGGGTCGTCGATCGCGGAGTCCGTGATATCCAACTGTTCCGACGCGCGGGTGATGTTGCCCGACGCGTCGATTGTCGCATAGGCAACTCTGCCGTCCGCGTTCACATCCCAGCCCGTGAAGAGCCTTCTTTGAGACGGCGAGGTGTAACAATCGAGGCTCGGGTTGTTGAGGCACCAGACCAGATCGAGGCAGTGATACTCGGACGCGCCCGCTCCATCGCCGATCTGATAGCAGAGCAGGCCATAGTTTGCTTCCTGTTCGAAGTCGTATTCATACGTACCCCCATTGTCAAAGGGCCAGTACGTATCGAGGTGCCCGTACCAGAGGATCTGGTCGGAGAATTTCCCTGTCCTGGAAGGATCGACCGCCTCGAATGCACCTCTCACGATGATGTCGCCGCCGCGGGTTTCCTGGGAGACCGTGGCAACCGCGCTCGCGGCCGCGTTTCGGGACATGACGTCTTCCATGATCGAACGAAGCGCCTTTTCCAACTGCTGTCCGTTGTCCGCCTGGTAGAACGTGTCGGGAACTCCCTTGTACCGGTTGCTTCCGTCTTCATCGCGATCCCAGTTCTTGCTCCACTCCCTGCAGCAGTCATTCCAGACGCTGCTTGTGGGGCACTTGTGCTTTCCTGTAACCGGGTCAATATCCCCGGTGAAGGGCGGGTTGGCCGGGTCACAGCATTCCTTTCTCGGCCATGGGTCCTCCTTGCTGTTGAGACTGCCGCCAAAGCTCGTTAACGGGTATGGGGACCCATCTTTGCAGGTCTTTCCCAGCGTGTCTTCATAGGCGCCCCACATCGAGATAGCCTGCATGGAATAGAGACCGCCCTTTTCGTCCGGATTGAAGGTGAAGATCGAGTAGATCCGGCAGTTCTGGTTCCCGGGGAAGATCGTGTTTTCCGTGCCTGCTCTCAAGTCGGTTGCGTGTAGTTTCCATGCAGACCCGTCCGGATCCGGTGTGCCGGTACTCCATTCCCCGTCGCCGATCAGCAACACGAAGCTCTTACGGCACGGGACAGGGTTGCCGTTGGCATCGTAGTACGGGTCCATGGAGGTATGATATGTCTGCTTGGGGCATGAGCCGCTGAAGCACACAAACGCGTCGTTATTCGCGTTGTTGCTGTTGTCGGCCTGTTGGAAGTAGTCCACGGCTTCGTCCAGGGCATTGCCGGTGGGGGTGCCGTACCACGGGTACGCATACTGGAAGCTGACCCCGGTAGTCGTGTCGCTCCCCTGGCCCTGGTATGCCTTGATGAGGAGGTTCACATCGCTGTTTTGACACCCGATAAGGATCTTCCCTACCGTCTGCTTCGACACCTGGACGTCCGGATCAGTTCGGTACATCATCAGCCCGTAACGCACGTACGGGAAGGTCTCTTGAAGGATGCCGGTGCGCTCTTCCTTCTTGATCTTGACTTTGATGCGAGCGAACGGGATCGCGCCGATGCCGGTCTTCTCCGCACCCGCGTGTGCCGCGTTGTACGCGGTGTGGGGGTCCATATACGTGTACTTGGTGAGGTTCACGTTCGACGTGAGGAGATAGGTGCCGAGGTAATCCCCGACGGTTGCGTAGGTCACCCGCACGTAGTAAGTCTTCGGATAGGTTACGCCGGTGGTGGGAGAGTCCCAAGTGAGCGACGCGGTGCCCGAAGCCATGACCGCTGCCTTCTGGTTCGCGTTGGAGTTAGCCCCCGGTTCCGGGAAGACGTCATAAATGGAAATGTAGTTCTTGGAGGTGCTCGTGTTCCACGCGCCCGTCTGGGTCAACTGCACGCGAGTGGGCCCGTTCAGGGTGAAGGTCCAGAGCTCGTAGTACTTGTCGTAGTACTTGGGGTCTGCCTGAGGATGGACCCCGTCAACCTCGTTCAGTTCGCCGGTGTAGTGCGCGTGGATGGTGACGAACGTGGTCTTGTCCAGGTAGTTGCTTGTCGTAGCATCAGGGTTCTTATTATAGTTGTCCGGGTAGAACTGCACGGTCCCGGTGTCGTCGTTCTTGTAGGAGTTGGTGAGAGTTGCCGGTCTCCTGTAGAACGTGTTGAATATCCCGGAGGTGGCCACGAGGGTCCCTCTGTCGCCGATACCTCTTAAGAAGCAATTCGTAATCGTCTCGTCGGCAGGGTCGCACGTGGTGTCGCATCGGCCGCCGAACAGGGCCTTGAGCGTCGCGTCCATACGGGATATTGAAGCCCAGTTGAGGACGTTCCCTGACACCCCGGTCTCGATGCGGCCACGCACCCTCTTGATGCAGGTTCCCGTATTGGGCTTATCCGCAATGCCGTTCCACTTTCCCGCAATGGTGAACTCGTCGCTGCTCGCGGAAATCACCGTTGCGGCCTCTCCGTTGAGGAACTTGTGGCTGGTCAGACCGTAGATCGCCACGACGTCACCCGCCACAAAACCGTGCGCTGTCTTGGTCGTGATCTTGATCGTGGTTCCGGTTCCGGCTGCGGTCTCCTTGATCTCAACCGATGAGACGGGCTGAGTATCCGCGGGCTCCCAGTAATGCTCCTTGTTGTCCGCGGATTTGTACACATAGTACGTGTCTGACCCGAACAGCCCATAGTAGGTTTGGGTGGTTTTGTACGGGGCGTACCCGGTCCCGCCGTCATAGGTTTCCCCGGGGCAGAGATTGAGGGGGTAGTCATCCGTTGCATTAAGGCCCGAGCAGAGGTCGGCGGGGTTCGGGTAGGGGGCCACGTGGGCTTTCTCTTGCGGCACATAGGCAGGAAACTGCATGCTTCCCGAGAAGTCCTGCACGATTATGACATTGGGCTTGGTCCCGAACGCGACCACCGGCGGCGTCTGGCAGGGGTTGTACTGGGCGCCGTGAACCAAATTGAAGGAAAGGACTGCCGCTAAGGCAGCCAGCCCTAGTAGGTGAAGAAGCGTGATCCTAGTGCTTGTCATTGGCCTCTCCTCCCGCAGTTGTCTTGCTCTTTTCGGGCATCACGAACACCGTGACCGTGTTGTCCTTTTGACAGACGTACACGTAGGCCTTCGGGACGATCGAACTGCTCGTTATCTTGTTGGAGTTCTTGTCGTACACGGTGAGGTCCTTGCCCGTCAGGTTGAAGGTCAGCTCCTTCTTGCCGCCGGCGAACAGAGAAAGCCCCTGCCCGGTGAACTCGGAGACCTGCATCGGCCCCACCACTTTGTAGCCCTGGGCCCACAGCTTGGCCACCGGTTGGAATCCCCCTTTGTATGGGTCGTCCTGCTTCGGGACCTGGAGTTTCATGTCCGGCTCCACTTGGGACTCCTTCGATCGTTGGGCCCAGGCAACCGGCTCACACGCCCAAAGAACTGCCGCCGCGATCACCACACATGCGATCAGCGCCCGCAGTATTGCCCTGTGTACATTCGCTCTTTCCATGAGAATGCCTCCTGAAGCAGGTGAGTACTAATCCCTTTTTGTGAGCGCGCTCACTTCGGAGCACGCTTTGCCTCAACATCCTCCCCCTCACCCTGCCCTCTCCCTCCAGGGGAGAGGGTTTCCCAATTCCCTTGACCCCGTGTGTGAGGGCGTATTCCGACTTCCCCTCCCCTCGTGGGAGGGGGTAGGGGGAGGGGGATACATACCAAGTCCGTCTGCCTTTGAGAGCAGCATTTCGGAGGAAGTCGTTCCTCGTGGACAAGGCCGGAAGCGCCTTTGCACGACCGCTCTCTCCAGCGAACTCGCGGATGCAGGAATGGTACCAATCGTGCGTGCGGCAATGCGATGACAATGCCGCGGGCCTCCAGTGGCCCTTTTCGGTTCCTTGCCGCGTACGTCACCCTTGCCGGACGGGCCGGCACCTCCCCTTTTCATGCGAACCGACCTCGTGACGGGCGGCTTTTCCGGGCGGAAGCGCTCGCAAAACTGTGGTTGGTAATCAAATCACGTGATGAAGCGGTTCTTTGGGTGTGCGAACTCGCGCACAAAGGGGTGGGATCGCGAGCGATAGCGATCGTAACACCCGGAGGCCGGGCACACACGCTCGCGTAATAGCAGGGAAATTGGGCATTTCACCAGTGCGGTGCCGCCCATTACGCAACCGAACTCGTCCAAGAGAGCGCTCAGCTATTTTCGTCGGGGTTGAGTGCGGAGAGCTTTCGCTTATCCGGCCCGCGTCGCACGGGGACCTTGGGAGGCGCCGGCACTACGAGTCGAACTCCCTTTGGGAGCGGCCGGACCCTTCGGTTCCGCTGAGGAGGGGGGTTGAGGTTGACGTCCGGATTGAGGTTGGCGAGCTCGGCCCTGCTCACATGATAGCGCTTCATGATCTTGTGGATGGTATCGCCATGCGCAACCACGTGAACCTTGTCGCCCGAGGGCTTTTCCGACGGGGTCTTGCGCAGTCCCGCGCGCAGTGCCTGTCGCGTCCCCACAGGGACCTTCAACGCGAAGGATGGGCCGGTTCTTGGGGTCATCCCCCTGTGAAGGGCAGGATTGAGCTTACCCAATTCCTCCTCGTCAGTCCCTATAAGGTTTGCAAGCGTCGTGAGGCTGTATGACTGATCTACTTGGATGGTTTCCGAGTTCCTCTCGTGGGGCTTCTGAAGGAGTGGGGCAAATCCGTACCGTTCCGGCGATTTGGCGATGATGGCTATGGCCTGGAATTTCGGGAAGAATTCCTTCGTCTCAGGCCGCAGTCGTTTGCTGTTGCAGATCTCTTCGTATTCCGCGGCATCCTCCTGGCAGAGCACCCGGTTGAGCTTGTTCTCCCCGGAATTGTAGGCGCTCAACGCAAGTCGCCAACAGCCGAACATGCCGTACAGATCCTTCAAATAGAGCATCGCGGCTTCAGTTGATCTAGCCGGGTCGAGGCGTTCATCCACCCACGAGTCTACTCTCAACCCGTAGCTCCGTGCGGTCGCGGGCATGAACTGCCACATTCCCAGCGCGTTGGCACGCGACCGAGCCTCCGGGTTTGCACCCGACTCGAGCATGAACAGGTAGGCGAGATCCTCAGGAACTCCGTTTTCGACCGCAACGGCCTTGACCATCGGAAGCAAGTGCTCAGCACGAGCCATATACTGCTTCATCGTATTGCGGTCTTCGTAGGCGTAACGGCGGATGAAGTCGCGGGTCTTGCGATCGTCCGCGGAGATGGGAACAGGCGGGTATGAGGGTTTCTTCTTTGGGGCCGTGGCCTGAGTCTGCGTCGTGCTCCCGGACACTTCGGCCTTCGCTGGTTCGGTGGGCTGTTGGCAGTCGGTTGTGCAGAGTTTCGTCCACGAAGAGGACGAGGGGATGAAACTTGCGGTGAGGGGCTTGGCATCAGACTCCTTCTTGACCACCGCAGATCGGAACGAGCACCCTCCGCACAGGACAACCAGTGCCAACGCGAGCCACGCCGCCACTCCCAGGCATCGAGGCCCGCGCGTCCCAATCAGTCCCCTGGAATGTCCCGACGCGAAACTCACCGGTTGATTATCTCCACACACACCTTGATATCATTAAACAATCCCATCTCATAGCACGGGAATCATAGCATAGTCTCGGAACGTGTCAATCCGAAAACTCCGGGGCGAGCAATCGAGCCTTGAAACGCGCACGGTCTTCGTGCTACAGGTTGGCAACCGGCCCACGAATGCCCCCCAGCGAGGAATTGCTCGTGAACATCACCGCACCGCAGGAAGTCAAGCTCTCACTCCTTGCCCAGAAGTCACTGTTACCGGTGGCGGTCACGTTTGTGGAGAAATCCTCCCTCGCGTTAGGGCTGGAAGAAGGCGACGCGCTCCCTCTGACGCTGGCTGCGGAAGAAATTTTCGCATACCTTTGCCTGCGCGGAGCCCCCGAACAACCCGTCTCAATGCGATGCCTCGGTGGCGGCTATTTTGTGGAAACGGAGTTTTCGTTTCAGCCCAAGGAATTCGACCTGCGGGCGTTCAATCTCACGGAAACTCCCTCACTGGAAGGAGAAGGAGACATCGAGGCAAGCAGCCTATTGATCGCCTCACGCATGGTGGACAGGTTCCGATTTTCTTCCGACGAGCACGGACTTCGCGTCACGCTTACCAAGGAGAGATCCTATGCGGAAGCCGCATCTCCCGCATCGGCCGCGGCAAAACCTCTCGATGCGTTTCTCGTGCGCGCCCCGGACCCTGAAGAGCTCAAGGAGCTGGTGCACCTCGTGCATGCCTTCTATGGAGACCGGTTCTTGCCGCCGAACTTCCGTTATCCCGGCAAAGTGGTGGACATGGCCGCTGCCCGAGTCTATCGGGCCGCGGTGGCTTCGGACACGTCGGGCCGGGTCGGGGGCGGAATAGTCTGGCGGTTTCAGTCTCCTCGGATCGTCGCGTGCCACGGCCCGTACGTGTTCGGACAACCCCTCGAATTGGAGATCGCGCAACAGCTTGTGGACGCGTGCATCGCCGCGGTGGCAAAGAGTCAGGCCGTGGGCATTGTCAATCGCTATCCTACCCCGCAACTGCCGCGGGGATACTTCGAGGAGCTCGGTTCGCTCACGTGCAGAATCGCGGTGGGCACGTCGATTGAGATCCCCACATTCTACCGGCATCTCCAGGAAGATCACGGCGCAACCGCGTGGGCCCATCCGACATGGGAGGAATTCCTGACCTGCGAGTACGAACGCATGTGTTTTGCCCGGGATATCAACCTGGTGCGCAACGAAGGAGAACTGCGCTCGCGACATTCGGTGGTCTCCGCGGAATTCGACAAACAGCAGAGTACGGTAATCCTGAGGCCCGTCTGGTGGGGAGACGACGCGGACGAGACGCTGGCCGGCAACGTGAACATACTGAAGAAGGATGGAATCCGGACCATCTCCTTCGAGGCGGATCTTGGCAAGCCTTGGCAATCCTATTTCGGACCGGCTCTCGAACGAAACGGTTTCGACCCGAGGTTCATCCTGCCGCATTGCGGAAAAGGCGACATCTTGGTCTTTCAGCATCGGACCGGAGAGTGACCGGGATGGAAGCCGTGCTCGAAAGACTCCTGCCCGATTATGTCAAGAAGTTCGAGGCCTATGTGCCGAGCAGGCCCGACGCCGAGCTGATGAAGCTGTACGGCTGCTCGAGGTTGATCCGTCTCAACAACAACGAGAACCCGTTGGGGCCGCCGGCGGCCTCCCAAGAGGTCTTGCGGCGATTCCCCCCGGAGCGTGCCGCGATGTACCCCAGCGGTGACGCGTTCCATCTTCGCGGTAAGCTCGCGGAACGATTCGGCAAAGACCCAGACCAATTCCTCGTCGGCAACGGCGCCAACGAGGTGATCGCGTTTGTCATGAAGGCCTTCTGCGGGCAGGGAGATAATATCATCACCGCGGATAGGACGTTCGCGGTATACGAATGGGTCGCGGAGTTTTCGGGCATCGAAGCGAGACTTGTCCCGCTCAAGGACTACGGCTTTGACGATGCGGGTGTGCTCAAGCTGATCGACGACCGCACCAAGATCCTGTTTGTCTGCAACCCCAACAACCCCACAGGACGCTACTGGAGTGAACCGACACTGCGTGCCTTCCTCGACGGGGTCGACCGCAAGCAAATCGTCGTGGTAGACGAGGCGTACTGCGAGTTCGTGGAGAAGCGCGACTTCCCCGACGGCATGCGGCTCATCGAAGAATACCCTAACCTCGTGGTTTTCCGCACATTCTCGAAGATGTACGGCCTCGCGGCTCTCCGAATCGGATACCTCGCCGGCAGCTTGGACGTGGTGTCCGCCATCCGGAAGACCTGCGTGGTCTATTCGGTGAACGCTCTTGCGCAGGAAGCGGCCCTGGCTGCCGTGAACGCGGACGATCACGTGAGACGCACCCGCGACATGGTCACGCGGGGAAAGGCTTTTCTTGCGCGCGAACTTACTCGTCTCGGCCTTCCGTACGTGTCCGGCGAGGGCAATTTCGTCATGATTCGGTTGCCGCTCAGTGATACCCTGGCATACCGAAAGCTCATGAAAAAGGGCGTCATGGTAAGGACCATGACGGGTTTCCGCTTCCCTAACCATATCCGAGTGACCGTTTCCACGGACGACGCAATGGAAGCATTCGTGCACGCGTTGGAGGAGGTCTTGTGACGCTATAGCCACGCGCCTTGAAATTCGCGGGATTGTTGAAGTGGACCAATCCTTCTCACCCTTCCCCGGCCTCCAAGGGGAGACGATTTGCTATTCCCCTCCCTTGATGGGAGGGGCAAGGGGAGGGTGAAACTTGCCGCAATTGTCAACGCGGAACACTGTAAGGGTCTGTCTCACAATAACCGTATCAATATACAGCGGCCCGCGGCCCATGAAAAATCCTCCCCCTGCCCCTCGTTTAGAAAAGGAGGGGAGCAGCAAGGTCCGCTTTTCCCCCCTTTTCTAAAGGGTGGTTAGGGGGGATTTTCGGCGCGCCACTTATTTCCGGACAAGCCCTAAGTGCACCCTTTCATAAATACGGTAGCGGATTTGGCCCGGAAAAGACGGTCTCTCGCAAAACACGCAGAGGGCGCAAAGAAATGATTCCTTTGGGCTGTTGGGGTGCTTTGCGAGAGAATGTTTTCAGATCTTGAGGTTGCGGAGTAAGATTGTTGAAGAGCGCGCGAAGGGAAATCCCACTTCAGATAGGCACCCCCGTTCCCCGGGCAGATGCGCAGGACAAGGTCACGGGCCGGGAGAAGTATGCCGCGGATTTCTATGGCGAGGGTTGTCTCTGGGCAGGCGTGAAACGGGCCGGCGTCCCCCATGCCGTTCTGGGAGAAATTCGGACCGAGCCCGCCGCGAGCGTGCCTGGGGTGGTCGCGGTCCTTACCTATTCGGACGTGCGCGGCACCAACCGGCAGGGAGTCGTGCAGAAGGACCAGCCTGTGCTGGTTGACACCAAAGTCCGACACTGCGGCGATGCGGTGGCGCTCGTGGTCGCGGAAAACCGTGACGCGCTGGGGAAGGCGCTCGATCTCCTGTCGGTTGCCCTCGATCCCCTGCCTGGAGTGTTCGACGCGGAGAAGGCCCTCGAAGGAGAGGCTCCGCTAGTTCACGACGACCGTTCGGAGGGGAACCTGCTTCTGTCGGGTCGGCACCGCACGGGCAACGGGGCAGCGGCCATGGACGAGTCTGACGTCATCGTGGAAGCGTGTTTCGAGACCCCACGGCAGGAACACGCTTACCTCGAAACCGAGGCGGGCTGGGCGCAGATCCAGGATGACGGCAGACTCCACATCGTCTGCTCGACCCAGACACCGTTCAGAGATCGGACCGAGGTGGCTGAAGCGCTCGGATTACCGCTCTCCGGCATACGCGTCACCGCTCCCTATCCCGGTGGCGCATTCGGCGGCAAGGACGGAGTGACCGTCCAGACGCTGCTCGGACTCGCGGCCATGCACTCGGGAGGGAGGCCCGTGAAGATGTGGTGGGACCGCGAGGAATCCTTTCTCGCAGGGACCAAACGTCATTTTGCAAGGATGTACTACCGGCTCGGTGCGAAACGGGATGGGACGCTCCATTGTCTGGACGTGCGTATCTATCTGGATACCGGTCCCTATGATCATCTTGGCGGAGTCGTGCTCGCACTGGCAATGGAACACGCGGGCGGCGCGTACCGGATACCCCATGTCAGCCTCAACGGATGGTGCGTGTACACCAATAATCCGATCGGTGGGGCGTTTCGCGGCTTCGGAGTCCCCCAGGTGACCGCCGCAATCGAGCAGATGGTCGATATGCTGGCGGAAAAGCTTGACGTGGACCGCCTCGGCCTCAGAACGAGGAACGCGGTGCAAAGGGGTGACCGGAACGCCATCGGAAAGACGCTCGTGAACTCGACCGCTCTTATGGAATGCCTCAACGTCTTGGAGGGCCATCCTCTCTGGAAGCACGCGAAGCAGTGGAAGGCCGAAGCCGGGTCGTTCAAGAAGCGAGGGGCAGGAGTGGTCGCTCTCATGCACGGGTCGGGATACGGGCCTGTGGTCCCGGACGTGGCCAACGCCAAGGTGGAACTGACACGCGAAGGCAAGATCCGTGTGTTCAGCGGCGTTGTGGACATGGGCCAGGGGAACGCGTCCACCAGCCTCCAGATTGCGGGAAGCATTCTCTGCCAGTCCGCGGAGCAGATGGAGCTTGTCTTGCCCGATACGGACCGGACGCTTCCCAGCGGGTCTGCGTCTGCGAGCAGGTGCACGTACACGTTCGGCAATGCGCTTATCGGCGCGGCAGAGACGTTGAAGGCAAGAATTCTTCAGCGGGCAGCGGATCTCGTCATGGCTCCCGCCAGGAACGAAATGGCGCTCATTCCGGGTGGGGTGAGGCATCTCGTGTCCGGACGGGAATTGCCCCTTGCCGCGATGGCTGATTTCATGGGCGAGGGAGAGCGAGTCGCGGTGCATCATTTCCGGGCGCCGGTTGCGGCAGAGCAGTTCGACGTGGGTCCTGGTCTGAGACTTCATGGTTTTCCCCACACGCTCTTCTCGTATGCGGCTCACCTGGCGCTGGTGGAAGTGGACGAGCTCACGGGAGAAACCACGGTATGCCGGTACCTTGCCGTCAGCGACTGCGGCACTGTGGTGAACCCTCAGATCTACGAGCAACAGATTCACGGCGCAGTCGCCCAGGGGATCGGATTCGCGCTCATGGAGGACTTCTCGACGGAGGAAGGCCGCATCGGAACGCCCGACCTCGCAACCTATCTCATCCCTACTGCAGCCGACATCCCGGACATGGAATCCGTCGCGGTGCAGATTTTCGAGCCAACCGGCCCCTTTGGGCTGAAAGGAGTGGGAGAGATAGCTACCAGTGGGCCTCTGCCCGCGATCGCGAACGCGGTGGCCGACGCCTGCGGCGCGAGGATCTGCCGCTACCCCATGACTCCGGAAAGGATACTCAAGGCTCTTCGGGGACAGCCGAAACGGTAATCGCTCACTGGGCAAGAAGGATTCACCGCAGCCCGCGGGGGTTGCTACGCAACTTACATGACCGCACGTGGCCACAACGAAACATGAGAGCCAAGTCCCCACATTACCAGGGAGCAGTGAATGGCCAGCACCACGCAATATTCCAACTGTTTTCGGAAATGGGCCCGGGAGACAACCTTGTCTCAAAACCACCATGACCGCGACTGGCCACAACCAGGCATGAAAGTCACCGCCCGACATCCCGAGAACTCGCCGCATGGTCAGAACCACCCGATTTTGCAAAAGTTTTCGGAAAGGGGTCCGGGGGACAACCCTTTTTCAAAAGACGGCTGGGAGCCGCACTATCCCAAGAGTTCTTGAGGATGGGGGTCCGGAGGAAGGAACTTCTTGCAAGAAGTTCCTTCCCCCGGAAATCGCATTTTCAGATAAAGGGTTTCCCCCGGAAGACTTTCTGACAAAAAGGGTTTTGCAGTGCGGATGACGTTTCACCTCAATGGAGAGGAAGTCAGTATGGATGCGCCGTCTGATCGGCGGGTCGTGGATCTCCTGCGTGAAGATCTCGGTCTCACCGGCACGAAGGAGTCCTGTGGTGCGGGTGATTGTGGCGCGTGCACCATACTGGTAGATGGAGAGAGCCGCCTTTCGTGCCTGATGCGTGCGATCCAGCTTCAGGGGCGGCGAGTCAAGACCATCGAAGGTTTCGCGGAAAGCGACGCGCTGCACCCCGTCCAGAAGTCCTTTGCAGACCATGGCGCGGTGCAATGCGGATTCTGTATTCCCGGGATGGTGCTTGCCGCTGCAGACCTCCTGGAACGCAACCCGAGCCCCACACGGGACGAAATCAGGCAGGGATTGGCAGGAAACCTCTGCCGATGCACCGGGTACCGGAAGATAGTGGATGCAGTGGAACAGGCTGCGGAAATTCACGACCTGGAGAAGCGCCCATGACGCGGATCCACCTTCCTGAAACGCTCGAGGAAGTCTGGTCCATCATGGATCGCGAGCCTGGAATCAAGGTCTATGCCGGCGGTACGGACCTGCTCGTGCGGCTTCGTCGCATGCCTGAAGCGTGCGAAAGCCTCATCTGCATCGAACGGGTGACCGAAATCCAGGGCGTGACTGAAGAAGGCGACGAGATCGTCATCGGTGCGGGGACTACCCATTCACGATTGTTGGAAGACCCCATCATTCAGCGGCACGCGGCCATCCTTTGTCGAGGCCTTGAGATGCTCGGGTCTCCACCGATCCGCCACATGGGCACCATAGGCGGAAACGTGGCCAATGCATCTCCGGCCGCGGATTCGCTACCTCCGTTGTACGTGCTCAGGGCTTTCGTCGAGATTCGGTCCCGCAGCGAGACCCGAACCGTTCCCATCGACCGGTTCATCAACGGACCCGGACAGGCGCAGATCGGTCCTCACGAGCTGCTCACCCGCATCCGTTTTGCCAAACCTCGGGGATTCGGCATCCACCACTACGAGAAGATCGGACGACGAAAAGCCCAGGCGTGCGCGGTGGCAAGCATGGCAGCGTTGGTGGCCCAATCTCCGGACGGGCTCGTCGAGGAGATTCGCCTGAGCTGGGGAAGTGTCGGCCCCACGGTGGTCACGTGCGAGGAGGTTGAAGACGCGATCAGGGGAAGGACTCTGGTACCGGCTACCCTGCAGTCGGCCGCGGGTCTTGTGGAGCACGCGGTCGCTCCCATAGACGATGTCCGAGCCTCCGCGGAGTATAGACGGCTCGTTGCCGGTAATCTCCTGCTTCGTTTGGCCCAATACCGCGAGAAGGCGTTCACCGCAGAGATCGCAGAGGGCGCAGAGAGAAAATAGAGCATTCCAAAGAATATTAGAGAACGTAGGGAAGATAAGGACCCACCAGAGGCACAGAGGACGATGAGCAAATGATGAATCGGCGCGTCTTCTCTTCTTGCTCTCCGCGTGCTCAGCGAACTCTGCGGTGAATTCTTTCTGCCCCTGTGAACCATTACGAGGACTGAACGGTGAATGTGACGTTAACAAAAAAAGGAACAGTTGCGGTCGTTGCGGTCCAGGGAAGAGTGGACACGATATCTGCTCCCACCTTGGAGAAGATGGCGATCGAATGGATCGGATCAGGAGAAACCAGGTTGATTCTGGACCTTTCCGCGATGGACTACATCAGCAGTGCGGGGCTCAGAGCCCTCTTTGTCGTCGGGAAAACGGCCAAGTCCCGAGGCGGATCTGTGTGCTGTTGCGCGTTGCAGGGGGTTGTCGCCCAGGTGTTCGAGGTGTCCGGCTTCCACAGGATGCTGCCCGTGTATGATTCGGTGGACGCCGCGCTCGCGGATACGAAGTCGGATTGCGTGAGCGTTGAGCCTCGAGGGACGGGGGAATGAGCCGCCACGACACGGGTGCAGCGCGTTCTGGTTTCGGATAGCCCATCGGAATAATTAAGACCTCGGAGGGTTTGTATCCGTTTCACTGCTTCGGGCGCCCGGCGCTCACGCACCGGACTACTATCTGCCGCCCCTCCGGGGCTCCAGAGGCCCACGCTCAGTCCCGCAGGGACGTAAGAAAGTAGCCCGGGACGTAAGTCCCGGGTTGCAGAAATGCGCCGTGACATCAGCAAGGTACCGAAGTGCGCGGCACCCCCACGACACGAACTGCCCCGTCGCATGCGCGCACAGGGTCATCCGTTCAGTTTGCTGAACCCAAACGCGCTTGATCGTTTCATCGGGTGGAGTTACAATGGGGGTCTGACCGCGACGGCGGAAGGTCACGAGAACCGCCGGACTGAACACGGCGCCGCGGCGATGCAGGCCGCGGATCCGAAGAAGCCGCGGGAATCCGAGGCGAACGGAATAGCCGGACTTTCCATGACTGGGTGGAGCAGTTCCGAAATACGGTCACAGAGCGGCTGGGAGCCGCAACCAAATTCGCGGCCACCTTTCTCGGTCCGCATGCAGTCCGATGCCGGGGTGAGGCGGTTCCATGCAGCTCCGAACTACCGTCATCCTTTTCGCTGCATTCCAACAAGGCCCTGAAATGCAGCGGGTTCCCGCGACAACTCTTCGCGGCGCGACAAGAATTCGAAGGTGTAGTACGGATGAGGACCCGAAAAGACTGACCCTCGCAAAGCACGCCAAACGGGCGAAGGAGCCCTCTTTCTTTTCGCGCTCTTGGCGAGAGAACATCTCTTCAGATCTTCAGGTTTCACCATCGGTCTTCTGAGGAATCCGCGACCGTATGTGCGAATGGGAGCACTAAGGCGACTCACCCACTGATGGACGGTGATCTGTTGCGCAACAACGCGCTCTTGCAGGAGGATTTCATGACGACTAGCAAATGGATTCACATGGGGACCCTGTTGGCCCGTCAGGCGGAACAATACCCCGACAAACTCGGCTGCCAGGACAAGTCCAAGGACTTCACCTTCGCGCAATGGAACGAACGGAGCTGCCGACTGGCTCACGCGCTGGCCGAACTGGGATGCGGTCACGGCGACCGCTTTGCGGTCATTGCGTACAATCGGGTGGAATGGATGGAGATCTACGCGGGCTGCGCCAAGGGCGGGCAAATCTGTGTGCCGCTCATGTTCAGGCTGGCCGGCCCGGAAATCGAATACATAGTCAACCATGCGGAATGCAAGGCATTCATCGTGGAAGCGCCGTTCGTGGAACTGATCAACAGCGTCAAGGACAAGCTCCCGATCCCCGCTGCGAATTTCATAGTGCTGGACGCTTCGCCGGGCGGCACCCCCTCGGGGTACACGGACTACGAATCGTGGCTCGCACAATCGTCTCCGTCGGAGCCGGAGGTCATGATAGACTCGGCCGACACATGGACCTTTATGTATACATCCGGGACCACCGGCCGGCCCAAGGGGGTGGTTCGCACTCACGAAAGCTACCTTGCAAAGTACTATCTCACGGTGGCCAACATGGGAGTCGGTCCGGCGGACAAGACCCTGATGGTCATGCCGATGTGCCATGTGAATTCCATATTCTACTCGTTTCCGTTCACTCTCGTATCCGGCGCGGTCTGCGTGTACAACGAGGCCAGCTTCAACGCGGAAGACTTCCTCCAAACCGTCCAAAAGCATGGAATCACGTTCACGTCTCTGGTTCCGACGCATTACATAATGATACTTTCCCTTCCCGACGCGGTGAAAAAGAAATACGACGTTTCAAGTATGCGACGCATGCTCATATCCTCCGCTCCTGCGCGCAAGGACACGAAAGAGGCGATTCTTGCGTTCTTCTCGAACTCGGAACTTTGGGAGGCTTACGGCTCGACCGAGGCGGGCCTGGTGACCCTATGCAGACCGGAGGACCAGCTCCGCAAACTCGGCACCATCGGCCGAGAGATCTTCGGAGTGGATCGCATCAAGGTGCTCGACGACGAAGGGAACGAAGTCCCCGACGGGCAGGTGGGAGAGCTCTACGCTCGGACGCCGATGATGTTCAAGGAATACTGGAAGAACCCCGAGAAGACGAAAGAGGTCTTTTACGGCGAATGGTTCACCGCAGGAGACATGTGCTATCGAGACCCTGACGGCTTCTACGTGCTGGTCGACCGAAAGGCGAACATGATCATCACCGGCGGCGAAAACGTCTTCCCGTCCGAGGTCGAGAACACCATCGGGGCCCATCCTGCGGTGAAGGACGTCGCGGTAATCGGTGTGCCCCACGACAAATGGGGCGAAGCGATCCACGCGGTGGTAATCCTCAAGGAAGGTCAAGAGCCCACAGACGGCCTCAAAGAGGAGATAAAGCGGTTCGGGAAGACCAAGATCGCAGGGTACAAGGTTCCCAAGACCATCGACTTCATCGACGACGATGAGATGCCCAGAACAGGCACGGGGAAAATACTGCACCGTATCCTTCGGGAAAAGTACGGCAAGTGGAGCGACCAGAAATAGGCTGCAAACCCAATAGTTCATGCGGAAATGCGCTGGGGGAAGAGGCGTTTTGAAAAACGCCCCTTCCCCCAGACCCCCATCCCCTTAAACTTTTGAGATTGGGCGGCTCCCGCTGGTCGCCGCAGGGACAGTCCTTGCCTGAGTGCCACCGAGCCGGAGTTCCGATACCAATGAGCGTTCCGAGGAGTGACTTCAGCCTTGGGGTGGGACAGGCGTCTTGCCTGTCATCCTGTGGGCCACCTCACCTGCTTGAAGTAACATTGGTACGAGACGCTTTCCTCCGGCATGCAGAACGCAGACTGGTGGGAGCCGCCATACTTGCGTCTCATGTGCGTATCGACGTGGGAGGAGCCTTCGCGTTGCCAGAGACGAACTCGCAAACCGGCGAGCAGGAACCCCCGGCACCTCGACCGGATGGGGAAGTCTCGCGCGGCCCGGATGTCGTCCGTTTCTTCAAAGGAACGTGGCGAGTAGGTCTGGATGGAGCGTTTGACGGCGAGGGCTACTGGGCGCATACGAGCTTCGGAAACATGGTGCTGCGCGACCCCGAGTCACTGGAAGTGGCGGTGCTGCCCGCAACCGCAGTCCTTTCCGGTGAGCTTCAGGGCTCGGTGAATCTGGAGGATCTCGACAGGGCCGGCGTGGCATGCATCGTGGCCAACCTGCTTGCAGGGGGCTACCTCAGCCGTCCTGGGATCGGAGAGCGAGAAGACTCGCTCCTGTTCCTGCTGGTGAACGAAGCCATACACGTGCTCGACCAGATCGCGGCTACGAACGAAGACGTGGCGCCCGTCCAACGCTCCGTTCCGGCCGTCGAGTGACTTTTTGATCCCCTTCTTTTCAGAGAGCACGCGCTGCGTGGGTGGAGAAGACCGACACGTTCGCTCAGGAAGAGCAGCGCCGGCACCCTTGTCCTCACACGCTCGGGTTCCCCACGGAGCCTGTGAACCGGGGTCAACAACAGAGCCACTCGGAAAAGCCGATGGTCAAGCCCACAATGGGCGCATGATTGCGTGCGAAGCTCATTGCACTCATCATCCCGCAGTCTCCCAGGCGCACCGTCCGCGTCCCTCCGACGATTGCCGCGAGTGCCCTCAGTCTTCCCGTATGATTTCTGCAATCCGTGAAGCAACCTCGGGCAAGTCAACGGTCACGATGTCCCACACGATGTCGAGGTTGACACCGAGGTAATCATGAATCAACCTGTCCCTGACACCGGCCATGCCAAGGAATCTTGGAGTGTCGGGTACGCAGCTCCCCTTCCATGGGTTAAAACCCATGGCTATTCACAGTGCGCCCAGAAGGGCGCGGGCCTCTTCTGCCCTGAAAGGGCAGCCCTTGAATAGCCGTAGGTTTCAACCTACGGTCGTGAATCGAGTGAATACTGCTCTCTAATTGGCCGTGGTTGCAAGGTTTGTTTTGCTGCGGGCACTAACCGCCGTACCGCCGGTGCCATTCATCGACGGTGAGCCGATCCAGTGCTGCGGCCAGGGCCCCCTCGGAAGTCCCGGCAAGGTCTTTCCCTTTTTTTCGGATCAGTTCCGACAAGTGCTCGAGCACCACACAACCGACTGCATGCAGGGCATCGTGGCGCGAGAGGTCCTCGTTCCTGAGGCGAGCCATTGCCCGAACAGTCGGATCAAATCGTTCGGCAATCTGGTTCTCCACAACGACATGGAGCACCGCGTGCATGATCGTGTTTGGAGCCGTGAGGCGTTTGGCCTGGTGATACTTCTCCACAAGCATCCTTTTCTCGTCATCATCAAGAGCGAGCCACTTCGCGGAATCGGGTGCGCGTTGCGGATCGTAGAACTTCACAGTCCCTCCTTGGGGGGCAGACATGACCTGACGCTCCGACGCGACACGGTGGAACTGACTTTCTGTCCGCCGCGGCCCACAGCACACCTGGTAATGCCGGCTGAACCATGATTCATAAGCACCTGATTCGTTATCGTTCTTCATCGCCCGCGTCCCCTGTGTGTGGGCACGCGAGTCTTGCCTTTCGCTCTGCCGTGAACTCCCACCAAGGGCGGGGCTCTTCCCCGCTCATGAAGCGCGTCACGGAAATGAACACGTCAAGCACGCACGGATCGTGACGGCACTTCGTGATTCTGCAGAGCCTTTCGTACATCTCGTACGGGCACTTGCCCGCGAGCTGATGGGGCGCGTAAACCCCGAGCAATCGGAGGTCAGCCGCGCCGGCTCTGCCGATGTTCGGCAGGTCGGTCAGGTTCTTCAGGCGATCTCGTGCAACTTTTCCCGGTTTCATGGCGGCCGATGGTGATGATGCGGTCTGTATCAGACAGGTGAACTGCTTCAGGAGCGGCAGGCAACTAGGCTCCTGTTGGCTTACCCCCTCTTTGCGGGACAAGACGCGGCGCACCCGATGCCGCTCATCTTGAAATGAGACCTACCACGTGCGGGGCTCCTAGTTCGCCGGCACGCAGGTCCGCTCTTCAGCGAACTGCCGGTAAAAGCGCAGACTGTTCTTCCCTTTGAGTTTTGCTGCGAAAAGGGCCTGGTTGGCGCAACGGAACAAGTCGTCCGCGGTGCCCGCGTCTTCGGGGAAGCTCGCCAGCCCGACAGATACGGTCAGACATCCCAGGGGCATGCTTTCCGATCCCTCGAAGGGAGACTTCCGGACACTGTTCATGATTCTTCCTGCCACTTCCAGGGCGTTTTCCCTCGAAGCTTTGGGAAGCACCACTACGAACTCATCGCCTCCCCATCTGGCCACTGTATCGGTTTCTCGGCAGGAGGCTCTCAGGATATCCCCCACCTGTTTCAGGGCCTCGTCTCCGAGTTGATGAAGCCTTTCTTCGGTGAGATTCCCCCGGGGGCTCTGGTAGGTCTTGAAATCGTCGATATCCAGCATCAGCACCGTGACCGCGTTGCCGCTGCGCTTGGCACGAAGCAGCTCCTTCGCCAGGGCATCCTCGAAGCACCGACGGCTTCCCACGCCAGTGAGAAAGTCCACATTGCACTGTTGCTCGTAGTATTGGGCTCTCCGCCGAAGCTCACGGAATTCCACAACTTTCCCCAGAGCGAGCAGGATGTGGTCTGCCGAAATCGGCTTCACGAGGTAGTCCCGGGCCCCTTCCTTCATGCACTCCACCGCATTCTGTATCGACCCGTACCCGGTGATCACGATCACATCCGTGTCGGTCCCGTTCTGCTTGAGTTTCTTGATGAGAGAGAGGCCATCCACGCCCGGAAGCATCATGTCGGTGATAATTACTTCGTAGGGAGTGATCCGTATCTTCTCGATGGCTTCGGCTCCGTCCCCGCATTCATCGGCAGCATATCCCCCCTCCATGACGCACTCGGCCACCAGCGATCGCACGACCGGATCGTCGTCCACCACGAGGACACGAGTGCTCTTGCCCCGTATGTCTCCGGAGAGCAAAGGCCCCATCGCGACACTCTCCTGTCCCATGGACCGCATCCACGGCCCTATGCATGCCAAAGGACTCCTCTGCCGCAAGTCTCGTTACCAAGTATAGCACCCCCCCACATCGCACGCCAGAATTTCCGCGACCGATTCGCAATGATTCTCATGGAAATGAAGTCCCTTCCCCGGGACCCCCATCCCTTCAAGAACGGTCAGGGCATGACGCCATAACGAAGCATGAAAGTCACCGCCCGACATCCCGAGAACTCGTGGTATGGTCAGAACCACTCGATGTTTCAAAAGTTTTCGGAAAGGGGTCCGGGGGAAGCGCATTTTCTGATAAAGGGGTTCCCCCGGAAGACTTTCGTGTGACTTCCCGCGACGGGGCCTCATGCTCAGCTTGACCGGCTAGGTGCCCATCTCCCAGGAAGACAGATAGTGGCTCTGTTCAGCCGTGAGTGAATCGATGCCGATACCCATGGTCTTGAGTTTCAGTGCAGCGATCTCGTTGTCGACCTTCTCGGGAAGTGCGTGCACCTTCTTGGACAGACCGTTGCCGTGCTTCACCAGGTACTCCGATGCCAGGGCCTGGTTGGCGAAGCTCATGTCCATCACCGAAGACGGATGGCCCTCTGCCGCTGCGAGGTTGATGAGCCTGCCGTCTCCGAGCAGCACGATTCGGCGGCCGTCTTGCAGTGTGAACTCCTCCACGAAGTCACGGATCGTCCGCTTGGACTTGGCCAATTCTTCGAGGTCCTTGATGTTTAGCTCGACGTTGAAGTGGCCCGAATTCGCGACGATTGCCCCGTCCTTCATTGACAGGAAATGCTCTTTGCGTATGACGCTGATGTCGCCGGTCACCGTGCAGAAGAAATCGCCGATCTTGGCTGCCTCCGCGATCGGCATCACCGCGTAGCCGTCCATGACCGCCTCGAGGGCGCGCAGCGGATCCACCTCGACCACCACCACCCGGGCTCCCATTCCCGAAGCCCGCATCGAGACCCCACGACCACACCAGCCGTACCCGCAGACCACAAACACACTGCCTGCCATGAGACGATTCGTGCAGCGGAGTATCCCGTCTATCGTGCTCTGGCCTGTGCCGTAGCGGTTGTCAAAGAGGTGCTTGGTCTTGGAGTGGTTCACCGCCACGACGGGGAACAGCAGGACACCGCTTGCCGCCATGCTCTCGAGCCGAATCACTCCCGTAGTGGTTTCCTCGGTGCCGCCGATGATCTGCGGCACAAGGTCTTTGCGCTCGGAATGGATGGTGCCCACCAGGTCAGCTCCGTCATCCATGGTGATGCGCGGTTTGGGATCAAGGCATGCGTGTATGTGAGAGTAATACGTCTCGGTGTCCTCACCCTTGATCGCGAAGACGTGGAAGCCTTCGGAAACCAGAGCGGCAGCCACGTCGTCCTGCGTGGAAAGAGGATTGGACGCACACAGGTAGACCTGCGCGCCTCCTGCGGCGAGAGTCCGCACCAATGACGCGGTCTCTGTGGTCACGTGCAGACACGCGGCAAGCACCACTCCGGCAAGGGGTTTTTCCCTTTCGAAGCGTTCCTTGATGCTCCGCAGAACGGACATACTCCTTTCCGCCCATTCGATTCGCAGATTCCCTGCTTCGGCCAATCCCGGATCCTTGATATGATAATCCATGCGTTCTCCTGTACTGTAAGGTGAACTCTTCCTTATTCCGGTTGTCTCTCGAGTTCACATAGAAGTCTTCCGGGGGAAACCCTTTCGCAAAAGGGTTGTCCCCCGGCCCCCCTTCCGAAACCTCTTAGGATATTGGATGGTTCTGACCATCCAGGAATTTGTCGGGCTGTCGGGACGGGGCTTTCATTCTTATCTTGTCGCGCCAAGCCACTACTATTCGTGTGGTTCGTCTCAGAGGCCCGCGCGTGCTCGGAGCTCGTTGACCCTGTCAGTCTTTTCCCATGTGAAATCGGGATCCTCTCGTCCGAAATGCCCGTTGGCGGAGGTCTTGGCATATACGGGTCTCAACAGGTCGAGGTACTCCACTACCGCACGGGGCTTGAAGCTGAAAAGCTTCTGCACTATTTCGGTAATCTTCTCATCATCGAGGGTTCCTGTGCCCCTGGTGTTCACCATCAGAGAAACGGGTTCCGGATACCCGATGCAGTACGCGACCTGCACGAGACACTTCGTCGCCAAACCCGCGGCGACCACATTCTTGGCGACGTGACGGGCCATGTACGACGCGGATCTGTCCACTTTCGACGGATCTTTTCCGGAAAACGCTCCTCCACCGTGTGCGCCGTACCCGCCATAGGTATCAACGATGATCTTTCGGCCGGTGAGACCGCAGTCACCAAGCGGTCCACCTACCACAAACCTACCTGTGGCGTTTATCAGATATTTGGTGTCACGGTCGAGCAAATTGGCCGGTATCACCTTCTTGATCACTTCTTCGATGACGCCCTCTTTGATATGCTCGTAGCTGACGTCCGGGGTGTGCTGGGCAGCGACCACCACCGTATCGATGCGGCTGGGCCTGCCGTCATCGTACTGAACGGTCACTTGTGCTTTGCCGTCGGGGCGCAAGAAGTCGAGTATCCCGTCTTTCCGGACAGCCGACAGACGTTCGGTCAGTCCGTGCGCATACTGAATGGCCATGGGCATGAGCTGGGGGGTTTCGTCGCACGCATAGCCGAACATCAGGCCCTGATCACCCGCTCCCTGCTCCTTGAAAAGCCCCTCTCCTTCGGTCACGCCTATGGAGATGTCGGGAGATTGCTTGTCCAAGGTGACCAACACCGCACAGGTGTCCGCGTCGAACCCCATGGCTGCGTCGGTGTACCCTATCGACCGTACGGTCTCTCGTACGAGATGGGGGATGTCGACCACCGCGGTCGTGGTAATCTCTCCTGCGACCATGGCCAAACCGGTGGTGACGAGGGTCTCGCAGGCCACTCGGGACTTGGGATCCGCCGCGATCATGGCATCGAGCACGGTGTCGGAGATTTTGTCCGCGATCTTGTCCGGGTGACCTTCAGTCACAGATTCAGAAGAAAATAGATATTTGCCGACCGCCATTGGGCGACCTCCTTTCGACTTTTCCACTGCTACTTGACTGTGAAACTCATATATATAGCAGACATCCGCCCTGCAGTGCAAGAAAGAAAATCACGGCCTGGCAAGCATCTTGATCGTCTTCCATACTCCCGACCTGAACCGAAGCCAGTACACGAGTCCCAGCGCAATCGCATATCCCAGCAGGCAGCACCACGCGCCGTACAAGCCCGCATGGAGCTTCTCCACCGCCACATACACCGGAGGCACAAACAGGAACCACCCCAGCACAATCTGAGCCCACATCACGAAGCGGGTGTCTCCCGCGCCACGCAGTGCTCCTGCAAATACCACGTACGCGCAGTCAAACAGCGAATACAGAGCCACCAGACGCAACAAAGACGCGCCCCGTCGCATCATCGCGGGATCGTTGCCTGTTGCGTCGGAGCCGGTTCGGAACAGCTCCAGGAATACCCCTGGGATCAACACGAAGAGCAGCGACATCATTGCGCAATAGACAAAGGTCAACCGAAAAGCCGAGTACGCACTCTTTTCCGACAGATCCGGTCGCGCCTCGCCGATGTGCCGCCCCACCAGGGTGGCAGCGGCGATCGACATGCCTATCATGGGAAGAAACGAAAGCAATTCGACACTGAACACGATGTTGGTCAACGCCAGGTCCTGCTCGCCGAGCCGCCCCACAAGAAGCACGAACACCGTGAACGAACCCACCTCGAGGAAGAAATGCACTCCCGAGGGAATCCCATACCTCATCAACATGCCGAAGAGGCGGCCGTCCCAACGCAATTCCTTCCAGGTTCCGAACACCCGCTTGATCTCAGGGCTTCGCAACAGGTAGCCCCAATACAGGGTCGGCACGAACCCGGCGATTATCGTGGCAATTCCTGCGCCCCGAATGCCCATCTCAGGAAACCCGAGTTTACCGAAGATCAGTACGTAGTCGGCTCCTATCCTTGCGAGGCTTCCCAGAAAATTACCCCACATCACCGCGGAGGTCTCGCCCCGACCGGAGAAGAACGACGACAGCGCCGCATTCAACGGCACCGTTACGCCGCCGAGCATCAGCAGCGTGAAGTACTCCTTCTCCAGGCGGAGCACTTCCGGATCGTGGCCTCCCCAGGACAGGATCGCACAGCCGACCGGAATGCCGATGAGCATAAGAGGAACCGCCATCACAGAAAAGATGACGCCCTGCCAGGCCGCGCGCATGCATGCACGCAGGTCCCCGGCTCCGAAGTGTTGAGCCACAATGGTAGTCACATACTCGGCGATCCCGAGAAAGAGGCAGATTATCATCCAGAAGGTCGCGCCACCGGGAACCGAAGCTGCCACCGACGCCTGTCCGTGCCATGAGAGGAACATTCTGTCCACAAACAGCATCACGGTGACCGACGCGGTCGATGCCACCAGCGGCATCGCGACGCCCAGAACCTCTCGGTATCCCCCCGGTTCATGAAGGCGCGAGTTGCCCGGTCGCGCAGAGACCACCTGCGGGTCCGCTCCTTGTCCTCCCGGGAGACAACACTCGGGCTTGGAATCACTCACCCGAAAAGGGCCTCACTTCTTCTTCCTGCCTCCGAAAAGGGATCTGACGGAATCTAGTGCCGACTTCTTGGTTTGTTGCTGATTTCCCTCTTCGAGGTCCGCCGGCTGAGGCGGTTCGGGCTCCGGTTCGGGTTCAGTATCCAGATCCGGTGTCACATCCCGTTGCAGATCCGGTTCCGGCTCTTCGTTGGAGATGGGGCGCGGTATCACGTCGTTCTCGGCCTCTTCCACGTAGAAGTTCGTACCGGTATCACTGAGGGCGCTCAGTGCGTGCTGACCGGAAAGATACTCGTCCACGTGGATCTCGCATGCAGGGCAGATTTCGAAGGCCTGTGTTGCGGGATGGCCGCACTTTGGGCAGATGAACAGACCTGCAAGGAATTCCAGTTCCTTTGCCTTGGCTTGCTGGATAGCCTTGGTCCGCCGCGTCTCAAGGTCGTCCGGTGTCACGAGCCTCTTGGCTGTGAGCTCCTTCAGCAGGCGAATGAAGTTCTGGGCTGACAGCCCATATTTGTCTCTCAGATCCGCGTCGGACTTTCCACCTCTGAAATCGAGCAGAAACTCCTTCACGCTTATCTTTCGTCCCTGTTTGCCGCCATCAGACATCAGACTACTTCCCGCAGATCAAGCGTTGAGACCAGAATGCCGCAGGATTCACTTCTTTGCAAGAAGCGGCTGGGAGCCGCGACCAAAATTCGCGTCCACCGTGGTCGGCGGTCCTGAAGACCGATGGCGGGGCGAATCGGCTCTATGCAAACGAAGAAAGGAACGTTGCGCGGTCCCGGAGCCGCTGAACCTGAGAATCCATCTCAAAAAGAGAAGAAATCGAACCTTTTTTAGGAAAAGACCCGGATCAGCTTCGAGTGGAATCAAGTGTCCCTGCATCGTCCCGAACGTGGACCGCACGGGGCCTATGCGATTAGTGGCTGTGGCTCGCGGTAACCTCGTATTTCCTTGACGCGGCATCTCCGAACACCGGGCCGGCCGCTGTGTGTTGACCCTACTTGGATAAGGAAGCGTTTACCGCTTTCTTCAGCACAGGAGAGTATTTCCAGGTCACGACTCTCCGTGCTTCCAGAATCAGCTCTTCTCCTGTCTGAGGATTCCGGCCTCTCCTCGAGTGTTTGGCTTTCACCGTCCATTTCCCGAAGCCCGAAATCATGACATCTTCGCCTTCAATGAGCCTATCCTTGATGATATCCAGGAGCTTTTCCACAATCTCGGTCGCTTCCCCTTTCATGAAACCGCAGTCATCTGCGATCTTCTTGGCTATATCAGCCTTGGTCAGCGTCATGAACACCCTCCCAAAGAAAAACAAATAGGACATGCATCATTATCCAATACCAGTTGAAAAGGAAAAAGGCAAGGGATTTCTCCAGGTTCCGCTTTCGAGTCGTGGAGGGCCGCTTTTCCGAACGTGAGCCTTGAGCGCGAGCACCAGCTAACTGAACGATTAAGGTGAACCTGCGTACCGTGAGGCACGATTTCGGGAAGACCTCTTCCGCAGAGCAGGGGCCTCCCCGAACCCCACCAAGGACTTCTGAAATACTGGTGAGTCGCTTGTCGTTCGATTCGCATTCCGTATGTGGATAACGAACCAATATTTTAGGGGTTTTCTGAAGGGGCCCCGGGCATAGGCGCTCACTTGACGACAGCGGAATTCGACATTTCAGGCAGTTATCCCCCTCCTTCTGCCCCCTCCCACGAGGGGAGGGGGATTCGGAAACCCTCTCCTCTGGAGAGAGAGGAAAGGGTGAGGGAGAAGATGTTAAGGTAACTTGTGCTCTGAAGTGGGCATCTGTGGGGGTCCGGGGAAGCGCATTGTCTGATGAAGGGGTTCCCCCGGAAATCTCACGGTTCGGAAAACCGCTTGGCATAGCGAGCAACCCCGACGTAGCAGCCGGCCACTCTCTCCCAGGCAACCGGAACTTCTGTGGCAGCACGAGTGCCGCCCCGGTTGGAGGACGTGTCGATGCTTGTGTTCCCCCCGGTATGACCGTGGTAGCATACGCGCAGCAGGTTTCCGGAGGTCTGTGAGGCATCGACCTCCACCCCCACATAGAGAGGCTCGGTGAAGTGCATGCCCACACCGAGCGCCTTCGTTGCAGCCTCCTTTGCTGCCCAGAGCAGCGCCGCGGCTTCCAGTGAATCCCCGGACACCAGATTCAGAGCCGCACCCCATTCCTCGGCACCGAACACCCGCGCGAACGGATATGGCCCCGCGAATTCTCTGGGATCAGCCGCGTCTATGCCTACAGGGTCGCTGCCGAGGCTCAAGGCAGCCCAAAGGTCGTCTCCGCACGCGGAAAAAGAAACCGCAAGTCCCCCGGGGACTTCAGCCGAAATGATCGGCCTCCCGAGGTGATCGGCACCCAGAAACTCGTGCGCGAGAGGGAAGAGGCCGGTGTCCGCAGAATCGCCGGGGTGGCGACACTGGTCCCAAAGGTGGGTGAGGAGCAGACGCTTGACCGAGTGCTTCCCGCGGGCAGACCGCGGTCGCGCACCCAGGCCCGCCGAGCCGTACCAGACCGTCGGGCCGGAACCCGCGATCCGCACCTGTCTCACAGGGCCGTATTCGACACCAGGTCGGTCACTTTCGTGCACAGGCTGATTCATTGGCAGCCGCTACAGACACCTCACATCTGTCCGGAGACGAGTGGTGCAACGAAAATCCCCCCTACCCCCCTTTAGAAAAGGGGGGAAAGAGGGATTTGCCTCGCTTCCCGTAGGTTGAAACCTACGGCTATTCACAGCATGCCCTTTCAGGGCAGGAAAGCCCCGCGCCCATTGGGCGCACGTTGAATAGCCATGGGTTTCAACCCATGGAAACGGAGTACGAGAGGTGACAGAGTCATTTCGCGGCAAGCCCTGAGGGACCTGCCACCTGCCCGCTCCCCTCCTTTTCTAAAGGAGGGGCAGGGGGAGGATTTTCCAAGGGGGACGGAGCCGCCTGCATTGATATGGTTATTGTTGGACAGCCCTCAGCCCGTGAACCACCTCATGGTGATGTCTCGGGCGAGCATTACGGTCCGGCCTTCCTGGTCCACGGCTCGAGCCGCCCAGCTTATCCCCTCGTCGGTCCGGTGGTGAATGCGAGCCTCCACAATTACCCGTTCCCCGTCGGTCAACTTACGGAAGAAACGCATCTCCCCGATTCCATAGGGGATCATGGCTCTGGATTCGGACGGCTCCCGCATGACAATGTAGAAATTCACGAGCTGCATTAAGGATTCCAGCAAGTAAGGAGAATAATGGTACTCAACCCCTGAGGGGCGGGAAAAGTCCTCGGAGCTCCGATAGGTGATGCTCCCCCGGACGGCTCCCGAGCTCGACCCGTCAATCTGTTCCATCACCCGGTACCTTCCTGCAAGCTCGGTTCTCGCCTGGTACCAGTCGAGAACTTCCGCGGTCGCCATGGGCCGGCTGTCCAGCTCCTCGTTGGTCACCGGAAAGCCCGGAACTGCGACAGGGGATGCCGAAGTGTTCGCGCCGAGCACCACTTGAGCCCTGTAATTGGGAGCCATCCGTTCCAGGACTCGGCCCGAGGGGGATATCTCACGCGTTTCCAGGACCAGGTCGCAGACGACCTCGTCGCTCGTCCATGCGACCCGACGACACTTCACCGCAGAGAATCGCTCCACGTTCGGGGGGCACTCGATCATGTCGATGAAGCGCGCGTCTCGTATGCCTCTCACCGAGAGGTACGGGTAGAGCACTCGCGAAGCCTCCATGAAGGTCTCCAGCGCCATGATCGCGGACACGAGCGGATACTTCAGAAACTTGAACGGCTTGTGATCGGCGATCCACAGGTCGCGTTTCAACGAGAACGCACGGCTCGCCTCCAGTTCTCCCTTCGGAGCATCAACCCGCGATATCGCGTCGATCATGGGAAATCCAGTGCGCTTGAAGGCACCCGTGCCCGCGGGCAGGATTCCGGAATCAGACGCGGCCGTCGTCGTGTCGAGCGGAGCGATCTCCAGTTCCGGAAGAGTGCCCATGAACATCACCCAGACGTCACCCTCCGGACCAAGGCACAGCTCCCTGCAGAAAAGCTCGGCGATTTCCGCCACATGCACGTACGAGGCGTTCATCCGCTTCATGAATGCGCGGATCTCTGGGGTGTCGGCCATCCCTGCCCCTTCGACAGGTGGGAGCATCAATGCCTTAAAGATCACGTGCGGGTGTTTCTCGCGCAGGTGCGAAGCCAAGGCAGACATCGCCCGGTTGCCGGTCGAGTAGTTGCTCTGCCCGGGATTCCCTTGAATCGCCGCGGCTGACGAAAGCACGGTCATGAACTGCAATCCGTGTCTCTCGGTACTCCGAAAAAGGTTCCACGCGCCGAGCAGCTTGACGTCCGCGGCTACTGCGAAATCCTCGGGAGACATCTCGGCCACGAAGCGGTCTCTGAGTATGCCCGCTCCGTGGACCACGCCCGCGATCTTTCCGTAGCGCCGGCAGATCTCCTTGATCACTTCGTCGACCCTGGCGGGGTCGGTCACGTCGCACGGGAAGTAGGCCGCTTCAACACCAGCGGACCGCAGCCGATCGAGAGTTCGGGTGATCTCCAGACCTTTGAGCAGGTCCGAGGCCATACGATCACGCGCGGTCTCGCTGATCCCCGGTTCGAGTTCGGTAGCGATCCGTTCCGCGTCCGCGGGGGAGGTCTTCCCCTCAGCCAGGAGACCCTGGTGGTCGATCCTCTCATCAAGGAGTGTCCTGCCCAGAAAGACCATCTTGCAGCCGAAGGGGATAAGGCTGTGGGCCAAATGCGCGGTGATCCCATACCCGCCCCCGGAAAAGACGACCACGTCCTCCGGAGTCAGCCGAAGTGCCGGTTTCTCCGCGTAGAGAGCCGATTCGGCCTTCCCTACTCGGGAATGGAGCACTCCATCGTGCCAGGCGTGCTCGACGGGCTTGACGCTCTTGTTGAGGGCTCCTCGGATGGCTGCCCGGAGGTCCGTCTTCTTGTCGATCCTCACGCAGCGAAATTGCACCGAGGAATACTCGTGGGCCGTGCTCAGCAACATCCCGAGTACACCTTCATAGACAAGCCGGCCCAGTCCCTGCGATTTCGAGCCTTGATCGAGCACGACCACGAATTTCTTCGAAGGAGACCCCAGGAAAGCCTTCATCACTCCGAAAAGCCCCGCAAGAAGCGCGGCCACGTCCTCGACCGTCTTGATGCCGTCTTCGAGAGGTTCATCGAGCACAAGCACCATGCCCGACAAGGATTCCAGTTCCCCGAGGCGCTCCACGGCAGATACTGTGCCTTCTCCGGTCAGAAGATCGAACGTGTCCTCCTCTGACCCTGCCGGTGCCTTGAGAAAGGTCATGGGAAGGCACGTGACTCCATAGTCCCTTCTAAACACAGCTCCCACCTTCTGCCTCAGACCGGTCCCTCCGGCTGCTGACCAAACGACCACCGATTCCATCGAATCCGCCTCGACAGGCCGGAAGTCCGTCTCAGGGATGGGCGTTTCGGTGAACACCAACCGCTTGGTGGGAGGTCGCTGTTCGACTTGTGCGGAAGGGACCTCCACCAGTGGAGCCCTTACCGGAGCCTCGGATCGGGTCGCGGAACCGTTCTGTTTTTCCAGGATCGCGGAGATCCTCTCGGCAATGTGTCCCACGGTGCGCACGCCGAGGAAGTCCTCCAGCTCTATCTTCATGCCGAAGTGGGACTCGAGCGCGTCCATAATCACCGGCAAACGGCTGGAACGTATCGACAGATCTTCCCGGAGATCCATGCTCAGGTCTATCTCGTCACGTTCGTATCCGGTGGCGTCCATGATGATCCGGATGACGGCTTCCGCGACCTTGTCGGTTTCGGGTTCCTCCTCGGGTTGGGGAAGGGTTTGCTTCACGGGCGGCGCCGCAATCGGCGCTGCCTGCACCTGAGGCTGAGCGGCCAGGGTCACAGGCTCCGCGTGCACGGCGATCTGCGGAACAGGACCCACCATCTCTGCGAGCAAGTCATCGAGCTGGCTTTCGGTGAAGTCCGCAGCGTGCTCACGGCGAATGGCATCGAGCAGCATTGGTCTGAGGAACCTGCCGAAGCTCTCCAAGAGAAATCCGTTGATCGTCCGCTGTACCACGTCCTGCAAGGGAGACACGACCACTGACCGTGCGGGGAGGGAGTCCCTGCGAGCGGTCGCGGCAACCGCAGGTTGTTCGCCGGCTGTCCCCGGAAACGCCACGAACCGTGGTGCTCGTTTCACCGGCACGCAACCCTTTGCATACAACTGAGCCAGGGCCGTCCTGTACATAACGGTCTCCGCGGAGGGGAGGCAGGTCTGAATGCAGTCAGCGGATTCGATGGCGTCCGTGATCAGGTTGCTGAGAATGTCCCTCGGACCCACTTCCACGAAGAGACGGACGCCGTAGTCTTTCCAGAGGCTGTGCACGTTCTGCATCCAATGCACCGGCGATTCCAGGTGAGCCATGACGATGCGTTTGATCTCCCGGGTGTCCGAAGGGAACGGTTTCATGGTCGTGTTGGACACCACGGGGATCTGAGGAGCGTGAAACTCAAGGCCGTCCACGAACTGCTGAAGCTCGTCATGAATGCACCTCATGATCGGCGAGTGGAACGCCATGCTCACCCGAAGGAGCGTCCTGCGGTACCCGAGATCCTTGAGCTCTTCTCCGAGCGCCGTCACGGTCTTGGTGTTGCCGCCGAGCACCACTTGATGCGGTGAGTTGATGTTGGTGATGTACACCTCTTCCAATGCGCGGAGCTTCTCTTCGATCAGCTCCATTGGCGCGTCCACGGCCATCATGACGCCGGGGTCCACGTGCAGATGACAGGCCTTGTCCATGCACTGGGCCCGCTTGTTCACGAGCCGGAACCCGTCCTCGAAGGAATACACCCCCGCGAGGCACAGCGCTGTGAGTTCACCCAAACTGTGACCCGCCAAAGCCGTCGGTCGCACTCCAAGGGACCAGAGATACTGCACCATCGAGTATTCCATCGTGAACAACGCGGGTTGTTGCCACCTCGTCTTCTGAAGGTCTTCTTCCCGGTCGAAGAAGAGGAGCTGGAGCAGGTCGAAGTCCGCGACCTCAGCCGCGCGGTCCATCCAGTGTTTGACCACGGGGAACGCCTGGTACAGCTCATGCCCCATGCCCGCGTAGTGGGAACCCTGCCCGGGAAACACAAAGGCCAGGGGCGCGGCCGATTCGTCCGCGGCACCCAAGTGCAAGCCCTGGCGGGCAAGGCTTCTCAGGCGCTTGGCAGCGACGGTTCCTGTGTCCGCGATAGCTTCCGTGTTCCGCACCTTCGAGACGGCCTGGTCTTCCGAGTCCGCCACTACCCCAAGCCGGTACGACGACGCGCCGATGCTGGTGGTTAAGAAGCACAGACCATCCGGAAACTCTGATTGCGTGCCCGTTTCCGGGAGACGCACGAGCACCGAGTCCCGTTCTTCCGCGGCCTCTTCCACTTGCACCACGTAGTTGGACCCGCCGAACCCGAACGCATTCACCTGCAGACGTCTCGGGTCGCCGTTGCGGCAGAGCCAGTCCGCTGGCTGGCTCAGGATGCGGAGACCCGAGTCTGACAGTCCCATTTCCGGGTCCGGTTCACGGAAGTTCAAGGTGGCGGGCAGAGTCTGGGCTTTCATCCCCATGATGCCGCGGATCATGCTGTTCAGACCCGAAGCCCCCAGCGTGTGACCAATCTGCGACTTGAACGAAGTCAGCGTGGTGCTGCTGCCGGCAGGAATAATGCTCGTGAGTGCCAGCACCTCCTCCACATCCCCCTGCTGGGTACTGGTCGCGTGGCATTCAATCAGATCGACCCCGTCCGGCCCGTATGAACAGCCATCGAAGGAGGCTTTGATCGCGATCTTCTGGGTTTCCCGCGACGACTCGACCATGCCCAAGTGGTTGTTGCTGGCTCCCATAGAAGTGATGAACGCATGGGGACGGGCCCCTCGCCTTGCAGCTATTGCTTCCCGTTCGATGACGATCATCGCGCCGCCTTCACCGAGCACCATACCGTCCCGATCCTTGTCAAAGGGCCTACTGGACTCCACCGGCGACCTTTCGATCCCCGACAACCCGGAGAGCGCCCCAAGTGCCGAGAACTCGAGGAAGTGCATGGGAGTGAGGGTCTCTTCCGCGCCTCCCACCACGGCCGCGTCGATGATCCCGTTGCGAATCATCTGCATGGCGGCATACAGAGCCACAAGAGCCGTGGCACACGCCGCGGACACCGAATAGCTCGGGCCCATGAACCCGTACTTGTTGCAGATGAATCCGCCCGCGGAACAGTTGAGCCGCCCCAGCAGCGTGGTATCGTCTATCGCGATACGGCCGGCTTTCACGGCTTCTTCCACGGCTTTTTCCGTGTGCGGGTCAAGGGAAACCACGCGCTTGACCGAAGCGACGATCTTGTCCGCAGCCCCACGTATGATCACATCCTGGAGTGTAGCCGCGGCTTCACCCGAATTCTGAGAGATCAAGACCCCGATACGTTCCCGAGGGATGTCGGAATCGAGTATCCCCGATTCCTCGACCGCCTTGTGGGCAAGCCACATGGTGATCTTCGTGGAATCGGTCATGGTGCGGAAGTCTTGCGGCGGAATACCGAGCTCTTTGCGATCGGGGTCGATGGTCTGGAACGCGCCGACCTTGCAGTAAGTCTTTTCCGGCATGCGAGGCCGTGGATGGTAGAATATCTCGTGATTCCACTTGGATGCAGGTACCGCGATGATCCCGCTCTTCAGGCCGACGCTTGCAGCCCAGACTTCTTCCGGGCTGGTGCCGAGGGAGTTGACGATGCTCATCCCCGTGATGGCGATCCGCTCACGGGTGTGTCCCGCGGCCCGGGCGACTCTCGGGGCCGACGGAGTAACGGGCTGAGCCTTGCGCGCAGCGACGTCGGGCAGTCCCTCCAGGGCTCCGAACGCGAGCTCTTCATGCAACTCGGTCAAAGACCGCACTCGGGCGAGGGCTCCCGCACACGCGCCGCTCATGAATTGGCCTGATGCTCGGCACTCCTGTTCGCTGACGGGTGCGCCGCCGGGAGCGTCCAGACCTCGGGCCGCCACAAAAAGGCTCCCGGCCGCGAGGGCCTCCATCTTCTGTCGGAAGGCCGCCTCGTTTTCCGGCGATGCGGAGAACTCCCGTTCCAGCGTGCAAATCGCGTCGATCTTGGGTGTGATCAGGGATCTGACCCGAAGGCCCGTTGACTCTCCGGTCACGGTAGTGCCGCCTGGTTCGGACGCGCAGATCATCTCCCGGTACACGCGGGTGAGCGCTCCTGTGTCCACGATTTCCTTGCTGGTCAGGTACACGGTCCCCATCTGGACTCCGTCCGCACCGAGCATGGCTGCCATGAACGCGGATTCACGATTGAATATCCCGCCGGCCAGGACGATCCGTCGGTCCCTGAGCAGGTCCGGTTCGGAGTTCCGCAGGTCCGTCACCATCTGCGCCAGCGTCGCGGTCGTATGCTGACCCACGTGTCCGCCGGCTTCGTTTCCTTCGCAGATCAGCCACCTGATCCCGGCCGCGCAGGCGAGTCGCAGGAGCTCCTCGGTCGGTGCGATGTAGATCGGCTCGATCCCCGCATCGATCAGTCGTCGGGCGTGGGACGGGTCTCCCGCGGCGATCACCGCGAACTTAGGCTTGATGCGACAAATCCAATCGAGTTGCGCGTCCCGGTGCGGGTTTTCCGTAAGCGCGATGAAGTTCACCGCATACGCACGGTCCGCCATGACTTCGGGCAGGGAGCCGAGCTTTTCTTCGACGGCTCGCGCGTCCATCATGCCGAGCGCGATGGTCGGCAATGCGCCCGCTTCCGCCACCTTCAGGGCGAACTCCGGCACGTCAGTGATCCAGGACATGGCGCCCTGCACAAAGGGATACCGAGTGCCCATCTCCGAAGCGGCGGGGCTTTCCTGAAAGGCCGTGACCTTGCCCGGACCCGCGGCGCAGCACTCCTTGATCTTCGCGTTGAACCCGAGCAGCGCGTCTTCGGTGACGGAACCGAATCGCCGCACAAACGACGATGCAAAGGCCGCTTCAATTCCCAGCGGGATGAGCTGATCCCTGTCGAAACGGCCATCGAGCGCGCAGACCGCCTCGGTGGTGATGCGATTCGCGAAGAAGGCCCGCTGTTCGTCGCGGATCTCGTCGCCGCACAGAGAGCCGGCAAACCTCCGGAGCTCCTTGACTGCCTTGGAATTGCCCTTGTTAAACAACCGACACGGAACCCCCAGGTTGAGGCCGATGAGTTCCATGTGATCGGGTCGAAGGTTGGAGATCTTCTGCCGGGTGTAGTCGGTGGCCTTCACGAGGTCGGTGAGCCAGTGAACGCTCTCGAAGACGATCCCTCGGGCTCCGCCGCAGAAAAAGGCTGCGGCTGCTTCCGGGGTTGCGACTCCCCCCAAGACGTGCAGGCGAGGCTTCCTATTCAGGGGGCGGATGGTTTCCCGCGCGCAACCATACAGGACAAAGATCCCGTCCGGACTCACGAAGCCGGCTGCCTCCGAGCCCTTGAGCGCGATGTCGCCGATCATGGGGTAATCCCGGATGATCCGAGAGACCAGCGCGTGCGCCGCGATCACGGGAATGGCCGCGAACTTCGGGGACAGTTCGGCCATCCGCTGAAGATAGACGTCCAACGGCCGGTCCAGGAGCGCGGGGTGGAGTTCGACCCAAATCCGGCTCACTCCCGTCTCACCGAGGAACTCCTCGAGGGACTGGTCGAGGAGGCCATTGGCGGACAGCTTCAGATCTACGCAATCATCCCGTGCGTCTGCCTGGATGAGCGCGGTGCCGACAGACTCGAACGCGGTACCGGACAGGTCGAAAATCGCCCGAGTTCCGGTTCTGCGAGCCATCTCTACGACAGACGAGGTAATTTCGTGGGGACGCCACAGACAGGCAGTTTCACGATCAACTACGGGGGTCATACCAAACTCCCTTTGGCGAAATTAAACTGGTAGAATAACACACAAGCATTTCAGACAAGAGAAAAAAATCCTCAGAGCTTGTTTGGCCGCATCAGATCTGCCCCGTATTGCATCGCGGGGCACGAAAAGAATTACTTGACACATCGCTCTTGCAGTTTCAATATGTCACTGAGGCCGTTATTGTTGATCAGATCTGTAGGCTTTGAGCCCGACAAACCCCGGCACTGAAGTCGGACATTCACTTCCGCTGTTGATTGATAGTTGTGCTTGCGGAATGAAACAAAGACAGTGAGACCCCTACTCACTCCCGATCTTCTTTCCACCGGGCCGGCCGCATCGTGACGGCAGGCTCCCACAAGAAGCGAAGGACAGGTTTATGCGCCCGACCAGGTTCTTTGGACGGCCCCCGTTTCGGGTCCGTGATCGGTGTCGCGTCGTGTGCGCCGCGGTGATCGTGGCGCTCTTCTGTGATTGTCCTCCGCTCATGTCCCAGCCGGCAGCCGAGATCCTCGGGGTACGCATGGGTATGCCGATCACGGAGCTTCGGGACGTGTTCGGCAAGGCCCAGGTCAGCCTCGATCCGCAAGGTCCCCGTGAATTCGCGGCTGCACAAATGCCCCAGCCGCTGGAGGGGGTCCGTGAAGCCCGACTCACCGTCGGCGACAAGGGGTTGGAAAAGGTTGTTCTGTCGTTCGATCTTCCCCCGCAAGAACCGACCGCTTCGAACCTGATTGCGAGATACAATAAGGAAAAGGAGCGGCTCATCTCACTCTTCGGCTCACCGTCGATGGATGTGGCCGAGATGAAGGCTCCCACCGAACAGGAACGCCATCAATGGCTGGCACGGGGCATGGCGTATTACCAGGCATCGTGGCTCGTCAAGGACCAACTGAAGATCAGCCTGTGGATCTACGCGGAAGACGCGGGACTCGTATTCACAGAGATCTACGAAGGGGTACCACCGCGCTGAGGCCATGACGACAAGCCATGCCTCGGACGCGTCACTCGTCTGCCACGCAGAGAGACATTTCATCCAGGAGGGTAGCGATGACAGGAAAGCGAATCGCCGCGGCCGTTGTGTCCGCGATGGTAGTGCTTGCGGCTCTGGGCCTCATGTCCTGCGACAGGGGCAAGCCTCTCTCTCAAATGGGACCGGCCCAGTACGTGGGGTCTCAGAAATGCGCGGAATGCCATAGTCGTATCGCGGTGACTTTCCGCAACACGCTCCACTCGAAGGTGATGCAGGACGCGAAGCAGAATCCGCGTGCGATTCAGGGTGACTTTCAGAACCCCAACCCGCTCGTGGACTTCAAGCCTGCAGATGCGGTGCTGACCCACGGGATACAGTGGAAGCAGCGCTACGTGGACAAGGATTGGCGCGTCCGGGTCGCGCAGTGGAATTTCGAGACCGAGAACTGGTCCCCGTACAATCCGAAAGGCTGGAAGGAAGCCGATTGGCGTGCGAAATGCGGCCAATGCCATGTGGTGGGGTTCGATAAGGAGAAACTTACGTGGAAGGAACTGAGCGTCCAATGTGAGGCCTGTCACGGACCTGCGAGCAATCACTTGGATGCGAGGCTCGAGGACAAGATCAAGACCATCGTCAACCCTGCCACCCTGCCGTTTCGAGCGGCATCGGACGTGTGCGGACAGTGTCACACTCGCGGCAAGTCCCCTGACGGCAAATGGGATTTTCCCGTTGGGTTCCGCGTGGGGGATTACCTCGGACCGCAGCATTTCAAGATCGCGGAGAAGTCCGACCTCTCGGCCTGGTGGCCCAGCGGACACGTCAAACAGCACAGACAGCAATACCCCGAGTGGAAAGGGACCGCGCACTCGAAGGCGGGAATCGGCTGCGCAACGTGCCACAGCGTTCACGAGGCGAGAACCAAGTTCGCCACCACGATGAATCCGAACAATCTGTGCTTGAGCTGCCACGGCAACGTGAGCACCGATCCGGTGCGAGGACACGCGCCGCTCCTGGGTGCGCCCCAACATTCGGATTGCGTGGGTTGTCATATGGCGCCCACGGGACAGAGCGCGACCAGAGGCGATGAACGAACCCATCAGTTCCGGGTGGTTCAACCCAAGGTGACCGTCGAGCTTGGCGGCGGCGACCCGACCAAGCAGCCGAATTCGTGCAACCATTGCCACGCGCACAAGAAGCAGAAGCCCGAAGACCTGCAAAAGGCCCTCGACGAAGGCAAGAAGCGCCTGCAACAGTTGGCTGGTGCCGGTCCGGCCACCCACTGAAAGAAGGACTCCCATGGCCATAGCGCGAACCTTCTTCTGGATGATCGCGGTAGGGGTGTTCGTCTTCTTCGTTGCGGTGACGCTCGGCGGAATGGCGGTCTATTCCAAGCAATCGAGCTTCTGTGCAAGCTGCAAGGTCATGCAGACGCGATACGTGGGATGGGAACGGTCAACCCATGCGCGTTCGGCCCATCAGAAAGCCGACTGCATCGACTGCCATGCGGAACCCGGCATCGTCGGTGAGTTCAGGGCTCATCTCAACGGAGCCAGGTACGTTGCGGTAAGGCTTGCAGGGGAGCACAGCGGTGCTATCCTGCGGGGACAAGTGTACACCAAGGCCTGCCGGGCGTGTCACAAGGTCGAAGATATCCGCACGAAGAATCCGGGACACGAGATGAACCATACAGCACATCTGGGCCACAACCTGGAGTGCTTTTCTTGCCATAGAGACATCGCCCACGGGACGCTGCTCGGGGAAGCGACCGTGAAACCGATGCAGACCTGTCCAACATGCCACACTCAGCAACAGTACCAGATGGGAACGTGCACCCGTTGCCATCCCCGTGTAATGATCAACAACCTGTTCCTCGCGGCAAGGTCGATCAAGGCCCCTACCTATGTGACACCCGTCTACTGAGACGCGATTTCCCGGGGAAGAGACTTCCGACAAGAAGTCCCCTTCCCCGGGGACCTTCCACAGGCGCTGACGTTGGCCAAACCGACAGGGGCACGATCGCATGCAACCACGCCCTCTGACTATTAGGGGCTGTCCCACAATGACCGTATCAATGCAGGCGGCCCGTCACCCTCGGAAAATCCTCCCCCAGCCCCTCCTTTGGAAAAGGAGGGAGTAGGAAGATCCCTCTTGTCCCCGGAAGAGGAGAGGCGTAGGAGGGTTACCTTTTCTACTGGAAAAGGAAGGGAGTAGGAAGGCCCCTCTTGTCCCCCCCTTTTCTAAAGGGGGGTTAGGGGGGATTTTCGGTGCACCACCTATTCCCTGACAACCGCTATGTCCTTCTTCTTCTGCTCGTACTCCTCCTTCCCTATTTCGCCGGAAGCATATCGTCTATCCAGGATGTCCGTTGCCGTCTCGGAACGTCCATACGGACGTGAGTCTTCGGCAGCTCGGGAAAAAGGCCCACATACCATGCACCCCATCCGTCCTCGCATCACAAAGCTACATAGGACGCACATGATGATCACGGCGAGGGGAATTATCCACCACCACCCAAAGCCACAACTGAAACCTTCGTATCCCCACATCAGAATCACATCCTTTCGCGAGTCTCACACGGATTCGCTCATTCTCGACACGAATTCTTCGGCGCGTTTCGGTTACTTGCAGGGACCTCACGTGCTCTGTTCGTCCTTCGCCATTTTCGTCATCGGGCAACAGTTACAGAACCCCGTTCCGGCCTCACACCACGTCTTCATCATTTCCCGCATTCCCGGAGGAACTTCAAACGGGAAACCGAAACTCGCCTCCTTCTTGCCTTCGTCTTTGGTCTTCTCTTCAGTAGTCATGACTGTGCTCCTTCACATCCCGTACATGTACCGCCCATGATGTCAACCGGAGGCTTTCTGCCGCTTCGTGGAGATTCGCAGGGGGACGTATCCGGGGCAGAAGCCGATAAGTGCGGTGAGCAGCATCAGGGCACTCACGGTGACGAGAAATATTCCGATTGCTCCTTTCACTATCAAGCTGCCCAAGATCGCCAATACGATCCCCAGGCAGACGCGAATTATCCGATCCGCTATTCCCATATTCTGCGGAATTGAGAGTCGCATGGTCGCCCTCACTATTGCTTCCCTTCGGGAGCGCGCTTTGGTGCGCATGTCAGGACATTTCTGTCGTCGGCTGCGAATGTGCATTTCCGTTCGAGAAGTGCCTTCAGCTTCTTCCGGGCTCGATGCACCCGGACTTTCACATTCTGCACCGTTATCCCGAGGACCTCGGCAATCTCTCGATGGTCGAATTCCATCACGTCGTAGAGGACCATCACTGTCCTGAGCGATTCGGGAAGACGGTCAATCTCGTCTTGCACGCACGACCCCATCCGGCGCTGCTCGAATTCCGTTTCGAGCGAGCTCTCCTCCGCGATTTCCAGATCCTCCCGGTCGAGGTCGTCGGTCATGACGGCTTTGCCGGCTTTGCGGAAATGGTCCCGGCACAGGTTGTATGCGATGCGAAATGTCCACGAACCCAGACTTGCCGGGTTCTTCAGGTCATTCACGTGGTCCTGAACCCTGAGAAACGTTTCCTGTGTCAGATCGTCTGCGAGCCACTCGTCGCGGACAAGGGCCCACACGAACCTCTTGACTCGCGGGTGGTATTGGTAGTAGATCTCCCAGAATTCCATCGTGTCGGCCCGTCCGATCAACCGCAACATGACTGCTCCGCATTACTCTTGCGCGGAGGTGTTCCCGCTGCCATCATACCACGGATGCCGGTCATCGTGCTGATTCGTGCTCCGTTCTTGACTTGGTCTCCGACTTCGACGGCATCGAGAATTTCCTCAGAAGTCAAACCAGCGGCGTTCGTCTTACCCAAGAAATGCTCAAAGCACGGAACACAGTTTGCGGCAACCGCTGCTCCGAGACTGACCAACAGTCTTGTTCTCTCGTCCATGGTGAAGTTCCTCCTCTTCAGGCATTTGTAGGTAAGACGCAAGAGACACCCGAAAGGTTACGAGAAAGGGGTGAAGACGTCCTGGAGTGACTTGCGCTGGGGTGCCGCGCACTTCGGTACCTTGCTGATGTCACGGTGCATTTCTGCAACCCGGGACTTACGTCCCGGGCAACTTTCTTACGTCCCTGCGGGACTGCGCGTGGGCCTCTGGAGCCCCGGAGGGGCGGTAGATAGTAGCCCGGTGCGTGAGCGCCGGGCGCCAGAAGCAGTGAACCGGATACAAGCCCTCCGAGGACTTCACTATCCCGATGGGTTATCCGAAACCAAGACGCGCTGCACCCTTTGCGCTGTTGGCGAGAGAACTCTTTGCCGGCCCGAAAAGCCCTCATCCGTGAACGGTTTCCCGGATGCGTGATGCAGCGCACACGCGCATTGACTGAAGAACGGGGCTGAGGTGACCTTAATCAATTCCGAGTGCGGAGCCCGAACTCATGACCGTGGGCGTGTGGATATTCTTCGATCTTTGGAATAAGGGGAGATTGCGAGGGCATGTATGCCTGGCTCGACAACCGGCGAGCGCACGCGTGCGGCGAAAACTTGGCCTTCGTACGTTATGAGTTTGAAAAGAACCTCTTTGACGAACTAAAGGCCGACATATCGACACATGTGGAATTGGCTCCCAAGGATAGTAGCTACGTCGTGTTCAAGGATGAAGCGGGAAACCAACTTGGGAAGTTTGTAGTCGGCAAACGCATCCGAGCGCCCTTGACGGGCCATGGCGCTCCGGAGGGCGAGGATTCCGTGGATGCCGCGTAGAATAGAAAGAACTGCGGTCATCGACACAGGGGGGCTGGGAGCCGCCGCCAATTCCGGAGATCATCTGAAGGATCGATCGACAAGTCACCTATGTGATGGCGGGCTTGCGCTGTCGGATGGCCGGCACGAGAACGGCCGGCAAGGGAGAGGGAATCAACATGAGCGAGCACATCGAGGTATCAATTGACGGTCAGGGATGCATAACGATCCCTCCTGAGATGCAAGGTCGTTTGGGTCTGTCACCGGGAATGACCCTGGTGGTTGAGGCAGGTGAACAGCGAGAGATCTGTCTTCGGGTTCGGAAGGAACTGCCGGAGCTTGTTGAAAAAGGGGGGGTATTGGTCGTGCGAGCGGACGCGGTTGGAGATCTGACGGACGTGGTTGGAAACGAGCGGCGGCGGCGCGGGGGCGAACTCGTTGAGCGAGCAGGTCAGTGAAGGTTCTGCTTGACACTTCTTTGCTGGTTGCTGCGATGGTCGAAGCCCACCCGGCGCATCAACGAGCATTACCTTGGTTGCAGGGGGTGAAGGACGGCACGCACAAAGGATTTGTTGCCGCTCACTCCATAGCCGAACTCTATGCCGTCTTGACGACGCTCCCGGTGCAACCCCGTATCCCGCCCGTTGTAGCTTCGCGCCTTATTCAGCGGAATGTGATCACGGTCTGCGATGTAGTAGCCTTATCCCAAGAGGACTACGCGGCGATGCCGGCTCATGTGTCCGCGTCGCGAATAGTGGGCGGTACGATCTACGACGCGTTGATCCTCTATGCAGCCATCAAGACTCATGTTGACCGCGTGGTCACACTCAACGAAAAGGACTTTCGGAGAGTCTTTCCGCACTTCGGGGACCGGGTCTGCGGACCGTGATCGCCGGCCGATCCCCATGAATTGCCGTGACGCTGGATGTCCGAGAAACCGCATCGACGAGGGAAAAGAACGTCTCACGTCCGACGGGGCCTCCATTCGGGTCATTCTACTTCCCCTTGCCCTCATCGCCCGCCTTCTCTTGCAGCTCGTTCAGGGCTTTGGCCGCGGGTTCGTAGCCCTGGTCCGCGGCCTGAGTGAACCACCTGATCGCCTCTTGGACATCCTTCTCGACCCCGCGACCGCTCAGGTAGCAGTTCCCCAGGTGGTTCTGAGCCGGCGCATCTCCCTTAAGCGCGGCCTCTTGGAACCATTTCACGGCCTGAGCATGGTCTTTTTCGATCCCTTCGCCGTGGAAATAGCACTCGCCGAGGTTGCGCTGAGCCTCTGCACTCCCGTTCTCGGCCGCGTACCGGTACCATTTCACCGCTTCCGCGTAGTCTTCCTTGGACCCTTTCTTGTTGTAGTACGCGTTCCCAAGATTCACCTGCGCCGGAGTGTACTGCTGATACGCGGCCTTGTGGAACCATCTGATCGCTTCGGAGACGTTCTTCTCGACCCCCTGCCCGCTGTAGTAGCACTCGCCCAGCGCGTTCTGAGCCTCCGCGTTCGCGTGAGCCGCGGCCTTTTCGTACCAGTTCACCGCCTCGGAGTAATCCTGCTTCACTCCCGTGCCGTTGTAGTGACAGCTCCCGAGCTTCGTCATCGCGGCCGGATGTCCCTGCGCAGCCGCTTTCCTGAACCACTTCACCGCGTCCGTGTAGTCTGTGAGCACGCCCTCGCCGAGCAGATAGCAGTTTGCCAGCCGGTACTGGCCCATCGAATACCCCTTGGTCGCTGCCTTCTTGTACCACTCCACGGCCTGCTGCGCGTCTTCGTCAACCCCGTCGCCGAGGCGCAGGCAATCTCCAAGCTCAACCTGCGCGGGAGCATATCCCTGTGCCGCTGCCTTGCGGTACCATGTTGCCGCCTGTTCCGCGTCTTTGCTCAAGCCCGCACCCCACGAGCACATCCTTGCCATATGAAACTGCGCCGAAGCCTTGCCTTGCTCAGCCTCATTCCGGAGCGCCTGCTGCACCACGGCATCTGCGTAGAGCGCTTCGAGCTCTTTCCGGTCCTCATCCTGCTGGGTGGTATCATAACGGACCGTCAGCGTCTCCAGCCTCTCCGAAACGCCCTTTCCAGACTCGGCAGACCGCAGGGAAGACTCATCGGCGCCGGCAGAGTAGCTCTGCCCCGGAATTGTCAGACCACATACCACGAAGACGAGAAGGCTCGCGAACCCCTTCTCGAAGAACCGGAAAAACGATGACTTACGTCGTGTACCCACAAGCCTGTTCCTTTTCAGCCGTCGCGATCGTGTGCCTCACCCTATTGCGCCCATTCTCCGTCGGAAGCCCTGCACAGGTCAAGCAGAAGTCCGCGGGGGTTTCCCCTTGCAATCAGACCGGTACCGTAATAGATTCAGGCGGGAGAATTGGTAAGAGCCCTCTTTTCAAAGCACTAACCATAATGTCGGAGGCAGAATGGCGGAAAAGATGAACGTGCTCCTCACCGGCGGCACCGGCTTCCTCGGGGAGTACATGCTCGTGGAGCTTCTTGAGCGAGGTCACACCGTCTGGGCATTGTATCGGAACGAATCCAGGAAACTCGACACCATACGGTTTCTCAGCAGTCTTGGGCTGCCCCACAGCGCGGATAGTCTGCACTGGTTCCAAGGGGAAGTGCTCGAAATCAACGACAAGTGGGAAACCTGGTGCCAAGACAACGAAGGCCTCGACCAGGTAGACACGCTTCTCCACAGCGCAGCCTCCACTCGCCTGCATATGGACGGGTCCGGCGAACCCCTCAGGACCAACGTCGGGAGCGCCAAGGCCCTGAAACAGCTCGTGGACCGTCGAGCGATGACCGCGCATATGGTGAGCACCGCATACGTCTGCGGATTCATTCAAGACAAGCCGGTCCACGAAGCACACCACCCCAAAGGCGACTTCGTCAACGTGTACGAAGAAAGCAAGTGGGAAGCCGAACAAATCTGGAAAGGACAAGCGACCTTCCTGCGACCCGGCATCATCATCGGACACTCACAGACAGGACGGTGCACTTCCTTTTCCGGCTGGTATATTCTCCTGCAGGCGGTTCACCTCCTGGACCGGCTGCTCCGGGACGCGCCCGACATCGACCGCTTCAATCTGCGCATCGACGTGCCTGCCAACCCGGATGGAACCGCCAACATCATCCCGGTAGACTACGTGGCCAAGGCGGCCGTTCAGGTCATCGAAAACCCGTCCAACCACGGCGGGATCTTCCACCTCACGCACCCCAACCCGCCGACGCACCACTGGACTCACCGACTCATCTGTGAACGTTTCAATCTTGGCGGCATCAACTTCGCCGGCGAAGGAGCCCCTTTTACCCAGCCCCGTAACGCGGTCGAGCGCATGGTTTGGCGACAAATGCAGGCGGTTCTGTTTCATTTCTCCAACAACCCCCTTTTCGACCGCACCAATATCGACCGCGCGCTTCCGGCCTTGAAAGCACCGGAGATTACGGAGAGCCTGGTGCATACTCTGGTCGACTATGCCATAGAAAAAGACTGGGGCAACGCGGGTCATTAGCGTTGCGAGGCCGCAGATCCCGCAACCGGCTCCAATGTGACGCCATAATATACTGCATTGCATGAGTCTGGTTGCATATGCACGGATTTCTCTGCGTCCTCTGTGTCTCTGCGGTGAACTCTTACCAAGGACGGATGAAAATTGACCGATCAACCTCAGAATCCCAGCCACGAGGACCTTCCTATCCGATGCCCGAGACTCGGCGGTCAGGTGACGTTCGGGTACTGCCGGATAGAGTCCTCGGGACGCCCGTGTAGCCGATGCCTGACCTGCTGGCATTCCCATTTCGACGTGGATGCGTACTTCGAGGCGGAACTCAGCCCCGAGGAGTTCCGGGACGTGTTCTGTCAACCCGCGCCCTCGAAGATGGACACCCTGCTCACCCTGATCGAAAAGGCCCGGCGACTGGGAGCCGCAGCCAATGATCGCATCGGCCCTGGCCGGTCCGCATGTGGTCCGATGGCGGGCGAAGATGATGTCACGCAGATCCAAAGCACTGAGACCCCCACCGGAATTACCGCCCCAAGTCCCGGTGACGAAGCGGGCGCTGACGACAAATGTTCGCGGCTGGAGAAGCAACCGAACCGCAGCAGTTCGGGAACCTACGTGTCCCCACCGCCACAAAAGGAGCATACGATGACCGATTCCCAACCCACGAGCATGAAGTGCTTCAAGGCGTACGACATTCGAGGACGTATCCCTGACGAGCTCAACGAAGAGATCGCCTACAAGATAGGCAAGGCGTATGCGACGCTCCTCTCGCCTCGGCGAGTCTGCATCGGCAGAGACGTAAGGCTCTCCAGCGAGGCGATGCTCAACGCCGTCGCCAAAGGACTCAATGCCCATTCCTGCGACGTGGTGGATATCGGCCTGTGCCCCACGGAAGAAATCTACTTCGCGACCTCGCACCTCAAGCTCGACGGCGGAATCATGGTCACTGCGAGCCACAACCCGATGGACTACAACGGCATGAAGCTCGTCCGTGAGGAGTCCAAGCCGATAAGCGGCGACACCGGCCTCAAAGAGATGGAGCAGATGGTACTACACGGCAGCTTCAAGCCCGAATCCCCCGGCGGGACCCTGACGCGGACCAGCACTCGGGACGCGTTCATCGCTCACATCATGGGCTACATCGACGTGTCGCTGGTCAAACCGCTGAAGGTGGTCATGAACTGTGGCAACGGATGTGCAAACCCGATATTGGAGAAACTCGAAAGCCTGCTGCCCCTGGAATTCATCAAGCTCTTTCCCGAACCTGACGGAACCTTCCCCAACGGCATCCCCAACCCGATCCTGCCGGAAAACCGCGGAGTCACCGCTGACGCAGTGCTGGCTCACAAGGCCGACCTGGGTATCGCATGGGACGGAGACTGCGACCGATGCTTCTTCTTCGACGAAAAGGGGCAGTTCATCGAGGGTTACTACGTGGTGGGGTTTCTGGCCCAGGCGTTCCTTCGGAAGAACCCCGGCGCACGGATCGTCCATGACCCGCGGCTCACATGGAACACCGTCGAGATGGTGCGTGAGTCCGGAGGCATCCCAGTCATGACCAAGGCCGGCCACGCGTTCATCAAGGAGCGCATGCGCAAGGAAGACGCGGTGTACGGCGGAGAAATGTCCGCGCATCACTATTTTCGGGACTTCGCGTACTGCGACAGCGGCATGATTCCGTGGCTGCTCTTGGCGGAGACCCTGAGCGTGGAAGGCCGGCCGCTCTCGGAGCTCATTGCAGCTAGGCTCCGGAATTACCCGGTCAGCGGGGAGATCAACCTCACCGTATCGGACCCCCATAAGGTCATCAAGAAAGCGGAAGAGACCTTCAAGCCCCAAGGAGCCGCTCTCGACTACACAGACGGGCTCAGCGTGGAGTTCCCCAACTGGCGGTTCAATCTCAGGCCCTCAAACACCGAACCCGTGATCAGACTCAACGTCGAAGCCCGGCACGACGCGGCGCTGCTCGAAGAGAAGACCAAAGAAGTGCTCGCGTTGGTAAGAGGTGCGGAGTAGCCTTCATCAGATAGTTTTCCGGGGGAAACCCTTTTGAAAAAGGGTTGTCCCCCGGACCCCTTTCCGAAAACTTTTGGAACATCGGGTGGTTCTGACGATGCCGCGAGTTCTCGGCATGTCGGGCGGTGACTTTCATGCTTGATTGTGGCCGACCCCGGTCATGATGGTCTATAGCGGTTCTCGGTAGTTCTTGCCGGCAGGCAGGCTGGAAAGCCTGCCCCACAGAATCAGGCCTCTCTGGCACCGGAAAATACTTTCGAGAACTGCTATATTCGGCCGGAATGCGCCGCAGCTTTAGTCGACAAGTCGGTATTCCTATGATGGGGGGAGGACCACCTATGAGCACAAATCCTACTTGGTTCAACAGGATGTTCAGGACGGTCGCAATCTTGGCTTGCATCCTGGTGGTGCCCGAAGTTGGAATAGCGGCAGAGCCCACCGTGCACGAAAGACTGCTGCGGGCGGCAGAGAACGGTTCGCCGGAGCAGCTCAAGACGGTGCTCGCTGAAGGTGGGACCGTGAATGCCAAGGATCACCGCGGCCAAACGGCCCTCATGCAGGCTGCCAACTCCGGAAGGCTCGAAGCCGTGAAATGCCTCGTCGATCACGGCGCGGACGTGAACGCCAGGGATGATTGCAACTTTTCGGTCCTCATGCATGCCGGCGGCGGCAATCTCGACGTCTTGAAGTTCCTCATCAGCAAAGGGGCAGACGTCAAAGCCAAGAACAAATCCGGCTACACGGACCTCATGGACGCTGCCTCGTGGGGAGACCTCGACGTGGTGAGACTCCTCGTCGAGCATGGAGCCGACCCGAAGGCCAAGAGCAAAGACGGTTTTACCGTCCTCATGGCCGCTTGCTGGCCTCCAAATATCGATGTAGTCAAATCCCTCATCGATAAGGGCCTCGATGTGAATGCCACGACCAAAGAGGGAGTAACGGTTCTTATGCTCGCTATCCAGAATGAAGTCACATTCAGCCATGGTGAGTCCCCTTGGCGCCCCCACGGGTGTTTCGGGTGCCCCCCTCCCGTGAAGGAAAGGACCTGTCCTCCGGGCGGAGGCCTCGAAGTCCTGAAGTTGCTCATCGAGGGTGGTGCCGATGTGAATGCCAGGGACAAGGAAGGCCAAACGGTCCTCATGGTGGCTCTCACGTGGGGAAATACCGAAGTCGCGAAGCTCCTTGTGGACAAGGGCGCCGACGTCAAGGCCACGGACAGTAGAGGGCGCACGGTTCTCATGCACGCTGCCCGAAGCGGAAACCCGGATACCCTGAAGGTGCTTATCGCCAAGGGAGCGGACATGAATGGGACGACTGCAGACGGCCGAACCGTCCTCATGGAGGCTGCCGGGAGTGGAAATCTGGAAACCGTGAAATTCCTTATCGACAAGGGCCTCGACGTGAACGCCAAGGACAATAATGGCCAAACTGCCCTCCTCATGGCCGGTTCCCGCGGTCTTAACCCCCAAGTCGTGAAGTTCCTCATCGAGAAGGGGGCCGACGTCAATGCCAGGGACAACAAAGGCCGAACTGCTCTGAGCCTTGCTTCTGCCGGCCAACAACACAAAATCGTTGAGTACTTGAAGGCTCACGGTGCGCAGTAATCCGCAGACACAATCGGACCGGCTTGCGGAACACCCCGCGGCGACCAGCGGGAGCCGCCATGCTCCAGAAGTTCTTGGGGATGGGGGTCCGGGGGAAGGGACTTCTTTCAAGAAGTCTCTTCCCCCGGAAATCCCTATTCCCACAGCAACTCTTAGATCAATCCCGCGGCGAGGGCCATGGAGAGCGCGATGAGCATCACAGACACGATCAACTGCACGGCTCGTATGGTGGTTTTCCGGAGGAGTCGGACGCCTATCGCGGACCCGACGAACGCGGCTACCATTCCCGCGAGCGTAAGATTCATGACGCCCGATCCCTGCAAAGAGCCCACATGTGCAAGAAGGAACGTGGAGCCATATATGGCGAGCCTCGAAAGATCCACCACCACCGCAAGGACCACGCCGGTGCCGATGAAGGCTTCCTTGTCAAGTCCGCAGCGAATGAGAAACGCGCTCCTCAACGCACCCTGAAGCCCGGACAGCCCACCGAAGAATCCTGACAGAACCCCGCCCAAAGGCACGTATTTCGCGTCGAACGCCAGGTCTTGGAATCGAGGCAGGATTTCCATCAGAGAGAACCCCGCGATCAGAGTCGCGACCACGACCTTCACCCACATGACCTCGCAGCGCACGGCTCCGAGGCCATACCGTAAGATCGGCTCCAGCCCTGACAGGTAGCCGAGCAGAGCCGCTCCAATTGCCGCAAAGGCGATCGCAGGGATTCCGAACGCGACGACAATGCCCCGGTTCGCATGCTTCCCCACCAACACCACCTTGAACAGGTTGTTGGCCAGGTGAACCACAGCAGTCGCGGCCACCGCGATAGGTATCGGGAAGAAGATCGCAAACGCAGGCAAAAGGATGGTCCCCAGGCCGAACCCCGAAAACAGAGTGAGACCGGCCACCACAAGCGAGACGGCACAGATTACCAGGTATTCCATCTAATTGTCCTCCTTGGAGCCGTGGTCGGAACCCCAGGGCAGTCATCCCGGCGGTTGCTCGAACAACTCGCCGAAGAGCTCCCTCACCTTCTCGCGGGCTTCTGCAAGAGTCTGTTTTCCGGACTCGGTGATCATGTAGGCTCGTCGCACCTTGCCCCCGACGAGCTCACGCTCAGACCTCAACAGCCCCTTCTTCTCCATCCGGTGCAACAAAGGGTACAGCGTGCCGGGGCTGAGAGTGTATCCGTGGCGTTCAAGTTCACGGAGTATTCCGAGACCGAAGATCGGCTCATGAGAGGCATGAAAAAGGATGTGCAGACGGATGAATCCGAGAAAGAGGTCGTTGTCCACCCCGCGGCTCCTTGTTATCGAACCTCGATATCGCATTTCGATATCGGTTCTCAATATAATGCTTCAGGCCCCCGCGTGTCAACCCCTGAAGCGCCCCATGAAAGTCTTCCGGGGGAAACCCTTTTGAAAACTTTTGAAACATCGGGTGATTCTGACCATGCCGCGGATTCTCGAGATGTCGGGAGGGGTCCTTGAAACCTCGTTGCGGTGCCCAGACATGGTGCTTCTTGACGATGAGGGGGTCCGCTCACCCATGGAACACGCTGCGGCGACCAGCGGGAGCCGCCCGGTACCAGAAGTTTAAGCGATTGGTGACTGCTCTCACAGGAACAATACCGTGCCATCTTTCCAGTGGCTGTGTTTTAACGGCGCTTGAAGTTCTTCACGTGGTCTCCCTCGATGAAGTGAAAGGTTTGGAGTTCGACGCAGCTATTGTTAGTGACGCAAACAAGATTCTCCACGCTCCCAAGACTGAATCCGCTGCCCGGACTGCGAAAAACAGGCTGTACGTAGCCATTACAAGAGCAAGAAAGGATTTGCATATCTTTTGCCAAAGAACCATTCCTCCGATCCTCTGGCACCTACGCAGAGATATAGCTATCAGCAACACCTATGTGTGCAAGTCTTGTAACAGCAATAACCGCGTAAGTGAGTCATTGGGTCATCACACCGATGGGCTGATCTGCGGGAAGTGCGGCGAATATCAGCACCCCACGTTTCTTACGAGAGAGGCTTGAGTCGTTTCAAACTGAAAGTGTAACAGGCGACCGAGAAAGTCCCTAAATCGATAGAACCAGAAAAGAGCCGCAACTGGTCTGAGTTAGCTGCCGGCAGAATCACTTCCGGCCGGTCTTCGCAAGGCCGCTAACACTCCCCAGCTCACCGCTACGGCGAGACACAAGCCCCACGACATGATCAGCAGCGGCTTGTAGACCCAGGGGCGGTAATGCATACGAACGAGGTGATCACCTTTGGGTACCGGCACTATCCTGAAACAGAAGTTCGCCTTCGACAGCGGGGCTTCTCGACCGTCAACCCGTGCCAGCCAGCCTGCGGCATAGCGTTCCGTGGAAAAGAGCCAACAATCCTGCGGAGCCGACACTTGGAGCACCACCTCCTCGGCTCGGTAGCGAAGAATCCGCACATTTCCAAAAGCGCCGGGTGTCACGTCTTCCACGTGGGCGGACGATTCCCGGGCCGAAGACGAGTGCACATAGACGGGTACAGGTCCGGAATCGTTCGTGTCTCTAAGAGTCCGGAGCGCCTCCTTTTCGTTGAGCGCGCAGGAATGGACACCGGGTGTAAGCCAGAACCGCGGACAGTTCTCCAACACCGATAGGAACTTGGTTTCCGTGGGCCGCGGCGTATCCTCTCCCACAAGCACGCGGTAGTGGTCCGAGGTCAATGCGATGAACGTGCGGATATAGCTCTCGCCGTCAAACGGCCAACGGTTGAACGTCGAATGCTTGGATATCCTCTTGGCAAGGGGGTCCGTCGGCATGCCTTTCGTGTCGGAGGCCATTTGCCGAAACTCCTCCGACACGGCAACTCCCTTCCCGTTCCAGCTCACCGTAAAGCGATTGGTGTACAGGTGCGCGGCCCCATCGACCAGAACCAGTGCCGGAAGCACGTAGGCAAGCGCCTTTGCTGCCTTGCTCGTTCTCAATGCATACAGTGCCGCCAGCCATGCAAGGACTACCCCTCCCTGAATTGCCACGTGATTGGCAGCGGTGCGAAAGGAATTCGGGACAAAGGCCACCGTAGCGAAGGCAGACTCGGTGATGAGGGCTCGGTCAGCGCCCAGCCAAGCCCAGAGTAAGGCACACGCGGCGATGTACAAGAACACCGCCGTAATCTTCACGGAGAGGTCCAGCAAATCCGATCGGTCTTCTTCCGAGGCCCTGACGAATGCGGAATAGAGTTGTCCTGCCAATAACGCAGCTCCCAACATCCAAAAGACCCGGGCGAAGCTCGCGTGACGCGTATACCTCAAGGGTGGAAACAGGTAATAGCCGATCACCCTCAAGCCCCCACTGGTTCCCAGGGTGAAGAGAAACACGATCAACATGAAGATCAGGAGCCAAGCCCACTCGGTCCGTAGGTCCGTTCTTAGGACGAACACGACCATGGCCAACGCGCCGAGTATGCCCGTGTACCCGTTGAGTATGGCTACATGTTCGGGCAAGGCTCCGAAGAGATCCGGGTAGGCGACCGTGAGAGCCGGTGTGAGCAAGGAAATGATCGCATCGAAGGGAAACCTGTTGCTCGACGTAGCATACTCGACGGGCAGGTACCCGGTCCTATCGGTATATCCCTGCCCCTCGACAAGAAACGATACGAACGCAGGAGAGAGCACTGCAGCCCCCACCACCAACGCCAAGCCCACAGCAACAAGCGCCTTTGGAATCGGTCTGTATTTCAGAAGGCACCACACCGTGATCATCACTGCCGCGTAGATCGTCAGGCCCGGATGGCCGGCCAGCCCCGAAAGACCGAACAAGACACCGGCGGGGGCCGCAAACCAGACCGTTTCGGCATGGGCGCGATCCAAGAGGAGCAAGACCCAAGGCACGTAGCTGATGTTGATGACGCATATCGTGTGGCTCGCCTGCCCCACAAAGAACCCGTTGCATGCAAACACGATCGACCCAATAAGGGAGCCGCCGGGAGACAGGCCCATCCGTCTCGCGAGAAAGAAGAGCCCAACTGCACCCAGAAGCCAATGTAGCAGCCATATGGCTTGATACACCCCGTAGCCACCCCCGAAGAGCATGGCCATGAGAAGATATACCGGGTAAAAGGTGCCCGTCTGGGGGTCCGCATGAAAGGGCACGCCGCAGCACGGGCGTGGGTCCCACAGGGGAAGCCGGCCCTGTTCGATACTCGACGCAAGACACTGGAACCACGGCCAGAAGATGTACCACGCGTCCCATTTGAAGATCACTTGCAGCGTGAGCAGGTCGACGGTCAGTACCGCAAACGAGACGACGAGCGCTCCCAGACAAACGGCCCATAGCCGATTCTCTTTCCGAGCATTGCCTTTAGCGTCCTCGGCATCTCTCGCATCAGTCATTGAGCCGCCTTTGCCTCAACACGCGCATGTGCATGCCAGTTCAGGCGCGGTACCCACGAAAGTCTTCCGCTGAAAGGGCCTTGTCTGGAAAGAGCTTTCACCCTGCTCCAGCACGTCGGCAGGACCCCGTCGGTCAGGCTGCAGTGAGCTCGTAGCTGAGCCTGTCATCCCCCAGGTCTACGGTGCGGACTTTGACTTTCATGCCGGCCTTTATCGACTCGTCGGGCAGGGCCTTGTCCAGCCTTCCGAACACTTTGACGCCGTCGGCGAATTGAGCGACGCCCAGCGCGTACGGGACGTCTTTCTCGAACCCCGCGGGAGCAAAGGTCGCCTTGGTGAAGCTCACCAGAGTCCCTTCGCCGGCGATCTCGAACCAGTCCATCTGATCACTGAAGCACTTGTCGCAATCAGCTCTCGGCGGAAAGAATTTGGCTCCGCACTCCTTGCAGATGGTCCCCCGAAGCTCGTTGTTCTTGAGGTATTCCACGAATTGGGCAGTCTTGGTGACTCCCGTGAAACTGACTATGCCGAACTGCTCGAATCCCATGCGCTCCTCCTGCGGGGCTTTTCGAAAGTTAATATTCCGGTGGAAGGAAGTTCTTGCAAGAAGTTCCTTCCCCCGGACCCCCATCCTCAAGAACTCTTGGGATAGTGCGGCTCCCGTTGGTCGCCGCAAAGGGACAGGCGAAATAACCCTGTCATCTCGCCTGCCCTTTCCATGGGCTAAAACCCATGGCTATACAGGGTGCGCCCATGAGGGCGCGGGCCTCCTCTGCCCTGAAAGGGCAATCCGTGAATAGCCGTAGGTTTCAACCTGCGGCAGCGAAGCGAGGCAACACCGTTTTCCCATTCATTGTGGTTGCAAGGTTTGTTCCGCTGCGGGCCCAAAGAAGGTCTGCGGCTCACAACCCCGGCCGGGCGGTCTCTTCTTCCTTTGCCGGACCTCTTCCGGTGACGGTGGCCTTCTTGATTTCTTTGTGTCTTTATGGTTCGGTCTCTTGCCCTGTGGCCGAACTCACGCATCTGCAGAGAACGCTCAGTCTACCCCGAATATGCTCACGTTGCCATAGATCCCTACGCCGCCGATGTTGTGGACCAGCCCGATCTTCGGGTTTGGGACCTGCATCTCGCCGGCTTCACCCCTGAGCTGCAGCGCAATGGTCCTGATCTGGGAACCACCGGTCGCACCGATCGGGTGCCCTTTGGAGAGCAATCCGCCATCCACGTTCACAGGGATCTTCCCCTCCTTGTAGGTTTCCTTGTTGCGAATCAGGTCCCGGCCCTGAGCCGGCTCGGCAAAGCCCAGGTCTTCGTACGCCATGAGCTCGGCAATGGTGAAGCAATCGTGGACTTCCGCGACGTTCACATCCGACGGCTTGATCCCTGCCATTTCGTAGGCCTTCTGCGCTGCCATCTGTGCACATCGCAGACCGCTGAACGTGTCCCGACCCGCCATGTTGATCGGAGCCGTAGCCATTCCCAAGCCCCTGATCCATACCGGTTTCGCGCACAGGTCCCTTGCCTTGTCTTCTGCCGCGAGGATGACGCATGACGAGCCGTCCGCGTTCGCACAGCAGTCCATCATCTTCAGCGGAGTGGCGATATACTTGGGTTCGAGGATCTTTTCCAGGGTCAGCGCCTTCCTGAACACGGCCCGTTCATTGATCTGCCCGTACGTGGATGACTTGAGCCGGATCAAGCCGAGATCTTCTTCGGTAGTGCCGTGCTTCTCGAAGTGGCCCCTTGCGTACATCGCGTAGTATGCGGGCATCATGGTTCCGAAGGGTGCTTCCCACTGAATGTCCGCGCCTCGTCCCATACGCTCCTGGGATTCCGCCGAGGTGATCTCGGACATCTTCTGGAATCCCAACACGACCACCACATCGTGCAAGCCCGAGGCGATCAGTCCGTACGCGGTCCGAAGTCCGGAGGAGCTCGATGAGCAGACACTCTCCACGTAGAAGGTCGGTTGGGGGTTCAGCCCGAGGTACTCGGCCATGAGACCTGCGGGAGTCCGCTGTTTGTCGTATTCCGGTGCGGAACACACGATCGACGCATCGACCTGGGCCGCCTTCAGACCCGCATCCTTCATCGCGTCTTTGTACGCCTCGAACGCGAGCTCACGGATCGAGCCGGGGTACGCTCGCACGAATGTACTCTGCCCCACTCCGATCACTGCAACCTTTCGCATATAACCCTCCTGGAATCCTTCTTCGGGTGGAAACGCGACGTCCGGGCGCCGATCCATCGAAAACAACAGGCGCATTTGGCTGCCGCGGTCTCATGTGCCGACGCACACAACGGCGCTTCCCGGTTCAGCATGGAAGTCCGCGGGCACGAGGGTTCCCGTCTCTCCGGAGTACTGATCATAGCACAAGGAAGCTCACTGCATCAATAACCGATTGCATAGTGGGCCTCCCGGCCCGCACGATTGTCCGGTGCCTCTCTGTTCCGTGGACTGAAAGAGGCGTTTCTTTTCTGGCCACTTGCGGAGGGAATGAGATGTGTCGCGCAGGCTTGCCGCGAAATAACCCTGTCATCTCGCGTGCTCCCCTTCCATGGGTTGAAACCCATGGCTATCCACAGTGCGCCCAGCAGGGCGCGGCCTCTTCTGCCCTGAAAGGGCAGCCCGTGAATAGCCGTAGGTTTCAACCTACGGTGCTGAAGCGAGTGAATACTGTTCTCTAATTCACCGTGGTTGCAAGGCCTGTTTTGCCGCGGGCCCTTTGCGCTCTTTGCGTGCTTTGCGAGAGCACTTGTTATCGCATCTTCAGCGTTCACCCGGTCACTTCATGCCGTGGTACTCTTGCAGAGACACCACCTTGAAGCCGTCTCCGCGATGCAACGACGCAAGCCCCAACGAAAAGGCATTTGCGCCCGCGACCGTGGTGCAGTACGGAACGTTGTGGTTCAGAGCCGCCTGCCTTATCGGGTACGAATCGAGTATCGACTGCTTGTCCGAAGAGGTCGTGTTGATCACCATGGTGATCTCACCCTGAGCGATGAGCCCCGTCACGTCGGTCGGGCCGGCCTCGTGGATCTTATACACGATTTCACACGGGATGCCGTCCAGCTCGAGCATGCGCGCGGTCCCGTTCGTGCACGCAAAGGTGAACCCGCACTTGTGCATGCGCCTGGCAACGATCAAGGCCTGCGGCTTGTCGTGGTCCGCAACGCTCAGAAACACCTTGCCTCCCCGGGGAATCGGAAAGTCCGTGCTATACTGTGACTTGAGGAACGCGGGCCCGAATTCGCCGTCGATTCCCATCACTTCGCCCGTTGATTTCATCTCAGGTCCCAGCAGAGTGTCCACTCCAGTGAACTTGATGAACGGGAACACCGCCTCTTTGATGCTCATGTGCAGCGGGAGTATCTCCTTGGTGAAACCGAGCTCCTTCAAGGTCTTGCCGGCCATGACCCTCGCGGCAAGCTTGGCCAAGGGTTTGCCGATCGCCTTGGACACGAACGGAATAGTCCTCGATGCCCGAGGATTCACCTCAAGCACGTAGAATTCCCCGTCTTTCAAGGCAAGCTGCAGGTTCATGAGGCCCTTGACTCCAAGCTCCATCGCGAGCAGCCTCGTGATCCTGCGAATCTCGTCCAAGTGGTACCGGCCCAGACTGTACGGCGGCAGCGAACACGACGAATCGCCCGAATGCACGCCCGCCTGTTCGATGTGTTCCATGATGCCGCCGATCACCACGTCGATGCCGTCCGAAATCGCGTCCACGTCGATCTCCACCGCGTCGGTTAGGTACCCGTCCACGAGGATCGGATGCTCCGGCGATGCCTGCACGACCACTTTGAGGTAGGTCTCCAGATCCTCGCGGCTGTGGACGATCTCCATGGCTCTGCCGCCGAGCACGTACGAGGGCCGCACCACCAGCGGGTACCCGATGCGACCCGCGACATCGAGCACCTCTTCGTACGAATACGCAATGTCACTGGGAGCCTGATTCAGCTCCAGCTTCATGAGCAGTTCCTTGAACCGCTTCCGATCCTCTGCCCGGTCTATCGCATCCGGGGATGTGCCGATGATCGGGACGCCGGCATTCCACAGGGGCACCGCAAGCTTCAGGGGCGTCTGACCTCCGAACTGCACGATCACGCCGAAGGGTTTCTCCTCTTCCACGATCGCGAGGACGTCTTCCAGGGTAAGGGGCTCGAAATACAACCGGTCCGAGGTGTCGTAGTCCGTGCTGACGGTCTCGGGGTTACAGTTGACCATGATCGTTTCGAATCCGTCTTCCTTCAGCGCGAAGGCTCCGTGCACGCAGCAGTAATCGAACTCGATCCCTTGCCCGATGCGATTGGGGCCTCCGCCGAGAATGATGATCTTTTGTCGCTCGGTGGGGTCGGCCTCGTCTTCGTCTTCGTATGTGGAGTACAGGTACGGAGTGTACGCCTCGAATTCCGCGGCACAGGTGTCCACCCGCTTGAACACCGGCTTGATCCCGAGAGCGTGGCGGAGTTCACGGATCTCCTGTTCCGAACGGCCCGCCAGCCGGCCCAGCCTTACGTCGGAAAACCCGTAGGATTTGGCAAGCTTAAGCGCCTTTGGGGCGCCGTGGTCGAGGAAGCCGGGCTGTGCGATGCTCGCTTCCATCTCGACGATCTGGGCAATCTGCCCCAGGAACCACGGGTCAATGCCGTGGGTGGCGTGGTAGATCTCCTCGATGCCGATCCCTGCCCGAATCGCATCGGCCAGGTACCAGAGACGTTCCGGCGTCGGTCTTCGCAGGCGCGCGAGGATCTCCTCCTTGGCGAGGCCCTTCTCCAGTTTGGGCTCAAGGCCGTACACGTCTATCTCAAGCGACCGTATCGCCTTCTGCAGCGATTCCTTGAAGGTTCTCCCGATGCCCATGACCTCGCCCACGGACTTCATCTGCGTGGTGAGCGTGTTGTCCGCGCCGGGGAATTTCTCGAACGCGAACCTGGGGATCTTGGTAACCACGTAGTCGATGGAGGGCTCAAAGGAGGCCGGGGTCTTGAGCGTGATATCATTGGCGATCTCGTCCAGTGTGTAGCCTATGGCGAGTTTGGCAGCGATCTTTGCAATGGGGAAGCCCGTGGCCTTGGAAGCAAGCGCGCTCGACCTGCTCACCCGCGGGTTCATCTCGATCACCACGACGCGACCGTTGTCCGGATGCAGGGCAAACTGGATGTTCGATCCGCCGGTATCCACGCCGATCTCCCGGATAATGGCCACCGACTGATCCCGCAGGATCTGGTACTCCTTGTCGGTGAGGGTCTGGGCCGGCGCTATGGTGATGGAATCGCCGGTGTGCACGCCCATCGGGTCGAAGTTCTCTATGGAACAGATGATCACCACGTTGTCCGCGCGGTCGCGCATGACCTCGAGCTCGAACTCTTTCCACCCGAGCACGGACTCTTCGACGAGTATCCTGCCTACCGGAGAGGCGCCCAGTCCCCACTTGGCGAGCGCGGCGAACTGTTCCCGCGTGTAGGCGATGCTGCCGCCCGTGCCTCCGAGCGTGAATGACGGTCGTATCACGTTGGGGAAACCCACCTCTTCCGCGATTCTCCAGGCTGCCTCGAGGGATTCCGCGTATCCGCTGCGGGGAAGATCCAGTCCGATGTTGCTCATGGCGGCTTTGAAGAGGTCCCGATCTTCGGCCTTGTTGATCGCCTCGATGCCCGCGCCGATGAGCTCCACGCCGTATTTTGCGAGAACTCCGGCCTCGTGGAGATCCACGGCCCTGTTGAGCGCGGTCTGACCTCCGAGCGTGGGCAGGAGTGCGTCAGGGCGTTCCCTCTTGATGATCCGTTCGAGAATATCCGTCTTCAGGGGCTCGATATAGGTGGCGTCTGCGAATTCCGGGTCGGTCATGATCGTCGCGGGGTTGGAGTTCACGAGGACGACGCGATACCCTTCTTCCTTGAGGGCCTTGAGCGCCTGCGTGCCCGAATAATCGAACTCGCAGGCCTGGCCGATGATGATGGGGCCCGAGCCGATCAGCAGTACGGACTTGATGTCTGTTCGTTTTGGCATTGTTGTGGAATCTCTACGCAAAATGGAATAGCGGCCACGTGTCCGGGAAGCCGGCCGGCCTCAAGACCTCGCAGACTATAGGATCGAAACCTGAAAAATTCAAGAGTAACCGTTCGCCGGGAGGCATGACGACTTGCCGCAGCGGAGCGGAGACCATGACGACGAATGAGTTGCATTCCTTGGGAGTATCCTGAATGGATGCGTGCCTCACGGGATGATTGAATCGGCAAGCTCCGGATTTCTCTGCGTCCTCTGCGTCGCTGCGGTGAACTCTTACATTCGAGGACTACTGTGTTATGGTGTGGCCCATGAGCATCAGAACCGACGTACGAGAGCTCTTGCCGTTCCTTGAGGAGTCGTGGGCGATGGGGTGGCCCATGATTCTGATCATGTTCTTCCAGTTTGCCATTGGGCTGACGGACGTATTGGTTGCCAAGTACCTGGGAACAGACGTGCAGGCTGCGGTGGGGTATGTGAGTCAGTTGTATTGGACGCTCACCATATTGGCTAATGCGCTCTCCGTGGGGACCGTGTCGATGGTTTCCCAAGCCTATGGAGCAGGCTCTGCTGAAGGCGTTCGCCGAGTGCTGTCGCATTCGCTGCTCGTGGGGCTGGTGATCTCGGGCTTCATGACGATCGTGGCCGGCCTGTTTCCCGAGACGGTAGTTCGGCTTGCCGGCATGCCCGAGAAGATCGTCGAGCTTGGAGTGATCTTCATCCGCATATTCTGCCTGGTTCTTGTCCCGACGTATGTCATGGTGATCACTGCGGGAGTGCTTCGGGCTTCCGGGAGGGTCCGGATCGCGATGGTGAATGCCGCGATTACCGCGGTGGTCAACGTGGCGTGCAGTGTGGGTCTCAGCTTTGGCGTCGGGCCGGTGCCCGCGCTCGGTTTCCGGGGAATCGCCTTTGCCACGGCGATCGCGGTGAGCCTGGGCATGGTTCTGAACCTGGCTCAGATGCTGAGAGGCTCTACGGGTCTCGGGATCGGCTTGTTTCGAGCCCCCGCGCTGGTCTGCATCCGGAACCTCTTGCGGCTTGGGACTGCGACCGCACTGCAGCAGGGCTCGTGGAACATCGGAACCCTGGTAATCTATTATATGGTGGGGCACTTACAGGGGTACGGGATCGTCCCTCTGACCGCGATGACTGCAGGTGTTCGTGTTGAGGCGATCGTCTATCTTCCCGTGTTTGCCATGAACATGGCTGCCGCGGTGCTTACGGGGAACCGGCTCGGTGCGGGAAGCGTCCAGGACGCCAGATTCGCGGCAAAGGCGTGCGCCGCGCTGAGTCTGCTGATCGTTCTGGGACCTGCCTTGATCTTGTTTGTGTGTGCGCATCCGGTTTCCGGGCTGCTCTCTGACGATCCGGCAGTGCGTGCGGAAATGGCCCGGTACCTGCGGATCAACATGCTCAGCATGCCGTTTCTCGCCATAGGGATCACGCTGTCCGGCTCACTCCAGGGTGCGGGAGACACTGTCGCCACCATGCGAATCGTCATGGTCAGCATGTGGGGGCTCCGAATCCCTGCGATCCTGGCAGCAATCCATGTGCTGTCCGCGGGCCCTCGGGGAATCTGGTGGGCCATGACCTTCTCCATCGTATGTCTGACCGCGATGATGGCTCACCGCTTCCGTTCGGGGGTCTGGACCACGGCCTCTTTGAGCAAGGGCGAGAAGACCATGCTCTGGGAGAGCTGCCTCGGACGGCCGAAGAACTAGATATCCGGGGGAGTGAGGAGGGCATGCATGGCAAGCAACGAGAATATCCCCCGTGCTCAAGAGACGATCCGGAAGCGGGCATACAAGCGGTACCGTATAGCCGGGGTGGTGGTTATGGCACTGCTCGTTGCCTTCGCGGCCGCGTGGCTGAACTGGGACAAGGTACGGAAGACTCCCGGAATAGCACGGCTCACCGAGCTGTTCACACTTCAGGTTATTCCCAAGGCCGCTCCGGACAGGTTTTCCGTCATGGTGGCCCATCTTGCACACGACACGAATCACGAGCAAGAAACGCTGATCGTGGAGGCGCTCCAGGGCATGGGCGCGGTGATTCTGCGACTCGACCGGACCATCTCCCCGGAAGGGACCGCGCCGGAAGGCGCTGAGGCACACGGTCACCGCAGAGCTCAGGACTATCTGGAGCGGTCGGGAGCCTCCGCGCTCATCTGGGGGACCGTGCTTTCTCGGGAGGGCAAGGCGATCCCGAAGCTTTTCTGGACCGACGCGAACCGGCCGGCATACCCGCCGTCACGCTACGACGCACCCAGACCCGAGGAGCTGTATCGGTTGCCGGTAGTATTCTGGGAAGATCTGTCCAAGGTCCTGGCACTGGTAATGGTCATGCGTGCCGTTCAGTTCCACGACCTCAAAGACCGCTCTGTGGCCGAGACGCTGGGCCCCTTAATCGGCAGGGTGCGCTCGCTTGTCCGAGAAAGCGAACACCGTGAGGGCTGGGACGCTGACGTACGTGGAAACACAAGAAGAATTCTGGCGGACGCCTTCCAGGTCCTCGGCAACCGGACCGGGTCGAACAAGCACATTGAGGAAGCGGTCGCGGTCTATCGCCTGGCCCTCGAAGAATGCCCCCGTGAACGAGCCGGGCTGCGTTGGGCCCTGATCCAGAACAACCTCGGCAACGCATTGTCCGGTCTTGGTGCCGGTGAACGCGGGACGCGGCGGCTCGAAGAAGCGGTCGCGGCATTCAAGGAAGCTCTCAAGGAGCGTACCCCCGAGCGAGTCCCGCTCCAATGGGCCACGACCCGGAATAACCTCGGCTACGCCCTGGCCATGCTGGGAGAGCGGGAGAGCGGGACAGACCTCCTGGAAGAGGCGGTAGCCGCATACCGTGACGCGCTCAAGGAACGTACACGCGATCGTGCTCCCCTTGACTGGGCCGCGACCCAGAACAACCTCGGCGCCGCGTTGGGGATTCTCGGCGAACGTGAAGACGGGCCGGAGAGACTTGAAGAAGCGGTGGACGCGTTCAACGAGGTACTCAAGGAGTACACCCGAGCACGTGCGCCACTTCACTGGGCCGGAACCCAGAACAACCTGGGCAACGCCTTGTCCGCGCTGGGGGGACGAGAGACCGGGACACAGCGGCTCGAAGAAGCGGTGGACGCGTTCAAGGAGGCGCTCAAGGCGTATACCCGAGAACGTCACCCACACCAGTGGGCCATGACCCAGAACAACCTTGGCACTGCCTTGTCCTCTGTCGCGGAACGTGAAGAAGGGACACAACGGCTCAAAGAAGCGGTGGAGGCATACAGGGAGGCACTCAAGGAGTACACCCGCGAATGGGTGCCGCTTGACTGGGCCATGACTCAGCACAACCTGGGCGGCGCTTTGCGGACCCTCGGCGAACGTGAAGGCGGCACAGAGAGGCTCGAAGAGGCAGTCGCCGCATACAAGGAGGCGCTCAAGGAGCGTCCCCGTGAACGTCTGCCGTTCCAGTGGGCCATGACACAAAACAACCTCGGCAGCGCCTTGCGGACCCTCGGCGAACGTGAAGGCAGCACAGAAAGGCTCGAAGAGGCAGTGGCCGCATTCAACGAGGCACTCAAGGAGCGCACCCGTGAACTGTTACCGATCGAGTGGGCCATGACTCAGAGCAGCCTCGGCAAGGCTCTGTCCGTTCTGGGCGAACGGGAGAGCGGGACAAGGAGGCTCGAAGAAGCGGCTGATGCATACAGGGGCGCCCTGGAAGTGTTCAGATTCGCACATGCTTCGTACTATGTGCACATAACTTCAGACAACCTGCGCCGGTGTCTGGAGCTGCTCAACGTGCGCAAGGCCGGCGGCGCATCGAAGTAATGGGAAGATCGCTGCTTAATGAAACGCATGACGAGCTTGTCACAACTTCACGACAGAGCCATGGACCACGCGGCCAAAGGCGACTTGGCTCGCATGATGGGCAACAATGAGGAAGCACAGGTCCATATCAGGGAAGCACTCCGGCTGGAACGGCTGGCAGCCGAGATGGTGAGAAATCGAGTCGACCTCGAACCCAGCCGTTCCATATTGTTCAGAAGTGCTGCATCTCTTGCGCTGGAAAATGGAGATCTGAGAGAAGCTGAGCGGCTTGCAGCCATGGGTTTGTACGGGAACCCACCGGATGAAATCGCCGATGAATTGCGGGACGTCTTGGAGAGGGCCAACTTTCATCGACACCTGAATTTGCAGGGTTATGTGTTGTTGGAGGACGAATTTCAGATCTCGCTAGCCGGAGACAACGTAGCCGACGGCATTGCAGAAATTGAGGAAGTCGTGCCGCGCGCCGAGAGTACTGTCCGACTGCTTTATCGGACCGCCCAGCGCAAGTCGGGCAAGACCTTCAGCGACAAGTTTCCAAAAGCACTGAGACAACGGTTTCAGGCGTACATGGCCGTGCCACGAGCCGCCAGCTTCGCCATTACCATACGATTTGCAGAGAATACCGACCAGGAGTGTATGCCCGGTTTCTCGTTGTGTTGCGAAGTTGTTGATGAACTCCTCACATGCACCGAGATGCTCGCGGCGAACCAGATCAGAGCGCTAAAGGAAAGAATCCTGGAGACTGCCTACTTTCTCAATTTTCTTAGACTGGCTGAGAAAATAGCGCCGGATGGAAGGAAAATCAGGACGGTCGGTTTCACGGCTACTCGGAGCGGCACGGAACGCAGAGTCAACCTACAAATCCCCAGGGCAGAGGTGGATCGGCTTGCGCATCAAGAAGCGAGTCCGGACCGGCAAGAAGAGTCGGTAGAAGTCGAAGGAACGTTGTTGCTTGCGAACTCGCTTTCTCGGCAGGACCAGATTTCGATTAGGGACGCCAAGGACGAGGTACACAAGGTCATTGTTCCGGAGGGCCTAATGGATGATATTGTTCGGCCGCACTGGAACCGAAGAGTCCGCGTGAAGGGAATCCGACGCGGAAAAGAAATATCCCTCAGTAGCATTGAGCAACAGGAGGAATAGAGGGTGTGGATCGGCCCAGGCGGTGAGGACGAAGCCGGAGGCCCGGCGTCGGGTCTTGGGGAACAGTCTTTTCCGGTTTGCTTGCTATGCAGGGGAACAGTCCGCTCACTTGGTCTCGATCAGCTTCCTGGACAGCAACACCATATGCCCCTTCAGGGCCATGTACTCTTCCTGGACCCCGAGGCTCGACACCGGAAGCTGCCCGCCGAACTGGTAGTCGGATATCTTCCCGGTCGTGTTGGCGGCTCGGTTTCTCGATTCCTGATAGCCGGGTGCGATCGGGTCGCCGAAGCCGGAGGTCTCCGGTTGGAGTGGCGCGTCCGCAGCCAGTTCCCGCCGCCGCATCGACTCCAGCACCTGCCTGTTCGCTGCGGAAACCTTGATCATGCGAGTGCTCATGGTCAGGAGCTTGTCCATGTCCCCGGTCCATCCGGACAAGAACCCACGACTGCGTTGCTTGATGTCACGGAGTTCCCCGGCGGCTTCTCGCCAGTCGACGTGTGCTGAATCGGCCGCCGCGATCAGTTGGAGAGTCGGCTTGGCCTGATGAAGGACCTGAGCCCGGTTCTTGCGAGAAATCGTCCCAACCGCGACCACCAGGGTTACGGCAACGGCAACAACCACCAAACTCGCTATCACCCTTGCCCCTTGTCCTCGCGTGGACGAGGTTTCAAGCCCCATCGCGCGGGGGACCGGCCCGGAAGACTGCGGCATAGGCCCCGGTGAGGCTGACTGCGTGGCCCGCTTCAGAACCCGTCCGCACCTGGGGCACTCCTCGACATGCCGGTCCATCCCAAAGCCACAACTCGGACAAGTCATCACTACGGGTCCCTGTCGAAATCCGTGCGGAAGTGCCCCTCCAGGGCCGGTCCTGGGAACCAGTCCCGCATTTTCCAGCTTCCTCCGCATCTCCGCCAACTGCGAAAACGACACCCCATACTTCACCATAAGCTGGTTGTCGTGCATCCCGAAACGGATGTCTTCCGCCACGTCCTTGGCGCTGATCTTTCTTGGCATCGCGTGACCTCCTTCGGACCCGTCACGTGGGAGAACTGCCGGGCCCATCATACAACAATAGTCATGCCCCGTCGAACGTGATTTCAGCCGCTTCCGGGCCCACGGGACCCACTATAGTGCCACGTGTTGAGAATTGCGGGAACTTTCACCCTC
>JBFMAA010000009.1:0-79332 GCA_040755955.1 Thermodesulfobacteriota bacterium
ATAACAAATTCCTACTGCGGGGGTAAGTAACTTCTTCAACTAATTACCTCCCCCCGGACCCCCATCCTCAAGAACTCTTGGAGCATGGCGGCTCCCGCTGGTCGCCGCGGAGAAGGCCGGCTCGTCGCGACGCCGGCGGGGTAGCATTTTCATGCTTGGTTATGGCCGCGTGCGGTCATGGTGGTTTTTCAAAAGGGTTTCCCCCGGGAGACTTTCACATAAACGGGCTCACATCGCCCTTCCCCTCACGAATTACGGTCGGTGTGTCATCCAGGAGGCTGATCACCGACGAGGGCGCGGGCATAAACACCCCGCCATCCACGACCAGGTCTATTTGGCCCTTGTAGATCGAGCTTATCTCCTTGGGATCGTCGAGAAGCTGGTCGTCAGGCAACCTCACCGAAGAGCTCAGGATCGGATTCCCCATTTCCGCAACAAGGGCCAGGCATATCTCGTTGTCGGGTATGCGAATCCCCACTTCTTTCTTCCTGGTGAGCACAATGCGAGGGACAAGTCTTGTGGCTTCGAGAACGAAGGTGTACGGTCCCGGAAGGTATCTCTTGAGAATCTTATAGGCGAAGTCGGTCACCTGAGCGTAGTCCGCGATCAGTTTCAAGTCCGAGAACACGAAAGACAGGTGCCTCTTGTTGTCCATCTTCTTGATACGCCGAACCCTGTCGAGCGCCTTCTTGCTGTGAATATCGCAGCCCAGGCCGTACACCGTGTCGGTGGGGTACGCAATCACCCCGTCGGACCGCAGCACATCGGCGATCCGTTTCACGCGCCGGGGTTCAGGGTGGTCTCTATTTACCTGAAGAATCATGACGGTCAGTCCACTCTCGTCTGCGTGCGCCGTTTGTGAGGTCGGGGCCAGTGTAGCACGTTCTGCCGGTAATCAACACATCCGGCCCGACTCGGCCGATCTCCACGTCCTTGAGCCGGGGAGCCTCTTCCAACCTGTCGATGCCTTCACCCGATACCCCCGATCGCGCATGGGCTCCTCCGATGATCATAGGAGCATAGTAGAACATGCAGCGGTCCACAATACCCTCGTCGAGCGCGCCCCATGCCAGACCGGCTCCGCCTTCCAGCAGAATCGAACACACTCCGCGCTGAAAAAGCTGGTCCAGCAACTCCCTCAACTCGACTTTGCCGGCCGCTGACGTCCGCAGGATGACGGCTCCGGCACGCGACAGCTCGTCGGCTCGTGCAGACGGAGCGTCCGCGCCGGCGGCAATGACCACCCCCGCTGAAGAGGAGGGATTGAACACCTTCGAGTCGGTCGGGATTCTCAACGACGAGTCAACCACGACCCGCAGCGGGTCATGGCCGCGGCCTTCGGGAAGGCGCGTCGTGAGCGACGGGTTGTCCGCCAGCACGGTGCCGATTCCCGTCATGATTGCGGAGACCCTGTCTCGAAGCCTGTGCACCTGATTACGAGACTGCTCTGAAGTGATCCACTGCGAGTGTCCCGTGCGAGTGGCAATGCGTCCGTCAAGGCTCATGGCGAGCTTCAAATACACGAATGGCCGCCTGAGCGAGATGTTCAGGAGATAGACCTCATTGAGTCGCCGACACGGTTCATCCATCAGCGGTCCGTGGACCTCGATCCCTGCCCTCCTGAGGGCCTGCGCGCCCCCGCCGAGAACATCCGGGTTGGGATCGTCCATGCCATACCAGACTCGCCTGATGCCTGCCCTCAGTATGGCTTCGGTGCAGGGAGGAGTTCGCCCATAGTGGTTGCAAGGCTCAAGAGTGACGTACAGGTCCGCGTCCTTCGATTGAGGCCCCGCGTCGAGGAGGGCCTGGACTTCCGCGTGTGGCATTCCCGCTGCGCGATGGTAGCCCCGGCCCACGATGCGGCCGTCCTTGACCACGACAGCGCCTACCATGGGGTTGGGCTCGGTTCTTCCCTGGCCGGCGAGACTCAGTGCAACATTCAGGAATTCAACAGGGTCAGGGGGAGTCTTCGACTTGTTGGGGCTCATCGGAGAGTCTGTCCTGCAGGCGGCGAAGCTCGCGCTCGTCTTTGAGATCCAATAACTCCTGAATTTCCCTCATGAACTCCTCGATATCCCGAAACGAACGATACACCGATGCAAACCTCACGTACGCTACCTCGTCTATCTTCTTGAGCTCTTGCATGATCCGCTCACCGATAACCGAGACGTGTATCTCCTTGTCAGACCGTTCAAGGAGCTCCTGTTCGATCGAGTCGGCAATCGCTTCGATGCGTTCAGTGGGAACGGGTCTTTTTTGACAGGCGCGGCGAATCCCTTCTATGATCTTTCTGCGGTCGAATGCAGCTCGACGGCCGTCCTTTTTTATCACGAGGGGGAGTATTTCTTCAATTCTTTCGTATGTGGTATAACGTTTCTTACAGGAGAGGCATTCACGACGCCTGCGAATGACGGTGCTGTCTTTTCCGAGGCGGGAGTCGATCACTTTGTCGTCAATGTATCCGCAGACTGGGCATTTCATGTCGGGAAAACCTCGTGGGCCGACGCTTTTGACTGACGGTCTCATTTTACGATAAATCACCGCAAGATGCAACAGAAACTTAGAATAAGGTTGCGAGATCCGGACGAGGCCCCGTCGGCGCTGCAACACGAGGAAAGCCCGGATCGGCGCGGCGCGGCGACACGAAAGGCCGAGCGCTTGAAGTCAGTGACAAGCCGCGATATGCTGCCGCGAGCAGTCGAGATATTTGACTACCGAATGACATGAACCACCAGGCCACCCCGATTCAGCAACACGCAGGTTCCGACGGACATCTGACCGGCGCCGCATTGACCAATCATGGTGAAAGAGGGATTGCCTCCGAGAAATCCTTCTTCAACGGTCACGTGAGGGCGATCGCCCGCAGGACCACTCGGTTGCTCACCGCTGCGGACAAGGCGCTGCTGGTCGCAGTGCTTGTCATAGGCGTAGGTCTGTTCTACGCGATGCCCAAATGGCTCGGTCGCGGCGGAGGTGGTGTAGAAGTCAGGTCAGGGAATACTGTCGTGAGCAGGTACACTCTGGACGGGAACAGAACGGTCGCGGTTCCGGGACCTTTGGGCAAGACCGTGGTGCGCATAGAAGCGGGAAAGGTGAGCGTGATCGCGGCACCCTGCCCCAACAGAACCTGCATGAAGACCGGACCCGTCGATCGGCATGGCGGCATTATCGTGTGCGTGCCGAACCGCGTAGTGGTCAGAGTGGGTAGCGGAGTTCCGGACGATTTGGACGCGGTGACCCAATGACAGACCCGGTGAGGCGTTTGGCGAGGCTTGCGGTGCTGCTCGCGATGGCCACGGTAATCCACACGGCCGAAGCCCTGCTTCCGGTCACGGTGCTCTGGTTCAGATTCGGTTTTGCCAACATTATCGGATTGGCGACCCTGTGTCTGTTCGGGTTCAAGGACGCGCTGGTGCTGACCGTAGGGAGGATAGTGTTGGGCTCGTTGGCAACCGGCCAATTCGGATCCCCCGCGTTCATGCTGGCCTTTGCAGGGGGCATCAGTGGGATTGGCGCAATGGGACTGGCACGCAGCCTGTCGGAGCGCCTGGGAGCCCGAATCGGCAGTCGTTTCGGTACTTGTCGGTCGGTATCCGACTCCGTGGCCGGCACACCGGTTGGCCCCCGGACCGGAAACACTGAAAACCCGGGGACGAAAGCCGACGCTTGTCCCCGCAGCGGTGCCGATGGGTACCACAGCTCTTCGCAGGCCGAACAGAAGCCTAATCCCGTCAGAGCGGACGAGCGTGAAGGCATGTGCACTACTATCCTTCAATTTCTTCGCCCGCTGAGAAGATTTGTTGTGCAAATCTGCTTCGGTCGAGGGGTCTGCGGCGGTTCTTTCCTGGGGAAAGCGTGCGGTTTCCATGTGCGTAGAACCAACCAGCCCCGCCATGGGACTGCACGCGGACCGACCAAGGTCGACGCGATTATTGATTGCGGCTCACACCCGCTCTGTGTCAGTAATGTGGGTGAGGCCGCATGCCGGAACGAAGCGCCGGCGAGCGCGGACAATGAATCAAGCAGTGGCAGTACCGGTCTGTTCTCCGAGGTCGGCATAAGTATCATTGGTGCGATCTTTCACAACCTGGGTCAGTTGGCCGCGGCCTATCTGGTGCTCGTACGAAGCGAAGGAATTCTGCTTCTCCTGCCGTTCATGTGGATGGCCGCAGTGGGGACCGGCTTTGTCAACGGTCTGGCAGCCCGGTTCGTGGTCGAGCGTCTGCGGGCCGCGTCGCAAGGTTGAGGTGGCCCTTCTTTCATCAATAAGGCCGGCGTGTGCTGTTCCCGTCCCTTGATGAGAGGGGAACGGGGTGGCTGAAACTGGCCGCACGTGTCACTGCGCGGCACTCTCCATACCGGGATTTCGCGTATCATGCATACCGATCAACTGGAAAGCGTGCTCGAGGAACTCTACGGCAGACTCAACAGACGTGAGTTTGTGCATCCCGACCCACTCGAGTTCCTCTATCGATACCCCTACGTGGCGGATCGTGAGGTCGCTGCTCTGGTGGCATCCTCGCTTGCGTACGGGAACGTCCGGCAGATCCTGCGGAGTGTTTCTTCCGTGCTCGAGCGCATGCCCGTTCCGCATCGTTTCTTGTCACGGTCGACACGCGACTCGCTCCTGATGACGTTTGCGGGCTTCAAGCACCGGTTCACCACTGGTGCGGAGCTCGGCCTGATGCTCTACGGAGCAAAGCTGGCCATCGAACGTTTCGGGTCATTGGCCGCGTGTTTCAACGCCGGCCTGAGCCCCGACCATCAGACCATCGTGCCCGCGCTGGCAGCGTTCGTGCGCGAGCTGGCCCAGGTGTTCAACGGCAAGCCCAGAAGCCTTCTCCCTTCGCCCGACGCCGGAAGCGCATGCAAAAGACTGAATCTCTTCCTGAGATGGATGGTACGCAAAGACGACGTGGACCCGGGAGGTTGGGACAACGTGGATCCCGCCTTGCTGGTGGTTCCGCTTGACGTCCACATGCACCGCATATGCATGCGACTGGGGCTCACCACACGCAAGCAGGCCAATCTCAAAGCCGCGCACGAGGTGACTCGCGCGTTTCGATCTATTGCCCCTCATGATCCGGTCCGCTACGACTTCGCACTCACTAGGCTCGGAATCAGGGATGATATGGACCCACGGGCCTTTCTGGACCGGTGCAGCCGGCGAAGAAAGTGAACCACCGCATTGCAACGCGGCTGGGAGCCCCGGCCAATGTTCGCGTCGGCCTTCCTCGGCTCGCCCGCGTTACGATGGCGGGGAAAGTTGGTTCCACGCACGTTGATACCGCAGACTGCCGCGGGGGTAGAACAGACACATCCTACGTTGCTGAAGAGGATTCGCTCAACGAGTTCTCGCTGCCGGCCAAGAAGTTGAACCACAGCATTGCAGCGGAGGACTGTCGGATCATTCTCGGCGTCCGGGGAACACCTCGATGGTTCGCAGACAATACCGAGTGACCGCTCCAGCCTGGGCGAGGCTTCTACCCAGCAGTTCCGTGAACGCGCCGTACTGTCTCGGTCTATCCTGGGTCGCCCCGAGCATGGTCTCCTGGAGGAGAAACTCTGCGCCTTCGTCCAGGGTGAAGTCCTTTGCGTCGAGCCGCTTGTCGTCCACCATCTTCACCAGCGCCCGATCACAACGGGCGGCAAGGCTTGCAGAGATACGGCTCTCACGCTCCATGAGTGATCTCACTGTCGGTGAGCGACTCTCCCCACTCTGCCGGATCACGCTCAGCAGCATCGCGTCGGGATCTTTCTTCAGGGCTTCGTTGAGGAGATAGTGCGCCACCGACTCGAATAGGATGTGGTGATTCTTCAGCAGATTGGCATTGCGCTGCGCAAACCCCGCGGGGTTTGGGTCCAGCATGAACCTCCGCAACAGCGAACCCAAGGAAGGCGGAAACGCTTTGGCATGATAGGGTTGAGTGAGATCCTGGATGTAGTGCATCGCCCAGGAAAGGAAACGCCACCCCCAGTAGTGTGCCTCGGCCTTGAACGCAAGTCTTGCCAGAGCCAGGCACACGCGGATGCGTTCCTCCATGAAGCTGCGCCTGAGACCGGGCCACACAGCGGTAATCAACGCAGGCTCATGAAGAAAAGCCATGTGGAACGCTGCCTGTGAGCTCTTTCCCGTGGCCGATCCGAAGGGCACCGGCCCATACGCGTAGTCCCGAACGACAAACAGGTCCTGATCCATGCCCCAGTCGGGTTCATCGGAAAACGTGCAGAGGATCTCACGCGGACTGATCTGTTCTTCGTAGGGAGTCGGGACATATGCCCTGCCCGGCGGGCCGGACCTGCCGGGGTTGTGGGCTGCGGCAGGCCCGATCTCCTCGGGTCGCATCACTCGAACGTAGGGTATGGACAGACTCGGATTGAGCTTCAACGCCTTGAGGAACTGATCCACCGTGTCGACGTCCCTTGGAATGGCCCAGACATGAGGCTTGGTCCCGGTCTTTCGGCCGAGGGTATCCCAGTACCACCCCACGAGGAAGCGTATGCCTTCTCTGACTGTGTGGAGGAAGTCTTCAAGCGGCAAGACAGGAACGCGTCCGTCAAGCTGCCCTGATTCCACGGATTCCAAGGCCGTTCTGGTCAGTATGGAGTGCGTGTTCCAAGAAATCCCGCGGTGTTCCTTGATCTGTGCGGCACTCCCCATTTCCGGGGCGACCTGTTCCTCGGTCGCGGTGCGCGGGTCCGCCCCCTCGGTGGATGAGGGTTCCGGTTTCTGTTTCGGCAGGTGGTCGACTGTGTTGGCCAATTCAGCTCCATGCAACTTGGCGGGCTCGGAGGCCTGGCCCACGAGATCAGGCTCCACCGGGGGGCTACTTTCCCGATAACAGCCTTTCCGAACACCCTCGCGCATCGCCTACCCTGCAACCGAGGCCGCCCGCAGGCTGTTCCGATAACACGTGGGACTGCACGCGGACCGACCAAGGTCGACGCGATTATTGGTGGCGGCTCCCAGCCGCTCTGCACTACTATGCTGCGAAATCCTCGGCTGCCGCGAGGATTTCTTGTCGTAATCCGCTTCAGCAGCGTGGCAGATGGCCATGCTTCCCCCCCCGGCAGTGAGCGGTTTGCACGTGCGCAGAACCAACTCGCTCCGCCATCGGACCGCACGCGGGCCGAGAAAGGTCGCCGCGATCGTTGGCTGCGGCTCCCAGCCGCTCTGTGGTGGTGACCGCTACGCGGATGATGAGTGTACACCCAACGATCTCCCGAAGAAGAGCGCATCACCACGCGAACGGACGAGGCCGATGAGCAGGGGTCTCAGCAGCGTCCATAAGTGGACTGTACGTGCTGAAGGTCGTTTTGGCAAGGGCTGCTGATCACTAATCGCGGAGGTTCGGCGGTCTGGATTTTTTCGCAGTGCCGTTGTATAAGTATCTTTTCGGAGGGCCGCATGAACTACCACACAGTCGAATATGGAACACTGATCGCTTCAGTCGAGGAACGCATACTCGCCGGCGGTGCACTGGAGCGCGAAGAAGGCGAACTGCTCCTGGACTTGCCCGACGAGTTCCTCTTGCATCTTCTTGCCGCGGCGGACCGCATCAGGATACGATTCAAGGGGAGTTTCTTCGATTCCTGTGCCCTTGTGAACGCCCGGTCGGGCCGATGCAGCGAGGATTGTGCGTTCTGTGCTCAATCTGCCCGTTACGACACGGACGCGCAGGTCTACGGGCTCCTTTCCGCGGAAGAGATCCTTTCCGCGGCCCGGGAAGCCCAGGAGATTGGTGCATCCCGATTCTGCACGGTCACCAGCGGCGGCGCGCTGTCGGCTGCGGAGTTCGACTCTCTCATGGAAGCTTTGGACCTGGTCAGATCCGAAGTGGATATCGCGCTCGACGCGTCATTGGGGTTCCTCGATGACCGGCGAGCTCAGCGGCTTCTCCGGGCCGGGGTGACCCGCTACAACCACAATATCGAGACCTGCCGGGACCATTACCCCTCCATATGCACCACCCACCGGTTTGATCAGCGCCTGGAAACGGTGCGCGTCTCGATGGAGAACGGGCTCTCCACCTGCTGCGGAGGCATCATGGGCCTGGGGGAAACGCCCGGACAGCGCCTTGACATGGCCTTCACGCTTCGAGATGTGGGAGTGGACTGTGTTCCCCTGAACATACTCAATCCCAGACCGGGAACTCCGCTCCAGAATTCGCTCCCGCCGCAACCTTTGGAAATCCTCAAGACCGTCGCGATCTTCCGCCTGGTGCTTCCCCATGCGACCATCAAGATCGCGGGTGGCAGAGAGAAGAACCTCGGCGATTTCCAAGCAATGGCTCTCCGCTCCGGAGCGAACGGCATGATCGTCGGAGGGTATCTTACCACATCAGGACGTGCCGTCGAGGAAGACCTGCGCATGATAGCACAGGCCGGGTACACCATGGAAAGGCCGCGTTAGGCTGCGTGCGGGCTCACTCGCTGCCTTAGTGCACCCCATACGTTCACACATTCCTCGGCAGTCCGGCCGGCGAATCCCGGCTGACGTGAGAAGATGTTCCCTCCCAGAGAACGCAAAGGACGCAGAGGAAGACGGCGTTCCTTGGAGTTTTTCGCTTGATTGCTGGAGTCCGTCCTTTTTGGGATCAAATGCGTCACCCCCGGCTTCGAAGGTTTCGGGAACCTTGTCTCAAGGGATCAGGCAGAACCGGAATTGGACAGACACCGCGGCGACCAGCGTGAGCCGCATGCTCCAGAAGTTTGAGGGGATGGGGGTCTGGTGGAAGGGGCGTTTTTCAAAACGACGGCTGGGAGCCGCAACCAAATTCGCGTCCACCTTTCTCGGTCCGCATGAAAACCCAGGGCGGGGCGAGTTGGTTCCACGCAAGCGAAGAAAGGCACGTTGCCTTCTCCCAGAGCTGCCGGCCTGAAGATTTCTTCTCGGAAAAGGAAGAAATCGAACGTTATTAGTAAAACGCCCCCTCCCCAAGCGCATTTCCATGAGAGGAGATTGCAGTGCCGTTGATTCCCGAATCATCATATCGTGCGCCGCTATGTTTCCGGAACGGACACATACAGACCGTGTGTGCGAGCCTGTTCCGGAAGGTGCCTGGCGCGCGCTACCGACGACGACGAATCCAAACCCCGGATGGTGATTTCCTCGATCTTGACGTGAGTTCTACAGGTGCGACCAAAGCTGCGGTCGTGCTTCACGGCCTGGAAGGGGACTCGGAACGGGCCTATGTGCGCGGCATGGTCCGAGCCCTCAATCGGGCCGGCTGGGACGCGGTGGCGATGAATTTCCGTGGCTGCAGCGGCGAAATCAACCGCCGGTTGCGTTTCTACCACAGCGGCAGCACAGATGATCTGGACACGGTGGTGTCCCACCTCATCGCGGAGAGGAGCTACTCGGATCTGGCCCTTGTCGGGTTCAGTCTGGGCGGAAACGTGGTGCTCCGATACCTCGGTGAACGCGGACCCGACGTGCCTGAACGCATTCGCGGAGCCGTGGCCTTTTCCGTTCCTTGCGAGCTCGTCACTGGGGCCAAGGTGTTCGAGGCTCCGGCGAATACCCTCTATCTCAAGAGATTCCTGCGGATGCTGAGAGGAAAGATCCGGGAGAAAACCCGCCTGTTTCCTCAGCTCATAACTGACGAGGGATTCGAGACGATCAAGAATTTCAAAGACTTCGACGACCGTTACACCGCGCCCATTCACGGATTTCTCGACGCGGAGGACTACTGGCGTCAAACCTCTTCCAAGCCGCTGCTGGACCGCATCAGCGTCCCCACTCTGCTGGTGAACGCGGCGGACGACCCATTCCTCTCCCCTGAATGCTATCCTGCCGCCGAAGCTGAGCAGAATCCGTCGTTCTTCCTCGAGATTCCCCGGAATGGGGGACATGTGGGGTTCGTCGCGTTCCAGCCGTCAGGCGAGTACTGGTCTGAATCCCGCGCAGCGAGTATGCTCAACAATCTCCGCCGCTAAGGGCCCGCGGCAAAACAAGCTTTGCAACCACAGTGAATGAAAGAACGGTATTCACTCGCTTCACTACCGTAGGTTGAAACCTACGGCTAGTCACGGGCTGCCCTTTCAGGGCAGAAGAGGCCCGCGCCCTGCTGGGCGCACTGTGAGTAGCCATGGGTTTTAACCCATGGAAGGGGAGAGCGCGCGATGACAGGGTTATAGCGGTTCTCGTTAGTTTCCACCGATTGGCGGGCTGGAAAGCCCGCCCCACAAGCCCTGATCTGACACGAATCGGAAGTTACTTTCGAGAACCGGTATATTTCGCGGCAAGCCCTAAGTGCCGGAGGAGATGAGGTCCTGGTGGCACCCCCACACAGAATCGACCAATATTTCATATGCTTATCAGAACATCTTCCGGGGGAAACCCTTTGTCGGAAGATGCGAGTTCCGGTGATGTGGGGCGCCGACTTCCATGCCTGGTTGTGGCCGCGTGCGTTCACGGTGTTTTTCGGAAGGGGTTCCACCGGATATCCTCCCGTTCGGAAAGCGACTTGTTATCAGAAGTCCTGCCCGGGCCTGCTCTTTGCTTTGGGCTGCATCGGGATCAGGTCTTGTCGAGTCCCAGAAGCCTTGCTGCGTTGTCCCAGAGGATGGCTTCGATCACCCGGGCACTGTATGGCAGTTCCCGGACCATCCGCACCTGCCTGGCGATGGACGGCACTCCGGGCCAGTCGCTCCCGAAGACGAACCTGTCCTGGAACTTCTCCAGGTGGGGAAACGCCGTGGGAAGGTGCTTGGGGGGAATCCCCGAGATGTCCACATGGACTCTCTTGTGACGCCGAAGCATCCACTGGGCTTCCGCATACCAGAACGGTCTTCCTCCGTGGCTCATGACGATCACCAGGTCGGGGAATTCGTCCGCGACATCGTCGAGCAACAGCGGATTCCCGTACTTGATCCGGGCCCCTTTGAATATGGAGGTCCCCGTGTGGAACATCACCGGAATTCCCAGATCCCGGGCGAGTTCGTAGACCGGCATGAGTCTGGAGTCGTTCGGGAAGAAGTGCGCGTACGTGGGCAAGAACTTCAGCCCCAGGCAACCGAGCTCCTTGATGCACCGCTCGGCCTGAACCACGGGCTCCGGACCTTCGTACAGGCAGAGGCAGCCGAACGGGATCAGCCTATCGGCTTCATCGCAGAAGGTTCGGACGTACTCGTTGGTAACGATTCCGGTGGTCTTGGGTGCGTATTCCGCGAGCATCACCGCTCGGTCGACCGCCTGGTCTTCCAGGTAACGCTGCACAGCCGGAGGGTCGATCCTCTCCGCAAAATCCCGAGTGTACTCCTGGTTCATCTCCGCGAAGAAATCCATCACCCACGGGGTCCAATGGTCTCGCGTACCTACGTGCACATGAAAATCACAAATCGGCATTTTGGCTTATTCCATTTCAGGCCGAGTCCCCCGGTCTCTCAGGATGCCCGCCGGGGGAAAAGGGTGTTCTTGTCGTTTTGGTGGGACAGGCACCTTGCCTCTCACCAGGGCTGAACAAGATGCGCCCCACGCCAATTCAGGAGAACGCATCAGTCGGGGTGCCACGGCGATTGGGGCTTGCTTCTTCTCCACACAGGCCTCGCCGCCGAGGGCCGGTCCTTCCAAGAGACCGATTGACCAAGGACGTCGCGTTCTCCAGATGGACCGAGAGCGCAGTGAGCGCAGACGCATCGGATTCCCACATCCGCTACATCCGAGGGTCTCAATCCCCGCCCACTGGATACCAAATCCGGGATACCCAGTTGAAATAGGCAGTACTGCCCCAGAAGCCTTCGCACGGCCACTCCGAGCAATAGCACAACATCGCATTTTCCTCGTACCCGGGCCCTGAATTGGTTCTCCAATAGCTGAAGTGCCTGCCGGACAGCGTGAGCGTTGCACAAGGAACTTCGTCAAGATACCGCGGGGTCAATTCCTCCAATGTCCGAGGGAATTGTCCGTGGTGCGCCTTGAGCTTGTCCACCGCGGCGATGATGCGCTCACCATTGCTCTGCGCCAAGCGATAGTTCCCATAGCCGGTGGTTGCAAGAGCACCCACGGTGGCAAAGTAGATGAATGGGATCAGCACCAGAGCCATGTCGTGCGGCTTTCTCAGCAATTCGCAGAGCGTGGCCGGAATGGACCAGACAATCACCACAACGGCTGGAAGTAGGACCCCATGCCACACGACGGCACCCGCTATGAATAGACATATCGCCACAGCGAGGTGCCCGGACAAGGACCATAGGATTGAAGTGTTTCCCGTCTCAGAAGCTGCTCCCTCACTCATTAGCGAGTCACTCCTTTCCCCATCCGGAGGCTACGCCACATCACCCCGTGGTTACGAAACGACTAAACGCAACCGTCCAAATGGTCCCTTCAGAGGTAGCGGGTCACCCTCCCCAGCGGCGACCACCGGGAGCCGCCATGCTCCAAGAGTTCCCGTGAAAGTCTCCCGGGGGAAACCCTTTTGAAAAAGGGTTGTCCCCCGGACCCCTTTCCGAAAACTTTTGAAACATCGGTGGTTCTGGCCATCCAACGAGTTCTCGGGATGTCGGGAGGTGACTTTCATATTTTGTTGTGGCGTCATGCCATGACTGTTCTTGAGGATGGGGGTCCTGGGGAAGGAACTTCTTGCAAGAAGTTCCTTCCCCAGGAAGTCTTTCTGAGAAACGGTTAGGGGTACAGCCTGTCCATGAGTCTGGGGAACGGTATGGTTTCCCGCACATGGTGGGTTCCGGTGATCCATGCGATGGTGCGCTCGATCCCGAGGCCGAAGCCTGCGTGCGGAACCGATCCGTACCGTCTCAGGTCGAGGTACCACTCGAGCGGGCCCTGGTCGAGGCCGTGATCCCGGATTCTTCCTTCCAGCTCTTCGAGCGAATCTTCACGCTGACCGCCGCCAATGATCTCGCCGTAGCCTTCGGGAGCCAGCAGATCGACCGCGAGCGCAACCCGAGGATTGTCGGGGTCCCGCTTCATGTAGAACGCCTTGATCTCCGAGGGATAATGGGTCACGAAGACCGGCTTGTCGTAGGCCCTGGAGAGTTCCGCTTCTTCGTCCGCGCCGAAGTCGGCTCCCCACTCGACCGCCACGCCCTGCGCCTTGAGCGTTGCCACCGCGTCCGAGTACGTGATGCGGGGAAAGGGTGCGGTCACCTTCTTCAAGGGCTCGGTGTCCCGTTCCAGGACGTCGAGATCCCTCGCGCAGGTGTCGAGCACCTCCCGGACTACACAGCAGACGAGTCCTTCCGCGAGGTCGATGGTCTCAGGCAGTTCCCAGAAGGCCATTTCCGGCTCGATCATCCAGAACTCGGTGAGGTGCCGCCGAGTCTTGGACTTTTCCGAACGAAACGTGGGGCCGAACACGTAAATCCGTCCCAGAGCCATGGCAGCGGCCTCTCCATAGAGCTGTCCGGATTGGGTAAGGTATGCCTTGGAATCGAAATAGTCCACCTCGAACAGGGTGGTGGTTCCTTCGCAAGAAGTGGGAGTCAGCACGGGCGCGTCTACGCAGACAAAACCCTGCTCGTCGAAGAACGCCCTGGACGACTGAATCACCTTCGACCTGATACGGAGGATCGCGCGCTGCCTGGAAGACCTGAGCCAAAGATGCCTGTGGTCCATGAGGAATCCCACGCCGTGGTCTTTCTTGCCGATGGGATACTCTTGTGCGCCGTGCACGAGGACCAGATCTTCGGCATGAATCTCAAAACCGAGTGGAGACCTGGGATCAGCCGCGACTTCGCCCCGGACGATCACCGAAGACTGCAGGGGTACCTTCCCCGCGAGCTCGAAGATCTCAGCCGACACGCGGGATTTCTCTACGACGCACTGGATGACTCCCGCCCCGTCTCTCACCAGCAGGAAGCGGATCTTCCCCGATGACCTTCTGTTATCGACCCACCCTCTGAGCTCGACCTTGCCCTGAGCGTGATCCGCGATGCGGTCCAGCGTGACCCATTCCATGAGCACCCCTCGAAAACAGGCTTGGGATGGAGGTAACCGTTCACCGGGACGAATGGGACTCACCGCAGAGGCGCAGAGAGCACAGAGAAGAGGAAGAGAAGTAAGCAAATCTCTCGTGAAAGAATTTACTTAGCAGCAGCGCATCGGTAGAAAAGCATAATTTTGTCAAGTTATTCTCTCTTTCTTCTCTGCGTCCTCTGTGGCTCCGCGGTGAACTCTTACGGATGGAGTCATTTTGCACACGGCCGGCCGCGGCGTCAAGTCACTCCGGTGTCGGCCGTGCGAAATGGATCACTTGGATTTGGAGGGCGGCTCCGGTTGTCTCGGCGTGGCCTTTCCGAGAAATTCCGGGAGTTCCAGCCCCGCGAGCCTGGCGAGGTCGTGCATGGGCGGAAGCACTCCCACAAGCCGGCTTCCCAGATCGGAAAGTCCTCCGTTGCCCCCGGAATCCCAGACGACCACCTTCTCGATGGGCAGATTCTTGATTGCCTCGGTCTGAATCTTGGTGAGATCACTGAGCTTCTCAATGAGAAGGAGGGCCGCGGTCAGTGACGGATCCGAATCGCAGGCACCCACCAGTGCTTTGTACCCTTCCGCTTTAGACTGGAGTATCGCCTGAAGCCCCTGAGCTTCCGCGTTCATCCTGGCGAGCGTGGCTTCGGCCTCACCCTTGGCAAGCAGCACCCGTTTCTGGCGTTCGGCGTCTCCTTCGACGACGACCTTCTCTTTGGCTGCCTCCGCGGGGACGATCACTTCCGCGGCGAGTCGCGCCTTTTCTCGTCGGGCTCTTGCTTCTTCCGCGGCCTTCTGGGCGTCTTCCTGAGCTACCCGAATCGCACCGTCTGCCTGGACCGAGGCTGTCTGGCCCTTGGCCCTAGCTTCTTCCTCCGCGACCTTCTGGTTGGCCATATATGAGGCCTTGCCGGCATTGGCGCGGGTTTCGGTTTCCACGGCTTCCGCGTCCAGGAGGGAGACCTTCTGTCTTCTGTCCCGTTCGGCTTCGGCTTCCCCCACGGCGGCCTGTGCGTTGGCCACCGACACTGCCTTTCTCCTGTCCTTATCGGCTTCCGCTTCACCGATTGCGGCGAGCGAATCCGCGGAGGCGACCGCGGAGCGACGATCGCGGTCACGCTCCGCGACTCCTATCTTGCCCACTTTCTCTTGCTCGGCAACATCGATAAGGGCCCGGTTGACCGCCTCTGCTGCGGCCTTCTTCCCCAGTGCCTGGATGTACCCGCTCTCGTCCTCGATATCCTTGATGTTCACGTTGATGACGCTGAGACCTATCTTTTCGAGCTCCAGCGAAACCGCCTCATTGACCTTGATCATGAAGGCCTGCCTGTCGCTGTTGATCTCCTCTATCTTCATGGTCGCGATGACCGCGCGCATCTGGCCGAGGATGATGTCCTGGGCCTGCTTCTGGACGTCGTCAAGCCCCTGACCGAGAAGGCGGATCGCGGCGTTCTGCATGATCCCTTCTTCGGTGCTGATTGCCGCGGTCACCGTCGTAGGAACCGACACCCGAATGTTCTCCTGAGAGAGCGCGCTTCGCAGCTCTATGGGGAGCACGAATGGTTCCAGGTTGAGCCATGCGTAGTCCTGGAACACGGGCCACACGAATGCGGCGCCTCCGTGGATGCATTTTGCGGCTCCCTCGCCGGTACGGCCGTAGATCACCAGTATCCTGTTGGAAGGACAGCGCTTGTACCTGCTCACGAAGAACAGCGCAACTACGCAGAGAAGAACTACCAGGAGGACCGTCAAGGTTGCAGCGGTTGCCATGTCATTCTCCTGCCGGGCTATTGGTGCGTTCTATTTGGAGAGCGTTGTCCCCGGTGACGCCGACTACTCGCACAGGCGTTCCCGCGGGCAATGCCTCGTTGGTGGTGGTGCGGGCGTTGACGAAGCAGATCACTCCTTTGACCATCACGCGAATCTTTCCCATCCCGTTCTCGGGCACGTTCATGTACACTACGCCCTTTTCACCGACCGCGCTCCAGAGACTCGCAGTGCCTGTCTCCTGCATGCCGAGCAGGCAGTACACCAAGTAAGACACCCCTACCATCGCGGCCAGTCCCCACATCGCACTGAACAAGACCGCCATCGGCGCGGACGTGCCCGTGGCCAGATACAGGGTTCCGGCCCAACTGAACAGCGTCCCGAACGCGAGTACGGATCGAATCGAGACAAGGCTGAAAGTCACTCCCCCTCCGTCGCCGGAGTGCGGATGATCGGTCTGGGCGTCCCCGTGGTGGAAATCGGCCCCGGAGTGTGCGTCCATCTGGTCAAGGCAGTGCGAGTCCCCCCCCATCCCCAGGAACATGCTGATGACCTGCCAGAGGAACAGCGTGGAGAAGCCCATCGCCATCAGGAAAAAGGCCTTGTTGAGAAGAGATAGTCCTTGCCACCACGCTTCCATGAGCTTCCTCCCCGAATTCTTGAGCGTTGCCGGAAACGGGAGTCCCCTCCTCCCGCTTCCCCTGGGCTCAGAGCCTTTCACGCAGCTCGCGAGCAACCAGTTCACATGTACCATCTCAACGGTAGTATACAGGCGTGACCGCCCGCACGTCAAACAGACCCTTCCCGAGAGACGGCCGCAGCCGTTCCGGAGCCATGGGGACCATATCCCTCACCGGTGCTCACCGGACCGACGTTGCTGAAAATGCCGCTTCTCAGCCCGCCGGACAAGCGCGCAGATTCCTCCGACCGCAACCAGGCCCAATACGACGAGACAGGCTACGATCACCCAATGGTCCACTCCGGTGAAGATTGCGCGAATCAGATCAACAGCCCCGGTTTCGTCCCACAGACGTTCAAAGAAGCGTTCCATTTGCGGGCCTCGATGCAGACCAACTTGTTATGGAAATGCGAATTCTGGGGGAAAAGGCGTTTTGCCAATAGCCTTCGATTTCTTCTTCCGAGAAGAAATCTTCAGTTCAGCAGCTCTGGGAGAAAGCAACGTGCCTTTCTTCGATTGCGAGGAACCTACTCGCCCCCCCATCGGTCTCCATGCGGACCGAGAAAGGTCGACGCGAATTTGGTTGCGGCCCCCAGCCGTCGTCTTGAAAGAGGCCCCTTCCCCCAGACCCCATAGTCACTAACTTGGGTGCCCTGCTTGTTCCTCCCGGCCTTGAAAGGCCCGCCCATTGTCTCTCGTCCCTCCGGGACGTCGGCGTTCCCAAGCCCCGCAGAGGCGACTGAAAATAACAGGACGCTTCAGCGCCGGGCAAGAAGATGGAGCCCGCATCGCAGGTGCAAGGCCGAAGTGAGCGCCCTTCCCCCAGACCCCCATAGCCGCTCACTCGACGACAGGGGAGTTCGACATGTCAGGCAGCTATCCCTCCTGCTGGGAGGCCCGCCGGCATGATCCACTACCGACCCTTATGGTACTATCGCGAGAAGGGTGGTCAGTGTCAATCGGAAGATACGGAAGGGAACGATTCTCAGGGAAATGTAGTTCCTGGGGGAAACGTCTTTGCCGGAAGAGGGCTGCCTCGGAATCACGTGTCCTCAAGAGCAGCCGGTGCCGGACGGCATAACGAAGGACGGAAGTCTCGTCTCGACATCACAAGAGCTCGGTGAATGGTCAGAAGGGCCCAATATTCTGAAAGTTTTCGGAAGGGGGTCCGGGGGAAGCAACTTCTTGCAAGAAGTTCCTTCCCCCGGAATCGCATTTTCTGATAGAGGATTTCCCCCGGTTGACTTTCTGATAAACGTCTTCCTGCGTCGACCGACGCGATTAGTAGCCTCAGCTTCGTCCGGGCAGGCAGATCCCGGTCTGATACGGGTACCCGCCGTAGGAAGGCATCGAGCCATACGGGTTGGCCGGCAACCTGAGTCTCGGGACCTGGGTAGTTGCGGGAGCCTGCGTTGCCGAGTACGCGGGCTGCGCTCGGGAGTCCCGGCTCTTGGCAGCGCGTGCCTTCTTGCGCTTCTCCGCGGTCGAGCCTTTGGAAGCAGCCTGTGTATACTCCTGAGGGCCTGGGTACGGGTTGCCTTGCGGGTCTTCGTAGATGGCGGTCCCCCCCTGGCGAGTAGAGCGGCCGTTCCGGCCATATCCCGTTTGGGGGAAATAGCCGGTATACGGCTGATACTGGGGCTGAGGAACCGATCCCGAATACCGGACCGAATAGGAACCCCGCGCGGGATCGTACATCGCTTCGTCGTAGCTATGGTATGTGTAGCTGGAGTGGGGTGCGCCGGTCGGATCGTACGAATATTGGCCCCATGCCGCGGGCGTCGAGCATGCAAGCCCGAGCAGCATGATCGCGACCAGCGTGCGGTAGTCTCGTGTCATGTGCCATCCTCCTAAGGCTTCGGGAAAGCGAAGCAGTATCTATGCTTATCCATATATCTGCATTTTGAGCTCCTGTCAAGCCGATTCTTCCCCAACGAGAACACACCGCAAAGCACAAATCAGAGAAGTGGGAGAATTCGCCCGTCCTGAGCGTTGCTTCTTCCGGTCTTCGGGCCTGCAGCGAAACAACTCCACCATCTCTCGTGCCCCTCTTCCATGGGTCTTAATCTTCAGTTTCTTCACCCGCGGCAAGGATTTGTAGTCGAAATCTGCTTCAGCAGCAGGGTGGGTGGCGGTCCTCACCTGGGAAAGCCGGCGGTTTCCATGTCCGCAGTACCAACTCGCCCCGCCATCGGAACGCGTGCGAGCCGACGAAGGTAGACGCGATTGTTGGCCGTTGCTCCCAGCCGCTCCATGGTGTTCTCTGTCTTGTTCGTGTCTTGGTGTCGCTTCGTGGTCAACACTTGCTGCCCGTCTTCGTGGTGCTGTTGACACCTTCGGTCTGAGCGGGTACAATCGTATTTCGAAAGCCTGTGTAACACGAGGACTCCTGACCCTCCGGCTGCCAGGTGCGAGTGAGCCCGGACGGCAACCTCAACACCAAACAAGGTCGAACATGGACGTGGTCTGCGAAAAGTGCAAAACACTCTCTCGAATACTCGACAGCAAGATCCCCCTGGGACGTTCCTATTTCATATGCCCCTCTTGTGGATCAAGGATCAACATATACAAGGGCTGCAGCCCGGGAATGAGTTTGGAAAATCTCGCGGGAGTGCGCTTCTTTCGCGGTGAAGAAAGCTTCCTGGAAGAGTTTCGGGACCGCGGGCACGAGTGGCGTGTCGTCGAAGCGATAAGGCCGTGCCCGATCAAAGGGACGCAGAAGAAATGCGAACTCGAAAACAAAGGACGATGCCCCAATGAAAGGCTCGTCCTTCGTTTGCGTCACGACAAGATGCTATACAAGAGCTGCCTCTACCGGGAAGGCCGACGCATATTCGACGTGTGGTGTCGCCCCGCGGTCGGCAAACAGCCTACCACCAGTGCCCTCTTCCCCGCATACGATGAGGATACGACGTACCGGATAGAGTAGTCGTCACCGTTCCGACGCAAGAGGAAGACGCACCACGTGTCGTGGTGGTTCATTCTCTTGCCGGCAGCCCTGCGTCAGCTCTATTCGTCCTTTCCCAACACTCGTCTGAAGTGGTAGCCGAATATCGCCTGGGCTATTGCGGTGCCGAATGCCTTCCGATGGAACAGGGCAGCTTTGATCACGAAGTTCCAATAATATAGCTTGTTCTTACCCTTGTCGAGCAACCCCAAATAGACCACGGATTTGAAAAATGCCATCACCTGGCTCGCGTCCAGGCGACGAAATTTGTTCGGGCGATATGTCTTGAGAAACTCCAACCCCCGCTGGTAATACTGCTTCGGGGAATAGAGCGACTTGAGCACCGACTGGTAGCCTTCTCTCAGGGTCTTCACGTCCATCTTGGGGATGAAATTCATCGAGCCGTCACAGTTGTCGCCGGTGATCCCCTCGATGAGCCGCCCTTCCTTCTTGAGTCGCTCGTACAGCCGAGTTCCCGGCAGTGCGTTGAGCAGGCCAATCATTGCCTTGCACACGCCGCTGTTCTGGATGAACTTGATCTGTCTCTCGAATATGTTCGGCGGATCGTTGTCGAACCCGATGATGAACCCACCCATCACTTCCATGCCGTGACGCTGGATCTTCTTCACCGCTTCGATCAGGTTCATCTTCATGTTCTGGTGTTTGCCGCACTCTTTGAGGGACTCCTCAAACGGGGTCTCCAGCCCGAGGAATACGCTGTCAAACCCCGCTGAAGCCATGAGCTCCAGCAGTTCATCATCCTCGGCCAGGTTCACCGAAGACTCGGTGTACAGGTCAAACGGGTGCTTCCGAGACGTCTGCCACGGAATGATCTCTCGAAGCAGGGATTTCACCTTCGCCTTGTTCCCGATGAAGTTGTCGTCCACCACAAAGACTGACCCGCGCCACCCGAGCTCATAGATCATCTCGAATTCGCCGATCATCTGATCGTTGCTCTTCACCCTGGGGACTCGGCCGTTGAGATGGACGATGTCGCAGAACTCACAGTTGAACGGACAGCCCCTCGAGTACTGAACGGACAAGGACGCATAATCTTTGAGTCTGATGAGATCCCACCTGGGCAGCGGCGTCTGACGGATATCGGGCTTTTCTTCGGTAGTGTAGATGCGGCGTGGAGTCCCTTGCGCGAGGTCATTCAGGAATGGTTGGAGGGTGAGTTCAGCCTCGTTGAGCACGAGGTAATCCACGTCCTCGTAGTCTTCAGGCGTGCTCGAGAACAACGGTCCACCTGCCACCACCTTCCTTCCCAGCACATGGCACCGATCGATCACTTTCCGCACGGAGTCCTTCTGTACGACCATGGCCCCCGTGAAGACGAGATCGGCCCATTGGATGTGCTGATCCGTGAGATCCTCCACGTTCATGTCGACCACTTTGAGGTCCCAGTCCCGGGGAAGCATTCCCGCGATGGTGAGCAAACCCAGCGGGGGGTGCGCGGCCTTGCGGCTGATGAACTTCATTACGTGCTTGAAACTCCAGAACGTGTCCGGAATTGCCGGATAGACGAGTAATGCTTTCATGGTACGGTCCCTGCTTTGGTACGGTATCGGTTTCAAGGGTCGGAAGCACCGCAGATCGCGCTGGCTTGGGGTGGACTATAGTCGTCCGCGGGGCATAGGTCAAGGAGGTTCTTCACTCTGGTGAAAAACCTCCCTGGAGCGGGATGCGGGTGGTGTCAGCTACCTGGCCGGTGCGAGGGCGTCAGCCGGCGGTTTCGTCGCGGCAGGCGCCGGCGTGGGAGCCTGACCGGGAGCTTGTTGGGGCTTGAATGCCGGGGTAGCGAGGAATCTCATCAGATCTGAATCGGGTCGGAGAAGCACCGTAGTCCCCGAGGGGAATACCCGTTCATACACCTCCATGTGGCGGAGGAACGAATAGAATTCGGGGTCCTTGCCGTACGCTTCGGCATACACAGTAGTGGCGCTGGCGTCACCTTGGCCTTTGAGTTCCTGGGCTTTCTCGTAGGCCTTGGCAAGAATGACCTCCCGGTTCTTGTCGGCCTTGGCCTTGATTTCCCTGGAGATCTCGTCGCCTTCCGCACGGTAAAGCTTTGCCTGCCGTTCGCGCTCGGCCTTCATTCGTGCGTACACGGATGCCTGGACTTCCTTGGGGAGATCCACTCGTTTGATCCTTACGTCGATGACCGAGATTCCGGCTTCCTTACTCTGCTCCGCGGCTTCCTTGGTGACCCTGGCCATGATTTTCTCGCGCTGACTAAGGACTTCAGGGCTGGGGGCCGGTTTTTCCGGTTTGGGAGCCGGAGTGCCCGCCACCGCCGGGGTCTCGGCAGACGCAGGAGGCGCAGGTTTGGAGGTCTCCTTCTGCTCTTTGATGAAGTCACCGAACAGGTGACCTGCAATGTGCTGACGCAGCCTGGTACTAATCGTGTCGTTCAATCGTATCACCGCGGACCGGTTGTCCCTCATGGCCTGAAAGAACAACAGAGGGTCACTTATTCTCCATCGGGAGACCGTGTCCACGATAAGGCGTTTCTTGTCGAGGGTGAGGTACTCCTTGGGGTCGGAGTCCGCGTACAGAATCCGTTTCTCGAGCCGCACCACGTCCTGAACGAACGGGACCTTGAAGTACAGGCCTGGGTCGATGACGGTCCTCTTGTGTTTACCGAATTCAAGGACCAGGCCTTGCTCGAGCTCACTGATCGTGAAGGTCGCTTGGGAGATCACTATGACTACCGCGAGGAGAATTATCGCTATCCTGACCATTGTGCCTCGTTGCCCTCCGATTTGTCAGCGCCCCTTGGGTGTGGTTCCCGGCAGGGGGATGGGATCAGCCTTCTGGTCTCCCAGGATGGGGAGCAACGGCAGAACTTTCGAGTCTCCGCTTTCCATGATGACTTTCTTCGTATTCTGCAGGAATTTCTCTGCGCTTTCCAGGTAAAGCCGTTCCCGGGTGACAGCCGGAAATCGGGCATACTCGGCCAGCACCCTTTCAAAACGGCCCGCGTCACCTCTGGCCCGTATTTCTCTCTGAGCCTTGTACGCTTCTGCCTGCTGAATCTCCTGTTGCGCCTGGCCCCGCGCCCTGGGGAGTATGTCCGCCTCGTAGCCTTCAGCTTCCTTTATGAGTCTTTCACGGTCTTCCAGAGCCCGCACCACGTCGTGAAACGCCTCTTTGACTTCTTCGGGGGGATCGACCGCCTGAAGTCGGGCCTGGGTCACGTACAGCCCCGTGTTGTAGGCATCCAGGAGTTTCTGCAGGTATTCGCGCACATCTTCCTGAACTCGCTCACGGCCGTCCGTCATCGTGTAGTCGATACCCCGTTCGCCCACGACTCCTCGAAGGGCCACCTCACATGAAGCCCGGAGAGCCTGCTCCGGCTTGTCGCACCCAAAAATGAACTTGATCGGATCGTGCACCTTGTATTGCACAAAAAACTGCACATCCACTATGTTGTGATCGCCGGTCAGCATAAGCGATTCCGCTTGTACCGGTCGCTGCCTGCTGCCGTCCGAACGAAAGCCTATCTCTGCGCGCCGCACTTCGGACACATTGACGATGAAGTGGGTCATGAAAGGCTTCGGCAGACGGTATCTGAGTCCCGGTTCACTCACGGCAGAGAGTTTGCCGAACAGCAGGACCACACCCTTATCTCCTGGGCCCACCTTGTAGATGCCCGTGGACAAGTAGAGCAACCCCACGACCAGCAACACCACCCAAAACACCCATCCCCCTGAGAATCCGTCCAGCAGCCGTTTGAGCTCTTCGACGCCCTGCTGGATATCGCGAGTGGGCATCCTATCCCCTCTGGGCCTGAATTGATCCATGAATTCCTCTTATAATGAGCATATCGGGACTATATAACAACCCGGCGCAGAAATCAAACCCCGATTCCACCCCTGACCTGATTTCGCTTGACAATGACTCTCCGGGCGAGTACTCGCAATCACGGAATCGGATGACAAGGAGGTCGCCCGTTGAACGAGCATGTGTACCTGGAGTGGCTCGAAGACATTGCGACGAGGCTCGGCGTGGAACTCCGTTACGAGAACCTCGGGGTCCCTGGGATAAGGACCGAGGGAGGTTTGTGCCGACTGTCCGGCAAGGCGGTGATACTCATTGACCGGCGAGAGTCGCGGCGAAGGAAGATACGGATACTGGTGCGGGCGCTCAACCGTATGGACGTTGACGGGATCTTCATCCCGCCGGCAGTGAGGAGACTTCTCGAAACCCGGACGAACTGATGGACGCCGGTTACTGACCGCTCCGCCGTTCAGCCCCCCGTTTCCGTACCGCTTTACTTGAGGACACGAGGTGAAGTATCCTTAAAGGGTCTTGCGTGGCCACTCAGAATATCTAGTAGGATTTGCGTGCAGCGAAACGGACTCTAACGGAGAAGAGCATGACCCAAGTAGACATCGAGCAGGCCGGCAACCGTTTCCTGGAACTCATCGAGCTTGCGCTTAGCGGTGAAGAGGTCATTATTTCAAGAGACCGGCGGCCCTTGGTCAAGCTGGCTCCGATCCGCGCTCAGAGACAACCGCGGCGGTTCGGCAGCGCCAGGGGCTTGATCACGATGACGGAGGACTTCGATAAACCTTTAGAAGACTTCCGGGAGTACATGTAGTGCGCCTTCTCTTGGACACCCACAGCTTCCTCTGGTTCATCGGTGGGGCCGAGCAGCTCCCGAAAACCGCACGAGAGGCGATTGCCGATGCCGGCAACGAGGTGTTGCTGAGTGTAGCAAGCCTCTGGGAAATCGCCGTCAAGAGCAGCTTGGGGAAGCTGATACTGGGCAGGCCCTTTGGGGAACTCATCCCCGAGCAGCTTGCCCTCAATGAGATCGAAACACTTCCCATTGGACTCGATGACTTGAGCACGCTCACAAAGTTGCCGTTCCACCATCGTGACCCTTCTGACCGCCTCATCATTGCCCAAGCGCTGACGAAAGGGCTTCCCATTGTAGGCAGGGACGCAGAGTTCGCCGGCTATGAGGTTGAGTTGATCTGGTACTGAAGCAGTCCTGCCGGCTGGGTTGAAGCCGGTTGATCGCCTTTCGCTCCACGGCATGGAATTGCAGAATCGCGCTCCCACGTTGCGGGCCGTGTTCGGCTCGGACTTCGTCACGTATGCGTGTGCCGGTTTGGCCGTAGTCCCGAAAAGCGGCTGGGAGCCGCAACCAGAATCCGCGTCCACTCTCTCGGTCCGCATGAAGGTCCAGGGCGGGGCGAGTCAGTTCTGCGGAAGCGAAGAAAGGCGCGTTGCTTTCTCCCGGAGCTGCTCACTTGAACGTTTCTTCTCGAAAAAGAAAGAAATCAAACGTTATCAGTCAGAAGCAAGGTTGCCGAGGCGAGTCCTTTCATCAATGAACTTCGATTTCGTCTCTCCCTGAGAAGAATTCGAGATGTCGGCAGCATAGACGCCTGTCGCCGGGGATGGAGCAGTTGCCCGATCCCGTTGAAATCCATGAGTTTACGTTCGATCCAAGACTGATCGACCATGCCGGCCTTGAGCGGAAACGCATCGAGGCTTTCAGGCTGATCCATGCACTGAGATGGAAGGAGAGTCGAGATCCTGACCATCCTTTGATCGTCAGCCTTATGGGCGGCACGGGAACAGGAAAAAGCACGGTCTTCAACTCACTGGCCGGGCGACCGGTGAGCCGGACCGGAAGCAGACGGCCTTGCACCCACAAAGCCATGATACTCCTTCCGAATCATCCCTCCCACCTCGAAGAGGACTGGAGCTTGCTCTTCTCTTGTCTGGGCCTCAAGACGGACGAGGTCGCAGACTTCGCATATCAGGACCACTTGCAATCTCCAGGCCGCATCCTGGTGGACACCCCCGACTTCGACAGCGTCGAACTCGCCAATCGCCACGTAGCAGATCTGTTCTTCGTACTGAGTGACGTCCTCGTCCTTGTCACTTCCCAGGAGAAGTACGCGGACATGGTCGGCATGGACATGAGACGCAAGGCGCTCTCCTGGGGCAAGAGCATGCTCCTGGTAATGAACAAGGTCACGTCTCAGGAAGCATTGGAGGACTTCCGTGAGGAGCGTACGGGAGACGGGCGCGTGGTGGGAATCGACAGGATCGGCTCCTCCCCCGAGCTTATTCCCGGGCTTCGTGATCGCGCCGAGTTCAGGTCAGTCCTTGGCCTCGCGCCGGTGGGCCCGGACAGCCAGCGTACCCGGCAAGAGGAAATCGGCCGTCTCAGGACCCAATGTGCCTCGGCCGTTTCAGACCTGGACAATGCACTCGCATCCCAGATCGCGCGCATCGAACGTGTGCGCGAGAGGATCGGACGAATCGTCTCGGAGGTGACCGAGGAAATGGAGCTCCGGCTGAAGAGCCCCGTCTCGGGTGACCTGGAGGCCCGGATGCGCGGTCGTCTGCAGGTGCTTCTGGACAAGTACGACCTGCTCTTCGGTTTTCGGGAACGTGTGAGGAACTTGTTGGCATCGATCCTGGACGGCATCCTTGGGACGTCTCGATCGGTGAGTGACCACGGGCTTGCATCCGACAGGGAATGGGATCTCCGGCAGCAGGATCTGAAGGCAGTCTGGTCTGAAACCGCGCTTCAGCCGCTGGAGCTTGCGGTGGCCAGGCTCAACTTCGACATCATGGATCTGGTTGCACGAGATCCCACCTGCGCGGACCTGCTGCCCGTCGTCCGGACCGAGGTAGCGAGGTGGAGCCCGGACGAGGTCAGGCAGCGCTTCGATGAGACGCTCCCTCGCGTAATGAACCTCCTGGACGCAGAGTTCGACCGCTTCCGACAAGGTCTTTCACCTGGAGAACAGCTCCGACTTTACGGGTCCCAAACGGTGTTGCTTACGGTATGGCCTCTGCTGGTGGTCACCGTGGATCTCGCTTTGACAGGCGGCCACCTGACCATCGTCAACGCGTTGCTGGGAGCGGCACCCGGATTGCCGTTTGCCCCGTTCATCACGAAATGGTTTGTGAGTGTGCGGGTCGTTGAGCTTCTCAGAGAGATCGGCCGCAAGATTGAAGCCACACACAGGGACACGCTCCGGAGCATCCTCCGGGAGCAGGCCGCAAGCTACGAAGGCGCTTTCGAGAGGCTCCTGCCGCCGCCCCAGGTGCGCAACGACGTACGAGACCTTCGCGAACGCCTGTCAGGACTGCCCGCATGAACCGCACCTCCGGCGGTCTCGAGTTGACTTGGGACATGCTGACGTTATATTCATGCACAGCCGGTTGACTTTCGGGCACCCAGCGAGTATCCGAAGTCCGTCAGGGTGCCCGCATGCCGGTATGGAGGACAGATGCTACCAGGAAAGTCCGGAGGAACTTCAATATGGTTCACAACCAATTGGTCACATACCTATTCGGATTCATCGCGCTTGTGGCGATCGCATTGGTGAGACCTATGGATGCGTATGCAATCGACGGCAATATCACGAACTTCACGCTCCCCAACGGGCTCGAGGTGCTCGTGAAAGAGGATCACGCGCGCAAGGTGACGGCTCTGCAAATCTGGGTCAAGGTCGGCAGCGCGGACGAAGAACAGGACGAACGCGGTATCAGCCATCTCATCGAACACATGGCCTTCAAAGGCACCGAACGTCGAGGTGTCGGCACCATCGCGTCGGAAGTGGAATCGCTGGGGGGCGACATCAACGCCTATACAAGCTGGGATGAGACCGTCTTCCATATCGTGGTTCCCTCCAGCGCGACGGTCCAAGGACTGGACATCCTCACCGACGCAGTGCTCAGACCCGTCATTGACCCCGGTGAACTCGAAAAAGAGAAGCAGGTCGTGATCGAGGAGATCCTCGAAGGGGAGGAGAGACCCGAAAGAAAAGCAGGCAAATTCCTCCTGCTCAACGCGTACACCGCAAGCCCGTACAGGTATCCGATCATCGGATATAAGGAAACTGTGGAGCGATTCACCCGTGACAACATCGAGCGTTTCCGTCAGAAATGGTATGTACCGGAAAACATGCTGCTGGTGATCGTCGGTGATGTGGATCCCACGGCACTGAAACCGGAACTCGCACGAATGACCGCAGACTTCAAGCCGCAGGGCTTCTTTCGCCATCCCAGAGCGCAGGAGCCACCACAGGAAAAGACGCGCACCGCGGTCATGAGGGACAACAACTCAAGAGAAACCAGACTGCACATGGCGTTTCACATCCCTTCGATCCACGGCGTCGACGTCAACGCCCTTGACCTCACGTCGGACCTGCTCGGGGCGCGGGAGAGCTCCAGACTGGTCAGGGCTATTAAGAAGGAAAAGGGGCTGGTCAATACGATCTCCGCCTCGGCGATGACTCCCAAGGAGACGGGGGTGTTCATTATTTCCGCCACGTTGGAATCAAAGAACATTGAAGCCGTCACCCGCGCGATCATGGACGAAGTGGCCAAACTCGCGAAGACCCCTCCGTCCGAGGAAGAGCTCGACCGGGCCAAGACCAACATTGAAGCCCAGCACATCCTAGCGAGAGAGACCGTGCAAGGTATGGCCAGAAACCTGGGGAGTTTCCGGACTGATCTGGGTGACGCTCACTATGAGAAGAAGTACCTGGAACTCAACCGCATCGTGAAGCCCAAACAGGCATCCGAAGTGACCGCGAGGTACCTTGTGCCTCCCAATGTGACGCTCACCCTGCTCATTCCCGAGAAGGACCGGCCCGACTTCAAGGTAGACTCGCTCCAAGACGTGCTCAAGACCTATGAGCCGCCGGAACCACCATCCCGCGTCGCGGCAAGAGCTCCGGAAGTCCTTACGGCTACTCTCGACAATGGCATGAGGGTGGTGCTCGTGCCGGATCGATCGAATTCGGTGGTGTCATTTCGGGTTGGGTGCCTCGGAGGAAAGCGCTACGAGAACGAGCAAGATCAAGGCATCATGAACTTCATCTCGCGCATGCTCGACAAAGGCACGCAAACACTCAACGAGGGCGAGATCTCCCGGAAGATAGAGGACATGGGAGGCCGTCTCAAGGGGTTCGCAGGGTATGACTCCTTCGGATTGGCCGGTCATTTCTTCAGTCGGCACCTGGATGACGGACTCAAGCTCGTAATGGATCTGTACGCCCACCCGTCATTCCCGCAGGACCGTTTGGACAGAGAACGGAGCCTTATCCTCAACCAGATAAAGACGGAACCCGATCGTCCGGTCGAATTCGCGGTACAGGTATTCTCGGAAACACTCTTCCCCAAACATCCGTACGGATACGACAAACATGGATCGGTTGAGACGGTCACGGGATTCACTCGGGAGGACCTCCTCGAAGCGTACAAGCGCTTTTCCGTCCCTGCAAACACGGTGATGACCGTCGTAGGGGACCTGGACCCGCAAGTGACCCTTGCCAAGATCAAGGAGCTGTTCGGCGGTATCCCTGCGACTCGTTTCGAGGCCCCGGAGGTCACCAAGGAGGCCCCGCTCACCGAGACCAGGCGAAAGACCCTGGAAATCCCAAGGGCCAAGGCCCATCTCCTCATCGGCTTTCGGGGAACCACGTTTACCGACAAGGAACGGTACTCGCTCACCGCGCTCAACAACATCCTTGCCGGCCAGGGTGGGAGGTTGTTCCTGGAGCTTCGCGACAAGGAGTCGCTGGCCTATGTGGTTACCTCCATCTTCAGACCGGGGATCGATCCGGGGTTCTTTGCTATTTACATGGCGTGCGACGTGGCCAAGCTCGATCAGGCGGAAGCCGGCCTCTTGCGAGAAATCAACCGGGTCCGCACCGAACCCGTCAGCGCAGCGGAACTCCACAGGTCGATTACCAACCTGGTCGGAAACTACCAGATCCACTTACAGAGCACCTCGGCCAGAGCGGAAAACACGTGTCTCAACACCCTCTACGGTCTCGGATACGATTTCGACAAGGAATACGTCGAGAAGATTAAGGCAGTCACGTCCGCTGATGTGTTGGACGCGGCAAAGCAGTTCCTCTCACCCGACAAGTGCGCTATAGTGAAGATACTACCCGGTAAGGAGGGGTAGCCGGTTCTCGGCCCGCACTGCGGAAGGAGACCGGAAAGGTACCGAGTGCTCCCGTTCGCAATTACGGTCGCTCATGCTTCAGTAGTGCAACGGCGGAACCTGAGAAACAGAGCACTATGCCACTGTCATCAGAGAGGTTTCCAGTCCATTGAGCGCGATTTTCGGTTCTACGCGCGGTCTCAAGTCCTCACCGCGGTCCGGGCTGGAGAAGCTGGCACTGCGCAGACTTCCGGCTGATTGCGTGATCACCCCCCAGGTCGCCCGGCGAATGACCGAGCTTTCCGCAGAAATCAGGAGGCAGATCGGGCTGCTGGTCGACCGTGGGGGGAATGTCTGGCGCGTGCTGGTCGGAGATTCCCGCTCGATTCTGATCCCCAGACTCCACGGCTGGCGCGTCGGCGTCGGGCGTCTGCGAGGTTTGAGACTCGTCCACACCCACCTCAAGGACGAACCCCTCAGCGAGGAAGACCTGACCGACCTGGCGTTGTTGCGTCTGGATCTGATCGCGTCCGTGGGAATGGACGCGGAAGGTCTCCCGACCGTGGTCCACATTGCCCACCTGCTGCCGGACAACCCGACCCACGAGGTGTGGCAGGTGCTCCCTCCGATCTCTGTGCACGCCCTGGACCTGGACTTCACTGCCTTCGTCAAGGGCCTCGAAGACGAAATCGCACGGTCCGTTACAGGACGCTCGGTCAAAGGAGATACCGAGCGGGCCTTCCTCATCGGCAAGGTTGCCGGGCGCACCTGGGAAGTGGAGGAGTCCCTGGACGAGCTTGAGGAGTTGGCAAGGTCCTGTGGCGTCGAGGTGGTGGGGAAGACGGTTCAGCAGAGGAACTCAGAGGATCCAAGGTTTTTCGTGGGAAAGGGGAAACTCAGAACGCTGGTTATCGAGGCGTTGCAAAAGGCCTCCGGGATGCTCGTCTTCGACACGGAATTGAGCCCGGACCAGGTCAAGGCAATCGGCAGATTCACCGAGCTGAAGGTGATAGATCGTTCGCAGCTCATACTCGACATTTTTGCCCAGCGGGCCAAGACCCAGGAAGGGAAGATCCAGGTGGAGCTTGCCCAGTTGAGATACGCGCTGCCCCGCCTCGGCGAAAAGGATGACGCGCTTTCCCGGCTCACCGGAGGCATCGGCGGCCGAGGCCCTGGAGAGACGAAGCTCGAGATAGATCGACGTCGCATTCACAGCCGCATTGCGTTTCTCGAGAAACAGACCGAGGAGCTTGGCCACCGCCGTGCGCTGCGCCGAGGCCTGAGAAACAGGAAAGGCATACCTGTGATCTCGATCGTCGGTTATACGAATGCGGGCAAGTCCACGTTGCTCAATGCGCTTACGAAGTCCTCGATTCTGGTGGAAGACAAGCTTTTTGCCACACTCGATCCGACGAGTCGCCGGCTGAGATTCCCCCGGGAAACCGAGGTCATCATCACCGACACGGTTGGTTTCCTGCGGGAACTCCCCGAGGACCTGGTAGCCGCGTTTTCCGCGACGCTGGACGAGCTCGCGGACGCGGACCTGCTCCTGCACGTGATAGACTGTGCCAACCCATCGTTCGAAGCCCAGATGACTGCGGTAGAGCAGGTCCTGGAGAAGCTCGAACTGGACGAAATTCCCGTGATCCGCGTCTTCAACAAGCAGGACAAGGCCGGCATGGAGCTGGTGCGCCGGACCTGCGCGGCCTATGATGGCATCGGGATTTCGGCCTTGGATTCCAAGACGTTCCCGCCGCTCATCAAGAGGATGGAGGACGAGATTATTCACCTCATGACCTCCGCGGATTCACTCGAAAAAAAACAGGAGCCTCCCAGCGAATCATGGAGCGCCGGATGAAGAAGCAACTTACCCCGGAAGAACAGCGACGCGTGATCGTCTCTGTGGTTGCGCTGGCCTGTTTGGCCGCGGGAATTGGGATCGCGGCCGCGCTTGGATACTTGCAGGTGTTTCTTGCGAAACTCTGCGAGATCTTTCAAGGCAGAGAGCAACTGCGAGCATACCTGGAAAGCTGGGGTGTATGGGCTCCGGCCGCGTTCGTGGGCATACAGATCCTTCAGGTGGTGATTGCGCCGATCCCCGGCGAGCTATCCGGCGCGGTGGGCGGATTCATGTTCGATGCGTGGCCGAACGTGATCTACTCGACGATAGGGCTCACGGCCGGATCGGTGTTGGCCTTTCTTTCCGCCAGGATAGTGGGGCAGCCTCTGGTGAACCTTGTGGTGACGGACGCGGTGATGAAGAAACTGAAGTTTCTCACCGAACGACGGGGCACCATGTTGGCGTTGTTCTTGTTCACGGTTCCGGGCTTTCCGAAGGATATACTCTGCTACATCCTCGGTCTGAGCCCCATGGGTTTTCTCACGTTTGTGGTGGTGTGTGCCGTGGGGCGCATCCCCGGGACGATAGCCTTGAGTCTGAGCGGTTCCGCACTGTACCACGGAAATTGGCTCCTGCTGGGGATCGTGTCGGTAGTGACCGGAGCCTCGCTGCTCGTGGCGTACCTGTATCGCAACCGGATCGAGCTGATGCTGCACCGCAAGAGGCACGCGGTCCATGAGGAAGGGGCTTCCCGGTAAGGGGAGCGTGAGCATTGCCCGGCATTGCTTCTGCGGAGGGTGGAGGCCGTCACAAGATGCGTACACCATGTCGGACCCGACTCATCTCGCGGTGTGGACTCGCGTGATTCGTGAAAGATCGGGAATCCAGGCTGTTCGATGCATGCTCGACCGGGCTTTGCCTGGGGTGACAACGCTGTCTGGTTGATGGAGCAGTCTTGTAACGGCCCCTGTGCGAAGCCATGCGGATGAGGAGAGGAACAACCGTGATTACCAAGTTCGCGATCAAGAACTTCCGCACCCATCGAGATACTGAGATCGAGTTGGGTCCTCTCACTCTGTTGATTGGTTCAAACAATTCAGGCAAGACAAACTTGCTCTCCGCACTGCGACACTTCTCTCTTGTTGTTGCACTGGGCAGACCCGACACGGGAGATTCACCCCCGGAGTCAGATGACAAAGAGCCTCTGAGGGCCACAAACGCCGGGCAGCAGTCCTTGCGCCACCACAATCTCTTTCCCCATAGGCACAGGCTCTCAGGCGATGACGAGCCTATGTCTTTCCGCTGTGAATGGAAGCGGAAATCGGGAAAGGGAAACTATCTTATCGAACTCTACAAAGATGAGAGCCTTCCTAACCAGGTTGGGTGCAGGGAGCGCATAATCGTCGAGACCACGGGGGCGGGATCTCCGAGGACGTTTGAGTCCGGATGGGAGCGGCGCGTCGATTGGCCCAGTTTGCAGACTCAGATCAGAGCCGAAGGCCTTCCCAAGAATCAAATGGAACTCGTTTCCACTCTGTTCCGGGACCTGGCCCAATGTTATGCGTATCATCTTCAGCCCTCATTTCTCAAGGGGCGTTCCTCCGGAGACCTTGGGCATTCTCTCGAGGACCCGGTCAGAATCCCACGCGACCTGGGTTACGAAGGTTCAGGACTTCAACCGTTGCTCAAGACAATCAGTGAACGGGAGCGACGGACGTTCGACGGCTTCCTCACCTTCATGCGACGCTTTGAACCGTCTTTCCACGGAGTCAGGTTTGACGAACATCGCAAAGAGCTTCTGTGGGAATTCGATATCGGAAGAGAGCCTCCAGGGCTTGAACAATTCCGACCAGACGTGGTGTCCGACGGTCTTCTGCGCGCCGCCGCAATTGCACTGTTGTGCGCGATGCACAATCCCCCTTCTCTGATCCTGCTGGAAGAGATCGAGGACGGAATCAGTCAGATGAACATCGGACGCTTCCTTGGTTGGCTGAGAAAAGCGGCGGGAAAGCCGGATGCCCAGGACAAAGGATATCGGACGCAATTCCTCGTCACGTCCCACAGTCCCTCGGTATTGCGCGACTTCGCAGACCACCTGGAGGACGCGTATTCCGTCCGGTTGGATTCGAGAGGCTACCGCAGTGTCGTCACCAATCTTAATGAGTCCCTTGCGTACCTCGTCGACCTCGGTGGCGCAGACGGCGAAACCACCGAGCGTGACGGCAAGAAGATCGTTCGGATTCCGCCCTATGAGCTCGTAGAACTTTGGTATCGCGGCACTATCGGAGGGGAACGATGAACCTTCCGGACAATTGCCGGTGCGTGGGGATCGTGGGGGACGGGCCCACAGACAGGCAGGTGGTCGAGCGATTGGTCACCTGTTTGCTGAGCGATCTTGGCGGCGAGGTGCTGATATTCCATTATCTCGATGAGTTGACGCTTCACGACGACATGGACAGGTTCTTCAGGAAGGCTTCCAAACAATCCGATTACTCCTTGTCGGACGAACCGGCCCAGAGACTTCGCTCTGCGGCTTTCGATCTTCTTCTTACGGGAGTAGGCATGCTTCAGCAGAGGTTGGATAGGTCTCTGAGCAATCTCGATGTCCTTGTCCTGCATTGTGATGCCGAGTCGTTCCTGAAATCGCCGGATCAGCATTTTTCGGAACCCTGGGCCCTGGCGGCTGTGGTGTCGGTTCACAACGGTATCGAATGGTTCTATCACACGCAGTCGGAACAATATGTGCCTAACGAATGCGTGCCTCTGATAGTTCCTCTCGTCATGTTTCCGAGTACCGAGATCATCGTGGCTGCTGCCAAGACCCCAATGGGAGTTTCTTTCCGGTCCCGCGGCAAGAGCGCGGCAGATCTCAAACTCGATCTCTATAATGAAGCAGACCTTCGTAACCTCAGCAAGCAGGAATTCGAGCAACTGGTTCTCCAGCACATCACTGTTGATGCATGTGGCTCCATTTACAGGCATGTGCCGGAGACTCGCGCCTTCTTCCGAGTCCTGAGCTGGAACCGAGGCTGTATCCCGTCAACAGGGTGAGCGTGCGTACGGGTTTTTCGAGAGATTCCCTGATGCTTGCCGGTGGGAGGGCCTTGCTCGCCTTCAGCCCGACCAACCGTTCCGCATTTTGCGGCACGCTTCGGGCAGATATGATAAAATGAACAACCGTCCCCTTCTACTCATCGTGTACCACTCTCAGTCCGGCAACACCGACCGGCTCTCCGCGGCCGTCGAGGAGGGGGCCCGGAAGGTCCTGGATGTGCGCGTGGAACGCAAGAAGGCGGCTCAGGTTACCGCGGCGGACATCGAGCAATGTCGGATGCTTGTGGTGTGCAGCCCCGAGTATTTCGGGTACATGGCTGGAGCAGTTAAGGACCTGTTCGACCGTACGTACGAGGCCGTCCGCCAACGTATTCGTGGCAAACCGTATGCGCTCGTGATCTGCGCGGGAAACGACGGGACCGGAGCCCTCAATTCGATCGAGCGTATACTCAAGGGCTGCGGAGTCAGGCGAGTGCAGGAGCCGCTCATCTCCAGAGGGCCCGTATCCGAGGAGATTCTGCGGAAATGCCGGGAGCTTGGGGAAACCCTCGCAGCAGGCATCGAATTGGGGATATACTGAGGCGAAGGACTTACAAGGGTGCCGTGGATTCTCAGAAAACCGGCAGGCGTATTGCTGTGAATCCTGAGATCCGTGGTGGGAAACCCGTCATTGGTGGATTATCGTTTTCAGGGGTCTTCTCGATCCTTGTTTGCGGAAGGAAGCAACAATGACCGCTCACGAACATACAATCGCTAAGGTTCAGCAACTGCCCGAGCCCTTGCTGCAAGAGGTCAATGACTTCATTGATTTTCTTATGGTGAGACACGATCGGACACTTTGGGACATGTGGACCCATTTCAGTGAGGGACTCGACCTGGTGGAGCCAGACTTCCCCAGCTACTTGCCAAACCTTGAAACATATGAGGAGAGCTTGGCTCGTGGAGACTTCCGATGGTGACGGTTTCCCGCGGGGACGTGATCCTGTGTGATCTCAACCCGATGGTAGGGACGGAGCAGTCTGGAGTCCGGCCTGCGCTGGTCGTCCAGATCGACCGTGCAAATGCCGTGAGTCCGCACATCATCATTGTTCCGTTCACTACGCGCATTCACAGTGTGGTTCTCCCGTCTCATGCGCTCATTCCCGCAGGCACCGGTGGGCTGACACGCGATTCGGTGGTGCTCTGCGAGCAGATTAGAGTGATCGATAAGCGCCGTGTCATTCGTGTGCTTGGTCACTTGAGCGACCCCTATATGGAACAGGTGGCCGGCGCACTGCGGACGATCCTTGGGCTGTGAGGAAGACCAGGAGCCACCCAACCACACAGCAACAGAGAGGAGAACAGGGGACGGTAAGGTCCGTTCCCTTACTCCCCTTTGGCTGAAAGGGAGTACGAGGATTTTCAGTCAGCACCCGTCACGAGGCCGCTCAAATCATAAGCATCGGACAATGATCGAGCATGTGATATTCGACCTGGGCCAAGTGTTGGTCCCTTTTGACTGGCAGATCGCGATACGGCGGCTGGCCTCGCACGTGAGCCCGGAAGTCCGCGCGCTGATCAACGGGAATAAGGCCGCGTTCGTCAGCCTCGTGGAAGGACCGGCAACTGCGCTCGAAACCGGCCGTATCGACTTCGACACCTTCCAGAGCGAGGTTCAGCCCCAACTCGGCACGAATCTCGACCCTGCCGAGTTTCATGACATCTGGTGCGACATCTTCGACGTGAATCCCGAAATGATCGCACTGGGGAAGGCACTGTCGTCCCGGATGGGCACTTGGCTCGCGTCCAACACGAGTGAGGCGCACTTCCAGTGGATACTCCGACGCTTTCCGGAAGTGGGATTCTACCGAAAGGCCGCGCTTTCGTACGAACTCGGAGTCATGAAGCCGAACCCGGCGTTTTTCCGGATGGCCTTGAAAACCTTTGCCATCGACCCGAGAAAGGCGGTATTCACGGATGATATCGAGGAGAACGTCCTGGCAGCGGTTGCCGAAGGCATGGCAGGGATTCATTTCAGGAGCCGGGACCAACTGGTGCGCGAGCTCAACGCGCTCGGAGTGCACATAGGGTGAGGTCTACAATGGATGAGTCGGCAAATCAATCGTATGTGATCAATGGATTCCGGTTTTCCGCGGTTGCCGCGGAGGTGAAGAAGCCCGGCACCGATAGACTGGACCTGGCCCTTGTGGTGGCCGACCGACCCGCCGTGCTGGCGGGGGTGACCACGACCAATGTCGTGTACGCGGCGCCTGTGGCATTGACTCGGCAGCGTCTGGCTGACGGGCTGTGTCGTGCGGTACTGATCAACTCCGGCAACGCCAACGCGTGCACCGGCCAAGACGGCATGAACGACGCACGGGAGCTCACCGAGAAGACGGCCCGGGAGCTCGAAGTCGATCCTGAGCTTGTGATTCCCATGTCCACGGGGGTCATCGGAGCTCGCCTGCCCATGGATCGCATGATGCCTCGCATCCCGGACCTGGTGCGGGGGCTTGCCGCCAATCGAGCCCCGGACGTGGCAAGAGCCATGATGACCACCGATACTAAACCGAAGATGAGCTTCAGAACCGCGAGCATCTCCAACGGCTCTTTTTCGGCATTGGGAATGGCAAAGGGTTCGGGTATGATCGCCCCCCGCATGGCGACCCTGCTCGGCGTGATCGTGACGGACCTGAAGGTGCCGCTGCCGTTGCTCCGGGACGCCCTCGTGGACTCGTGCAGCAAGACATTGAACCGCATCACCGTTGATGGCGACACCAGCACCAATGACACGGTGATCGTGCTTTCCGGAGGCTTCGCAGAGGCCCCGGAACTCGGACCGTCCATGCGTGACAGAGAGGTCTTCACCCAAGCCCTCGAAGAAATCTGCCTCGATCTTGCCAGGCAGTTGGTCGCGGACGGTGAGGGAGCCACGAAGCTCGTGGAGGTTCACGTGTGCGGAGTCCACAACGAAGAAGCCGCAGACAGGCTGGCTCGAACTATCGCGGAATCCCCCCTGGTCAAGACCGCATTCCACGGCGAGGACCCCAACTGGGGGAGAATTCTGGCCGCGGCCGGCAGATCCGGCGTCTTCTTTGACAGCACCCGGGTGGACCTGTTCATCGGCGACGTGCCTGTCATGAGGAACGGCAGACCCGCGACCACAGACTGGGAACCCCCGGCCAAACGCGAGATGTCAAAGAACAAGTTCCGTGTCACCCTCGACTTGAAGGCAGGCTCCGCGGAAGCAACCTTCCTGACTACCGACCTCTCCGCGGAGTACGTGCGGATCAACGCGGACTACCGGTCGTAGGCCCGTTTCAGGCTCCCGGGCTTGACAGATGCGGTATTTTGTTGATACTGGATTGCCAATGTGAAATTATTCTGAGTTCGAGGCGGTCACACGTCTCGCTGAAGGGACCTGAGATGCGAACCAACGCTCGATGGTGGGGAATTCTTGCTTCTTTCTGGACGGTGCTTGCCCTGGGAACGCTCGCGGCTGCCTTGGCTGCGGAAATGGCCCCGCCGGAACTGGGCCTCTCATTGCTGCATGTGGGGGAAGTGAAAGCAGGGGCAGTCGAGCTGCGCGTGTCCACGAACACTCCCGCGCAAGGCTTCTTTTCTGCGGGGGACCGCGTCATCATCACGCTGGAGGCCCCCCGTGAGCTGTACCTGACCGTCCTACACGTGTCCGACTCAGGCGATGTGACCATATTTTACCCGGACAAGGAAAAGGCTGAGACCGCGGTGGCTGCCGGTGAGAAACTGGTCCTTTTCGGACCCAAGTCGAACGCACAGCTCGTTGCCGGAAAGGAGCTCTCCAAGGGAGGGACGGTCGCGTTCGTGAGCCCAAGGCAGTTCAGCGTCGCACTCATGAGGTTCTTTCAGGGGAAGCAGTGGATGGAAATCTCCGGCACTGCCGAGCGCGACCTGAAACTGCTCAAGGAAAAACTCGAAATCATATGCAGGGACAAGGGATTCAACCGCATAGAGATTCCGATCAAGGCCAAGTCCGGCAAGAATCTCGCGCTCGGCATCACCAAACAGGGTCGAGCACTGGCCAAAGCAAAGAGCACCCATCGCAGAGTAGCTGGGAGCCGCTACCAATAATCCCACCACCCTTGGTCGGTCCGCATGAAGACCGATGGCGGGGTGAGTTGGTTCTACGCACATGCAAACCCCAGCGTGCTGCGGAGGAACAATAGCGATGAACTCCTCTCTTGAAGCGGATCCCGACAACAGATCTTCGCTGCTGGAGAAGCATTCGAACGATAGTCGTGCAGAGCAGCAATGTATTGATTCCGCTCGATCACCGAATCCAGTGCAGGATCGCCGCACCTGAGTGATCCTGCTTGAGATGCAATAGATGGCCAAGCAATCACGCACAGTCTTCAGGTCGAAGAAACCCAAGCTTGCAATCTACTTCGCCCTCGGGTGGACCTTGGCAGCACTTGCCCTGGTGTACTTTGTGCCCGGGCCTTTCGACATCATAGACTGGAAGCTGTTTGATCGCAAGATGGCCGGACAAGCTTCCCCCCAACTGGTTACCGGCATTGTGCACTTGGACGTGGACGACAGGGCCATAGGAAGGTACGGTCAGTGGCCCTGGGACCGGGAAATGAGTGGCAAACTTGTGGAGAAGCTGCACCGGATGGGGGCTAGACTGGTCGTATTCGACATCTTCTATTCCTCTCCTGGCAAGAGCGACAAAGGAAACCAAATCTTCTTTTCGGCAATCAAAGACGCGGGAAACGTGATCTCCGCGACTGGTTTACCCATCACGGACGACCCTCGCAGAGAGTTCGAGCCCAGGGGTGATCAACCGAGAATCGATGCGCTCCACGACCGTGCGTGGCCGCTTCAAATCCCTTCTGCTTTTCGGCTGTTCAGAGTCAAGCACCTCGAAGACACGATTATGCCGCTGATTGAGATCATACGCGACTCTCGGGCTGTCGGGCACATCAAGTCCACCCCTGACCGAGATGGCGTACATCGCCGGATACCGTTGCTGGTGAGGTTTGAGGACAAATGCATTCCCAGTCTAAGTCTGGCCGCACTAGCCGCGTACTGGAACGTCCCTCCGGAAGACATGCACGTCCTGCCTGGTGCTATTCAGGTGAAGCATGCCCAGCAAGTGTTGAGAATACCGGTAGATGCGAAAGCCCAGATGATCATTCGGTGGGAGGACCCGTGGTACGCGCTCAAGAGCTACTCTGTAATTGACGTTCTGGAGGACGAGAGGGACCCGTCCGAGTCCTTTTACAAGGGAAAGATAGTCGTCGTCGGGGTGACCGCGGTCGGTACGTACGACAGGGGCCCGACCCCTGTGGATCGAGACTATCCTCTGAGTCGGATACACTCACATGCCCTCAATACGATGCTCAGCGGACGTTTTGTCTCGCCAGTCGACTTCTTTCCCTTCCCCGCATTGATCATCGCTGTCGCGACCATCGTGTTCTCCTTCTTCGGTGCACGATTGCAGCTCAGAATAGGCATCCTTATCAGCTTAGCCATACTGGCTTTGCTGGTGGTCATGCCCTTTCTTGCCTTTTCGTATCTTTCGCGCGAGCTCCCTACGGCGGGCCTTCTCTTCGTATTCCTTCCTGCTGCAACCGCGATCCTCATCGAAAGGGGTACCGGCCTGGAGCGTGATGCCGCGAGGGCATCACGAGCTCTGGAACGATACCTTTCCCCGGAACTTCTGGAATCCATCGTCGAGCGGGGCACGGGCATAGACCTCACCACCAAACGCATGGAACTGTCCGTGCTTGTCGTGGACATCGAGGGTTTCTCCACCATCTCCGAGATGGTCGAAGTGCACTACATCAATCAGTTCCTCGACGAGTTCTTCGAGCGTGTCACTAATGCGGTGTTCGAACAGCACGGGACAGTGGACAAGTTCCTGGGAGACGGGATGCTGGCCTTCTTCGGCGATCCCGTGCCGGTCGAGAATCATGCGCGGGCAGCCATCAGGGCAGCCCTTCAGATGCAACGGGAGATGGTTCCACTCAACCTCAAGTGGGTCGCGTCGGGCCTCGCCGCGTTCGAGCAGGGTGTGCGGATTCGGATCGGTCTCAACACAGGAATGGTGGTGGTGGGGAACATCGGTTCCGCACAGCGCATGGAATACACCGTGCTCGGTTCCGCGGTGAACATCGCATCCAGGCTGCAAAGCCTCGCGCCGCCGGGAGGCGTCCTCATGACGGCTCGCACAAAGAGCCTCGCCAAAGAGCCGATCGAATACGAAGGCCCTCAGACCATCCGCGTCAAAGGGATCGACAAGGACATCGAGGTCTACAAGATCACCAAAATCCCCCCGAGACTCGACGAGGAAACTCCGCGGCCACCCGCGTGATTCCTATGGAAATGCGAGCGCTGGGGGAAGAGGCGTTTTGAAGAACGCCCCTTCCCCCAGACCCCCTTCCCCTAAAACTTTTGGAGCATAGCGTGTCCCGCTGGTCGCCGCCCGGTGTTGGATGGGTGAGCGGGATTGCGTCATTGTAGTTCGTTGTTCCCGCAGCGCGGACATGGGTGTTCTCATGCCAAGGGGAATTCCGCGGGAAGGGTCGTTCTGCTAAGAGGGTTGAGTTTCTTGTTGCCCCGGAAGAGACCGCCAATGGCCCGACAGCTCCAGGAATGTGCGAAGTGCCTTTCTTCGGTTGCGTAGAACGAACTCGCCCGCCATCGGTCTTCCTGCGGACCGACAAAGGTCGACGCGAAGTTGGGTTGCCGCTCCCAGCCGCTCTGTGTCCCCTGTGCCTCTGTGGTGAATTCTCCTACTACTTCTTATCCTGGGAGGCTGCGTCGCGATACGCGTGGTCCTGCCGGTCAAATTCCCGCCGGACCGTCTCTTCGTACGCACTTGCCTGTTCGGACAAGAGTCGCTCTTTGTGCGTCTTGTATTTGTAATACGATACAATGAACACCACGATCACAATCGTGAGGCAGATAGTAGCCGTCACGTAGGGAAACCTGACCGGCTCCTGCACTACTACGGTGTGTGCGCCTTCTTTCGTGACTGCCTGTCCGGGATCTTGGGCGGTCTTGTGCAATCCACACGTCGGAATGCCGAACACGAGCACACCTACCACCAACGCGATCCCCACGAGTATCACCACCGGATCGAACAACCAATCGAGAAGATCACCCATCGCTTTGCACCCCCGAGGGTTGTCACACGCAAGCCCAGTATATCGGGTCGGCCCCTCGACCGCAAGAGAGGCGGCTCACTGAGGCTGGTCGTGAGCATCCGATTGCCCGACAGGAAGAGAAAAGCTGAACGTAGTACCCACCCCTTCTTCGGATTCGAGCGTGATCCTGCCTCCGTGGCCTTCCACGATGCTCTTCACGATCGAAAGTCCCAGACCGGTCCCCAGAGTGTGATCCGCACGCGGCACCCGAAAGAATCTGTCGAACACTTTGCCTCGGAACTCAACGGGAATCCCCACGCCGTTGTCGGACACGCTCGTCACCACGTGGGCTCCGTTCACCACCACACGCACCCGAATTGTTGGGTCTGACCGCCGGCCCATGTGGCGAATGGCATTGACCACCAGATTGTCCACAACCTGCCTGATTCTGTGTGCGTCTCCGAGAATGTTCGGCAACACGTCTTCGATCTCCAGGACAAGCCGTATTCCCTTCTCCTCCGCGGTTCGGGCGTGCAGGGCAGCGACTTCCCGAATCGTGTCGCCCAGTTCCACCGGTTCAGGCCTCGGGGGTGTATTCTCGATGGCGAGTCCGTCCAGGAGCTCCCAGAGGAAGTGTTCCATTGCCTTGCTCGCGGTTTCCACCTGGGCAAGGATCTGTTCGGATGGTTCATCCGAGACGTTCCTGCTCAGCCGCTTCCTGAGCACTCCCACCAAACCCGCGATGCTCATCACAGGGGACTTGAGATCATGAGCCACCGTTTGGACGAGGGATTCCAGCTCCTCAGACCGCCGGTGGGACTCTTCGGTGCGTTGCTGCAATGCCTGTTCCGCGTCTCTTCGCGTGGTGATGTCGCGAATGATCCCGGTGAAGAAGACCCCAGCCCGAGTCCGCCACGTTGCCAGGGAAAGCTCCAGCGGGAATTGAGTCCCGTCCCTGCGAAGGCCCTCCAACTGGACCGTATTGCCGATAAGCACCGGTTTCCCTGTTTCCAGGTAGCGCTTCATGCCTCTGGTGTGGAGATCACGGTATTGTGGGGGGATGAGAATCGCGGCGGGTTTGCCGAGGGCTTCCTCTTCCGAGTACCCGAAGATCCGCTGCGCTGCCTTGTTCCAGAACACGATGCGGTCGTTGCTGTCTGTGGAGATGATCGCGTCCACCGCGGAACGGGCAACCGACCGAAACTTCGATTCCGATTCACGCACCGCTTCTTCGGCAAGCACGCAGGCTGATTGAGCGTCTTCCGCTGCCGACAGTCGCGTGCGTACCTCGCGGAGTTCATCCAGGAGCTGCGCCTTGGTCTTGAGTGCATCTTCCATGCTGGCCTCCTCAACAAGCCCTGAAAGAATGTACTCCCTCCCGCCCGCGCCCGCAACCATAAACAGGGACGACCATCCGTCCCTGTTGTCGTCACACCGGCTTTCGCCGGGGTGACGACATTGCCTGAATCGGCACGATTATTGTGTGACGGGCCCTTGTCTCAAAGTTGCACACCGAGCCGGTCCCAAACCGATTCTCCTTCCTTGATCTCGTCGGGCTTGAGATGCGGATAGGTCTTGAACAGGAAGTAGGCCATGGGCACGACACCAAGGAGTATGATGGTGAGATCCGGCACGATGCGGAAAGTCCCCAGCACCACCACCGGTCCACGTTCGAAGAACTCTGCGCTGCGGGCAGCCCACAAGCCCTCCGAGAAGCTCGTCCATGCCTGCATGATTCCGACAGGGAAGAGCGTCGCCAGGGTCAACAGAGCCAACCCAATGTTGAACCCCCAGAAAGACAGCCTCAACGTCGAGTCGGACCAGTACTCCTTCTTCACCATGCCTCGCCATGAGAACAACAGCAACGCAATCGAGATCATCCCGTACGTCCCGAACAGGGCTGCATGGCCATGGTTCATGGTCAGGTAGGTGCCGTGCTCGTAGTAGTTGACGATCGGCAGGTTGATCAGGAATCCGAACACGCCCGCGCCGAGGAAGTTCCAGAACGATGAGGCCACCAAGAAGAACAGCGGCCACTTGTAGGGAAATTCCCTTCCTTCCTTGGCAATCGAGCGGTACTCCATCAGACCGCGAACCACCAGACCGAACAAGGGGACCGGTTCCATGGACGAAAAGACCGATCCCAGAGCCAGCCAGTAGCTGGGACCGCCATACCAGAAGTAGTGATGCGCGGTCCCGATGATCCCAGACAGAAATACGATTGCCGCAGTGAAATAGGCAACGGTCAGAGCTGCTCTGGCTGAAGCCAACCCCATGACCACCAGGAGCAGGGAGATCACCGCGACTCCGAAGAATTCGAATATGCTTTCAACCCAGATGTGCACCACAAACCAACGCCAGTAATCAGCGACGGTGAAATGTGACCCGCGGCCGTAGAGCAAGCCGAAACCGAAGAATACCACCACGAGAATCGCGCTGAGCACATAGAACATCATCAGGCCGTTGAAGTCGTCCTTGTGGCCAAGCTTCAGGTGGTTGTAGATGGGGCGGTAGACGATCAGCAACCACGCAATGAGCCCGACAAAGAGCAGGATCTGCCAGACCCTGCCGAGTTCGAGGAATTCCCAACCCTGGTGTCCGAACCAGAACCACCAGTCACCCAACAGCCCGTAGATACCGGCGACCTCGCCGCCAAGGCTTCCTACGGCAACCAGCAGGATCGCCGCGAACAGCAACTGCACGAGCGCTCCCTGCCCCTTGGGTTCCACTCCCCCTAGAATGGGAGCCATGTAGATCGCGGAGGCAACCCATGTGGTCGCTATCCAGAATATGGCCAATTGCAGATGCCACGTCTTCGCCCAGCTATAAGGGATGAGATCCGCCACGAACTGCACGTAGAAACTCGCCGGATGAATCGTGTAATGGGCCAGCAGACCTCCCATGTTGGTCTGCACCAGAAACAGCAGAATCACTACCAGGAAATACTTGGCCGCGCGGAACTGGCTCGGCGTAAGCGGCATCGCGATCAGCTTCTCCGCGAGCGCCACTCCCTTGGTCTCCCCGTAAAAGAGACCGAAATGGTGGACACAGAAGATGAACATACCCAGTACCACAAGCAAGGACAGGAGTCCCGCCAACGACCAGATGAACGTCTCAGCCGAAGGCACGTTCCCGACAGTCCGGTCTGCCGGCCAGTTGTTGGTATAGGTGTAGGCAGAATCGGGGCGCTTCGTCGAGGCGACCCATGCGGTCCAGAAGAAGAAACGGGCAATGGATTGCCGCTCCTCGGCCGTCTTGACCGTGTTGGGAAGGAATCCGTAACGTTTCTCGCCCTCTTTGAAGGTCTTCTCCCAGAATTTCTCCACCTCCTCCAAGGCCTTGGTCTGGGCCGGCGTCAGAGTGAGCGTGTCTTTTGCCGGGTCGTACCGATTGGTCTTCACCTCGTCGGTGACCTTGACCGTCAGGATCTTGCGGTCCAGATCCGCCAGATCCGCGGGCGGCTTCTTGAAGTCTTTCAGCGAGAGGTCTTCCGTCACCACGTTGCTGATGAGGTGCAATGTGCTTGCGGAAAACTCCATGCCTCGCTGGGAACCGTGACCCCACACGCTCCCGTGGTCCATGAGCCCATACTTCTGGAAGACATCCTGGCCGGCAATGATGTCACTCTTCTTGAACAGGACCTTGCCCGTCGAGTCGACCACAGAGCCGGGATACGGCGGTACCTTGTCCAGGGCATAATATCCCCCCCCAAGCAGCACCGCCATGGCGACGATGAATGAAACGATTGCCGCCCATTTCAACCCTTCAACCGACATAACGCACCTCCGACTTTGGTTGTGGGTGGTATAGGAGCTTGACCACCGGTTCCATTAGAAGCCGCACAGCTCAGGATACATTGACGTAGGTCAAGAAGAAACAAAAAAGTAACATGGCGGGAAATACCAATGTGAGTGGCTCTCGTTACGACTCGGGTCTGAATTGTGGAGGTTTTTCGGTGAACGGATATACCGGTTTCGGTTCATCGCGACTGCCACCAGTCGCTCGAAAAGGTGCTGCCCTGGAAATCGCATTCACCCCGGCAGAAGACTCGTCATTGAGGGAGGATGCACGCCGCTGACCGTCACGCGCCCCGATGGGTCGATCGTGAGTTCGGCAGGAGGGACTTGCTCCACGTCAGGCAGGGAATACCTCGACGTGAGCAGACGCACGGTCTGGTTCGAGGACCCACGAATACCTTCCCGACAGTGCTGGTGAGCCAGGTACCTCCCCGCGATGAGCACGTCCAGATGAGAAAGGATTTCCGTACCGGCCGGCATCGCAGACATCTCGTCCATCGTGTAGCCCGAAAAAAGCAGAACAGATAGTCCCGTCCGCCTCCTGACCAGCCGCAAGAGCTCGCACACGCCCGCTGCCTGATCGAGCGGTTCCCCTCCGGTGAGAGAGATACCCTCCGCGTGTCCCTTCATGGCGCAGATCCGATCGGCCAAAGCGTCCGCGGTCATGAGCGTCCTGGGAGCCACCGAATGAGTCTGCGGGTTGAAGCATCCCGTACATCGCAGCGAACAGCCCTGGAACCAAACCACGATACGTACCCCCGGACCGTTGGCTCTACTGTGCTCCAGAACCCGGTGAATATTGAGCACAGGGAAATCCCTTTCCATCTTGCCGCCTCAGGGACGCTACCTCTCAAGAGCTTTGAGGTAGAGTTGGTACAACTTGGGCTCGAATAGCGTGTTCACGGGCACCTCAGTGGGACCCACATCCCGCCCGAATATGCTCGCGGCGACCATGGTTTCCCGAGTCAGGAACCTTGTGGGGACGGTTATCTTGAAGTCGTTCGGAGCGGGTCCATCCTTCGCTGCCAGAGTGAACCCCCAGATCCCGAAAGTCGGTATCGCCACGTGATAACTATGGGTCGAAAACCCGGCGGCCTGCAGCGTCTTGGCAATCGACCAGAATACCTCTCGGGTGTAGAAGGGCGATGAGCTTTGGGTAGTCAGCATGGCCCCCTGGTCCATGCACCCGGAGAGCATCTTGTAGAACTCCGCGGAGTAGAGCTTGCAGAGCCCTTCGTTGTGGGGATCGGGAAGGTCAATGATCACCCTTTGGAACTTGTCACGGGATTGCCGGACGAACACGAACGCGTCGTCGTGATGAATCCTCACCTTCGGGTCACGAAGACTGTCCTGGTTGGCTCTGCGTATCACCGGGAAGTCCTTGCTCATGTCCGTAATGACCGGGTCTATGTCCACGAGGTCGATGGTCTTGACATCGGGGTATTTCAGGACCTCCCGGGCTGCCATGCCGTCACCGCCGCCGAGGATCAGGACTCGATCACGGTTCCCCGACGCGGACATCACCGGGTGGACCAGGGCTTCGTGGTAACGATGCTCGTCTCTGTCGCAGAACTGGAGATGACCGTCCAGGTAAAGGCGGAGCTCCCCGTTCACGGGGGACTTGGTGACCACTATTCGCTGGTACGGGGACTGGTGCCGGAAGACGATGTCGTCCGCAAAAAGACGCCCCTCTGCAAACGACCCGATCTTGGTGGCCGCGACGGTGCAAGCGATCAAGGCGAGCGCAACGGCCCCGCAGAGCACCGCGATCAAGCCGGGGCGTCTCAAGGTGCGCTGGAATACGTGCACATTGAACAACGCCACCAAGATATTGAGCAGCCCTATGGCAAACGATGACCTGAAAAGACCGAGATGCGGGAGCAGCACCAGCGGAAATGCAATCGAACCGATCAGTGCCCCTACATAATCGAGTGAAAGCACGTGAGCAATCGAGAATCTCAGGCTCTGTTTGAGGGTGAGCACTCGAGTCAATATGGGAATCTCGAGACCCACAAGCGCTCCGATCACCACGATCAACGTGTACATGACCGGCCTGTAGAAAGAGAAATAGGGAAACACTAGGAACAGGACCAGGCTGCACAAACCGCCAACCAGCGAGACCGCTATCTCGATCAGGACAAACCCGGTCACCAGCTCGGTCACCAAGAGCTTCGACAGATACGCGCCCAAGCCCATCGCAAACATGAACAGCCCAATGGTGATCGAGAACTGGTACACGCTGTTGCCGAGAAGGTAGCTCGACACGGTTCCGATGATCAGCTCATACGCGATCCCGCACAGTGCCACCACAAGAATAGACGCCAGCAATACCACAAGCTGGGATGGGGTCAGATCTTCTTGGTCGGCACGTGGGGCGGTGTGGCTCATTGCTCAATCAATTCTCAGTCAGGGGCACAGGCGGCCAAATAGCCCGACCGTGGCGTCAAGAATTCCCCTTCACCCTGCCCTCTCCGTCCGGAGGAGAGGCTTTCCGAATACCCTGCCATGAACGGAGAGGCTTGCGGATACCCCCCCACGGGAGGAAGGGGCTTCCGACCCCCCATAGGCGTCAAAATAAGGGCCACCGTCCCTCATTCCCCGGCCCTAGAAGACCCGGCTGTTGTCAGTTGTCCCTCCGGGACTCCGCCTCTCCCAAGCCCCGTAGGGGCGACTGAGAATAGCCGGATGCTTCAGCACCGGGACCCAAGGGCCGAAGACCCTGTGGCGTGGCAAGCGGGTAATTTGACGCCCATGGCTTCCGATCCCCCTCCCCTCGTGGGAAGGGGCAGGGGGAGGGGGATGACTGCCTAGATGTCGAATTCGGCCGTCGCCAAGTTAGCGCTATGGGGGTCTGGGGGAAGGGGCGTTTTTCGAGACGCCCCTTCCCCCAGAATCCGTATTCACATGAGAATCCCCATGCCCGCGGGGCGGGCACAACGAAGCATGAAAAAAGGGGCGCTGGGTATATTATATAAACTCAGTCGGATAAGCGGCTGATATCACACAGGCTGACCCCCTTTTTTCATGAGAACGTGAGAAGTTCCACTACTTGCCGCCGCGGGAAAACCCTCCTGAGCCGCCGCGACTGCGCGCCGTTCCCGACTTCCCCGACGTTCCCCCGGTTCTCGGCGTCCGGGCTTGAGTAGTCGCGGCCTTGTGGTATCCGGGTTGGGACATCTTCGTGTTGTCGAACCGGTTCGGGTTGAGACCGGCTGCCTGGTGTCTGTTCATCATGCTCGCCAGCAGGTAGCCCATGAAAAACCCGCCCATGCCCATGCCGAAGCTATGATCACGATGGTACCCGTTCCTGTCGGACGCGACGAGCCGCTTCTGCTTGTCGTCAAACTGAACCTTGAAGAGCTCCTTTTCGTCAGACCCGTCCTTGGTGTTGTTCTTGTTCGGGTCTTCGAACCCTTGCACGGTGCCGTTCTGCAGCATGGCGACGCCAATGGGCTTGGAGTAGACAGCCGCTTGGTTCAGATTCTCCGCGAACTTCGTGACGAACTCCTTCTCCTTGATCTTGTTCTGGGCAGTGGGCGTCTTGGGTGTCTCCTGTTTTTCTGTCGCGGTGTCGGTCTTGGGCCCAGTCGAATCAGCGGCCTTCTTGGGTTCCAGTTCCTTGATCGTGTCCCGCGCGGTCGGAGCCTTGGGTGTCTCCTGTTTGTCGATCGCTGCGTCGGTCTTGGGCCCAGTCGAATCAGCGGCCTTCTTGGGCTCCAGTTCCTTGATCGTGTCGGCCATGATCTTCAGCACCTTGTCCAGGTCGATGAGCTCCGCCCTGGCAGCCCCGGAACCGGAAATGGGCGAATCCGGAATCCTGTCGGCTCCGCACCCCACCATCATGACTGCGACCGCACACATGATCGCTACAATCGTCACTGTATTGCGCATGTTGCTCCCTCTCGTGGGTGAATCGTGCGACCCGGCAGGCCGCAGAAGCTACAAGTCCAAACGATAATGGACTTCATCGAGGCCGTCCTCGAAGAAATCCACGAGGCGACCACATTCCACAAAGCGCGATTGCTTCATCGCTTCGGCCACTCGGACGAGGCTCGAGGGAAAGCCGATGAATATGCAACGCGCATCGGCATCACGAGCCTCGCGGGTCATCCTTTCGAGGTCTTCGGCCGAGAACATCGACTCATCCTCCGCATAATCCCAGTCGATGGCAAAAGCCCCTTCCGTCTCGTCTATCTCGAACACCTCCACCAGTTCGACTCCGCCGTCGTCCGGTTCGATCTTGGGGCGCAGGCCGTACAATGCTCCGAGTCTTCGCGCGTACGTCAGCCGGCTCTCTCCAGGAGCATAGTAATCCTTGTACGAAAGCTCAAGCCTGAACCCCAAGGCTTCATAGAGCTTATGCGCGTCCTCGTACAGGGGATCTTCGTCGGGCTCCGCGTAGTCACTCGTGTTCACGAAGAGTTTGCGCGCTCCTTGCTCAGTGAGGTCTGCCATGAGCTGATCCAGCATTGCGCGACCAAGGCCTCGTCCGCGGGCCTCCTGCGCAAGGTAGGTCCACGACAGCCAATAGCTGTTGTCGGACACCTCTATTGGTCGGCACCCGGTCACGCCTACGACTTTTCCGTGCTCGGTCAGGACGTACTGACCCTCGACTCCGGATTCTTCGTATGATTCCTCGGCTTCCTCGAAGTCGTCCTCGTCGTGTGCGCGGATAATGCCAAGCACCGCGTCCAGGTCCCGTCCCTTCATGGGTCTCAGTTCTATTCCGTCGGGCAGCATGGGTGGACCTCCTTTCGTAGTCGGGTATCAATAGCAGGACACGCCGGCAAATGTAAAGAGGGACGCACTCGATAGCTGTCACGACGGGGGGAGGATGCTCCTCTCCATGATTACGGTCATGGCCGGGCGAGGCGATGGCGGCGCTCGGGTTCGACCTACCCCGTCCCCCTGTCACTCATGAGCGAGGTCGAGGTTGACGTACTCCGCGGTCACCTGTATTGAGATACCGCCTCTGGGATTCATCCTTCCCACCACTCGCATCGATCTGGGTTGACATGCGGCCGTCAGATCCTCCAGAATCCTGTTGGTGATCTCCTCATGGAACATGCCGGTATTCCTGAACGAGCCGAGGTAGAGCTTCAGGGATTTGGACTCGATGCAGAGCTTGTCCGGCACGTAGGTGATGGTAATTCGTGCGAAATCTGGCTGTCCGGTGATGGGGCACAGGCTGGTGAACTCAGGGCAGTCGAACTCGATGGTGTAGTCCCGGAACGCGTACCTGTTCGAAAACGCTTCGAGCTTCGCTTCTTCGGGACTGCGCGGGTACTTGACTGAAGCGGTTCCGAGCAGGGTGAGATCGGGAGTGCGTGTGTCGGTCATCTTTCTTCCTGAACGCGGCTGATGGAGCATGATACCAATGTGCGTCACGTCGAGCAAGCCCTCAGCCCGGCAGACAAGCAAACGGACCACCAGGCGACAAACAGAGCCAGAAGCCTGTGCCCAGGAATGGGCCGCCTGAGCATTGTCTCTTGATTTGTTCGTGCCTTGGTGGCTTTGTGGTGTGTTCTCACGTCGGAAGACGGATGCGCCCTGAACGGTTACGGTGCGGCTATGGGAAAATCCCTTGCGGGAATAGCGCTCGGCGAATACATGCCGGTTGACTCGTTGGTGCACAGACTTGACCCGCGGACCAAGCTCGTGGGTCTTGCCGCGGCATTGATCGGAATATTTGTGTCTGGTGCGCCCTTGCAGGTGTTGTTGAACGCTGCGGGGGTGCTCACGCTGGCGCTCTTGTGCCGGGTCGGCCGCCGAGTTTGGGCCTCGGGAGCGCGGCGGGTGATCTGGCTGGTGCTCATCGGTGCGGCAACAAACGCCTTCTTCCACACTGACGGGGCACCGGTCACCACATTCGGCAGGGAGTTGCCCTTCACTGTGGAAGGACTTCAGCGCGGGGGTTTGCTCTCCGCGCAAATTCTCCTTGCCATGATGGTCTGCATGGTGTTTGCGTTCACCACTACCCCGGTGCAACTGAGTGCGGCCATTCAGAAATGCGGCCGAGCCCTCCGGATTTCGCGGGGCCCACTGGAGGACTTCGCGCTGCTTCTCGTCTTGGCAATGCGCTTCGTGCCGATCCTGCAACACGAGTTGGAAACCCTTGTGGAAGCGCAGAAGGCTCGAGGTGTGGATTTCCGCGCTGGCGGCATCTTGTCGCGGGCCGGAAGCACGGCAGCCATACTTGGACCGGCACTAACAGGCGCGTTCAGACGGGGAGACATCCTTGCGACCGCTATGGTGGCCAAGGGTTATCGGCGGGGAGCTGTTCGCTCCGAGTATAATCCGCTTCGCTTCTCCCGTGAAGATGTGGCTGGGTTCGGGTGCCTCGCCGGTTTCGTTCTTGCGTTGATGCTCCTGGGCTAGGTGCCAAGGAACCCTTCAGCCCGCCGGCGAGAGCATGAACCATCACGGCACAGATACAACGAGAAACCCTGCTCCCAAGAATGGAAGCCGGAAGATTGCTCTTTGATTCATTTTGTGTCTCAGTGCCTTCCTGGTTCGTGGCTGTTCTTCCCCGCCGGCAGCCTGTGGTGTGTAATGCGCCGCACTAACCGTCCCCGCCATCGGAGCACGTGCGAGCCGAGGAAGGTACACCGCGATCATTGGCTGCGGCTCTCAGCCGCCAGGTTGGGGCTCTCAGCCGCCTGGTTGCGGCTCCCAGTCGCTCCGAGAGCGGACAGGGCAGGTCGGCTATTCTGCTCCGCGTGGTTCCTTGGTCTTGGCAGGGGCTTTCACGACCATCTTCTGCGCGTCTCTAATGAGCACGGTGTTCCCTTTCACGCTCACCGCGACCCCGTCTCGCACTATGGTATTGTCCCTCGACAGGTTGATATTGTACTGGGTATTGATCCTGCTTATAATGCGTGATTCCTTCACGACCTCGCGCATGAACAGGACGATCTCTCGCAGGACGCCGGACTCATCAAAGAGGAAATCCGCGTGCCTGAACAACTTGTCGTTCTTGATCATGGCAGACACGCCGTTTTGTCCTTTGAGACGGATGATGTCCGCTTTGTTCGTCTCGAGCAGCTTGACGACCGTGGCAGAATCCATGCCCAGTTCGATGCCCTGGTAACCTTTGATTATTTTGGCCGACGCCGGCGCTGACGCACACATGACCGCGGCAGCGACAAACACCACACACGCCAGAAGTCTTCGCGTTCTCAATTGGGGCTCCCTTGTCCGTTGGATAGTGGTATTTTAATCAGAAATCACCGACTTGTCAACACGCGCCCCGGACGGAAAAGGAATGGGCGCTTGTTGCGGACGGGTCTTCCCACGAGAGAGGAGCCGACGCAATAATCTCACCCGGCAAGACCATGGGATGACACGCGGTTTCAGGCCAAGGGATGCCTCTGCGAGGGCAAGAGAATCTTCCAGGAGCGCGTCGTGCAGCGGCCTGATCGCCAAAAGCCACGAGAGCACCGCGATCCCGTGCGCGGTCATCTCGATGGTGTGGCGCAGTACGGCCCTTTCGGACGACACAGCGATGACACGAAACTCGTGGAAGCCGTCATACCCTTTCGGCGCGCGGAACCGGAATCGCACGGAAATCCCCGGCACATAGTCTTCGACCTCGTACCCGACAGGCCCATGCCCTCCCACCGCGCCCACAGAGAGCGGGCGATCGAACCGCATGGGCGGCCACAGCTCCTTGGGCCAAAGCGCGTCCTCGGGAGACGAGAGCGTGTCGATCAGCTTTCCGACCTGATCGGCAGGGAACGGCAATTCTCTTTCGTGAATGTTCAGCACGTGCATGAGGAACTCCATACGCCGGCCTGTCCAGCTCCCTGGTCTCAACCCAGGCCCTCCCCCCGTCACCGTCTCGGCGAAGACCTCAAAGAGGAAGTGAGTTGAACGGCCTATTCGATATCAGGCGTGCCTCGGGCCGAGTGCCATATTCGTACTATCTCGATCATCCGGTTTTCTCGATCAACTCTGTAGACGATCCTGCAGGGTTTCCGAATGATCTCTCGGATAGAGGGATCGCCGAACTCCGGGACTACTCGACCGGACTCCGGATAGTCCACCAATCGTTCGATGACCTGAAACACGCTCTTCACGAAGCGTCTTGCAGCCAAGCGGTTGTCTTCAGCCACAAAACCTGCAAAGTCCTTGAGATCGAGCCGAGCCAACCGCGACCAGGTCAGCTCGAAAGCCATGTGCTGAACTCCTCACGCACCCTTTCGTGAGCGAGCCCCTTTCCTTCATCGAGGTCCCGGAGGCCTCTGCGGACACCGGCCACGAAGTGAATACGTTCCAGGATGTCTTCCCACGAAGCGTCTTCCGGGAGGTCCTGGATGGTCCTAAGAGCTGCTTCCTTGCTTGTCATGTCTGAACCTCTCTTGTGCCGGCACGCCCATGCCCAGGCAGAAGTGCGGTAGGAGCTCACTCCGGCGACTCCGCGGTGTCGACGATGTCGAGAAGCCCTCTCTTCAGTGCAAGGGCGTCTGCCCCGAGTTGGTCGTCATCCTCCGTGGCGATGCAGTCCCAGCAATCTCCGAAGTCGGACTCGAACGTCTCCAGCGCCTCTTGGTAGTCTTCTGCGTACCCGGATATGCCGAGAGCGTCGCAGCGGACCTTCCAGAGCCCGTCATCAAACCAAACTTCGACGTCGACAGGTTTGCGGAGGAGGAACACGCGATGCTCGTGACGGATTCTTTCCCATCGCTGAAATCTCTTCGCATCCCCGGACCGAAAAGTCTCTGTAGCAGTGCTCACGACTGCCTCCTTCGCGGGACGGCCATCTTCTTCGAGAGTATCTCAGTCAGCGCTTGTGTCCACCTGGAGTCAAGGTGCGTATGCACCCAGAGTCTCGGAGTCCTGGTCAATCAACTCAATCACTGAAACGCCTTCTCGGTGAAAGCCGGTTATCTTCGATGAGCCGTTTTACCTGAGGCCACACCTCTTCATCATACCCGGAGTCGTCGGCAAACCATTCCTGAAGAAGGCGTCGGGTCGTCGGGCAGCTTCGTTCTTGCTGAGCCGGACATCGTCCGGAGTGTTGGTGGGAGCTGCTCGTGTCCGCGAAGGAACAGCGGAACCGCCGGCTCCCGAGGGTGCTCGAGAACCAAATTGTGTTTCCACTTCGATGCTCATGGCATTTCCCGTGACAGGTACGGAAACCCGGCTTTCGGATCATTCTGGTGATGGGCCCACCTCTTGGGCCTTGTTCCGAGCTGGATTTTCCCTTGCTGACGAAGGACCCGGCAATATCAAGAAATCACCTGCTGATGCCTTTCTTGAACCCTCCTCCCAGACATCGGCCCATTTCCCTCCTCTCACATCTTTAGGACACACTTTCCCCTCTCTGATCAACTCCCGGAGTCGCAAGCCATCCCTGATCAACGAGACCAGGGTCTCACCATCGCCCACCGTTAGTACATCGGATGCGAACGCCGGGGCTTGCGTAAAATGACTCCTAATGGTGCTCAGGTATTCCTGGAGTGCGGTTATTGCACCTTCCAACTCTTTGGCCATGATGGGACCTGGGCCTGGGCGCTCGTTCAGGGCAATCTCCCGGTTGAGGTGCGCGAGCCGGTTGTTGCGGTGCTCCTCAATCTGCTGCCGCTTCTTGAGGATACATTTCCACGTGCCTCGAAGCTTCCGTCCAAGTTCTTCCTGCCCATTCTTCCCTATTTGGCCGTGGAGTTTCTTGAGTGAGAGTACGTCTTTGTCGTCGTCCGTGAGTCTACACAATGACATGAGAATCTCGGTCTCGAGCGCGTTCCGGATGCATGAAAAGGCGGCATCACAGCATTCATGCAGCATCTGGAATCGTGACTTGGAGTGGTTGAAAAGCTGATGGTAGGTCTTCCAGTGGATCTGCAACCACCAAACCTCCTTCTCCAGTCTTCTGAATATGTCGTCCACGTCTTGGGGAATGTTACCCATAATTGACTCCTTGTTCCGGGCTACAGCCCTAATATCGAGCCACATTAGATCACAATATCTACTAATTTTTCGGCAGTACGTGCACTCTCCAAGTTCTTCCGCCTCGAGATAATCTCTTTCATGATAAGAGACGGAGCGTCAACCAGCGTAATTTCCGGAAACATCTGAGACTCGGCAAAGAGCAGACCTTCTTTGTTCGTAATTACTAAGAACAGAATGGCCGCGGACTTGCCCTTGGCAGCCTTGAACAACAGATTCGCTGCATCGAGTAAACTTTCATGCGGCCGCTGTATTCTCACAAGGATCGGGTGTCCGTTCACGTCATCCCGCAGGATCGCGTCGATTCCACGGTTTCTCTGGACAGGAACAAATGATATGCCGTCCAGCAGTCTCAAGATTTCCTGATCAGCATTAATATAGGACTCCCTGCCTTTTTCCAACAGATTGGATTCGGATTTCTCTGGGTTATGCAGTCTGTCCTTCGTGATTTCAACAGCTTCATGAGAAATGTCTATACCTACAGCGCACCGTCTCAACATATTCGCAGTCACCACAGTTGTGCCACTACCGCAAAACGGGTCAAGCACCAAGTCCCCTTCTCTACTTGCGAGCCTTATGATACGCTCCAGCAGCAGAATGGGCTTCTGGGTCGGGTACCCGACGCGCTCTTTCGCTTTGGGATTAAGATAGGGAATATCCCATACATCGCAAAGAGGAACCCCCTTCTTTCCCCCGTTTGGGACTATCTCTCCGGAATCACTCCTTTCATATGCCGACTTTCCGTACTCGTCTCGCTTTCTACGTTGAAGGATTTGATCCACGTTGGTCGATGGAGAGTAATCCTCGTAAATTGAGTTGAAGGTATAGCTGTCCGATTTTGTGTAATAGTATACCGTTTGGTGCGCGGGGAGAAGTGACGCCGCAGCATTTGACCATCGCCGATAGTGCCAAATGATCTCGCTCCGGAACATGGCCTCCCCGAATATCTCGTCCAGTAGAAGTCTTGCTATGTGTGAGGAGTTTCGATCACAATGAAAGAATATTGAGCCGGCTCCCGACAAGACCCTGTACATCTCCAGCAAGCGTACCCTCAGAAAGGCTATGTATTCCTCGTGGGACGCCCAGATATCCTTGAACGAGAACTCCTTTAGCCTGTCTCTCGTCCTAAGGGAATGCACCTTTTGTGTGAAGAAAGGGGGATCAAGATAGATCAAGTTCGCACTGTCGTTTGGGAGTGTCTTCAGAATCTCCAGGCAATCACCCTCATATACTTCTGCCCTCATCATTGCCTTGCCTTCTCCGCTGCGAGTCGTTCCAGGATCGCTCTCAGGTCTATATCAGTGGTTGTCTGAAGGTATGTCCAAGCTGCGTCTCCAAAATAATAATGACCACCAATCCCCGTGTAGAGCGTCTCAAGGGTCTGCTGGATACGGATTGCCTGAGCGAGATTCGGGTAATAGAACATAGCCCTTATTGGGGTAAAGCCAGCCCCCGCTATCACCTTGATCCTGGTGTGTTCCTTCGTAATGTGGTCGCCATCCGTTGTGGCGTCTCTCCATTTGATCTCAATGGCATCAGTCCCTACCAGACAATCAATTTCAAAGGTTTTCGGCCTCTTGCCTTCAGTATTTGGTATTCTGACGGCAACTGCTTCAGGAAACCTTTCCTGCAGACACCACTTGCAAACCGTTTCGAGAAACGACCCAGCGTACTTGTACAGAAACCGGCCCTTGTTCTGGTAGATATCAATGAGACTCCCCTCTTCGTCTGAAACACCCAATACTCGATAGATCAGGTAATGGGAAAGATTGTCGTTGTCCATTTCTGCCACGCGGTCGTCAATTTGGCTCCGAAGTCTTCTTGCCAGATCTGCCGCAAACGACCTTATCCTGTCTTCTATGGGACGTTGCGGCATCAATTTCTCGTTCTTCCTGGTCACGATTCCCCTCGTCCAGTGTGCCACGACTTCCAAAGGCTTGGGGGCTGCCTATTAGTCAACGTCTTACCATCAATCCCCTGACAGCGCAAAATGATCTCTCAGCACGCCGCCCACTTCGCAAAACACCTGGAATTGTTTTCGCCAGAACCTCTGTCCACACAGAAAACCCTTTGCTGCCCCCGACAGCCTGCTACACGATCATGCCTCCAACAAGACCGCACCGTCCCTACATATTCCTGCGGTATTGCCCTCCCGCTTGGAACAGGGTCCTGCTGATTTCGCCGAGGGACGCGTACTTCACGGTTTCCATGAGCTCTTCGAAGATGTTGCCGTTGCTGACCGCCACCTGGTGGAGCCTCCTCAGAGCTGCTTCGGAGTTGCCCTCGTTGCGCTCCTTGAACTCCGCGAGCCGGTCAAGCTGGGACTGCTTCTCCTCTTCCGTGCCTCGAGCCAGTTCCACGCACAAGAGGCCCGTGTCCGCGCCGTGCGGGTTGAGGAACGTGTTCACCCCGATGATCGGATACTCCCCGCTGGATTTGAGCGACTCATAGTACAGCGATTCGTCCTGGATCTTGGTTCTCTGGTAGCCGGTCTCCATGGCTCCCAGGACCCCGCCCCGCTGGGAGATTCGGTCGAACTCCTCGAGCACGGCCTCTTCCACCAGATCCGTCAACTCCTCGAGTATGAAGCTTCCCTGGTTGGTATTCTCGACCTTGCTGATGCCCCATTCCTTGTTTATGATCAACTGGATCGCCAGGGCACGGCGTACCGACTCTTCGCTCGGCGTGGTGATCGCTTCGTCGTACGAGTTGGTGTGCAGCGAGTTGCAGTTGTCGTATATCGCGATCAAGGCCTGAAGCGTGGTCCTTATGTCGTTAAACTGGATCTCCTGCGCATGAAGCGATCTGCCGCTGGTCTGAATATGGTACTTGAGCTTCTGGGAACGCTCGTTTGCGCCGTATTTTTCTCTCATGGCAACGGCCCAGATGCGTCTGGCCACCCTCCCGATGACGCTGTACTCGGGTTCGAGGCCGTTGGAGAAGAAAAACGACAGATTCGGAGCGAAATCGTCTACATGCATTCCCCTGGACAGATAGTACTCCACATATGTGAATCCATTGGCCAGCGTGAACGCAAGCTGGGTGATCGGGTTGGCTCCCGCCTCCGCGATATGATACCCCGAGATCGACACCGAGTAGAAATTCCGCACGTCAGTCCTGATGAAGTATTCCTGGATGTCGCCCATGATCTTGAGGGAAAAATCGGTGGAAAAGATACACGTGTTCTGGCCCTGATCCTCTTTGAGTATGTCCGCCTGGACCGTGCCCCGCACCTGGCTCAACGTCTGCGCCTTGATCGTTGCGGCCTCTTCCTTGGACGGTTCACGGCCCTTCTCCTGGCGGAACCGCTCCATCTGCTGTTCCACGGCAGTGTTGAAAAACATGGCCAGAATCATCGGCGCGGGCCCGTTGATGGTCATGGATACCGACGTGTTCGGCGAACAGAGATCAAACCCCGAATAGAGCTCTTTCATGTCGTCCAGGGTGCAGATCGATACCCCCGAAGTGCCGATCTTGCCGTATATGTCCGGCCTTACTTCAGGATCACGACCGTACAGGGTCACGGAATCGAACGCGGTGGAGAGGCGTTTTGCTTCGTAATTCGCGGACAGGTACTTGAACCGACGATTGGTTCTGAACGCGTCCCCTTCGCCCGCGAACATTCTGGTGGGATCTTCGTCCGCTCGCTTGAGCGGGAACACTCCCGCTGTGTAGGGAAACATGCCGGGAAGGTTCTCTTTGAGCCGCCACCTGAGGATCTCACCACGGTCCGTGAACCTCGGAAGCACCACCCGGGGAAGCGAGGTCCCGCTCAGCGTCCGATTGCGCATCCTGGACCTGAGCTCTCTCCCTCGGACCTTGAACACCAGCTCGTCCCCGGAGTATGTCTGCTTGATATCCTCCCATTCTCCTACCAGCCGCAGCGCCCTCGGGTCGAGTCGGCGCTCGATGGTCTCCTGAAGATCCTTGATCGACCTCAGCGCCTCCGACTCATGAGTGCCGTCTTCCCTCAGCGCCCTCGATGCTTCGTCGAGGTGCCAGATCTTGCGGACCAGCTCTTCCTGTTCCTTCCCCCAGGTGTGGTATCTGCGGATCGTGTCCGCGATGTCGGACAGGTACGAGCCGCGCTCCGCGGGGATGATAATCGTCCGTGACGAGGGCTTCTTATCCGGCCGGGTTTCGAGTCGGGTCGTCCAATTCGCGCCGGTCTTGGCGTTGATCGCCTCGATGATGCCCACATAGAGGCTCGTTACCCCGTCATCGTTGAACCTCGATGCGATGGTCCCGTACACCTCGAAGTCCTCGAGCGGCCGGCTGAACTCGAGCCTGTTTCGCTGGATCTGTTTGCGCACGTCGTGCAGCGCGTCCTCCGAGCCCTTCCGGTCGAACTTGTTCACTGCCACGATGTCCGCGAAGTCGAGCATATCGATCTTCTCGAGCTGGCTCTGCGCACCAAATTCCGAGGTCATCACGTAAAGCGAGACATCCACCAACGGCACGATGGCCGCATCGCCTTGCCCGATGCCCGCGGTCTCAGCGATAATCAGGTCGAACCCCGCAGCCCTGAGTACGTCTATGGCTTCTTCCATGTGGCCCGGGATCTCCAGCCCCGCGGCTCGGGTCGCGAGCGATCTGTAGTAGACTCGGTCGGTGTTGATCGAATTCATCCTGATACGGTCTCCAAGCAGCGCTCCTCCGGACTTGCGTCTGGTCGGGTCCACTGAGACGACCCCGACTGTCTTGTCCTTCTGATCGTTGAGGAACCTGAGCACTATCTCATCGGTCAGGGACGACTTGCCTGCGCCGCCTGTTCCCGTGATGCCGAGCACCGGCACTCTCCTGTCTTGGATCCTGCCTTTCAGGGCTGCCTTGATACGCGGCAGATTGCCGTTTGCAGATTCCTTGGCCACCTCCGCAGCGGTGATCATGTGTGCGATCAGTTTCCAGTTACGCGGATTGAGCTTCGCCAGGTCCCCGTCGAGGGAACCATCTGCCGTGGGGAAATCCGCGAGTTGCAGGAAATGGTTGATCATCCCCTGAAGGCCCATGACGCGGCCGTCGTCCGGGCTGTAGATCTTGGCCACGCCGTGCTCTTCCAGCTCCCTGATCTCGTCAGCTACGATGACGCCTCCCCCGCCGCCGAAGACCTTGATATGCGAACACTCGTGCTCTCTGAGCATGTCGACCGCGTACTTGAAGAACTCCATGTGACCGCCCTGATAGCAGCTTATCCCTATGGCCTGGGCATCTTCCTGGATGGCTGCGTGGACGATCTCCGCGACGGATCGGTCGTGTCCGAGGTGGATCACTTCCGCACCGGATCCCTGGAGCACTCTCCGCATTATGTTGATGGCCGCGTCATGCCCGTCAAAGAGCGACGCGGCGGTGACGACGCGGATGTGATGTGCCGGCTTGTACGGCTCTGTCGGCTGATTCATGGCGGCCCCCTTGGGTATCGGATCCAACGTCGCGCCCCCATCGGGACGGCAACTGTTCACAGCGATCAGTTCTTCCAACCAATAATCAGACCACGAAGGCACAAACACACCAAGAAATCATAAGGCAATCTTCTTTGTGTCTTCGTGTCCTTGTGGTGAATCCTTTCTCTATCGGTTTTCCACGAACCTCGCGGTGAACGATTTCTCGGGAAGGGGAATTCCCGACTTCTCACTTGGCGGCGCGGTCATTGGTGTTAGGTAGTCGGTTCGTTCAGGTATCGGCGTATGAATGCTGCGGGCGCGTCGAGGTCCGATCCTCCGGGAAACACCTCCGCGACGCCCATCTCCTTGAGCACCGGGATGTCCCGACTTGGAATCACCCCGCCCACGAGTACCGCGATGTCGTTGACCCCCTTCTCCCCGAGCAGTCGAAAGAGTTTCCTGCATATAGGAACATGGGCTCCGGACATGATGGACAAACCCACAAAGTCCACGTCTTCCTGAATCGCGGTTTGGACGATGGCCTCAACCGTTTGGTGAAGGCCTGTGTAGATTACTTCTATCCCTGCGTCCTTGAGGGCATGGGCGATGACCTTGGCACCGCGATCGTGTCCGTCAAGACCGGGCTTTGCGAGAAGGAGTCTCGGTTTCTTTCCAGAAGCCAATGCGACCTCCGTCCCTGGGCAGATTTTGAAGAACAGAGCGGGAAGGGATGTTGATTCCCGAATCAAGCATACTCGATCTCCGTGCCGGATTCAAGACCTTGGTGCACGTTCAGGCTTCAACGGAGCTTCATGGCCGGAGGAAATCCTTGACAGGGAGTTTCCAAATGGGCTATTGTCGTGACGTAAGGTAGACGATTGTTCTCCCGTCTGATCAAGCAAGAGGTGACGATTGAACGAGCGCAAGAGCACGAACGTCAGATTTTGGTCGGGGCTGCTATGTGCGCTGATGGTTCTTGCCTGCCAGGGGAACGTGGCATGGGGGCAGTCATCGTGGTTCGACTGGTCTGACTTCCGGGCAACCACGCACGCGAGGGTCTTTCTGGCCAAGCTCGACGCAGCAAGCCTGCGCAGCAACGCAGGGGAAGTGGACCTGAAGAAGGCTCTTGGGATAAGCGATGGCATTGCGCCTTTCCGTGAGTTCTTCGGGGAACTCTACATAGACAGACTTGGCTTCAGGTGGTACCTGGAGGATGACCGTGCCTTCAGTGGAACGCTCGACACGAATTTGGATTCCGTGTCGACACTTGACTTGAGCGCCAAGCGAGTGGGCCTGGATATCGACGTGATCCGTTTCCCGTACTTTCGGCTAGGAGTCAGCGCAGACTATACCGCGGACCGACCGAAATTGTGGGATCGTCGCTCCCTTGACGGTCAGTATTTCGCGCAGTACACGGGGCCGCATTCGGTGACTGCCGGACTCCACGCGAGGGCTTTGCCGCTGCGGATCAAGGAAGTGCCGGTCACGCTTGAGAGCCGGGTACGTTTTCCGGTTCCTCTGGGAAGGGCTCTCGGCGATAAAGACGAAACCAGGATTACCGAGTTCGAACTTGCAGGTGGTTTGAGGCCCGCGGTGTGGGAAACGAGTCTTTTCGGGCATGCTACGTTTTCCGCCTCTCTGGAACTCGGGTACCGATGGAGCGACATGAAGCTCACCATCAACGATGCCATGGCCTACAACGGCACAAATGCCCTCGTCCCCTCCGATGTGACCCTCAAAGCCCGCTGGAGCGGCGCGTTCTTCCAGGTCGCGCTCTTCTACTAGGGGCCCGCAAGACACGACACAAACCTTGCTTTGCGACTGCGATCAAGTGGTGGACCGTATCCACTCGTCCTGTCTCCCGTGGGTCGAAACCCGCTGCTATGACGTGTTCGCCCTTCCAGGCCGACAGAGTCCCGCTCCCTTGGATCCACCCTGAATAGCCATGGGTTCCAGCCAATGGAACTCGAACGCGACAGATGACAGAGTTGTTTCGCGGCAGGCCCTACCCTCCCGCCCCTCTCACGCCGTTCCGTGCATGCGCAGTCCGGACAGATGCCTCCTCAGCAGGTCCAGAGCTTGCATCGCGGCCAGAGTCTTCACCCACTCACGTTGACCGGGAAGCAGGAACCCCCTGGAGAGAGTCGCCTCAGGCGTAACCAATCCAATGAAGAACGTGCCCACGGGCTTCTCCGGACTTCCTCCGTCAGGGCCCGCAATTCCTGTGGCTGAAATTCCGACGTCCGCCTCCCCTACCCTCGCGGCACCAAGGGCCATCTCTACCGCGCACTCATGGGATACCGCGCCGTGGGTCCGTAGGGTTTCCTCGGACACTCCCAGCACGCGCGCTTTCATCTCGTTCGAATAGCTCACCACCGACCCCATGAAGGTCCGGGAACTCCCCGGAACTCGGGTGAGCATTTCACCGATCATCCCACCGGTAATGGATTCTGCCAGAGCGAGAGTCAGCCCCCTGGCCTCCAGCAGATTCAGCACCACCTGTTCCATGGAACGACCGTCCGTGGAGATCACGTTCTCGCTGATCCGGTCGAGTATGGCCTGTTCTCGTTCGTCCAGCCTGGCCTCAACGGATTCCCGGCTGGGTCCGCGCACATCCACCCGCAATCTGATGATGGGGAATCTCGGCAGAAACGCGAGATGGTAGTCCTCTTCATCCGAGGACACGTCGGCCAGGATCTCTTGCAGCTTCGACTCGGAGATTCCGTACACGTGGAGCATCCGTTTCCCGAAGACTGCGCCGGAAGTGCCGAAGCGCTCAAATATGGCGGGCATGCCACGCTCCCTGAGCATGCGGGTCAACTCCCTGGGGACTCCAGGGAAGAACAGGGCCATGTGGCCGTCGCTCTCGATGGAAAACCCCGGAGCCGTGCCGTAATCATTGGGGATAGGCCTTGCCCCCACGGGAAAAAGCGCCTGCTTCGCGTTGCTCGGGGCCATGGGACGACCCCATTGACGGAAGCGCTCCTCGATGCGAGTAAGCTGTTCCTGATCGGTCTCCATGGGGACGCCGAGAAACCGGGCTGCTCCCGCGGTGGTCTTGTCGTCTTCCGTCGGGCCGAGACCTCCCGAAACCACGGTCACCTGAGCCCTTTCCATGGCCGTGCGCAGTGCGTCGACGATCCTGTCCGGGTCGTCTCCCACGGAGAGCATCCCCTTGACCTCGATGCCGACTGCCCTGAGCTCGCGGGAGATCGTCTCCCGGTTCGTGTCGCTAATGACCGCGTTGATGATTTCGTTGCCTATGGTCACTATCCAGGCTTCCAGTGGGGTTTTCATCTAGTGCGCCTCGTCCCAGTTCGTTCCTGTGGCGGTGTCGACCACCAGGGGCACGCTCAAGGGATATGCCCCTTCCATCTCTCTCTTGAGGAGTTTCGCTGCCTCGTCTGCGCAGTCTTCCCGAACTTCCAGAATCAGCTCGTCATGCACTTGAAGGATCATCCGTGCGGCAAGGCCGGAATCGCCGAGCACTTTGTGCACGTGAATCATCGCCAGCTTGATGATGTCAGCAGCGCTCCCTTGAATCGTGGTGTTGACGGCCATCCGACGAGCAGCTTGTTGCGCAATCTTGTTGGGATTCTTCAGGTCGGGAAGAAAACGCTTTCGTCCCAGCACTGTGGAGACGTACCCGTCTTTCGCTGCCTGTTCGGGGACTTTGTCCATGTATTCCTTGACCCCCGCATACATGAAGTAGTAGTCCTCGAGGTACTTCTTGGCCATCTTGAGCCCCACACCGATCCGGCTGGCCAGATTGAACGGACCCATGCCGTAGATGATCCCGAAATTGATCTCCTTGGCCTTGCGTCTCATCTCCGGAGTGACGTGCGCCGGAGAACACCCGAAAATGCTCGCGGCGGTGATCGCATGGACGTCCTCTCCTCCGGCGAAGGCATCCCGGAGTCGCTTGTCTCCAGACAGGTGGGCCATGACCCGCAGCTCTATCTGGGAGTAGTCTGCTGCCACGAAGACGTGGCCCTTCTCGGGAACGAAGGCTTTCCTGATCTTGCGACCCTCGGGGCTCCGAACCGGAATGTTCTGTAAGTTCGGGTCCGACGAAGAGAGTCTCCCTGTCGCGGCAACCGCCTGATTGTAGGACGTGTGTATCCGGTGGGTTCTGGGGTTCACCAGACCGGTGAGCGCATCCACATACGTGGACTTGAGCTTGAAGATGGACCGGTATTCAAGGATCTTCCTGGGAAGGTCGTGTTCCAGAGCCAGGGTCTCGAGCACGTCCAGCGACGTGGACGGGCCGGTCTTGGTCTTCTTGGTGGGCTTGAGCCCAAGCTTCACGAAAAGCACTTCGGACAACTGCTTGGGGGAGTTGATGTTAAACTCTTCTCCGGCCAGTTGGTAGATTTCGTTCTCGCTCTTCTCGACCATGATGCCGAACTCGCGGGAGAGGTCCATGAGATACGGGATGTCCACGCGGACTCCTGCGAGTTCCATATCGACGAGCACAGGGATCAAGGGGAGCTCCAAGCCTTGAAACAGCTCCGACAGACCTTCCTGTTCGATCCGTGGCCCGAGTATGGAAGCGAGGCGCAGGGTGACGTCTGCGTCTTCGCCCGCGTAGGTCGTGGCTGCGGGGATATCAACTTCTGCGAAAGATACCTGTTTCTTGCCGGTGCCGATCAGGTCCTTGATCGGGATGGTCCGGTGTTCGAGGAAGATCTCGGCCAGGTCGTCGAGGGAATGGCCGCGGCGTCCGGGATCGAGCAGGTACGAGGCGAGCATGGTGTCGCAGACGACTCCCCTGATGGCAATTCCTTCCTTCTTCAGCACGATCATGTCGTATTTGATGTTCTGGCCTGCCTTGAGCATGTTTGGATCTTCCAGAAGAGGGGCGATCTTCCGGAGCACCTCTGCCTTGGGAAGTTGTGTCCCCACTTCGTGCCCGACCGGTATGTAGAAGGCCTTCCCTTCTTCGGCTGCCAGAGAAATCCCCACCAGTTCGGCTCGGACGGGCTGCTGGGAGGTGGTTTCCGTGTCCACTGCGAACGACCCTACCTGTGTGAGGTGCGCCAGGACTCGATCGAGGGCTTCGTGCGTGGCGACGGTCTCGTACCCGGTGTAGTCGATGGTTTGAGTCGCGGGGAGGTCCGCGAGAAAGCGCTTGAATTCCAGTTCCTTGAAGAGCTCTCGCAGTTTCGCGTCATCCTGATGCGCGGTGGAGAGATCGTCGATGCCGACCTCCAGCGGAACGTGCGCATCCAGCGTGACAAGCTCGCGACTGAGCAACGCTTCCTGCTTGTGCTCAGAGAGGCTTGTCTGGGCCTTCTTCTGCGTGACGTTGTCCAGGTTCGAGTACACCCCTTGCACGCTGCCGTACTTCTCGATCAGCGCCGCCGCGGTCTTCGGCCCGATGCCGCGGACTCCGGGGACGTTGTCCGAGCTGTCTCCCATGAGCGCCAACAGGTCACCGAGCTTTTCCGGGGGCACACCCCATTTCTTGGTGACCGCGTCGCCGTCGTAGACCTGATCTTTCTGCGGGTCCCACATGAGGACTCCTTCCTCGACGAGTTGCATCAGGTCCTTGTCGCTGCCAACAATCATCACGTGCAGACCCTGTTCCCGGGCTGAACGGGTGAGGGTGGCGATCACGTCATCCGCCTCGAACCCGGGAACCATGAGCCGAGGAAGCCCGAAGGCATCCACTATCTCATGTATCCTTGGGATCTGCTGCACCAGATCCTCCGGGGCTGGAGGCCGATTCGCCTTGTATTCCGGATACCTTTCGTGTCGGAACGTGGGGCCTTTCGCGTCGAAAACCACAGCGATCTTCCCTGGCTGTCGTTCCCTGAGGGTTCTCAGCAGCATATTCGTAAAACCGAAGATCGCTCCGGTAGGCACTCCCTTGGAGGTGGAGAGACCGCCCATCGCATGGTACGCACGGAATATGTACGAGCTGCCGTCTATGAGGTATACTTCTTCGGATTTCTTCGCCATTACGCACCTTCACAGGTAAACGCACGTAGACGTGCACGCGCTGAACGGTTGCAAACGCTCAGCGGGAGTCCTTCGTCAACCGCTGAAACGAACCACAAGGCACCACGACACAAAGAAGTCACAGGATAGCTCTCCGTCTACCATTCCAAGACATCGGCTCCCGTGGTGTCTTTGCTCTGTGCCCGCAGCAAAATGAACCTTGCAACCACGGCGAATTGGAGAGCAGTATTCACTCGCTTCACTACCGTAGGTTGAAACCTACGGCTATTCAAGGGCTGCCCGTTCAGGGCAGAAGAGGCCCGCGCCCTTCTGGCGCACTGTGAATAGCCATGGGTTTTAACCCCTGGAAGGGGAGCCCGCGAGATGACGAGGTTATTTCGCTGCAGGCCCTTCGTGGTTCAGTCTCTCTCTGTCCGGCTGCACGCTTGCCTTCGTCACACACCCTCACCCTGGTCCGGTTGTCGCACCAGCGCGATTCCGGGGCAGTCGGCGCAGGTTCCTTCGGGTATCACGTACTGCACCAGGCACCGTGGACAGTACGACACACAGCCCTCGTCCCATGACTCCGGGGCTACCAGGAGAGCCGACTCCTTGATCCCGACCGATGCCAGGAATTCCGCCAGCGCCTGTTCCGAGGCATTTCCGTACCACTGCTCGGCTTCGGAGCGCTGCTCAATCGGGTGGAGCAAGTCCAGAAGCCGGAATCTTGCCATGCTCTCAAACTCGGACCTTTCAGCCAGGACCGCAGCGACCGCGACCGGCTCATATCGGAACAGAAGATCCCTGCCCAACACGTCCGCGGCCCTCACCGCCGCCGGCGGGAACAGCAGCATCGTCATCAAGTGCGTCACGCGGGCGTTGCCTTCCGCAGGGAACCATCGTTTATGGGCTCGGTAGTAGACTATCGACACGGCAACGGACATCCCGCACATCACGCTCGCCAAGAAGATCACCATGACAGGAGCCACTCCGAATGCCCACATCACTGCCGGCGACACCAGAAAGATATGCAAGAAGAGTAGGTTGCACAACCATCGAAGGGTCTTCCGGGAAGTGGGAATTCTCCCCCTGACGCCGTGACCGCGCAGGAGCGAATCAGCAGCGGCGGAACCAAACGATTCGCGCAGAGTCTGCCGAATCCTCGCTTCGCGGGCATCCGGGGGTAGCTGCCTGAGCTCGTCGAGCAGACCCGCTACCCATCTCGCCTTGGTGCTGCTCCCGCATACCGCGAAAGACGAATCGTTGACAAGGACGGTCTCTTCGTGAACCTCGACGCAGCGGATCTCGTCGTACGTGATCGACCGTTCGCCAGAAACACCCCAAGGGGACAATGCCACGGGCGAGGGCTCACATACGTACGTTTCGGAGAAGAAGGGGAGCGGATGGGACAGCACCAGCCGACCTCCCACCGCATCTTCCGAGCGGGCCACCTTCCAGCGCGCCCCCCAGACACGCACAAACGCCACGGAACCGGGCGGCAATCTGAAAACGCACTCGGCAACATAGAACCCGAAAAGAACGGCAAACAGGATGATCAGATCGTCCATACGTTGTGTGTAGAGCCGGCTGGGCATCTCGGTACGCGTGTTCAACCGGCCTGAAAGGGGCGAGTACCCGGGTCCAACACACAAGACGCCCGGAAAGCCGGCACCCAAGAATGGCGGCTTGAGGATCGTTCTTTGATTTCTGTGTGCCTTGCCGCTTTGAGATCTGCTCTTGGGTCGCACGGACGAGCACGCCGAGTCATTGCCGTTCGTTCCGCATCGTGGCCTATTGCGGAGAGGCCTTTCTTCCCCCAAACCACTTCTTGAGCAGCGCCACCAACCCTATCCCCACTGCCAAGAGCACCTTCCACAACCACTTGAACACACCCGCCTTGGCTGCCACCACTCCTGCGCCGCCCACCACAAGAGCCGTGAGACCATACTGGGCAACCTTGTCGCCCTGAACGAACTCCGCATAACGGCTACCGGACTTGAATTCGAAGTTCCCCATGAGTTCTCTGTACGCAGGCAGGTTCTCGTTGAGTCTGTTCGGATCCGTGACCAGCGTGACGCGCATGACGCCCTTGCGCCCAAGTATCCGTGTATTGAAGTTCACCACAGGCTGGGCCGACGATTCGCCTCTGATGGCCCATTCCAGATTGTGGGTCTGCGCGTTGTAGAAGGGGGCCTGATCCCACCCGACGATCGTCATGGTAGGCCAGCCGCGCTTCTGACGCTCCTTGTTGCCTTCTTCGTTCCCCTGCTTGATCGCCTTGAGCATGGCATCCGCGTCCAGGTTGGCCTTCTCGTCGTCTTTCACGTACCCGACGTCGTCGAATTCGAAGACCGCGTACCAATTGTCTCCCGGCTTTGTCACCAGACCGACTTCCCGTCCGGAAGGGATATTGTGTATCGCCTCCATAAGCCGCCTCGCGTCATCGGCCCGGGCAAACATGAAGCCCTCGGGAAGCTTCACCTCGGCCATGTCGGAGAGTTTGGCGACGGCCGGACCCTGTAGCCAGTCGATCTTCAGGGGCGAAGGCCCTTGCCCCTGCGCGAAACACACGGCCACAGCCGCGATCCAGAGGCCCAGGGCGGCACAGGTCACCGCGAAAGGCCTGTTTCTCCGGGCACTTGTTCCCGACATGGAAGTCCTCCTTCCTGTTCCGCTGGAAAGACCGGGCAGATCCCGCCGAATTCCCTGGAGAGGGTGCGAATGTCCTTCAACCCGTACTCCGAAGCGTGCGTGAGGGGCGTCCTTCCGGCCAGCTCTCGATTGTGGACGTCCGCGTCGTGGGCCGGAAGCCGTGCCACGATCCCCCTGTGGCCCTAGCAGGCTGCCTTGGTGCGCGCGTTCTCCCCCACGAGTCCCCACAGTCTGTTCATGCCCGGTGGTTGGCCAGGATAGCCGACCCTTCATAAGATAATCGTAACCACCTTGCATCACAGGATTTCCTGTAATCTCATATCGAGGGCGTCGTTCAACGGAAAACAACCACCGTCCAAACACCAGTACGCGTCTGATTCCCTCAAATAGTTCTTTTGAAAACCCCTCCCGGCTTTGTCGCTAACTCCCTCGATATTTCGGTGACATAGATCTCCGCTTCTACTCTTCACCGGAACCATGGCGTAACCGTCCCTACCGAAAGCCGCTTCTAGGTCCGCTTCGTGAATGACCCAGAAAGCGAAAGGTTGTTGGTGAATGACGGAATGGTAATATCGTTCACGGTGCTCGCATAGTGTCGCACCGGTGGCACAAACACACGCGGCATCCACGACGGAAATCGCCCCGCTGAGGTTTCTGAAACTATCCGAATGAAATCGCTTGACCTTCTTCTTGTGCTTGAGTCGATGAAGCGCCCGGACGTACTCCATGTGTCACCATACCACGAGTCCACACAAGATGGAACGCCTCACACTGACCGATCACCTGCAAGTCATTCCGGGGTCACAGGGATACGCGTGACCCCTTCCAGAATCGCGGAGAATAGGGCATGCCCATCAAGCACAGGTCCGTGCCCAAGAAGCACCAGCTTGGACCGGGCCCTGCTCAGGGATACGTTGAGCCGCTTGCGGTCAGCAAGGAACGAGGTCACATTGTCCGACCTGGCGAGTGAGAGTATGATGACCTCTCTTTCACCGCCCTGGAATCTGTCCACCGTGTCCACCGAGATCTTCTTCGCGGATTCGGGCATGCCGGCACGGATCAACGACTGCTGAGCCCTGTACGGAGTGATAATCCCCACCTGATCTGCAGGAACTCCGCAAAGGAGCAGGGCTTCCACGATTTCGGCCACCTTGCGGGCTTCTTCCGGTCTTGCTTTGCCGCTGTCTGGTCCGGGAACGTCCACGAAGACCACCGGATTCGCAGGGTCCAGTATCCGTGTCATCTCCGAATTCGGGGCCAGGCCCACATTCAGGCTGAGTCTTCTCCGCGCGGCTTCCGCCGACGGCACCAGCGAACCTCCGTAGAACAGCCGGGACGGAATGTCCTGCACCTCACGATTCATGCGATACTGCACGGTGAGCGCGGATACTCGGGGAGCAGGCCCGGATTCGAACAGTCGCTCGAAAAGGGAACGCTCCATCCCGAACGGCTGTGCGGGGTCTTCCGAACGAGCTTGAACCACCGGCGGCAACTGCAAATGGTCGCCCCCCAAGACGACACGTTTCCCCAGCGCTAGAGGTCCCAGCGCGGACGGCTCGTCAAGCTGACCGGCTTCGTCCACTATGACCCGGTCGAATTCCTGCCGACAGAACATCGGGTGTGACACCGTTTGAAACGCGGTGGCTCCGATGAGCCTGGTCTGCCGCACCATGCGCCTGAAGGCCGCACAATCCGTGGCCGAACCGGCGAGATCATCGAGAAGCACCGCGGGTCTGCCGTGACGGTCCAGCGCTTCCAGGAAGTCACCGGACACCACAGATCTCCCACCGACTCGAATGAAATCCCGCACGCCCAGATCCATGAGCGAGATCAGCAGCCTGTCGAGTGCCACATTCGTGGGGCAGGCAATGAGCAGCCGTTCCCCGCTGTCAAGGCACAGCTTCGCGAGCCTCGCCAGGACCCTTGTCTTCCCGGTGCCAGGCGGACCGTGAATAAGATGATACACTTCGCTGTCAAGTGCCTCGATCACCGCTGCCTGCTGGTCATCATTGAGCTCCGCGGTGAGCCCTTCCCCGAAGGCAAGATCCTCGTCTCCAGCGACAGGTTCGTGGGGTGATACCGCGATCGAGGCGGGGACGTTCCCATCACCGGACTGCTGTGGGATGGCGTTGACTACCGCATTGATCACCCCAGGCTCCCCAACTTCCAGGAAGCGGAACAACGCGTGCCTCGCTGTCTGCGGACCCTTGGAAAAGGGGATCTTGTCGAGGTACCATGGGTGGTCTCCCCCTCCCTGTGCTCCCATGGGCGCCAGCTTAAGCGCACACGTTGGCTCAACGTCTTCCCCCCTCACCCTGCCCTCTCTCTCCTGGGGAGAGAGTTTCTCAATGGGAGAACCGCAGGACACCTCTCCCGATTGGGTCGGGGAAGCCGGCCGGTCCGCCAACTTACCGGCAGACGCATCCTCAACCTCGGTCGCAGTCCATGAGAAGGAATCCTGTGAGGGGGCGGTCCTGGCCGCTCCCGGCCGGTCGTGAGCATTGGAGGCGGGTCCCGCTCGCACGACCGAGTCACGCTGCGAGTTGCCGGCAGGCACTCCGTCGGGCCGCAAACCAGAAGGGTCGTCGTGGTGGCTGCCGAGCGGAAGGTGCGTGCGTCTGACCCGCACCAGGACCCTGCCGGCACCCGAACCCACGACTCTTCCGCGAAGAGCCGCTTCAGCACACGCATCTCCCCGGTGGAGTATGACATCTTCGCCCGGACTCACGTCAGGTGCGAGTTCATCGAACGACAGCTCCACGTACGTTTCCCTGCCACCTGGTGCCCTTGAGTGCCTTTCGTCGGGTGATTCGGCTGCGGGCTCGGCGTTGACCTTCACCTCTTCCACGGACAAGGTCGTCCGCTCCGCGAGCCTTTCCTCGAGCGTGCCGGGATCGAGCACTCGACAGAAGGCCGATTCCTGAACCCATTCCTCGATGCCCAGCAGCCGGAACCAGTGATCGTAATAGGCCTTCCGCTCACCGGAAAGCCGCACCCGCTTCAGCCACTCGATATTCCCATACAGGTGCATGCAAAGGTCCCGGTGCACGCATCGTGCGGTCCTGGGGCAGGGTTCGTCGAGGTCCGGGCAGTCCAACCACGAACCTTGCAGGCCGAACGCATGCCTGAGGAAGACCGCCCGGTTTCGGCCTTGAATGATTGCCCCTTTGTGGATGCCCCTGAGGTCGGCCAGCATCGTCTCCAGCCCGATCCCCGAATAGAGCAGCGACCCGTCGATGGCCCCACGCTCGTCTCCGTTACCGAAGAGCATCGTGTACGCGAACAACTGGAGCAGGTGGTCCGAAATGGGTGTGCGTCCGGTTTTGAGTTCCACCACGAACCGGGCCCCGGGCGCTTCGAAGACGCAGTCGGCGCGGCCCTTGAGGCCCCATCGCGTGGAAATACGGTCGACTTCGATCTCCGCGTGCTGGTCCGGAGCCCTCCTATTCTTCAGCCACGACCCGAGAAATGTGAAGTGGCGCCACGCTTCTTCTTCGAGGGCCCGATCCTCCACGAAGATCTTCGATCCTGGGAGCGCGGAAATCAGCCTGGGCAGACCTCTGCGATACCCGTCGAGAAAGACCTCCTCCGCGTTGCCGATCCCGGTATCGGTCTCCGGAGGCTCGCTCGCCTCTCCGCGATCTTGCACGAGATGCACGAAGAGAGTGTGGATAAGCCGCCCCTTTTCCATCCAGAACGGCTCATCCGGGGGGATTCTGTACACGATGTCCGCGGCCTTCATGCAGCGAGACGCGTGCACGGCCTCGGTCACGCTCACTGTGCGATAGGGTTCGACCAGGACCTCACTCTCCAGATTCGCGGCGAAGATGAGGCTGCCGTCCGCAAGCTCGTTGTTGAAGTCCATGCCACGGGCTGAAATCAGCGCGCCTTCCCAACACAGCAGGGGGAATTCGAACAGCGCATCTCCGGCAAATACCGGGAATATGAGGAATATCTTTCTGCCCTCTCGGGAATCTGCCAGTTCGATGCCGCGAAACACGTACCCTCCCCTGGGGGCCTGCTTGGGCTCAGCAGAGATGCGGGTCACAGTGCCTGAGAGATGGGTCTGATGTGGGTTCGTCGACATGGCGGCGAATCTATCACAGCGGGGATGAAGGCGCAACCAAGCGGCTGGCGCCGCAGCCAATAGTCGCGTCCACCTTCCTCGGCACGCATGAAGACCGACAGCGGCGCCTGTTGGTGCTGCGCTCGTACAAGCCACAGCCGCGGCAGCTACGCGGTTGCCCTCCGAACGAAGAACTTGGCATCCCAAACCGGTCTCCTACGATTGATAACGGAAACTCGTGCCGGGCGCTGCCGTCGGCAGGGTCGGCAACCGTCAGCAAGGCGAACGCTTTGGAAAATGACCGGGAGAACGTAATCGTTCAGAGCGACCATTGGTCCAACCAGGAAAACCCAAACACAAAGGCGCCAAGACACTAATAAATCTGAAGACGGCCTTCCTAAGGCCCTTATCCTCGATCATCGATTTACTTTCAGTCTTCGCGGTTCGTTCCTGATTTCTTTCGGTGAACCGTCACTACGGAACGTCAGCTCTGATCCGGGGAAGAGCGGGAATGATGCGTCAGGGGTCATGAGTCCTCATCCCGGTGCTTCTTCTGCTTTCGCTTCGGCTCCGGTCCACCCACCTTGCGCTCAACCGGCACATGGGGACCCCCCTCCCGAGCACTGACCAAGATGGTATGAATCCACTTTAGGACTCGCTCGCCCTTTGTTGGGTCTTTTCGTGATCCTTTGCCGATCATGTAGGTTTGCCAATGGGCAACCCGCGTGTGAGGAATAGGACTCCGGTGAGTACCGCCCTTCCATTCGGCTTGCTGAGACATGGCTCGTCTCAACTCAGAGCCTTGACGCATCCCACACTCCCAGACCGTGGGCTTGTCTGGAGGAAAGTGACGCAGTCCCTTCTTGGTCTTCGTCGGTACCGGATTGCCGGGAATTCTATTGCTGCCGTCCGCGCTTCTCACATCCCAATACTCGGAGTTCACCTGACAGATATAGAGGAGAAGGTTCAGGAGCTTCGATACGTGCGAAGTCACCTCTTCGAGGTTAAATTCCCTTCTCGGCCGCGAGAGATGCATCCTGGCCATATCGGCTCGCCTTCGCTCCAGTGTGTAAGCCATCGCCTGGTCAATCGTGATGCCGTCTTTCAGGGGCAGCCACTCCAGGAAGAAATTGTCACCTTCCAACGAGAGGAGTGTCAACCTGACCTGTCCATGAGTCCTGGGGGAGTAGTTGAGCGATGCCACGAAGCCCTCGGACGGACCGAAGTACGTGTCAAGACCGGGGGTTTCAATGTAAACCGCCCACTCAGGCAATCTGAAAAGGAGCTCGACGGGAATGCTTCCCCGTAGAGACGTCTGGATGAGGGCGCTGTAGATATCCGGGTCAAATCGGTACACGTTCTTTGACACGCGCCAAGGAGCTAATACCGCGGCATGTTGGGCGCGCAGTTGATTCCGAAACCGAACATCGTCATTGGGTGGGGGAGTGGTGACATACGACTTCATGATGTCGTCGAGCTCATCTCTCCGAATGAAACACCATTTGGGCCAGGATTTTGCGTTCTTGGAGCGGCACGCGTCAATGTCCCTCCAGAGTGTCGGAAACGTCTTATTAAGCAAGGCAATGAAATGCTCCGGAGGGAGCATGATTGGATCTCCTTTCCTGACCGCCCGAAGCAGCCTCATTGTGCCAGAAGAGGGTGGGACGGTGCGTGACATGAATTCGAGGGGCAGTTGTGCAGAGAAATCTTGTCTTTCCGCTTGAATAGCCCAGTGAGCGAGAGTCCCTTCAGGGTTCGACTAAGGAATTCTGCAATTCCTCCTCTGCGTTCTCTGTACTCCGGTCCTTCAAATTCTTCTCGGGTCGCGAAGATTTGTTGGAGGAATCCGCTTGAGCAAAGGGGTAACTGGCTGCGCTTCTCCTGTGGCCGTGCACGGTTTGAACGTGCGTGGAACCAACCATCCCCGCCATCGGGCCTTACGCGGGCCGAGGAAGGTCGCCGCGATTATTGCTTGCGACTCCCAGCCGCTCTGTGGTTTCTCCTCGGAATTCTGGTCGGAGCGTTAGGCTGCGAGCCGATCGCGATGGCCAAAGAGAAGACCGTCGCGCTCATGTGGGTAGGAAATCTGGACCAGAGAACCGAACGAGTTACCAAAGATACCATGTCAAACCGGGTTGCCACGGGATTGCTCCGAAGACTCCGAGACCTCGCGCCGGAAGTCAAAGTCGAGCTGAGAAGAGACGTTCCGAGTTACCGGGAGGCAACGCGGCTGTTCAATGTGTTCCAATCGGAAGTGGACGGCTTGGTGTTCTTGGGCTCGGGCGGTGCGCAGTTTCTTGCCAAGGCCAATCCGAAGATCCCGTGCTTTGTGGGAGGCTGCAACGATCCGAAGCGATTGGGAGCCTTGAAGAACCTCGCAGCGCCCGACGGGAAGATCACCGGGGTGACGTACTACCTGCCGTACGAAAAACGATTCGAGCTCATCAAGGTGCTCTTCCCGGCGGCAAAGAGCATCGGGTTGATCGCGGAAAAAGGACACCCCGGAGGAGCGATAGATCGTGAGGGAACCCGGGAACAATGCCTGAAACATGGCATGGCATACTCGGAGGTGGTGGCAGGCGGACTGGCTGAACTCATTGAGGGGACAAGAACGATCCTCGGCAAAGTCGACCTCATCATCGTGTCAAGCACCGGACTGACAATGGATAACACAGTGACGTTAGTTACTGAGGCCAACAAGAGCAAGACGCCCCTATTCTCCTACGCGGAGAAGCCGGTGACTACGGGAGCGGTTGCGGGACTGGCGGTCAGAGACGAGTTCCTCGGCGAACGCCTGGCCGATTCCGTGGTGGAAGTGGTCGCAAAGGGGAAGCCTGTCTCGCAGATTCCCGTGAAGACAGACCCCGATCCGGCAATCATGATCAATGAGGGGATGAGGACCATGCTCGGCCTGACATTCCCGCGGGACATCATGAGCAGGGCGGTAGTCGTGAAGCAGTGGTCTCCGCAGCAGAAAGCGAGGGAATGGGCCACCAAGCATGACGGTGAGCGCCGAACATCACAAGATAACGGTGGATGGTCAGAACCAATCATTGTCTCAAAAGTTTTCGGAAAGTCTTCCGGGGGACAACCCTTTTTCAAAAGGGTTTCCCCCGGAAGACTTTCTGCTACACGGTTGCGGCTAGTCTTCCGCTACCACCACCAAAATCCCCAATGCGGATCCCTCTCGGTTGACATGCTCGCGGGATGGGCATATTGTTCCGGCCAGGTAAAGTACCAGTTGTGCCACCACCCGGGATAGGCGTAATAACCCGGATAGGCAAACCAACCGACGATCACGGCCATTGCAATGAATCTGGCCAGATGTTTCCAGGGGCGGAGCATTGAAAGTCCTCCGGCGATTCGTTGGCCCGGATAAACCGAGAATAATAGTATTTTACAATTATTATCTTCACAAGTCAATGTGTTTTATGAGCGCAGATGGTTCCGCTCTGAAGTGAAAGGGGTTAATCCGGCGCGGGGACACCGTACGCCTGCACGGCGCATCGGCAACACGCATTTGGACCATTCCCACGCGTGCAGTCCCGCGTGGACACGCGCGGCACGTTTCACCCTCCCCCCACCCCTTCCGTCAGCAAGGGGAACCACAAACCCTCTTGGAACACATCCGTCGCTCGCCTGCTGCGGTCCCCTTGATTACCGACCTCGAATGGTATACTAGTACACTTTTGCGGTTTCTCTTGGAGAAACCGCGGTTCGCGCGGCGCATGCCCGCGTGACTCGTCCCGGAGCAGATCATCCATGAGCGACCAAGAACAGGGTTCGCACAAGCGACAAAGCACTTCCCCGGTCGGACAGATCTGGGCATTCCTCATTTCCGCAAGAACCACGATTGCGCTCCTGTTCCTTTTAGCCGGGGCATCCGTGCTGGGCACGGTCGTCCCGCAGGATGTGGGCCTGAGCCGTCTCGAACAGGCGTACTCGCCGTTCGTGTTCAGACTCGTGGTTATCATGGAGCTCGACCACGTGTTCCGGAGCTGGTGGTTTGTGGCGCTCTCCGGGCTTCTGGCTGCGAACCTGTCGGGGTGTCTGGTGCACCGGTTGCCGGGAATCCTTGCCGCGTGGAAGTCTGATTCGCGACGGAGCGCTTTTGCGTGGAAAACCTCCGACACCAGACCGCCCAATGAAGTCAAGGCCGTCATCGCTGGAGCCGTGAGCTCGGTGATGGGCAGCGCTCCGGTGGAGACCTCCGGAAAAGATGGAATCAGGCTTGTTTGGATCAAGCACAGGATATTTCTTCTTGGGTTCCCGGCCATTCACATTTCTATCATCGTGGTGCTTGTGGGAGCGCTGCTGGGGCTGTTGTACGGTCTCAAGGGACACGTGGTGATCCGCGAGGGCCAATCCGGTTCGGAAGTGCGGCTCACCCCTTCGGGCAGGGTCTGGAAGCTTCCGTTCGAGATCGCAGTGGACCGTTTCGTATTGAAGCGCTACCCCTCTGGCGAACCCCAGGAGTACCGAAGCGACGTAAGGCTCATCGAGGATGGTCGCGAGGTGCTCAAGACCGATATTCGGGTGAATCACCCGGTCACCTACCGCCGCATCTCGCTCTATCAGTCGGACTACGACGTCACAGGGGTCAAGGGCGTCAAGCTCGCGATGAAGTCCCCGGACGGAAAGAACCAGGAGTTCGTGGTGCAGCCCGGACAGGCCTCCCAAGTGCCGGGAACCGGTGTCCGTCTTCAGTTGCTGCGCTTGGAACCCGGATCATCAGGGACCAGCCCGTCATTGATGGTGGGGATCGAATCCTCGGGGACCAAACCCCAGGAGACGAGGCTCTACATGGGGGCTGCTGCCGGCGTCAAGGTGGGTGACTCGGAGCTGACGTTCCTCGATTATGAACCCGAGTACGCAACCGGTCTCCAGGTGACGTACGACCCGGGAAACAAGGTGGTGTATGCAGGTTTCTGTCTGCTGATCGTGGGATTCTCTCTTACCTTGTTCACCAATCACCGGAGAGTGGCGGTGGAAATTGCTCGTTCCGACGGGAAGACGCGAGTTCAGGTGTTCGGCTTGAGCCGCAGAACGCAGAAGGAGTTCCGACCCCAGATAGAAGAGGTGATCCGAACGGCCTTGAGAGGGTCCGAGGAAAGGTAGGATTACGTTGCCGGCGCACGGTCCGGAAGGAAGTTGAGGCACTCTTGATGACGAGCGTCGATCTGACCACATACGTGACATTCGGATATTTCGTCTGCGGACTATTGACTCTTGTGGCCTGTGTGGCCACTCCGAAGGGATCAACGTTCAGGAGAATCGGATTCGGTTTGTTGGTGGTGCTGTGGACGGTCCACACCGGGGCCATAGGCCTGCGATGGGCTGAATCCTACTGGCAAGGGATCGGTCACGCGCCCTTGTCCAACCTGTACGAATCGCTGGTCTTCTTTGGATGGGCTACTGCGCTGGCGCTGATCCTCGTCAGGTGGAGATTCGCTGAGGACACGACGGTCATGGTGGGTATTCCGGTGATATTCTTGACCATGGCGTCGACGTTTCTCTTAAATCCCGAGATCAAGCCTTTGGTTCCCGCATTGCAGTCGAACTGGTTGGTGGCTCACGTGTTGACCTGTTTCCTCGGGTATGCGGGATTCGCAGTTTCATTCATTGCGGCTCTGCTCTTCTTGGCAGCGAAGGGTTCCGACTCCCTCGGGGACCTTCTGCCGAGCCCTGCACTCCTCGATGAGATCATCTACAGATCCGTGTTGGTGGGATATCCGATGCTCACTCTCGGGATCATCACGGGCGCTGCGTGGGCCGACTTCGCATGGGGAAACTACTGGTCTTGGGACCCCAAGGAGACCTGGTCGCTGATCACGTGGATGGTGTATTCCGCGTTCCTGCATGCCCGGCTGGCTCGAGGTTGGACCGGGAGGCGGATCGCACTGCTTTCCGTGGGCGGGTTTGCGTCGGTGCTCTTCACATACTTCGGCGTGAACTTGTGGTTGTCGGGGCTTCACAGCTACTTCTAAGTGTCCGTCTCAAAGTAAGTATCGCGCGCTCGGAGCCTGGGACGCAGGAGGTTGCGTCCGTCATTCCGGCGGAAGCCGGAATCCAGTCTTTACCTGCGGGACCTGGACCCCGGCGCCAGCCCCGGACCACGATCCGGGGTTCGCCGGGGCGACGAGCCGGTCGGATTGGCACAGTTATTGCGAAATAGACACTAAGTGATCGGTGGCATAAATCCGATCACGAAATCAGGCCCCAACGTTGTTGAGACGAACTTGTAGCGGCCGGCGTCCCTGCCGGCCGGCACGGAGGCCGGCC
>JBFMAA010000010.1:0-31239 GCA_040755955.1 Thermodesulfobacteriota bacterium
CACATTTCTTGACATTACATGGCTACCCCTGAGCCCGTTTTCGGCAGTCTTGTGTTGGTATAATCACGGAAATATGGTGGGTTGTAAAGGTTGCCGCAACCAGTTTCGAGAAGAACTTCCGTCTAGGAATTCCAAAGGAAATGCGAATTCTGGGTGAATGGGCCATGGGCGCTAACTTGGGGTGCCCTGCTTGCTCCCCCGGTCTTGAAAGGCACGGCTATTGTCAAACGTCCCTCCGGGACGTCGGCATCAGGGTCGGTTCAACGAGATTCGGGCAATTGGCGAGAAGCTCTTCCACGTTCGATTCTTTCATTCCGCGCTACCTGACCTTCATTCTGGCCAACGCGCCTTTCTTATGAATCTGTTCTGTCAGCCCCTCCCAGATGTACTCGTTGTTGGGCGCGGTTTTCCTCAGGCGAGGCATTTTCAGCCGGTTGACGCGCGCAAAGGCGGCCAGCTCATCTGGATTCGAGATCGCCTTGACCAACTCGCGGTGTATCTCCTGCGGTTCTTCACGGATCATCAGGTCAATGCACAGGTCCTTCATCCATTTGGTCCGCTTGACTTGCGGATCACGGTTGAAATCGGCCTCGATCTCTTCACGAAGCGCTTGGAGTGCGGCTTCGCGTCCGTCCCGAGGAGATCCGAAATACATGGAGAAGATAAGTGCTTCCCTGGGGTCTTTGAAGGCCTGTGTTTCGCTGCGAGCAGCGCGCTCTATTTCTGCGGGGAGGTTCTCGATCTTCTGCTGGAAGTATTCGGGAGAGAAGAAGCTCTTGCGGGATCTTTCTTTGGTGAATTTCAGCATCTGAAGGCTCTCGTGATGCTGAAGCGCCTCCTTCTTGTCGCGAAGTCCTTCCTCGGGCAGACCGTCGTTGCGAGAGCGCAAGTGACTCTCAAGCTGCCCAAGCCAGTGCACCAGTCTCTCGCGTTTCTTGGTTTTGCTCGTGAAGTAGTGATAGCAGATCACCGCGTCTCTGAGGTCCTTCGGAGTGTGGGGCTCGGTCAGACCTGCGCGAAGTCCCTTCCGAAAGCACCTCTTGAACTCGCTTCGGAAGTAGTCGGCATTGAACGCGTCCGGGTGCTTGTCGGTGAATGCGGTTATCTTCTTGCCCGCGGCGTGGCTCAGTGCTTCTCCCTTCTGTTTCCCAGAGAGCGTGACGGAGCGGAGAAGGACCTCGACAGACCTGGTCAAGGACTCCAGGATCTCTCGCAGGTCTTCGTCGGCGAGGGAGGGCCTCTTGTTGGCCGGCAACATTGCCTTCAGTTCAGACGCTTTGGCCGCGAGATCAGCGTAGGAATATCGGTGTTCGTCAATCGTGGTCATTTTGGAGACCCGCCTTCTTCATGATCTGTTCCGTCACGCCTGCAATATCAGAGGCGGCATTCTTGGCTCTTGCGTCGCTAGGATGTCTTTCGCTGAAGAGGCACACGGGTAGAGAGCTCTCGCACGCATACTGGTGGGCATTGTAGCGCCGTATCGGGCTTTCCGAAAGGACCTTCGAGCCCTTCCTTACCGTAAGGCTCGGTTTGTTGCGATAGGTTCTCAGAGTCCCCTCCATGTCCTCAAGTGGCGTCTCCGCGACTCCGGGCCCCTCGAATCTATTGATCAATACGCCCAGGAGCGAGGGAGCGGAGCCGCCGAATGCCTTAGTCTTCCCGGCAAATTCCTCGACCTGATCCAAGAGCTGTTTCAGGCCTATAGTGGAAAGCGTGTCGGGGATGCAGGGTACCACATAATGGTGTGAAATGAATATTGCATTCTTTGACACGTTGTACATATTGGGAGGACAGTCAAGAATCACCGCATCATATTCAGCTTCTGCGAGAAAAGGGAGAAGGGTTTTCTGTAGGTATCGATATTCATCATGTTTCTTGTACGTGCCTTTGATCACCTCAGCATGCCTCGATCTGAGAATGTGATCTTCCAAATAGAACATCCAGTACACCGCGGGAATCACATCCAATTGGGGTATCAACCCTCGCCCCGTGCCGGGGTCCCTGAATGGGGTCTCAACGGTGTTTTTCGGATTCACCCACCCAAGCATGATGCCCGCAATGTTTCGTTTCTTGTGTTTTGTTGCCAAATCCTGCCACCTGGCTTCTCCGAGCATCCAGATGCTCGCGTTGGACTGGGGGTCCAGATCCACGAGCAGCACCTTCTTCCCGTACTTGTGCGCCATGCACGCGGCCACGTTCACCGACACAGTGGTCTTGCCAACCCCTCCCTTGAAGTTGATCACGCTTATGATCTTCGGCATCCATGACCTCCCCGGCGCACTCCTGGAGCATCGCACCCCGTGACAAGGCGAATGTGCTCATCCCCGGCCGTCGGCAATCGTTGAGCGTCAACACCCCTGCCCCGTCGGATTTTCCTACCAATGCGCGTGCTAAGGTGTGACGTAACCGTTCAGGGGTGTCCGTTTTGGGTCACGAAGACAACCACAAAGCACCAAGACACAAAGAAATCCGAGCACAATTCACAGACCGGTATGCTTGTGGACAGATTTTTTTGGTGTCTTTGTGGCTTGGTGGTTCATTCTTCTGCCAGCCGGCTGAACGTTTACGGTGTGACTTCAGCCTCCGGGTGGGACAGGCATCCTGCCTATCGTCCTGCCGGTAGCCTCGCGTGTTTGAAGTCGCATCGGTATCAGACATACACCCACGTTCGGGGTTGAATGCCGCTCGGACATCTGATCGGCTCAGACAGCTCTGCCCACTGCGCCCAATCTCTTCTCACTCAAGTCCCGGGGCTTGTCACACCATGATGGGCGGGACTCCGTGCCGGCTTGGCCTGCCTGAGCCACGGCCCTCAAAGATGGATGGCCACCGCTGAGTGCCCTACCTTGAGGCCCCCGTCGTGAACGTGAACTTGAAGGGAACTGCCGGGGTTCCGCTCTTGTCCTTGAAATTACGGAACCGTGAGGTATTGATCCAAATCAGATACGCCTTGTTCGGTTCGAGTTTCACGGGCAACGCGTTCCTGATCTTGCCGTCGGTATAGTACGGTTGCCCGACTACCTGTGGGAATCGGTTCTTGTCTTCGTAGGCCCATGACCAACTTTGGTCGGTCATTTCCCTATCAAAGGTCACAGATATTTCCGTGATGCCCGGATCAACGTCGCGACTTTCGTTGGCAGGGAATGTGCTCACCACTCGGGGAGCCTTGGAACCCGATTCTTGCGAGGAGACTCCCGAGGCCGACGCAGAGCGGACTCCAAGCCACAGAAACGTGACAAGAAGAAGAGCACCCATCACCACGGCTGAAAAGCCCCAGAATCCCCATGATTGTCCGAAGCCGAAGTGCGGGCCTGTCCCAGGCATCTCTCCTTGCGCGAGCGACGGGCAGTCGTTCCCGCCGGAGGGGTCAGTCAACAGTTTCCGAACTCCCTCCACGTCGCGATTCTCCATTCCTGTCCGGTGCATCTGTTCTCTCATCGTGCTCCGATCCTTCACGTTCCTGACTTCATGGGGAAGCGGTACGTCCGTTGCCAGTCTGATCGCCGGTCTCTCAGCCGCACATGCATGAAATCCGAATGGCAAGTAACCGCAAGCTCCAGCTCGCCGGTCGGGGCGTTGGTCCGCCATGCCTCAGGGAGACGGATCACGCCCACCTGTTTGGAGCCCAGGTAGAATTCCAGGGGTTTGCCTGAAAAGGATTTGCCGGGCTGTATCAGTGCGGTCCAGGTCGCGGGCAGTACGGTTTCGGCTGTGAACAGTCCACATTGGGTAGCTCCGGAGCGGAAGAACACCGGTCTGCCCACCGTGGGGGTCGGTTCCGGTTGCCCAACTCGCCCGGCGACACCGGAGACCTCGGGAGAAATCCCCGCCGGCGCGTCGTGGGGGGTTAGCCCCCCGTTCTTGGCGGGTCTGAGGTTGTTCAACTTCGTTCGGATGCGGCCCAGAAATCCGGAGTCGGCCGTGTCCTTCTCCACCTGACCCAACGCCACGCCAGGACCTGCCGCCGCAGAAGCAGGCTCTTCAGGAACCTCCGCTCCAAGTCCGTGCTGAGCCAACAATGTCGCGGGACTCAGTTGGCCGGCAGTCGCGGGTATGTCCTCCAGACCGGCAAATGTGAGAGGTTCACTCACGGCGGAATCCGGTTCAAGTTCTGAATCGGGCCTGAGTGGTGGACTCCCTGGCGAGAGCTCGTGTTCCGCCCTGGTGGATACCTTGGATGGAAGCGGCTTGTCTTCAGCGCCTTCGGAGTCGGCATCCACGATAATGGAGAGCTCGTCTGAGGCCAAATCGCGTGCAAGCCTTTGTTCCGCGGTTTCCGAAAGTTGGTCGATCACGGTGTCCGGATCGAAGTCCGAGTCGTCTTCGCCCGCGTACCCGTATCCCCGTCCCGTGAAGTCGCTGTCCCACGACTCGCCGCCGGCACCGGGCTCATCGGTCTCCGGGGAAGGTTCTTCCGACCGCGCGGCATCCGCCTCCATGATCGGACCAAAAGGCGTCCAGTGATCGTCGGGCGCATGCTTCCCGGTGTCAGAGAACCGGCGCTCCACCTCTCGAGAAGTGTCCCGCCCGGTCAATCGTGAAGTGAGATCTTCGGTGGCCGTCCCCGGAGTCTGTTCGTAGGGGAATAACGACTCCATCACACGTGACACTTCATCATCCGTGACCGTAGCAGGCAGGTCTTCCGTGGTCATCCTCAGAGTCCCTTCGTCGGGGAACAGGTCCTCTATCACGCTTGACTGGTCATCATCCGAGACCGGAGCAGGCAAGTCCTCCGTGGTCATCGTCACAGTCGGTTCGTCGGTCAGCGGGTCATCGACCACGCGTGCCACGCTGCCCCTGGCAACCGGCACCGGCAGGTCTTCCGTCGACATGGCAACGGTCTCGTCATCAGCGGACGGCGCCGCAGCGGCCTGGGCCTCGCCTTCCAACAGACTCTGCAGGTCGGCTCGTGCCCTGCGAATCAGCGAGGGGATCTGTCGGTCAGGCGCCGCGAAGTCTCCCGGCTCGGGTGTGCTGAGCACCACTTGCGGCCTGCTTCTGAGCGGAGTCCGAGTGATCTGCCTGTCAAGATCTTCAAAGTCTTCCATTTGGTAGCGAATGTTGGGGTTCAGATGCTCCACGTAGCACCTGACCGGCTTGTCCTCCATCTTGTTGTTCACCGTGTCGGGAAGTCTCAGTTCGGTGGACAGTTGTCCGAGCGGCCTGCAGTTCAGTCGGAGCGTGATTGTGGCAAGGACGCGTTCAACCCGCAGCCGATCGACGATCTTATGGGGGCTCTCCAGCAGCCAGTAAAGGTGCATTCCTCGACCTGAATTGACGATAATTGACGCCTCTCTCGGGAAGTCCTTGACCGCCTTTATGGCTTGGGATACATCCTCGAAACAGGCCGTCTCGGGATGCCCTTCCTCACCGATATCAATGTTTGCCCACAGGGCCGCCAGATATTGAATCTCTTCTGAGCTGTCCTTCATCCGTTCGCGAGGGCAGACGCCGAAGCGCACATTCCTCCTCGGGTCGAATACCTGCTTCGCCAGAAGATCGGTGTTGAAGAAGAATAGAGGGCGGGTATCGGTCACCCAGTCGCCGGCGCTCCTCACGAGGATGTAACCCCTGCGACTGCGGAAATAGTCCGAGAACAGCGCGTCGAGAAACTGCCTTCGATTGGCGCGGGAAGCCATCAAGATGCCCTTGTCTCAGGAATGACCGCTCGTCTTACTCACAAGACGGCTGGGAGCCGCTTTTGCCGAGTCTAGTGTAGGACAGGCGGGCGGCAAAGTCAAACGGCACGACGGGAAGCAGGTAATCACTCACTTACGAGAGCGAAGGGTTGGATCACACGATGGGCACGGTTATTTCGAGACAGACCCTTACGTTCATGTGGCGTCAGCCTATTCCTTGGCCCGGTGCTAGAAGCTGTTTTGGTGCGGGCCCACGAGATTTTGGTTGACGGAGGGGCATGCGTTGAGGCACGCTCAGTATAGGAAGAAAGCTTTTTTTCATTCACAGTGCAATTGAACTATTTCTCTTGGGTTCTGTGGGGAACCTTATCTGAAGCCTTTTCGAGGACCCGGGAACCATCCAGGGACCCGACACCGGACAAAAAGAACCCTGAAATAGCAGGATCGCCGCATGATTCCGGGAGGATGCAGATGAATATTCTGAGACGCAGGATGTGGGCTCTTCTCGCGGTAACTCTGACGACCATGGCTTGCGTGTGTAGCATGGGGCAGGAATCGAAAGCTGCTGACGCCAAGAAACCCAACATCGTCGTCATCTGGGGCGATGACGTAGGGGTGCACAACATCAGCGCCTACAACCACGGCATCATGGGCTACAAGACGCCCAACATTGACCGGCTGGGGAAGGAAGGCGCGATGTTCACCGACGCCTATGCGCAGCAGAACTGTACCGCAGGAAGAGCGTCGTTTATTCTCGGCCAGCATCCGTTCCGCACCGGCCTGCTCACCATCGGCATGCCCGGCTCGCCGCATGGTATCCCAGATTGGACGCCTACTGTTGCCGACCTACTCAAAGAGCAGGGCTACACCACCGGACAGTTCGGCAAGAACCACCTCGGAGACCAGGACAAGCACCTGCCGACAGTGCATGGGTTCGATGAGTTCTTCGGCAGCCTTTACCATCTCAATGCGGAGGAGGAGCCGGAGACCTATTATTACCCGAAAGACCCGGAATTCAAGAAGAAGTACGGCCCGCGCGGCGTGCTGCACTGTTACGCAGACGGCAAGGGCGGCCAGAAATGCGAGGACACCGGCCCCCTGACGCAGAAGCGAATGGAGACCGTTGACCAGGAGATCCACGCAGCCGCCAAGGTCTTCATTGATCGTGCGGTCAAGGACAAGAAGCCCTTCTTCGTCTGGCTCAACACCACGCGCATGCACGTCTGGACGCACCTGAAGAAAGAAACCTACGGCAAGACCGGCATCAGCATCTATGCAGACGGCATGACGGAACTTGACGACGTCACCGGGGCGGTCCTCAAGCAACTCGATGACCTCGGCATCGCGGACAACACCATCGTCGTCTGGTCCACCGACAACGGCGCGGAGACCGTCTCCTGGCCCGATGGCGGCACGACGCCTTTCCACGGCGAGAAAGGGACGACCTGGGAAGGCGGCTTCCGCGTACCCCTGCTCGTCCGCTGGCCGGGGGTGATCAAGCCCGGTACGATCTGCAACGACATCATCTCGCAGGAAGACTGGATGCCCACGGTGCTCGCTGCGGCCGGGGTGCCGGACGTTGTCGAGAAGCTCAGGAGCAAGGAGGGTTACAAGGCCAACGGCAAGAGCTGGCGAATCCATCCCGACGGTTACAACTTCCTACCCTACTTCAAGGGCGAGGTGGACAAAGGCCCGCGACAGGAAATCTACTACTTCAGCCAGGGCGGCGAGCTGAACGCTCTCCGTGTGCAGGACTGGAAGATCCATTTTGCGACGCAGGTCGGCAACATCGCCACCGGCACCCGAGCGGTGCCCGGCTGGCCGTTGATTGTGAACCTTCGGGCTGACCCGTATGAAAAAGGTCCGACCGAAGCCGCCTTGGGTTACCTCAGGTGGTATGGGGACAACCTGTGGACCTTCGTTCCGGCGCAGGGCTTCATCAAGAAGTTCCTGTCCACAATTCCAGAGTATCCTTTCCAGGAAGGTAGCAGCCTCAATGCGGCCGGCATCAACTACAACACGCTCAAAGCCGGCGCGGCACTGAAACGGCTGCAGGAATTGGAGACCATCTCCGTCGACAAGTAGCCATTCACATGAGCAAGCCGCATCCGTCGTGCGGACTGATGCGGCTCCACTTGAGGGAGAGGCAACATCACGTCGAACGGACAGCCATCCTGAAGTATATGGACCGCTGCCGGAACAGGGACGAGGTTCATGGGACTCGTTCATCACACTGCCGCTGACCGCGGGTGAGCCTACGATCATACGTCCTCGGTGACTTCTCCATAACACCGGGCCACCTCCGCAGGAATCAGGGCGAATGAACCCCCGTGTTGCCAAGTATCAGGCGAGTATCAAGGGATTTTTTTCAGGACAGTCATTGGTGGGTGGCGCATGGGTTCCCCTATCCCGGTGATTCAAGCACCCGTTGCCTCATCAAATACGGCAAGCTCGCAATGAGATTGCCTCCCGACAACCGATCTCTGAGGTAATCCCGGAATCCAACCCCCAGCTCCAGGAGCTGGTCCAGAATCAACGGCCGGGTAACAGGACAGTGGTGGTACAGGTAGAGAATGAACCTGTGCAACGACACATCAACTTGGCCGCCGATGACCCGAACACTGTCCGGCAGAGAAGCGACAATGCTGTCTCCTTGCGGAGTCTCCCATCGTTCCCGGCGGTATAGGATGTTGCGAACCTCAAGGAGAAGTCCTGGACCGTAAAATCCTCATAGCCTTTGCGCGTGCTCCCTGGAGGGACGTTTTCGGCTTTGACAATCTTGGTCTCATGAATCCGAAGCGTCTCGGTCTTTTTGAGATGTTACCAAGAATCGGGAAACTGTAAGATGAGTGAGCGGTTACGGAAACAGGGAGTGTGCACCTTGCCCCGGAAACGAACGATTCACGTCAGAGGCGAAGACCGGCTCAGCGGGGAAGGAGACCGAGTTGCGGGAAACTGGGTCCTGGAAGACTTCGAGGTCCCGTGAAGCATATTCCTGCTTGCAATCCAAGACAGGTTTCACCATGATTCCTCAGTTGCATCACACATGTTCTGTGCGAGGAGCCAGATGCCGCGTTCCAAGCGGAGAGACGACGCGCCGGCCGGTGATGAGCTCCCCCTCGATGGTGCGAACCACGTGGTGGAGATCTTCACGGACGGAGCCTGCAAAGGAAACCCAGGACCAGGGGGCTGGGCTGCTCTTCTGCGGTATAAGAAGGTCGAGAAGACGTTATCGGGCGGAGATCCCCACACCACCAACAACCGCATGGAAATGCTGGCCGTCATTCGGGCCCTGGAAGCCCTGAAACGCCCGTGCGAGGTCGTGATTACCACGGATTCCGAATACGTGATGAAGGGGATCACTCAGTGGCTCACGGGCTGGAAAGCGCGCGGCTGGACCACCTCGACGCGCACTCCCGTGAAGAACCGGGAGCTCTGGCAGCGCATGGACGAGCTTGTGTCGCTCCACCATGTCCAGTGGCGCTGGGTGAAGGGACATGCAGGGAATAAGGAGAACGAGAGAGTTGACGAGCTGGCCAGAAGAGCCATCAAGGAACATCTTGGGCAAAGATCTTAAATGATACGGGTAATCCGATGGTTGTGGGCGATCTCATAGCGGACCTCGGGAGTCAAGACGCTCGCATCAGAGCAAGGGCAGCGCGTTCATTGGCCGAGATCGCGGACCCCGTCACGGTAGGGCCTCTGACCGCGTGTTTGCGAGATGAAGCCCCTATGGTCAGGCAAGAGGCTGCCCGGGCACTCGGTGAAATCAAAGACCCCTGCGCGGTGAGTCCCCTGATCGCGGTGCTTCAGGACCCAAGTTTCGAGGTGCGAGCAGCCGCGTCGTCCGCTTTGGGGCACATGAAGGCCCGGCATGCCGTAGTGGCGCTTATCAGTGCGCTTCGAGACGAAAGCCCTGAAGTGCGCACCAGCGTCGCGTATGCGCTCGGGCAGATCATGACGCCTCGCGCAGTCCAACCCTTGATTGCGGCACTGGGAGACCCCAGCGACCAGGTACGGGCAAGTGCTGCATGGGCACTGGGAAAGATACGACACCCTGACGCGTCCGCGCAGCTCGTGAGGGCACTCAGTGACACCAGCCCTCACGTGAGGGAGGCCGCGCTCTATGCCATCCGCCAGCTCAAGGACCATCCTGGGGATTAGCGATCCGGGGGCACGGCCGTGGATTCATCGACGCGGATACCGGATTACCGCAGTTTTCAAGTGCGTGACACCTACCGTCCGACCTTCGGATGGACTGCGGAATTTCCCGGCGGATCCCCCGGAGGCGGTTTGGGGACCCAGGCCCATTCGTCGTCCGCGTTCCGTTCCTGAGTGTTGTACACGTGGCCGACCGCAGACGTCCCGAAGGTGTGCAGTCGCTTCTCGTCATAGGGACAGTTTCGCAGCGGAAGCATCAGATACAGGTTTGCTTGTCGGTTGCGGTACCTCTGCTCTGGACTGGTGTTGTCGTATCGGGGGAGTTCCTCACCCCAGGACCGAATCAGAATCCTTCCGGGATCGATCTTGTACATGTTGACCAAGGCCTTCTTCACGTTCTCGGCCCTATCCCTGGCGAGTTTGTGGTTTTCGGTCGTTGAGCCGAAGAAATCGGTATGCCCGTCGATCTGCAGCACGTACTGGGGAATCGCGTGGAGGAAGTTGGCGACAGCCTCGAGTTTGAGTGCCTCTGAAGGCAACAGATCCGCGGTCTTGTGTGCGAAGAAGATCTCCGGATAGGGGAACATGATCTCCCTGACCGTGGTGTCCCAGGCGAACTCCTTCATCTGGGGTTTGGTGCGGACATCTTCCCAGGCTCGACAATAGCCGCCGGTGAGCTTGCATATTTCATAGAGGTTGCGGTACCCGACCTCGGTGTTGCCGAAATAGACCCCATAGATAACTAGTTTGTCCCCGAAGTACTTCTTCATCGCGGTCGTGGTGACCTGCGGACATTCGCCTCCGGTGCCCCCATCCGAAAAGATCACGATCGCGGTTCGTCCGGCAGCCTTGCCCATGAGCGACCCTGCGAGCTGCAACGCATCTTGCAGCGTGGCGGTTCTCCAGGGGTTAAAGGTTTCTTTCCGCAGGTGGGCGTAATCGTGTCCGTATTTCACTCTTGTCCATGGACTGAGCACTCCCACCAGCCGAGGCGTTTGACAATCGCCAAAAGTTATCAGGGCGGTATTGAGGTCGTACTGCCACTTGGACACATGGGGCATGACGTCGTTGAACCACTGGAAGGCCCGAGTGGCTACGAACGAGCGGGAATGGTCAAATCCCTTGGGATAGCCCCTCATCATCGAATCCGACACGTCCATGATAAAGATGAGATTGTGGACCTTTGGTATGAAGTCATGCTCCTTGGATTCCTTTACCTCGCCCTGCGACGCGGTGGGCAGAAGCAGCATGCATGCAAGAAGCAGGACCGGAAGCGGTTTTTTCATTACCCGACCTCCTGGTGGGCAGTGTCATCAATTCACAATATTTCCTGCGTGATCTTAAAGATCTGCAAGCACATATTAATGTAATTGATGATATCTGTCAAGAGGCAATCCGCTCCCGTGTCTTGACTTCCGCCCCTCAGATTTCCCTGTCCACCGCAGCGGCCATGCGCCTGATCTGTTCCATGAGAGTCCTGAACTCGTGGGGTCTGAGACTTTGGGACCCGTCAGAAAGCGCGTTTTCGGGGTCAGGGTGCACCTCGACGATTAGTCCGTCGGCTCCTGCGGCGATCGCGGCACGGCTGACCGCGGTCACGTAGTCTCGTTTTCCGGTGGCATGGCTCGGGTCCACGATGACGGGGAGATGGCTTAGAGACTTGATCACCGGAATGGCATTGATGTCGAGCGTGTTTCGAGTGTACGTCTCGAAGGTGCGGATGCCTCGTTCGCAAAGGATGACGCGGCGATTATCGTGGCTGAGGATATACTCCGCGGCATTGAGGAACTCTTCTATGGTGCTCATGAGGCCACGTTTGAGCAGTACCGGCTTCTGCGCGGTGCCGAGCGCGTGGAGCAGCGCGAAGTTCTGCATATTTCGCGCACCGACCTGGAGAATGTCTGCGTACTGTGCGACCACTTCCACCTGTTCCGGAGTGGTGACCTCAGTGACGACCGCGAGGCCTGTCACTTCCCGTGCCTGTGCGAGTAGCTTCAGCCCTTCTTCTCCGAGGCCTTGAAAGCTGTACGGTGAAGTCCGCGGCTTAAACGCTCCTCCGCGAAGGACCGTGGCTCCGGCTTCTTTGACCGCAATGGCCGTTTCGATGATCTGGTCCTTACTCTCGACTGCGCAAGGACCGGCCATCACAAGGACCTTCTTTCCGCCGATCCGGTTTCCGTCGACCGCGAACACCGTATCTTCGGGTTGGAAATCTCGGCTGGCGAGCTTGAAGGATCCCAGCAGGCGCACGACTCGTTCGACTCCCTGGAGGGGTTCGAAGACACTCGGCTGGATGTCGCTGTTGTCGCCGACCACTCCGATAATGGTCCGGATCTTGCCTTTGGAAACGTGCGAGTGCATACCCACCGATTCCACCTTTGCCAACACATGAGCCACATCTTCTTCTTGTGCGCTCTTTCTCATGACGATGACCATGATGCTGCCTCCTGAAAATAAAAAATGCGGAGGGTCGCTCCGCATGTGTGTGCATATTCGTCGGTTTCAGTGATCAGTCACAGCGAGCGGCCTCATACACCTCCAGGGCTGGGATAGTAATAGTACCAACCGAAGTCTACAAAGGTTCCGCTGAACTGTGGGAAAGGGTCGATCACTTCACATTCCTCTCACTGTCATGTAGGATACTCCGAGATCGAGCCGTCGTCAAGCATTTGTTTTGCGTCTCAACGTATTCCTGACGGGATTACTTGGTCGTTCCGAGGTACGGTCACTCATTTGGCCTGGAAAAAACCGACTCTCGCAAAGCACGCAAGGCGGGTTTCTGTGCTTTGCGTGCTCTGCATCCTTTGCGAAGAAACCTTTCTTGAAATCTACAGTGTTCGCGGCAGGACCGCAGAAGAAGGTGAACGCTCGCGGTCCGTTTAGGCCTGATCGGCTGCCCTCTCAGAGCGAGGAGCCCCATCGTCATCACGGCTCTGGGTGACCCAGAAAAGCTCCAGCAGGTCTTTCACGGTCATCTTGCGAAGCTCGTCCCGGCCGAGTTCCTGCGCGACCACGCCGCGGTTCATCATGACGAGTCGGTCGGCAGTATCGAGCGCGTGCGACAGGTTGTGCGTGACCATCAACGTGGTGAGTCCGGACTCGGATACGATGCGCCTCGTAAGCGCCATGATCTTCTGAGAGACCTTCGGGTCAAGCGCTGCGGTGTGTTCGTCCAGGAGCAAGACTCGAGGTTGCTTGAACACGGCCATCAGTATGGTGATGGCCTGACGCTGGCCTCCGGAGAGCAGTCCGACCCTCGCCCTCAACCGGTCTTCCAGGCCCATTTCGAGTAGCGACAACCTTTCCCTGATCTCGGACCGCAAGGTGCTATTCAGCGCGGGACCCAGGCCTCGGAACTCACCTCTGGATGCCGCCAGTGCAAAGTTTTCCTCCACCGTGAGGCCGGCTGCGGTCCCCATGAGCGGGTCCTGGAACACCCTCCCGAGCATGGCCGCACGGGCGTGTTCGGGCATCTGGGTGCAGTCGGTACCTGCGATGACTATCCTGCCTGAATCGGGAAGAAAGCTTCCCGCAACCAGGTTCATGAGCGTCGACTTTCCCGAGCCGTTCCCACCGATGATCACGACAAACTCACCGGGCGAAACTCGCAAGGTGACGTGGTCCACCGCGGTGACTTCGTTGACCTCTCTGGGATGAAAGACCTTGGTGACTTGCTCTATCCTGACCAACGCACCCTCCGGGATTTCCGTCGTGACGACCGCTGCAGAAGCACCAGAGGATACTCTGGAGGTCGGTACAGAGTCAACCCCGCGTCCGAGTGAATAGGGGTTGACGGGAAAATCCGAAACGTGTACATCTCCACAAGGTATTTCCCTTCGCGGAACCCCCTAGAACTTGGAAGGAGAGAAGATGGCAAAGAAACTCGTTGTCGATGAAGACGCATGCGTTGGATGCCGGACATGCCCTGAGCTTGCGCCCGAAGTATTCGGTTTCAATGAAGATACTGAGAAGGCATTCGTGACGAGCCAGGACGCCGCCCAAGACCCTGCCAACCAGAGCGGAATCGACGAAGCAATCGGATCTTGCCCGGAAGAGGCCATTTCCTGGGCATAGTGATGCCCCTGTCGCGAGGGTTCGTTGATTCCCCGACTCCGTGAACTCTACCGCCGCATGGATGAGCTGTATACCAGTATGGCCGGGGAGATGGGATTCTCCTGTCTTGGCTGCGACGGGGCTGCATGCTGCACGGTGGATCTCGTGCTCCACACGCTCGTGGAGCGGCTTTATCTCAAACGGGGTTTCAACACCCTCGATTCCGACTCGCAGGAGAGAATCAAGCTCCGCGCAGCGGCAATGGTTCGGGAAAAGGACCGGGACTCCCGAGGCGAGTCCTACAGGAATCTGGTCTGCGTGCTCAATGAGGCCGGCCTGTGCGTCTTGTATCAGTTCCGACCCATGATATGCCGGCTCGCGGGGATATCCCATTCGTTCCTGCGGCCTGACGGACGTGAGATCCAGGGGGACGGCTGCGTGGTGTTTCAGCGGGATGTCCACCCTGCTCACCCCTCTGCACATCTTGACAGAACGCCCTTGTACGTCGAAATGGCCTCAATAGAAGCGATGGCCCTCGAATCGCTGAGGCGCTCGAGGCAACGTCCGTGCACCGTGTCAGAGCTCTTCGCTCGTATCCTCGATTCCCTCCCCGTAGTCCCTGAGTAGACGAAGACACGACCTGATTCCCCTTTGGTACTTCACCAATAAGATAGCATTATGCTTCTCCCGAGAAGAGGTCGCCTACTTGGCGGCTCCGGGAGGGTGCAAAGCGGCCTTCTCACCGTAACGCGCATGGAAGCTCGCCGGACAGTTCACACCAAGTCGCTTTCCGAAAGGTAAGGTTTCCGGGGGAAACCCTTTATCAGAAAATGCGATTCCGGGGGAAGGAACTTCTTGCAAGAAGTTCCTTCCCCCGGACCCCCATCTTCAAGAACTCTTGGGATAGTGCGGCTCCCGCTGGTCGCCGCAGAGAAAGCCGGCTCGTCGAGACGACGGTGGGGGAGCATTTTCATGCTTGGTTGTGGCCGCGTGCCTTGACTGTTCCTGATGGAGGGGTTCGCGGAGGCGCTTCTTTCAAGTAGGGATCTCCCCAAAATCTTATTCGACGGTACGCAGGTTGGTATCAGGTGCAGCTTCAAGGCTGGTTGCGTATTTTCCCCGGACATGGGCTGCCGTTGACTGAGCGCAGAAACCAACTCGCCCCTCCATCGGACTGCATGGGGGCCAGGGAAGTCGGCTCCCCGCCGCGGGGCCTCGGGACACGCGGTGCCTGGCGAGGTCGACGGCGGAGAAACAAAAAAACCCAAGGCCTCCTTCACCGGGGGGTGTAGGCTCGGCCTCGGGTTTCGTAGTTGGTCTATAGTGGTACTATGCGCTTAGAAGCATGCGGTCCGCGCGGGTCCACATTCGGGGGTGGGCCAGCTCGCGGGAATCGGAACGACCTTCTTCACTTTGTCGATTACCGGAACCGGTCTTTCGCCGAGCTTCTCGAGAGTTATCCAGTTGGCGCTCCACTTGATGCCGGGACCACAGTTGCCCATCGGCTTGCACTCACCCTTGGCCTTGCCTTTGCACAGTTCCCTGTACACGGGAAGCACCTTTTTCACGGGGGCCCACACGGTCATCTCGTATTTCGCAAAAGGTTCGCCGGGCACGTTCACCGTCACCGGACAGGGTTTCACCTGTACGCATTTGGAGCCCTTGGGGACGAACTTCTTCGGCACGTACTCTTTCGTAGTAACGGCCTTGAATCCTGCTTTGGGATCCTTCGCCTTGACCGCCGGGGCGCAGCCTGTCGGTCCGCATACCTCGGCAAACGCCACCCCGCACAGCGCCAGTGAAGCGACGATAACCATCAGGATTACCAACGACTTCCTCATCCTATGACCCTCCTTAAAATGAAGCTTACTCCATTACAAGAGCTATGATTTCAAGAGTTAGTGCACCGTAGCATGGCCCATCCCGGCTTGTCAAGAAAAAACCGGGATAACTCTCTTTCTGCCTGCCCCGGGCACCCTTGAGGCCCTCGCTCAGGGCCCTACCCTCCCGGCGGGCCAGCTCGCTCACTACCCGCCGATTCGCGACTATTACCCTAGCTTGCGAGCAATTGCAAGAAAAATCTGCGAAATCCGGGAACAACCGGGCTCTGTTTTCGGCTTCCGCTGCCACTACCGATGCTCGACCACTCGACTCCGGCTCACGACGCCACGGGGTCGTCCAATGCCCCGTGCGCCAAGCGGAATCGCACTTTCATGGTTCCTCGGAAGCGGGTCCAGGACGCGGCCGTTCGTGAAAGAGGGGGCCTCCCGGTGATCTTGTCCCTGGGAATTCATGTGGTATGGCTTCGTCATGGTATGCCGGGGGTGAACACATGGCGCGGGCGCGGCGCGGATTGAGAAACCGGCTCAGACGTCTAGAATCACGGTGTGAACCAACGGCTTACGACCGAGAATCCGGTTGATGTTTCGCCTTACCCCAAGCCTGATTTCTTCCTTGGCCCGTTCCCAGTCCTCGGGAGTCCTCGGATCGAGCTCACCGACGCGTTCGGCAAGGGCCACGCGGGTGGTTTCCATGAGTTCCGGCTCCACTTCCTGAAAAGTCACCCCCCATGAGCTCAACGTCGGTCCGGCCACCATCTTTCGAGTCGCGGTATCAACCGCGATCACCACTACCACCAGGCCGCTCTCTGAAAGGCCGCGGCGCTCGCGCAGTACCTCGTTGCCCACGTCCCCCACGCCTCGACCATCCACAAACACGCGCCCGGCTTCCAGGCGGTCCACCACTGAGGCAGCTTCCTCCGTGATTTCAATCAGATCACCGTTCTGGGCCACCACGATATGGTCCGCATCCACGCCCGTCTCGCCGGCAAGATGCGCGTGCCTGATGAGGTGGCGATACTCCCCGTGTATTGGAATGAAATACCGGGGCCTCACCAATTTGAGCAGGAATCGCAATTCCGCCTCAGCCGCGTGTCCGGACACGTGCACATCAGAGATCTTCTCGTACAGGACCTCCGCGCCCCGACGGTAGAATTCGTTGATCATGTAGTTGATCGCCTTCTCATTGCCCGGGATGAACCTCGAGCTGAACACGATCAGGTCCCCCTCCCTCACCTTCAGATTCTTGTGCCGCTCGGCGGCCATCAAGGCAAGCGCGGACATCGGCTCCCCCTGGGAACCCGTGGTCAGCACCGCGACCCCGTGATCTGGAAGGTCTTCCAACTCTTTTATGTCCGCGAGCACCCCGGGAGGGACCTCCAAATATCCGAGATTCGACGCGGTCTCCACATTGGAGGCCATCGACCGCCCCACTAGCACCACTTTTCTGCCGAAATCACGGGCCGCGTTCAACACCTGCTGTATGCGGTGAATGTTCGAGGAAAAGGTGGCGATGAACACGCGCCCCCGAGCTTCGAGAAATATCTTGTCCAGCACGGGCCGAATGGTACTTTCCGGACGGGTACCGTCGCGCTGTTCGATGTTGGTGCTGTCCGAAAAGAGTGCCAACACCCCCCTGCGCGCATAGGTGGAGATCTTTTCCAAATCACAGGGACGGGCGTCAATCGGCGCGGGGTCGAGCTTGAAATCACCCGTGTGAATCACCACGCCACCAGGAGTGGTCACCGCCAACCCAACCGCGTCAGGTATGGAATGGCACATCGTTATTGGGTCTATCGCAAACGGGCCCAGCTCAAAGGGCGCGTCGGACGACATGACGTGCCTTTCTACAGCCCCGAGCAGACCAAATTCCTCGAGCTTGTGCTCCACCAAACCCATGGTCAGACGACTCGCATAGACGGGCACGGGAATCTTTTTCCACACATAAGGGAGCGCGCCGATGTGGTCCTCGTGACCGTGGGTGAGCAGTATGCCCAGCACATTCCATTCGAGGCGAAGCAGTGGTTCCAGGTCAGGGATGACAAGGTCCACCCCGGGCATCGAGACATCCGGAAACATAATGCCGGTGTCGATGATCAAGGCCTGCTTCCCCACCGCCAGCGCCATCATATTCAGGCCGATTTCCCCGAGCCCCCCCAGAGGGAGGACTCGTAGGATGGTGTCTTCTTCTGAGTTCATCAAGGGTGTTTCAGTGACTTCCGTCAAGGTTTGTCTTCCCGTTCCTTAAGGAGGGCCTCCATCTGTTTGAGGTGCTCTTTGACCAGATCCTGTTGTGTCTTGTGGGTGCTCTTCACCGCCTGCCACACGGCTCGGATCTGTTCGTCCAACGCGTCGCTGTGCAGAGGAGATTGCTTGAAGAGCTTCATGAACACCTCTTCGCTCTGTTCCAGCAGGGTGTTCCATGTGGACATGCTCACCTCGTAAGATGAGCGCATCGTCGCTATCCACGGACTCCACCTGACCGAAAAGGGGATGTCGGTCTGCTTCATCCACGGAGGATCGGCAGCCATCTCCTTCCATGGTTCCCACATCTTCTCCATGATTTTGGCGGATTGACGGAACAGCTCTTCCATGTCAAATGCCTCCTTTCTGTCTGAGTTCAGGGCTCAAGGAAAACCCGTGATTCTCGCTTGCGCGGCGGAAGCTCGGGTCCCTCACCCGGATACGCGTCAGGCTTTCGAGATCCTGTATCCCATTGCTACGATCACTTTCAGAGTCTGCAGGGCTGTCTGCCTGTCGTATTCCTTTTCCGACTCCGGCAAATCCGCATACGGAACCAGCGAAGGGTGGTGTTTCTTTGCGTCATCTCTCGCGCGTCCGTGACGCCAGCCTTCCGCCATTCGTTGTCGAGCCCAGACATCGTGGGTGTTTCTCGCCAGCACCTCCGTGAGTTCCATTATCTCAGGGTCGAGCTCAATGAGGGAGGTATCCACAGGTTGGGGATGGTAGCTCAACGTGTTCTCCTTTCGCCGGCGATCGAGCCCACTGCCGTTCTCCTGCCGGAACAATTATATTGCGTGTTCGAGGGCATTATGCAATCCTAAAATGCGCGGAGACCGGAACGGCCAGCCTTTGTGCTCTATTTCATTCAAGCAGACTCGGGAAGGAGGGTATGATTAAGACGCGGAGTATCACCATTCTCGCGATGCTCATTTCTGCGGGATTACAGTTAGATGCCCCACTCTGGGGCGCAGAGAGCAGCGAGGTCTTCCATGCCCACGCCAGGGTCCTGGAGATCATCAGCCCCACCACACTGAAAGTGCATCTGCTGACGAACAAACGCACTCTGACCGTGAGACTTCAAGGTCTGAGTCCCCCCGGCGGACCGAGAGGCTCCTTCCCCTCCGCTTCCGGTAGCCCTTCCCGGACGAACAGCGTATCCGCTGCTGCCCTGGAATTCATTAAGGCCACCATTGATGGGAAGGTGGTCGAGCTCTGGACGAGGAAGGGTGGACGCTGGGATGACAAGAACCGTCTCCTCGCTTGTGTGAGAGTACGGAATTTCCTCGATGAAACGATAGACGTCAATGGGGAGCTTCTGAGAAGAGGACTTTGCACAGTAAGTCGGGATTATCTCCACAGCACCTTTGCCCGGTTCAAGCTCCTTGAGGAAGATGCGAAGCGCGCACGCCGAGGGATGTGGAATGCCCCGGATGCCGGAAAGATTTCCGAGGTCGAGAAGCGGTCGGGCAACGCGCATGATCGATGAGTTCTTCCACGAGTGCGGTCGAGAAGGGATTCCGGTCCTTCGCTCGGATTTCGAAGACTTCCTCCGAGACGAATCACGTTTCCGGGGACATGCCTCGGGAGTCGCCAGACCACGAAGCGAATCCCAGTTGATTGCCCTCGTCTCGCTTGCCAACCGCTTCCGGATGCCGCTCACGACCGTGGGAGGGAAAACGTCCGTGACCGGTTCGTCGGTTCCTGTGGAGGGGATCGCGGTGGATGTGCGCGGCCTGGATCACTTTGATCCGAATAATCCCGGCTTCGTAGGCCCCGGAGTGATTCTTGACCGTTACAAAGAACTGGTGGACCAGAGAGGCTTCTTCTTTCCCCCTGATCCCACGTCGTCGGCATCGTGCACACTGGGAGGAATCGTGGCCTGCAATGCGTCGGGCGCGCTCAGCTACGCGTACGGGCCCACCCGAGACCATGTCAGGGGCTTGCGGATGCTTCTCCCGATGGGGAGCGTCCTGGAACTCCAACGGGGCGACATCACAAGCCGTGACGGATACTTCACGATCCCCAGGAAAAGGCTCAGCCCCCCACCGGATGCGGATCTGGTGATCTCGGTGCCGAAACTCCGCAGCCCTGCGTGGAAGATATGCAAGAACGCCGCGGGATTGTTTTCCGCGGACCCCATGGATTTGGTGGATCTCTTCATCGGCAGCGAGGGGCTCCTTGGCATAATCCTTGAGATTCGGACCGTGCTACGCCCCAGGAGAAGCCCGTTCTTCGCGTTGATGCTCTATACGCCAAGCTTGGAGGCGACCCCGGAGCTTGTGCGGACTCTCGCCGGTCTGCCCCGTGGCGACGGAGCACCTGCGGGTGTGGGCGCGCTTGCACCCTCTTGCATGGAGTGGATCGGAGCGACGTGTGGAGAATTCGTCTCCAAGGAGTTTTCCGAGAATATGCGCGGCTCGTACGGCTGTCTGTACGTGGAGCAGGACTACTCCCAGGGCGAGGACCCCTTTGAAAAGGCCGGCCGGTGGGGCGAGTCCCTGGAGCGGTTGGTCGGCCTCGGGGGAATCCGGATCGAGGGGGCCTTCGATACGGCCCAAATACGCCGCATGCGCCTGGAAAGGCAGGCGATTCCCGAGAAACTCAATGACTCGATCGCGCCCGGCATGGTCAAGATCGCGACTGACTTTGCCGTTCCCCTTGAAAGGCTTCCATGGCTGATGCGGCTCTACGACGATCGTTTGCGCGGCTTGAGGCACTACGCGTTCGGCCACATCGGAAATGCTCACCTTCACGTGAACATTCTCCCAGGGGACGCGGAAGAGGCGGACTTGGCGCGCTCCTTATGTGAGTCCCTGGCCCGGCAGATCTGCGAAGTTGGGGGGACGGTATCCGCGGAACACGGCATAGGCAAGCTCAAACACCGGTATCTGGAGATCATGCTCGGGCGGGAAGGCCTGGAGGAGATAAGGAAAGTGAAGCAAGCCCTTGATCCCCACGGCATACTCAACCGAGGCAACATGGTCCCCTGGGAACAAGCATCATAGTTGCATCAGGGCTGCTCTTTGGCCCCCCGGCTCATGAGAAATTCCCGCACTTCTTTGTGGCGACTCTTCTTCATGTGATCCAGGACGGTTCTGCCTTTCTTGTCTCGGGCGGAAATGTCCGCGCCGTGGTCCAGCAGAAGCTTCACCACCTGCAAATTCCCTTTCCCTGCCGCAGCCACCATGAGCGCGTTGAGTCCGTACCGGTCTTCCTGCGCGTTGACGGCCGCGCCCTTCTCGATGAGGGCCTTCACGGCCTCCGCGTGACCCTGCAGCGCGGCAACCATAAGAGCGGTGCCGCCGTGACTTGTACGGGCATCCACCTTCGCGCCGCGGTCGATGAGGAGTCTCACGATCGAGGCGTGGCCACTTGAAGCAGCCCAGATAAGGGCGGTACGTCCGTTCTTTGTGGCCGAGTTCACATCCGAGCCCATTTCCAGCAGCAACGTGACTATTTCCGAGCGGCCTGCGTGGGACGCCATCATCAGAGCGGTCTTTCCGTTGGCCAGCGGCGCATCAATATTGTCGGCCCGCTGCAGATGAGCCCTTACCTTTTCGGGAGTACCATAGTGCATAGCCTGAATAAGGGCTCCCCACTTGATTATTTCATCTGTCCTTCCTGCCGGTTTTTCCACCTTATTCCCCCTTATGCCTTACTGTCGGACTCTGATTCCTGATTCCTGGGCTGAGGAACCGGAAAGCCTCGGGAAATAACCCAAAGCCCCCCTGCCAGCACGTATCCGAGGAAGCCCATATTGATCGCATCAAGGGCTCCACTCATGACCACCCAGATGATAAACGCGGCATTGGCTGACAGTATCATGGTGTGAATGGCATAGGCGCGGTCGGTTTTCGTGCGGAGGAGCAGCCTCGCGGCCTCTCCGACTGACAGAGCGACAACCGCGCCCAAGAGCAGTTGGTATTCCCTGCTCAACCCCTTGAGAGATTCGGCCAACAGGATGAGACCACTTTGCTGCGTGACCACCAGGAACCCCAAGATCGCAAAGGGGAGAACAGCTCCGACGAGGGGGCGCATCCGATTCTCGGACAATCTGACCGCACGTTCGATGCCAAGGCCCATTCCCGCGACGATCGTGACGATCACCGCGGGATAGACTCCATACACAAATGCGCATTCAAGCAGCCACCGCACCGTTTCCATCCATAAAGCTCCTTTCCGGCACCGAGATCCCCCCACAGGCGTTCAACTCATGAATTTGCTCAGGATCGGGCTCCGTCGTCCAGCCCGGCGCTGAAGTATCCGACTGTTTTCAGCCGCCCCTTCGGAAGTCTGGACTGCTACGTCCCGGAGGAACGTCTGATAATAGCCGCGCCTGAGTTGCAGTACGTTCTTCGTAACCGACACTCACTCCTCCAGGGAATCCAGATCCTCGAACAGGAGCGGGACCGGCAAGGAGAAGCCTTCCACTACCGATTCTCCACCGAGCGTTTCTTCTTCGCGGAGCAGCTCTTCCGACCCGTCCGGTCGCACCACGAGCACGGTTCTGTCCACGGGATCGATGATCCAGCAGAGCAGGCACCCGTTTTCGAAGTATTCCTCAGCCTTCGCCTTGATCCGGGCTATGGTGTCGGATGGGGAGAGCACCTCTACGGCCAGGTCGGGCGCGCCTTCGAGAAAACCGGCACCTTGTCTTGGTTGGCGCTTACCCCTTTCCTTTTCCACGAAGGAGAGGTCAGGGGACAGCACATTGCCGTTCTTCATGCGACATCCAAGGCGCGACGCGGCCACCATGCCGAGTCCGTGTGACCGCGCAAAGCTGTGGAGATGCTAAGCCAACGCCGAGATCACGACCGCATGCTGGAGGCCGGCTGCAGCCACGATCAACTCCCCATCTACAAGTTCGTACTTGCCCCCCACATCAGGCAGACTCATGAGCTCTTCGTCGGTCCAGATCTTTGGGATAGCCTGCGGTTCCATTGCACACCTCGGAAGTAGGGGTTCACCATAAGTTATCGGTGGTTGCTCATCATGTTCCGCAGCCCCGCGACGAATACCTGGAAGCTCCTGGACTTGTTCTTCTCGGGATTGAGAAGAGGCCCGATTGCCCTGGCTCCCGAAATCTGCTGATAGCTTGGGACGAGCTTTCGGAGTTCCTCTTCCGGATTGCCCAAACGGTCGGGATCGCGGAACCTCCGCTTCTCCTGAAGCCGCGCGATTCCGTTCAGGGCCATTCCTGACTCGACCGCCTCAAGATCCCCAAGAAACCAGGATTCCAGCTCCCTGCAGGCAATGCGCACAAGGCAATTCTCGCGACCCGCTTTCCGGCAAAGGCCCTGCAGTCGGTTCTTGAGCAGATAACAGTCCGCGCTGTCCTGATCATGCACTACCACGAATCGCACTTTCGGATCTCTCCACGCACGAAGTTTTCGCTGGATGGATTTCTCCAGGTCTTGCTTTCCCGCATGGGGGACCAAGATACAGGTCTCTCCGGGCAATATCTTTGGGAGCAGGCCCTTCAGGGCTTCTTGCATGGAACGTTCCTCGATGAGAAAGACCACGGTCATTGGAGGTCTACCCCGAAAAAGCCCTGGCTCCACAGCCATCCCGGTTTGTCACCTTCTTGGACCAACCTGGCGAGCAGTTCGATGTCCTTCGCACGGCGAACCACCGAGTGTCCATCCCGTTTCTCTAACCAGAAGATTTCGTCGATGTTCGCGCCGTTCAAGAAATCAGGTGAATGGGTCGAGATGAACACTTGCCCCCCTCTCAGGGAATAGTCCCTGAACTCTTCGGCCAGTTCCGAGAGAAGCTTTGGGTAAAGGTAGTTCTCCGGTTCTTCGACGCAGAGCAGGGGGTGAGGCGAAGGATCGTGCAGGAGAACCAGATAGGCAAACATCTTGATCGTGCCGTCGGAAACCTGACGTGCGACAAAAGGATCCTGAAAAGCGCCCTCCTGAAATCTGAGGACCACGTGACCGTCTACCGTGGACGTTGCCTCCACCAGAGAGACGCCGGGCACCCGACGCGTCATCTTCTTTAGGATGTCGTTGAACACGGCGGGATGCCGCTCGTACAAAAACTTAGTCACCAATGCGAGGTTGTCGCCGCTTCTGGAAAGGTGTTCCGCGTATCCCGCTCCATGTCTGGGTCTGGCCTCTTCCACGTGGAAATCCGACGCATGCCAGTTCTCAATGAGTTTCCGAAACTCCGAGACGACTTTGAATCTCTGAAACTGGCCAAGCCCCTTGATAGCCAATATGTCCGGCGAATCGAGCTCCTGCGGTTCTCGTTGCATTTCCGCGTCCGGCTTGCCGTAATCAGCCTCGTTTGTGATGACCTGGCCGCGGCCACGGGTGAAATCGAGGAATTTCCACGGCTGACCTCTCCGACCTCTTCTATACTTGAGAATTTCCCTGTCTACTACCGGGTGTCCATCTGCCAAGACCATTGACAAGTGGTACGTGACCAGTCGTCCGGCTCCTTCCCGAAATTTGATTTCCACGGAGATGGGGTCGTCCGAGCCACGACTCCGCACTTCCTGGAATCCACCTCTCTTGGCAAATGCTGTGTACACATTCTCAGTCAGGGCATCTTTCAGGAAGCCGAAGACATCGAACAACGTAGACTTTCCGCTCCCGTTTGCGCCAACCAGGACGCTCATGGGAGGAATCGCCTCGAGCGTGGTGTTCCTGAACACCCTGAAGTTCCGGATCGAAATGGTCTCGATGCGCATAGAGCCCCTCGCGCACTTACTGCCTTTGGTGCCGCAGTCAGATTATAACCGAATCGGAGGCTCTTCACCAGTAGGACGCGGGCTGTCACCAAATGGAGCCGGAACCTCTCGTGGGACCCCAGGGAACGCGATGGAGGAACGAGGTATTGAATCTTTTGCGACTGACTCGACCCTTATTCACGCCCTGCATTGCGATGACCGAGCTGCTCTGCTATGCTGTGACCCGGCGGACAGTTCGATGCAATCGTTCACCGGGCACGGCTCAGCGGGAAGTATGAGCGGTTCTCAGGACACCGAGAGAGCCAAAGAACTGTCTCCTTTTCGATTTGGGTTTCTTTGTTACGAGAGGACATTCCACCTGATTCTCGGGATCCCCCGTCGAATTCCTGCGTCCTCTGCTTCTCTCGGTGAACTCTTGCAGTGCCGGCATTGGGGTTAGCGATGGCGATCTCCAAGGTAGTCAAGAACCTGGCGCGAAGCCAGGAGATACTGAGCGTCTTCTTCCGACACGGCTTTGGGGATCTCTTGCAGCGGATGGGGCTGGAAAAGTATCTCGTATCACTGAAGATGTTGACCAGCCCTCCTCCGGAGCCCGATCTCGAACTCAAGACCTCCCCCCGGCGATTTCGGGACGCGCTGGAAGAGCTGGGAGGCGCGTTCATCAAGCTCGGACAGATTCTCTCGCTCAGACCCGATATTCTGCCTGCCAATTGGATCGAGGCCCTGATCCCCCTCCAGGACGGGGTGAGTCCGGTCGAGTTCGAGCTTATACGCGATTCCTTAGAACAGAACCTCGGCCCCATCGAGAAGAGCTTCGCGTTCCTCGACCCTGAACCTTTGGCAGCCGGTTCCGTGGCACAGGTCCATGCCGGACGCACCAAAAACGGGTCGGAAGTGGTAGTCAAAGTCCGCAAGCCCGGGGTCAAGAAGAGAATGCTGCAGGATTGCGACATCTTGGAAGCCCTCGCGGAAATACTCGAGCGTCACGTCCCCGAATCCCGGAACTACCGACCTGTGCAGATCGTGGAAGAGTTCAGAAGAGCCGTAACCCATGAGCTCGATTTCACCAGGGAAGGCCAGAATCTGGACAGGTTCAGGGCCAACTTCGAGGGGTACGAGGACATCGTCTTTCCCGCGCCTGACTGGGAACGCACCACCGAACGAGTCCTCACCATGGACAGGGTCGCGGGGACAAAGGTCTCGCTTGTGGAAAAGCTTCTCGAACAGGGGACGGATACCAAAGCGGTCGCGGAAACCATGGCGGAAGCCCTCCTGCGGCAGGTCCTGGAACACGGATTCGTGCACGGAGACCCCCATCCAGGGAATATCCTCGTGGTGGACGGCAGAAAGGTCTGTTTCCTCGACTGCGGCATGGCAGGGCGGCTGGACGAGCGGACCCAGGAAAACCTCCTCCTGTTGGTCAGTGGCGGTATTCGCAAGGATATGGACCTGGTCGCTGACGTGCTCATCGACATGAACGCGCTCCCCCTTGACATCGATCGAGCGGCGTTTCTGCGCGAGGGCGGCCTGTTTCTGGATCGATACCACTCCCTTCCTTTGAAAAGGCTGAGCCTTCGCACCCTGATCCGAGAGTTGATGGAATTCATCCACAAATACAGCATACAGGTGCCTTCTGATCTGCTCCTGGTGGCCAAGGCATTGGTCAGCCTCGAAGAAGTTGGGACCCGCCTCCACCCGGGGTTCGACGCGGCCGCTGCAGCCCAACCCATCGTGTGGGAAATCGTGCTCAAGAGCTACAGCCCCAGTCAACTTGGAAAAAAGATCTTCCTGCGTTCGAGGGAGATCATGAGACTCATGCGCGACATCCCCTCGGATCTGAGGACGTTCACCCGCATACTTCGGGACAATGAGCTCCGAGTCGTGGTGGAACACCGTGGGATCACGGAGGGATTCCAGCATGTGGATCGAGCTGCCAAACGCCTGTCGATCAGCATTGTGACAGGCGCGCTGATCGTGGGATCGTCGGTGGTGATCCTTGCAGGGCAGGAGCCCCTGTACATGGGAGTCCCCGTGCTCGGGATCGGAGGGCTCTGTATATCCGCGGCCATGGGATTGTGGCTGGTTGTCACCATGCACAGGAACGCCCACAGCGGAAAGCGCCGCAATGGACAGTGAAGATGTGTCTTTGTGAGACACGAGATGAGGCTGCGGTAACCAAAGGGAGTCGTCGGGTGCCGGAAGTTCGTGAGGATGCTTCCGTGCGGAAAGGGGAGAGTCTCAAGACGCCCCTTCCCCCGGAAGCAGCATTCCCTAAAGGATTTCGGACTGGAACATGTGCGAATCAAACGTATATCTGCTTAGGAAAGGCCAGGAAGAGCTCATCATGGAGAACGTGGACTCCCTGAAAGTTGACGGGGAGACCATCACTCTGAAGAGCATATTCGGAGAAGAAACCACGGTCGCGGCCGGGATTGTGGAGCTGCGCCTGAGCGCGCACAGAATTCTCTTGGAACCCAGGTGACGCGACAGGTGTCAGAAGCCTGTTAAGAGCCTGTTTTTCCTTGACAGGAGACGGAGACGTCTGTTACAGGCAAGACACACAAAAAGGTACCGCCACAGAAGCTCAGCAGGTGGGGAGCGGATCTGATCCATGGACACGGTTATCGTACTCAACGGAAGCTACGAGTTTTTGGGGCTCGTCTCGTGGAAGCGGGCAATGGTCCTGTTAGTCTCGGGCAAGGTGGAGGTGGTCAGGGAGTCTGACAGGGTTGTTCACACCGTCTCCCGGACCTTCCGTATTCCGGCAATAGTCCGTCTGGTGAAGTTCATTCGGACCCTCTATAGGAGGGAGGTCCCCCTGTCCCGCAAGAACATCATTACTCGCGACGCGTGCGTCTGTCAGTACTGCGGAGCGGAACATCCGCCGTCCGAGCTCACCATAGACCACGTGGTTCCACGGGTGCAGGGAGGCCAGGACCTCTGGACGAATGTGGTGACGTCCTGCAGAGGCTGCAACATGAAAAAAGGCGGACGTACCCCCAGACAGGCTTCGATGCGACTTGTGCGCCAGCCCTTCAAGCCCACGGTCATGGAGTTCATCAACCTCTATCTGAAAAGGAGATTCGGGTACGAGCTCTCAGAGATCCTCGATTTCTGACGATTCGCGACCCCGGGCTCAAGGCGGGATTTCCGGATGGGACAGGCATCTTGCCTGTCGCTGCTCACCGGCTCATCACGGTAGGGATTTCGGGCCGAGTAGTGACAGATCGGCTTGACGACTCGGCTCGGAAAGAACCGTTCCCCCTGGATGCACACAATTCACGAAGAGAGGGCGGGACGAACTTTTTTCTTGACACGCACAATCATTGTGATAAGAGGGATGCCACTTCTCAACATACTTTTCCATCCCAGTGGAACGCGCGCAAACGGCCATTTAGATGCCGTTTTCGTGCTTTTAGAGCAAGGAAGTTCGTCCCGTGGACTCGCCTTCGACCTGTATCAATTCCCCTCTAAGCAATTCCTCCCATGCGCTCGGGCCGCCGGGTGGCAAGGTCCATATCCAACCTCCGGGTGTGACTTAAACCACGAGGGCCGTTTTATGTCAAGTCTTTTTTGCACAGTTTTAGCAGGTTGGGGCCGTTTTCAAGAATTGATCTGAGATAACCTTGACTTGTTACTTGAAGCGCAGGAACCCCCATGAAATCCGATTTCCATCCCTTCCTCGAGCTCGCGCAAGCCGTCCAGGGCGCGTACAACCCCAAAAGAGCCCTCGTGGTCGGCATCTGCGCGGTTGCCGGGTTCGTGCTGGTGGTGAATAGCTCCTGGGTTGCGACTCCTGACAGCGCGCTCTATCTCGAACTGGGCGAATCCCTCGCGCAAGGCAAGGGCTACGTGTTCAACGGTGAGCCACACACGTACGTGCCTCCCGGGTTTCCTTTTCTGGTAGCTGCGGTCGTTGCCGAGTTCGGCAAGGGTTTTCTCGAGTACCGGGTGTTGATGGCTCTGCTGGGGCTCGGCACCGCTGCATTAGGTGTTCTGCTCGTGGCACGACTCCACGGCAGAGACTTGGCACTGCTTGTCGGTGGGTTGTTCGCGGTGAACCACGTCTTGCTGGAGAACTCGACCCTGACCACCTCGGATGTGCCTTTTGCGTTGGTGGTCCTCGCGGGACTGCATGCCCTGGTGAGTGCGGCCTCGGGTGCGAGGATCTCTCGGCCATGGGTGCTCGTGGCAGGTCTGCTGATCGGGCTGGCCCCCCTGTTCCGGGTGAACGGGTGGGGAGTCCTCCCGGCTGCGGCTTTGTATCTCCTCATGCCAACGCGCTTTCCGGAGGGTAATAATTCCGGAGGAAACCCTTTATCAGAAAGTTTTCCGGGCGAACCCCTTTTGAAAAAGGGTTGTCCCCCGGACCCCCCTCCGACAACTTCTGAAATACTGAGTGGTTCTCACCTTCCCGAAATCTCAGATGAGGGTACGCGGACTGGCATTACGCGGCCGTGGGACGCTCATTGGCGAACCCGGCTCGTCTGGGTCGCTGCTTTGTTCGTGGTCTCCGTGATTCCCGGCGCGCTGTGGGATGTCTGGCGGTCGTCGCAGCCGGCCTCCTTCAGCGAAGGGAGTTACTACCAGGCGGTGTCCGGCAGAGCTTGGTGGCTTCAGCTCTGGGTAATGGCCGACTCGCTCTGGAATTACGTGCCTGAAACCAGCTATGCCTTGACCGGTGTGGCGGTAAAGGACGTGCTGCTCGAGTTTGTGGTGCCGGTTCTGACGCTCGTCGGTTGGGTGAGCGCGGTGCGCCGGGGCGAGTCCTTGTGGGCCCCATTGGTTGCGATTCAGTATGCCGGTCTGCTCCTGTCGTCCGCAGGGAGTCGGTATCTGATCGCTTTCCTTCCGGGGTTGTATCTGTTCTTTGCGTTGGGCGTTCTCGAGTTCTTCCAGTGGATTTCGCAACGTCTTCACGATCCTGTCGACACGCGCTCGACCTCCGGCTCGCTTCTCGTGGGCGCGTTCGTGATCCTGGCAGTGCTCAACATGGGTCACAATGTGAAAACGGTCGTCCAGAGCCGTTACGCGCTGGAGCCCAACGCCGCGGAAAGGTCCCGTGACCTTCCGTTCTTCGAGGCATCGAGATGGCTCCAGGACAACGACCCCGACGCGGTGGTGATGAGCATGCATCCTCGGGTGCTCCACTATCTTTCCGGGTGTCCCACCGTGGAGCTGATCCGCTCGGGAGTTCCGGAGAATCTCGCGTGGGTGGATTCTCCCCGGTGGGTGGCAGGTCTTGTGGAAGAGCAACGACCCGCGTACCTATTCTCCGATGCGAAGGACGAACCGTCCTTCGCAATAGTGCAAAGGGGCGTGCATGAAGCGGGGTTCGACCTGAAGAAGATCCCTCTCAAGAAGGCTGGAGCTCAAATCGACAAGAGCGGTGGAGGTCGTTTCAATCTATGGAAGCTGGAGAAGAGCAAGCCCGTGTCCCCATTACTGGAGAGCGGACCCTCGATGTGATCGGCTTCGGGTCGCTGAACCTGGACGAGATGTGGGAGGTGTCCGCGGCCTTCCTGCGCCGATGGAACCTGATCCCCGGTGAGGAGTACGTCCGGGACGTGGACTGGTTCCGGCAGATCTATCCGGAGCTTCGGCAGGAAGGGAGTCTCAAGGCCGTGGAACCCGGCGGTTCCGCGGCCAACGCGATCGCGGCACTTCGCAGGATGGGATTTCGGACCGGGTACGTCGGCGCCGCGGGCTTGGACGAGGTCGGAAATCTGAGGCTTTCTGAGCTGGGTGAACCGGAGCATCTCCGGATCACCATGACAGACAGGCCCGCGGGCCGGTGTCTGGCGCTCCTGAACGTGGACGACCCCGCGAGGGACCGTTCTCTGGTCATCCTGCCGAACGCGAACGATTTGGCCGGTTGTGAGCCCGAGGATGACCAGTTCTTCCTTGAGTCGCGGTGGGTTCATCTGACCTCGTTTGTTGCTTCCGCGCCGTTGGAAGCCCAGATGCGCCTTGTGGAGCGGATCTCGGGCAGAGTCAGGGTGAGCTTCGATCCGGGCGCGGTGTATGCCGCTAAGGGGTTGGCCGGGCTCAAACGGATCGTCTCCCGGTCCGACCTCGTGTTCGTAAGCGTCGAGGAACTGCACCGGCTCTGCGGGAGCCTCGACACCCGGGCAGCGGTGTCGGAGTTGCTGGGCCTTGGGGTGCGGGTGGTGGTCGTGAAGCTGGGCGCGCAAGGCATCGAGGCCCACTCTCATGACGGACGCGTCCACTGCCCGGCCGTACCCGTCGCGAGAGTGCTCGACCGCACCGGAGCCGGGGATGTGGCCGCCGCGGGGTTCCTCGTCGGCATGCTCAAATCAGCGCCACTTCACACATGCCTGAACATCGCGGCCATGGCCGCGGCTCGAAGCATCAAGGGCTACGGCCGAAGCACCTACCCTGACAGAAGAATTCTCATGGAAATGTGAATTTCCATGAGAACAACCATGTCCCGCCGGGCCGGGCCACGACGAACCATGAGTACGGCCCCACCGACATCCTTGGCACTGCCGGATCGTCCGGCGGCGACCAGCGGGAGCCGCCCAGTACCAAAAGTTTTGGGGGATGGGGGTCCGGGGGACGGGACTTCTTTCAAGAAGTCCCGTCC
>JBFMAA010000010.1:31249-78388 GCA_040755955.1 Thermodesulfobacteriota bacterium
GGTTGTTTTACCAATCTGCCCCGCCCCCCGGAAACTACATTTCCATGAGAACCCCCATGACCGCGGCGCCGGGGACAGATAAGCCTTGACAATCGCGTGACAAACTGGTAACTGATGTGCCTCAAATCGGCGGTACCAACGCCGGCTCCGACCTCGGGACCCCAAGCAGATAGCACTGGCACAGACCCTCTCGCACACGGCGTGGAGAGGAATTTCTGCGCCCGCTGTCGTTGAAAAGGAGAGGGTGCGTATCCCATAGACCGATGAGAGCGCGCAGTGCGCGTCAAGGATGCGCCGGGATGTGCCCGTTCCCCGGGAATAAGGAGCTTCACCACAGGGGAATCATGACCGGAATGCATTCCACCTAAATCAAGAAGATTGTTCCAGATTCTGGCACCCCCATCGAAGAGGGGTGTTTCGTTGCGTCTTGGTGGTGAGCTCTCATACCCGGACAGCTCGGCGGTGGGGTCGATTCTCGGGCAGGAGTACAAATAAGCGTATCAAGGTGATTATCCACAGGAATGCTACAAGATATCCTACGTCAGAACAGACAATCCGTCCTCGATCGTTGGTTCGATCGCGTTATCGATACGTACCATCCAGACTCGAAGAAGCACTTCAGCTCCAGAGTGAACCGTTTTGCCAATCCGGTGGGGTCTCAAATCCGTGAAGGGATCGAGGCAATTCTCGACGGCCTGCTCGATGGGTTGGACGCACGATCAGAGTCGATGGCCAAGCACCTGGACGTCATCGTCCGGATAAGGGCAGTGCAGGACTTTTCTGCGTCCCAGGCCGTGGGCTACCTTTTCTTTCTCAAAGAAGTGGTGCGCGATCTGGCCGGGAAGCAGCCCGGTTCCTCCATCCGGTCACAAGAGCTGTGGAATTTTGACTCACGCGTAGATGCCCTCGCGCTGTACTCTTTCGACATCTACTCACAGTGCCGGGAGAAGCTCTTCGACATCAGGGTGTATGAGGTGAAAAGCCAGGTTCGCAAGATCCTGGAGGTCATAGAACGGAAGTCAGCGAAAGAGGAGGTTGAGTCTGATCGCACGGATGACAACGCTGACAGCGTAACATAAAGCGAGGTGTTGGCACATGAGTTTCTCCTTTTCCTTCTTCACAGCCTTATTCGCTGTGATCTTTCTCTGTTTGGTCTCCCTTTTGGGAGTGCAGACGGTAGGGCTGCGTACCCTTTTTGGAGTGGTCATACCCTATGCGGCATTGGCCATCTTCGTTCTTGGGTTCATCTACCGTATGGCGAAATGGGCCTCATCGTCGGTCCCGTTTCGTATTCCCTCAACGTGTGGGCAACAGAAGACGTTGCCCTGGATAAAGCAGGCAAAGTTCGATAACCCGTCCACCGGTTTCCAGACTCTGGTGAGGATGCTGCTCGAGGTATTGCTGTTCCGGTCTCTGTTCCGAAACACCAAGGCCGAGGTCAGGGATCTGCGACATGTCGCGTACGGTTCCGCGAAGTGGTTGTGGCTTGCAGGAATCCTCTTCCACTATTCGTTCCTGACCATCGTGGTGAGGCATATCCGCTTCTTCACCGAGCCCGAACCTTACCTGGTGAACCTGATCGCCACCCTGGACGGCATCTTCGAGATAGCCGTTCCGACAATTTTCCTCACCGACATCGCGCTTCTGGCCGCGGCCACGTACCTGTTCCTCAGACGTGTGGTCATCCCGAACCTGCGATACATCTCTCTCCCGGCCGATTATTTTCCGTTGCTGCTCATTCTGGCGATCGCGATCTCCGGGGTGTTAATGCGCAACGTGTACAAAGTGGACCTGTTGACGGTCAAGCAGTTGGCGTTGGGACTGGTCGCGTTCCACCCCGCGGTTCCTGACGGCATTGGGGCCATTTTCTTCGTGCATCTCTTTCTCGTCTGCTGCCTGCTGGCGTATTTCCCGTTCAGCAAGCTGATGCACCTGGGCGGAGTATTCCTAAGCCCTACCCGAAATATGGCCAATAACAACCGGGCGGTCCGCCACATAAATCCCTGGGATCCGCAAGTCAAGTTCCACACGTACGAGGAATACGAAGATGATTTCAGGGTCAAGATGAAAGAGGCCGGGATTCCGGTTGATAAGGAGTAACTATGCACGTACCGAAGCCTGACGATATGAAAGTAGATTTCACCCTGCCCGAAAAGGGCTGGCTGGATACACCGGTTAATTTCAGGCCAGGCACCTTTTCGTACCCGGGCGTAGCCAAGAATCTCAAGTACCTCGACTTGCCGCACCCACGTACCTGGGCGGTCACTGACGAGGATTGGGGACTCCCTGAAAATTGGAAAGAGATCATCCTCAAGGGTATCCAGGACAAAATCTCGAAGTATCGTTCGTTCCGTCTCTTTATGGACATCTGCGTGAGATGCGGGGCCTGCGCGGACAAATGCCACTTCTTCCTGGGTTCGGGCGATCCGAAGAACATGCCGGTGCTCAGGGCCGAGCTGATCCGCTCCGTGTACCGCAACGATTTCACCCTCTTCGGAAAGGTCCTCGGACGATTTGCCGGAGCCCGGCCTTTGACGACCGACGTGATCAAGGAGTGGTTCTACTACTTCTTCCAGTGCACCGAATGCCGGCGCTGTTCGGTCTTCTGTCCCTACGGCATCGACACCGCGGAGGTGACCATCATCGCGCGGGAACTCCTTATGGAGCTGGGACTGACCATAAACTGGATCATCGAACCCGCGGCAAACTGCTTCCGGACGGGCAACCATCTCGGCCTTCGCCCCCACACGCTGATAGATACCTGGGAATTCATCGCGGACGACATAGAATCGGTGACGGGGATCACCATCGACGTGAATCGACACGTCAACAGGAAGGGCGCGGAAATACTCTTCGTCACCCCTTCCGGTGACTTTTTCGACGAGCGCGGCAACTACACCACCATGGGGTATATGCTCCTCTTCGAGTACCTCGGGCTCGACTACACGTGGAGCACGTACGCGTCGGAAGGCGGGAACTTCGGTTTCTTCCACTCCAACCAGTTGATGAAGAGACTGAACAACAAGGTCTATCACGAGGCAAAGCGACTCGGGGTCAAGTGGATACTCGGCGGGGAATGCGGCCACATGTGGCGGGTCCTCCACCAGTACATGGACACCATGAACGGCCCGGCAGACTTCATGGAAGAACCGGTCTCTCCGATCACCGGGACTAAGTTCGAAACCGCCAAGTCCTCCAAGATAGTCCATATTATGGAGTTTGCCGCGGATCTCATCCGCCACGACAAGCTCAAGGTGGATCCAAGCAGAAACGACAATTACATCTGCACGTTCCACGACTCATGCAACCCGGCTCGTGGAATGGGGATCTTCGAAGAACCCCGGCACGTCATCAAGCACGTGTGCAACAACTTCTACGAGATGCCCGAAAACACCATCCGTGAAGAGACCTTCTGCTGCGGTAGCGGGGCCGGCCTCGGCAACGACGAGAACCTCGACATGAGAATGCGAGGCGCCATGCCCAGGGCCACTGCGCTGGGGCATGTCAAGGAGAAACACGGCGTCAACCACATGCTCTGCATCTGCGCCATCGACCGCGCCACGCTCCACGCGCTGACCGAATATTGGCATCCTGAAGTCAACGTCGGCGGCGTCCACGAGATGCTCGGCAACGCCCTTATCATGGAAGGTGAGAAGAGGCGCATCAAGGACCTGCGGGGCGAGCCTCTGCCGGGCATGGAAGACGAGGAGGATGACGAAGAATGAACGACCCAGGTAAACTTATCGCGGCTATCGTGATTATCGTCGTGGCAGCCTCGCTGGCCTTTCCGTTGGTGTACAACAAGGCAAAGGCGGGCGCGGTGCCCGATTTCACCAGCGTGCTGGAACCACTGAAGAAAGAGAAGAAGACATGTGTGGAATCCGCGGCGTACATGCGGTCGTCCCACATGCAGCTCCTCAACGATTGGCGCAACGAGGTCATCCGTGAAGGGAAGAAAGTTTACGTGAGCAACACGGATAAGAAAGAATACGAGATGAGCCTCCAGAACACCTGCACCAAATGTCACACAAGCAAAGCTCAGTTCTGTGACAAGTGCCATGACTTCGTCGGCTCTGCGCCCAAGTGCTGGGACTGCCATATCCCGCCGATAGAGAAGCCCGAGGCGGAGAAGAAGACTGCCGGAAGGAGTAAGATTGATGGATAGCGGGAGAAGACGATTCCTTCAGATAGCAGGTCTGTCTGCGTTGGGGCTAGGCGCGAAGCCGGTTCTGGATGCCATTGCGGACAATGGGAATCAGTTCAAGGTCGGTCCCAAAGCCAAGCTCGCGAAGCGATGGGCCATGGTGGTCGACGTGAAAAAGGCCAAGGACAGCCCCGAGGCATTCAAGAAGTCGATCGAAGCGTGCCATCTTTCCCACAATGTGCTGAGCAAGTGGAAGAACCCCAAGCACGAGGTGAAGTGGATCTGGCAGGCTAAGTTTGAGCAGGCGTTTCCGGGAGAGGAGCACAAATACCTCCAGGATTACCTTCGAGACGGCCTCAAAGACGTGCATCCTGTGCTCATGTGCAACCACTGCGACAATCCGCCGTGCGTGAGGGTGTGTCCCACCAAGGCGACGTTCCGCAGGCCCGACGGCATAGTGGTGATGGACTACCACCGATGCATCGGTTGCCGTTTCTGTATGGCCGCGTGCCCGTACGGGGCACGAAGCCTCAACTGGGTTGATCCCAAGACCGCCATCAAGGAGTTGGGCGAACCCGTCAACTTCCCCACCAACAGGGAATTCCCCGAACGGACTCGAGGGGTCGTAGAGAAGTGCACCTTCTGCTCCGAGAGGCTGGCAGTCGGTCTGGAACCCGCGTGCGTCGAAGCGAGTCAGGGTTGCCTTGCCTTCGGCGACCTGGACGACCCCAACTCGCCGGTGAGGAAGCTCATCAAGTCGCACTTCTCGATGCGGCGCAAGGCCCATCTAGGCACAGACCCTCAGGTCTACTACATTCTGTGAGGTTGGCATGCTTGAAAAGGCATTGAGAGGAAGTCCGGGATATTTTGCGTGGTTGGTCATCCTGCTCGCGCTTGTCGGGTTAGGGTCGATCTGCTACTTCCGGCAGTTGATGTACGGCTTGGGGATTACCGGTATGAGCAGGGATGTCTCCTGGGGTCTGTACATAGCGCAGTTCACCTTCCTGGTCGGCGTTGCCGCGTCTGCGGTGATGTTGGTGCTCCCCTACTATCTGCACGACCACAAGATATTCGGTAAGATTACGATACTTGGTGAGTTTCTCGCGGTTGCCGCGGTTACCATGTGTCTTACATTCATCATCGTTGACCTTGGTCAGCCATTCAGGGCGTTCAACGTGATCCTGTACCCGACCCCCAATTCCGTCCTTTTTTGGGACATGGTGGTGCTCAACGGGTATCTGTTCCTGAACATCTTTATCGGATGGACCCTGATCAGCGCGGAGAGGAAGGGTGTCGCGGCTCCTAAGTGGATCAAGCCGTTCATCATCCTCTCCATTCCGTGGGCGGTCAGTATCCACACGGTGACCGCGTTCTTGTATGCGGGTCTTCCCGGCAGGCACTTCTGGTTGACCGCAATCATGGCTCCCCGGTTTCTGGCATCCGCGTTTGCCGCAGGTCCCGCGTTGCTGATCATCTTCTGCTACATTCTCAAGCGGTTTGCAGGCTTCGAGGCGGGCTGGGAAGCGATCAAGTCCCTGTCCAAGGTAGTGGCATATGCCATGGTCATCAGTGTGTTCTTTGTGTTGTGCGAGATCTTCACGGTCTTCTACAGCCAGATCCCCGAGCACATGTCGCACTTCGTCTACCAGTGGGTGGGACTGATGCACGACGACCATTTGTACTGGAAGTTCGTACCGTGGATGTGGGCCTGCGGGGCCCTTGCGATCACGGCATGCGTCTTGCTCATCGTGCCCCAATGGCGCAATAACGAGGCAATACTGCCGTGGGCTTGTGCCGCGGTGTTCTTCTCCCTGTGGATCGAGAAGGGCATTACCTTGACCACCACCGGGTTCATCCCCTCTCCGACCGAGACCATTACCGAGTATACTCCGTCACTTAACGAAATAGGGGTTACTCTTGGGGTATGGGCGCTCGGGTTCCTCGTCCTGACCATCCTGTACAAGGTGGCTCTGGCGGTGAAGGAAATAAGCGGCGGTGAAGTGGCCCACTAGGCCCCCTGAACCGATGACTTCCCTCTGGGGTGGGCGTTCTGCCCGCCCCACCTCGCTATCCCGGTTTGACGCCATCATCTGTGACCGTTCAGGGGACATCGGTCTCTTCCCCCGCGAAAACCAGCCACAAGGGCACCAAAAGACGAAGAAATTGATGGCCGATTCGCCTCATCAGGGGGATATGGATTCGCTTTCTCTGTGTCTTTGCGCCCTGGTGGTTCATTTCCCTGTCTCCGCGGCTGAACGCTTCTCGAGCGAGCTGCATTTGCCCGTAACCGGCCTCGAAGAACGCCCCTCCCTCACGACGAAGTCACACTCAGGATCACGTGGTACGCTACACCCAGTGCAGCACTGCAGGCTATGGTTTGCAGTACGCCAAGCTTCACGCGAAATATCGCGATCAAGGCAAGCACGGCTATCACCAGCGAGGGCACATTCAGGCTGCTCCAAACCGGAACAAGCAGGCGCATACCGAACACGCGATACTCGTCGAGCGTGCCGAACACCGTGTGCAGGGCAAACCACACGGCCAGATTCAGGATGACGCCCACTACGGCGGCAGTGATGGTCGCGAGAGCCGAATTCAGGCCCTTGTTGTCCCGCAAAGCCTCAACATACGGCGCGCCGAGGAATATCCACAGGAAGCACGGAACGAACGTCACCCAGGTGGTGAGCAACGCGCCCAGTGTTCCCGCGACCATGGGATGCAGATCTCCCGGGTTCCGAAATGCAGCCATGAACCCGACGAACTCCAGAACCATGATGAGGGGACCCGGAGTGGTCTCCGCCATGCCGAGCCCGTCCAGCATCTCACCAGGTTTGAGCCACCCGTACGTGTCGACTGCCTGCTGAGCCACGTACGCCAGCACGGCATACGCGCCGCCAAACGTGACTACCGCGGACTCGCTGAAGAAGATCGCTTGCCGGACGAAGACATGCTGCGGGCCCAGGTACACGTACAGTATCCCAATAGGCACTAACCAGAAGGCACCCCAGACGAGTCCCACTCGAATGGCCCGTGAAATAGACGGCTTCGCGTGGTCAAGGCCCCCCTGCGCTGCCAAAGCGTCCAGGAGAGGAACGCAATCCGAATCCTTCGCGGAGCGTGCCGTACGCGGTCCGAACGCATCCGGTCTGAGTCGGCCTCCGACGAACCCCAAGCCCGCGGCCGCGAAGACGATAATCGGAAACGGCACATCAAAGAAGAAGATCCCTACAAACGCGGCAACTGCCGGCACGACCATCACGCGGTTCGTGAGAGCCCGCTTTCCGATGCGCAGCACCGCTTCGACCACCACTGCCAAAACCGCGGCCTTCAGCCCCAGGAACAACCACTGAACGAAAGCCAGGTTCTGATAGCCAGCATAGAGGATGCTGAGCATCAAGATCGCCAAAAAGCCGGGGATGACGAACAGGGTTCCGGCCACGATTCCGCCCGGGGTCTTGTGCAGAAGCCATCCGATGTACGTAGCCAGTTGCTGGGCCTCGGGGCCGGGAAGCAGCATGCAGTAGTTCAGAGCGTGAAGAAATCGGCTCTCGCTGATCCACTGCTTTTCTTCGACCAGGTATCGATGCATCACCGCAATCTGACCGGCAGGCCCCCCGAAGCTGTTCAGGGCCACCTTGAGCCATACGAGGAATGCGTCCGGAAAGGAAACCCCGGAAGAGCTGTTTCCTCCACAGATTCCCGCGGCTTCATTCCCGGTGATCTTCGCACCCTGGTTCATACGATACCCCCTTGAAGAACCTTCACCGCCCGGGTGCGGAGGTCCCGGAGAAATCTTGTCGAACCACCACCTACGGCGGTCATTCAACGGGTTCTCCCGTCTCGATCCAGCCCTTGATCCCTCCCTCGAGAAACCGCACGTCAGGGTTATCCCGGAGGAGCTTTTCCGTGGTGGCTTGGCTTACGGACCCCCCTTTTACACAGTACACGACCACCGGTACCTCTTTGGGTATCTCATCCATCCATTCGTCCACCTTTTCCGGGTCCCGGTGGGCAGCTCCTACAATCATTTCGGGCATGGCGTCGCAGTCGGACTTTCTCCGGACGTCAAGGAGCACCGTCTCCCGGTCTCCCTGCAGCAGAGCTTTCAGCTCCTTGGGTGTAATCGATTGGGCCATTTCGTCTGACTCCTTCTTTACAGTGTGGTTCTGAATCAACTCGCGCACAGGTTAGATCGTCTTCATCGGGTTGTCGGGTTTGGAAGTCGGCCATTCCATCAGGCCGCAAACCACTGCGGTTCCATTCCGGCCAAGGACGTCGGCGTACGATCAGCCGGCTCAAAGGCCTATCCCACAATGATGGTCATCACCGGAACCGGACGCAAGACCACATGAACATCGTCCGGCGAGGCCTCGGTCCTTTCATGAAGATTCACCCATCAGGTCCGCGTCCTCTTGACCACAAGAACGGCATCCCCATTGAGTGGTCTGTATACTTGGGATCAGGAAAAAGTGTTGTCACGGTCGTGCGCTTCGGATACAACAGGGGTACTCAGTGCGAGCAGCTTTTCTCGATGCAGGATTGGCGGCGACAACGCCGCTTGGAGAGGCATAGGCGCCAAAATAAGAGAGACCTGGCCCGATGCCCCGGCCTTGAAAGTCCCGGTTATTCTCAGTCGTCCCTCCGGGACCGAACGGTTCCCAAGCCCCGCAGGGGCGACTGAAAATAGCCGGATGCTTCAGCACCGGGGAAGAACGGTCAAAGGCCTGATAACGCGAAGGGTCCTTATCTTAACGCCTGTGGCTTGGAGAGGCGTTATCCCGCGCCGCGACCATAGCCGGAACTGGACTCGTGCGCATCGGACCAGAGCCACCGGGGCACGGAGTGGGAGGGGGACTTGCCTGATGTGCGACTCGCAAGTCGGTCTCACCGCTTTTAGGGAGGTATAGGGGATGAAAAGGTTAGGTCTCCTGGTGTTGGTGTTGATGGCCCTTTCACAGGTGCCTTCAGCTCTCCATGCACAGAGCCCGGGAGGGGGCCTGGATGCTCCAGGCTTGGCCGGATCTTCTTCTCTAGGCGTCAAAGGCACGGGAGCCTCCAAGTGGTCGGGTGTGTTGAGCCTGCCAACGTTGTATGTGGGCTGGCTGGAACACCCCAAAGGGGCTTCTTGGGCGCTTCAGAGGCCCTTGTCCTCAGGAACCGCGCCGTGGGCCTTGACGGGGCTGTGGCTTGGGGCCACGAAAAACCTGCCTGTCACCAAAGATTTCGGTCTTATGCTCTCCGGAGGGTACTTCAGTCCGCGACGTTCCGACGGCACGTGGTTCACGACTCCTGAGGCTGCGACGTTCCGGTTTGAGATCCCGTCTTATGATTGGTGGTCCGCAGATGGTTTTCTGAAGCGCCGAGTTTCGGGGCCGTTCGAGGTGCTCGCAGGGCTCCGTTACGATCACACCAGCACGAGGGTGGAATACAGCGACCAATCATTCGATGACTACATTCTCAACACGTACATCCCCATCATCGGAGCCCAGACGGCTCATCGGTTTTCCCGAAGCTCCCTGACCGTTCGGTTCCTTGCATCTCCCGTGGTGTGGGGACGGCTGCGTTACGCGTACTGGGCCCCCCTGATCAACTACGGCGAGTCAGGGGATTTTCGCCCCAAGGGCGATTCCTACTTCATGGAGTTTTTCGCGGATTATCGCACCGCAATTAAGGGCACAGTTGACATCGGCGCGTTTGCGAAGTGGAATTCGCTTCGCGTGCACACGTTCGACGCGGCGCTTGCCGGAGGTTCAACCGACGAGGTTTCCTGGAACGTGGCGATCCGGTCCTGGACGTTCGGTGCAACCCTGAACCTTGGCTTCTAGCAAAGCGTGAGTGCTCCCCGCGCAAGACCAAGTGGCGCTATTCTCGAGTACGGTCACGGTAACCGTTTATCTGAAAATGCGATTTCCGGGGGAAGAGCATTTTCTGATGAAACGGTTGTCCCTCGGGCTGAACGCGAACCGGCGGTCACGGGTTGTGATTCGTGTGCCGCCGTGATAGGCTGTGGCGCGTTCTACGCTCACGTCGCCCATCAGCGCCAAGAGGGGAAGACACGGCTCATACCAATGCTGCTTCAAAGAGTTGAGGCCAACCACCGGATGACAGGCAAGATGCCTGTCCCACTCGGAGACCGACGTCGCTCATCAGAACGCGCATTGCTATCAGGACGTTGTCTGTAGCCGGTTTTTCCTCCTGCAACGGCCTTTGGGCAGTCTCAATACTCCGGAGGACCTTCGAATGACCCACGCGGGACAGAGGATAGACGAACTTTGCATCAACACACTGAGAATGCTCTCAGCAGACATGGTGGAACAGGCCAAGTCCGGGCATCCCGGATTACCCATGGGGGCCGCTACCATGGCCTACGTCCTCTGGACCCGGTTCCTCAAACACAACCCTGCCGACCCGCTTTGGCCCGATAGGGACCGGTTCGTCCTTTCCGCAGGTCACGGGTCCGCGCTGCTGTATTCGCTGCTGCACCTGACCGGGTATGCGCTCACCATGGACGACATCAAGGCGTTCAGGCAGTGGGAAAGCAAGACTCCGGGCCACCCTGAATATGGCGTCACTCCCGGGGTCGAAGCCACCACAGGCCCACTTGGTCAGGGTGTGGGCATGGCCACGGGGATGGCTCTGGCTCAGCGCTTCCTCGCTCAGAGGTTCAACCGCCCCTATTTTCCCGTGTGCGACCACTTCACCTACGCGCTGATTTCAGATGGTGACCTCATGGAAGGCGTGGCTTCAGAAGCCGCGTCGCTTGCCGGACATCTACGCCTGGGGAGGCTCATCTGTCTGTACGACGACAACCGGATCTCCATCGACGGGCCTACGAGCCTCAGCTTCACGGAGGACGTCGCGGCACGGTTCAGGGGCTACGGATGGCACGTGCAGAAGGTCGGAGACGGTAATGACGTCACCTTGCTCACGAGAGCGATTGCTGCGGCACGGGAAGAACCCGACCGCCCCTCCCTCGTGATGGTGCGCACCCATATCGGCTTCGGGAGTCCCAAGCAGGACACGGCCGGAGCTCACGGTGAGCCCCTCGGAGAAAAAGCCCTGGCCGCGGCACGCAAAAACCTGAACTGGACATACGGACCGTTCCAAGTCCCCGACGAGGCTGTGGCCCATTTCCGCGCGGCTGTGGAGCAAGGGGCAGAGAAAGAAAGACAGTGGCACACCCTGTTGGCAGACTACGCCGAGGCGCACGGAGAGCTTGCCGATGAGTTCCGCCGATGGTGCGTAAAAGGAGAGCTCCCCCAGGATTGGGATGCGGACATTCCCTCCTTCGAGGGCGAGAAGCCCATGGCAACGCGGTCGGCTTCGGGCAAAGTGCTCAATGCCATAGCCCGTCGAGTGCCGAATCTTCTCGGGGGGTCTGCGGACCTGTCCCCGTCGAACAAGACGGAGATCGCGGGCTCGCCTGATCAGTCTTGGGCCTGTCCTCAAGGTCGCAACCTGCGCTTCGGGGTCAGAGAACACGCGATGGGGGCCGTGGTAAACGGTCTGGCACTCCACGGAGGAGTAATCCCGTACGGCGGGACTTTCCTGATCTTCTCGGACTACATGAGGCCCTCGGTGCGGCTTTCCGCGCTCATGCAGGTGCACTCGATCTTCGTCTTCACCCATGACGGCATCGCGGTCGGAGAGGATGGGCCCACCCACCAGCCGGTGGAACACCTGGCGAGTCTGCGTGCCATTCCCAACCTGACGGTGATCCGCCCCGCGGATGCGAAGGAGACCGCGCAAGCCTGGAAGGTCGCGCTGCAAAGTAAAGGCCCGGTGGTGCTGGCACTGACCCGACAGAATGTCCCCACCTTGCCGGGGGTTCCCACCGACGCGGTATCCCGAGGTGCGTACGTGCTCTCAGACGTGGACGGCGGACCGGACATGTTGCTTCTGGCGACGGGTTCTGAGGTCTCCCTGGCACTCGATGCGCAGAAACAACTCGCTGAGCGGAACATCCGGGCAAGAGTCGTGTCCATGCCGAGCTGGGAGCTCTTCCTCGAACAGCCCGAGGAGTACCGCAACCGGGTCCTTCCCAAGGACGTGAAGGTGAGAGTCGCAGTGGAAGCGGGTTGCTCCTTCGGCTGGCGTCGGTGGGTCGGAGACGCAGGAGATGTGGTCAGCGTCGAGCGCTTCGGAGCATCCGCGCCCGGCAAGCTCGTGATGGAGCGTTACGGGTTCACCGTCGAGAACGTGATCGCGAAATGCCTGGTGTGCCTCAGAAACACGGAATAGAGCTGAGCGGGATGCCGCGTCGATCAGTGTGCGTGCCGGCTTAGTCCTTTGTTTTCGCTACGGCGAGTGATGCACCTCCTGAACGCCTACGCGCGATGAACGGGCTTCTGCAATTGCTCGTACCGATGCGACTTCACACAGGTGAGGTCGTCCACAGGACGACAGGCAATATGCCTGTCCCACCCGGAGCCTGAACTCACCGCTTGGAGCGCGCATTGGTATCAGTCGACCATTTCGTCTCGAACACCAAGGGCCTGCGGCGAAACAACTCTGCCATCTCTCGTGCTCCTCTTCCATGGGTTGAAACCCATGGCTATTCAAAGTGCGCCCACTGGGCGCGGGCCTCTTCTGCCCTGAAAGGGCAGCCCAAGAATAGCCGTAGGTTTCAACCTACGGTAAGCGAGACGACTCCCCCCGGCTTATGATCACATCGGTCACTTCACACCGATGCCTTTGAGGTGATAGATCCCCGTCACTTCGGCCAGTTGCCAGAACGCTCCGAAGAGCAAGGCGATCCAACCGATGAAGTACGAGATCACGCTGCACATGAACCAGAAATAGGAGATGGACCCCACCTCAACCGGCATCAGGCTGAAGGCCACGGTCAACAGAAAGAACAGGCCCGAGGCACCCACAAGCCCAAAGGGTCTCCTTTCAAGTTCACAGCCTGCGAGCTTGCCGAATAGTGGAGCACTCAGAGTCACGACGGCGAGGACCAGCGTTTCATACACCAATACCATGGTACTCTACCTCCTCGTTGGTCTCAATAACCTATTGTAATCATAGACTCTTAGATGTCAAGATCCCGGCTGCACCCGCGGCGGTGGATCTTTTTTGGGCCATCCGAACAGGTGAAAACATGGAGGGCGACCTCCCCCGAAAACAGGCAAGGTTGGTCGTGGCATGGGCAGAATTGCATCAGGAAGAGTTGATGGCCGACTGGCGGCTCGTGATGAACGGGGAAGAACCATTCAAGATTCAACCACTTCAGTAGGGAGCACGAACATGTATCCTTCGGTGACAGCCGTTACGCCACACGCAGACTATACCCTCTGCGTTGAGTTTGACAACGGAGAGTCGGGCGTTCTCGACATGAAGCCCCTTCTGGAATTTGGGGTGTTCCGCAGGATCTCGGATTTTTCGGCCTTCGAGCGGGTCCGGGTAGCATTCGACACGATTCAATGGGACTGCGGGGTTGACCTGGACCCGGAATTCGTTTACGCAACATGTAAGGCGAACGTCGAGGTTCAGGAACCTCCCGTGATGCATTGCTGACTTCCCGGAGAGCGTTCACGCCGTTTCATCCGATTGAGTTCGGCTGGACGACAAACCCGGGAATCCCCCCCGGAGGTCTCATCATAGGAGAAGACCATGTACGCTGTGGAGGTTCAGGCAAAGGTCAAGAATGGGACCATCGAAATCCCGGAGCAATATCGCGGGCAGATCAGAGAGCACGTCCGGGAAATCCTCCTCATTGAGGAAGAGCGTCCGCGCGCTGACCTGATCGCGCAATTACTGAAGCACCCCGTGAACGTACCGGGGTTCACTCCGCTCACGAGAGAGGAGATGTATGAACGTGACTGAGGAAAGAGCCATGTCCTGCTTCGTCGACACAACATATGGCTCTATGCCTTCATTCAGTGAGTGGGAAACAGCGAGAACTTGACGGGTAGGCATCGCTGCGGATACCTTTATTCCGAGAACAGACTCTGCAGGTCATTGTACTCTACGCAACCACGGAGGAACACCATGCGACCCACCGATATACCCGAAATCGCACAAATGAGTGTGCCCGAGCGAATCTTGCTGGTGGAAGACCTGTGGGACAGTATCGCTTCGGACGAATCCTGCGTGGCTGTGCCGCAAAGCCATATGGAAGAATTGGAACGGAGGCTTCAGGCCTATGAGGCTGATCCGGATAATCTGCTGTCCCTTGAAGAACTGCGGGGGGGGATCGAGCGACGCAAATGACCTACGCCTTGAGGTTTCTTCCCCCGGTAGAGGAGGACGTCTTCTCTGCGTACGCATGGTACGAGACCAGGGCTCCCGGCCTGGGAGATGAACTCTTGAGAATGTTCTATGCGTGCGTAGGTGCAATCACGCGAAATCCACTCGTTTCAGCATCCGTCGGTCATGAGTTCCGTCGCCGTTTGCTTCGTCGGTTTCCGTACGCTGTCTTCTTCAGGGTGCAAGGCAACGAAATCATTGTCTTTGGATTCTTTCATTCCGCTCGCGATCCCTGGGCCATACAATCGAACCTGATCCAGCGAGGTGATTCCGAGATTCCTCGATGACCAGTCCAACGGCCTGCTCAATCCTGCGGCTGAGATCGAGCCGCTTCATGAGATGTGGAGCTCAGGCACACGACGAACCCCGGGAATCTTCCCCCCGGAAAGGTCATCGTAGATATCCTTCAGATTTTCTTGGAGTTCTTCCAAGGTTTCCCCCTGCGTCATGTAGTCCGAGAACTCCTCAGGTAGCCCAGCCACAGTTCCTCATCCTGCCGGTATACGTACCTTACTGTGTTCATATTCCCACTCCGACAACTGAAGCGGTCCTGGAGGCATTCGAGCACTCCCACAGGCTACTCTGCCTGTTTTCGCAGGAAGGTCGGGATGTCCAGATCCTCTTCATTCTCAGGGGCATATTCGTCCACGACGCTCAGGTGACGGCTGTTCTTCTCCCGTCGGCTCGTCCGAATGAACGACGGGATCTGCATGTGCTGCGGATGTTCCGGCACGATGGTCCGGGCCGCGGGTTTTTCCGTGCGCTGGTCCTCTTCAGGGAGAGGCAGCCGGTTCAACGGCGAACGGTACTCCTCCCTCTGAGCAGGTGCCTCACCAGCTTCCTCATACCCCGTCGCGATCACGGTTACGTTGACCGCCTCACCCATCTCTTCGTCTATCACCGCGCCGAAGATGATGTTCGCGTCCTCATGGGCCTCGTTCTTGAGCACGGAAACCGCATCGTTGACCTCCGACAAAGTCATCGAAGACGAACCCGTGATGTTGATGATGACCCCGCGGGCTCCCGAGATGGAAATGTCCTCCACGAGCGGGCTGTTGATCGCCATGCGGGTCGCCTCTTCTACGCGGCCTTCCCCGATTGCCGATCCTGTGCCCATCAACGCGAGACCCTTCTCCTGCATGATCGTTTCCACGTCCGCGAAGTCGAGGTTGATCAGACCAGCAACCTTGATCAGATCCGAAATGCCTCGGACCGCCTGCAGCAGCACATCATCGGCCTTGCGAAACGCGTCCACAAAGGTGATGTCCTTTTTCAAGGAGAGCAGCTTCTGGTTGGGGATGATGATCAGCGAGTCCACTTCCTTGCGAAGGAGCTGTATCCCCTCTTCTGCCTGTCGCAGTCGCTTCTTCCCCTCGAACAGGAACGGCTTGGTGACCACCGCGACGGTCAAGGCACGGACCTCTTGCTTGGCAATACGCGCGATCACGGGAGCAGCTCCGGTCCCGGTTCCGCCTCCGAGCCCTGCGGTGATGAACACCATCCCAGAACCTTCCAACACGTCCCGGATCTTGTCATAGTCCTCGTTCGCGGCTGCACGGCCCACGTCGGGGTTCGCGCCGGCTCCGAGCCCCTTGGTCTGCTGCATCCCCAACTGGAGCTTGATCTCCGCAAGGTTGTTCTGGAGCGACTGCGCGTCGGTGTTCGCACCCACGAAGTCAACTCCGCTCAGGCCGGACCGTATCATGTTGTTGACCGCGTTCCCGCCGCCGCCACCAATTCCTATCACCCGTATCAGTATTTCCCGATCAGCATCAAAGTCGTAATCACGCATCCGACGCTCCTCCTTCGAAGAAGTTCCTGTGGAAATGCGAGCGCTGGGGGAAGAGGCGTATTGAAAAACGCCCCTTCCCCCAGACCCCCATCCCCCAAAACTTCTGGTACTGGGCGGCTCCCGCTGGTCGCCGCTGGGTGTTCCCACAGTGGGGGACGGTTGCATTTCCATTGTTCGTTGAGTCCGTCCGCGCGGCTTCACAACGAACACCGAAAACGCAATTTCCCTCAATGTCCCCGCATGCGCCGGGCCACTCACCGCGATTTGCGCGAACCATATACTCCAAAAGTTCTTGGGGAGAGGGGTCCGGGGAGAGGGCCTTTTTTCAATAAGACCTTCTCCCCGGCTATCTTGTCGATCCTCAAAAAGCCTCCACAAACCATTGTTTCATTTTTCCCATGAAGCGGCCGAACATACCGTCGTTGCCGGAAAGGGCTCCCATGTCCATTGCACCGTGGTTGACGCCCCAGAGGACCAAGCCGACTCCGGTTGCGTACATCGGGGAGCGCACGATGTCCACGAGCCCGCTGACGCCTATGGGGTAACCGATCCGCACTGGCATTTCGAGGATCTGCTCGGCCAGCTCGGAAATTCCCTCGATGGCGACCGTCCCGCCGGTAAGCACCACTCCTGACGCGAGGGCCTGCAAGAGACCCGTCTTCTCGAGTTCCCGTTTCACCAGGCCGATGATCTCTTCCAGCCTGGGTTCCGCGATGTCCGCGAGGATCGATCTGGACAGCGTGCGAGGTGGACGGCCTCCCACTCCCGGAACCGATATGGACTCGTCCTTGTTTACCAGAGCCCCGAGCGCGCATCCATGTCGCTTCTTGATGCGTTCCGCCTCGACCAGGGGAGTCCGCAGTCCGAACGCGATGTCGTTGGTCAACTGCTCCCCCCCGACCGAGATCACTGAACTGTGCTGCACCGCGGCGTCAACGACGACCGCAATATCCGTGGTGCCGCCGCCGATGTCGACCAGAGCCACTCCAAGTTCCTTCTCGTCCGGGGAGAGCACCGCCTCGGCCGACGCAAGCTGCTGCAACACAAGGTCCTCGACCCGCAGACCGGCTCTGTTCGCGCACCGCACGATGTTCTGCGCGGCCGACGCAGCTCCCGTGATAATGTGGACCTTCGCCTCAAGACGGACTCCCGCCATGCCTATCGGTTCTTTGATCCCGTCCTGATCGTCGACCATGAACTCCTGCGGAAGAATGTGCAGGACCTCCCTGTCCGTGGGAATGGCCACTGCCCTGGCCGCGTCGACCACCCGGTCCACCTCCGACGCGGTGACTTCCCTATGTTTGATGGCGATCACTCCGTGGGAGTTAATGCCTCGAATGTGGCCGCCGGATACTCCCGCGAATACCGAAGCCACCCGGTATCCGGCCATCAGCTCCGCGTCCTGGATCGCTGCTTTTATGGCAGCCACCGTATGGTCGATGTTTACCACTACCCCCTTGCGCAATCCCCGTGAAGGAGCCACACCTACACCAATGATATCGACCATGTCGTCTTCGTTGACTTCGCCGATAATGGCGCATACCTTGGCGGTCCCCACATCGAGACCTATCACGGTGTCTTGGCTTCGGGCCATGTTCTTACCCCTGCCGGCGAGCCTTGCCCCAACGAACCAGCGCACGATCCTCGAAGTCGAGGTTGATCAGCCGTGCTCCGGGCCATTTGCGGGCGTGTACCAGGTGCTCTCTGAGCCGGTTGTATCGCTTGAGTTTCCCGTCGATATCTTCCTTGCCGAAGACGATCACCTTGCCGGCTCTGGTGATGGCGGTCAATCCGTCATTCAGATCGATTCGTATCTCCGAGAGGACCGCGGGTTTCAGGTCCGACCCTGACTTCTCCATGAGCCCCAGAAGGGCCAATCCCGACCGAATCAGCTCCCGGACCTCTGAAGGCCGCGACCCGAGCTGTTCCCCGCTGATGCCGGTAAACAAAGGGAGGTCCGCACCGTCACCAAGAGTGCGCCTGGTGAAGAATTCTCCTTCTTCGTCCACGTAATAGAGCTTCCCAGCCGCCAAAATGGCCTTGGGCCGGCGCTCGTGAATCTCGATCAACAGAGTCCCCGGAAATCGCCGATATACCGATGCACTCCGAACCCACGGGTGCGTCTCCAGCCTCCGCGCGAGGTCGGCGATATCCACAGTGAGAAGGCTTGCTCCGGATTCGATTTGTGCAGACTCGATGACTTCCTGTGTGGAAAGGCGTTTGGTCCCGGACACCTCCACCCGTTGCAGGGTGAAGTACGGAAGGTTCACCACCACTACGTATGCAAGAATCAGGACCAGCACTGCGTTCACGGCCATCCCGCCGACAAACAAGGACCTGAGAATCACTCCACTTCCCGCGGCCTTTTCCACACGACCGGGCTCCTGGGCCGAGAGCCCGGCTGACGATCGTTTCGGTTGGGCACTTCTACCGAACATGGGTCGGCTCCTCGCCAATGATCCGGACTTCCAGATCCAGATCCAGCTTCTCGGACTCTCTGACCCGGGACCGCACCTGTTCTATCAGTTCCAGGACCTCGGCTGCGGTGGCGGTGCCCCGGTTCACGATGAAATTCCCATGGATCTCGGAGACCTGCGCATCCCCGAGCCGCAGGCCCTTGAGCCCCAACCGGTCTATGAGCAGACCCGCTGGCCGCTCCGGATCAGGGTTCTTGAACACGCACCCCGCTGAGGCTGTTCCCATCGGTTGAGTCGCACGACGTCGGGCGCGCACCCGCTCGATCTCGGCCTCCAGGACTTCCGGCTTCTCCTGTGTCAACGCGAGAGTCCCGCGGGCCACCGCGCAGCCTTCGGGTATGTGCATAGACCGATACCCGTACACCAACTGCCCGCGTTCCCACGTCACACGATCCCCCGTCGGGGTGACCAGTTCCACCCGTTCCAGCAGATCGCCCAGGGTGGTTCCCAGGGCTCCCGCGTTGGTGCAGATCGCTCCACCGAATGATCCGGGGATTCCCCAAAGCTTCTCCAGACCCTTCCAACCTTTCCTTGCCGCCTTACTAACCAGCAGCGGGAGCGGCTCTCCCGCTCCGACGGAGACCAGTTTCCGTGCAGATCCGTTCTCGGTCGCCTCAAAACCGCGGACTGAGGTCAGTCGCACCACCACTCCCCGGAAGCCTTTGTCGGAAAAGAGCACGTTGGTCCCTGCGCCCAGGAAGAGGTGCCCAAGGCGGTTGACGTGGAGGTGCCTCAACAGGTCTGTCAGTTCTTCCGCGCCCCGCGGTTCCGCGACGACGTCAGCGGGCCCGCCTATCCTGAACGAGCTCAGACCGCTCAACGGAACGTCCGTGCGCACGCGTCCCGTGATCAGTCTTCGCAGCTCGCTGAGATGACGGGGATCAAAGGTCATGTTCCGGATCTCTCCTCAATGCTCCCTTCCGCAAAAAACGATCGCGCATTCTGCAAAGGCCGGCGGCGTGTCCTTCGCGATCCGACAAGACCATCTCTCGTAAAACTCGCAAAGGAAGCAAAGGAAACGAGAGGCCTTCTTTGCGTTCTTGGCGTGCTTTGCGAGAGAACCTTCGATCATCGGTCTTCCTTTTTTCGCAGCTCTTCGAGGATCATCGGGCCAAGATGGGTGACGTCTCCCGCGCCCAGGGTCACGATCATATCGCCCGGGCGGAGCTGTCGTGCCACTTCTGCGGGAATCGTGTCTCGGTCAGGGAGGAACACGGCCGCTTTGTGCCCGCGGCTTCGTATACCATCACACAGCGCTTCCCCGCAAACACCTTCTATGGGTTTTTCGCTCGCGGGATAGATTTCCATGACAAAGAGCAGGTCCGCATCGTGAAACGCGGTCAGGAAGTCCTCGAACAGAGCCCTGGTACGCGTGAACCGGTGTGGCTGAAACAGGATTACGATCCGGCCCGAGGTAACCTGTCTCGCGGCCTGGATGACCGCACGGATTTCGACGGGATGATGGCCGTAATCGTCTATCACCGTGACTCCCGCGGCCGTCCCGCGAACCGTGAAACGACGCTGGACTCCCGCGAATGCATCCAGGGCTCTTTTCGTCTTCTCGAACGGCACGTCGAAGATGTCCGCGACCGCGATGGTCCCCAACGCGTTGACGATGTTGTGTTCGCCGGGCATGGGGAGCCTCACTTCCCCCAGTTCCAGGTGCTCCTTGTACACCTCGAAGCTCGACCCGCCGGGATCGAAGCGGAGATGCCGTCCCCTGAATGTCGCCTGGGAAGAAAGCCCATACGTGGTGAACTGCCTCCCGATACGGGGGATAATCTTCTGCACCTCGGGATCGTCGAGACAGATCACCGCGTGGCCATAGAACGGCAGCCTGTTGATGAACTCGATGAAGGCAAGACGGATCTCTTCCATGGACGAGTAGCAGTCCATGTGTTCCAGGTCGAGGTTCGTGACGAGCGCGACCGTAGGAAACAGCCTCAGGAACGATCGATCCGATTCGTCGGCTTCCGCGACGAGGAGGTCACCCTGACCGAGATGCGCGCCTCCACCGAGATGGTCGAGCTTACCTCCGATGAGCACGGTCGGGTCGAGTCCTGCCGCGGTGAGCACCGTGGCCACCATCGAGGTGGTGGTTGTCTTGCCGTGCATGCCTGCCACCGCAATGGAGGTCTGCATGCGCATGAGCTCCGCGAGCATCTCCGCTCTGGGAATGACCGGAATCCTCCGCTGGTGCGCCTCGATGACTTCCGGGTTGTCCGGTCTCACCGCAGACGAAAAGACCACCACTTCAGCGTCTCGTATCTGTCGGGCCGAGTGCCCGGTCCAGATCTTGGCACCAAGACCGGTCAGGCGACGGGTAGTCTCCGATTCCTTGAGGTCAGAGCCGCTCACGCAGAATCCAAGCTTCAGCAGGATCTCTGCGATACTGCTCATGCCCACTCCGCCGATTCCCACGAAGTGCACGCATCTGACTCTTCTGAAAAGTGCTCCTATCAATTCCGTATCTCTCTTGTAGCGGTAGGTTTCACCCTCCCCTTGCCCCTCCCATCAAGGGAGGGGAACCACCAACCTTCTCCGTCTGGGGAGAACCACCAACCTTCTCCCTTTGGGGGGAACCACCAACCTTCTCCGTCTGGGGAAGTTGGGTTTTCGAGTCCCCCTCCCCTTGTGGGAGGGGGTAGGGGGAGGGGGATACCTCCCCGAAATGTCAAATTCCACCGGCCCTAACCGAGCGCCCATGGAGTAGAGGAGGCATGTGCCCACTTGAACGATCCCCGAGACTCAACGAGAGTGACCGCAGCCCATCTTCGAGAGCTCCCGGGCGATAGTCCGAGCCGCATCGGGCCGGCCGATCTTCCTCGATTTTTCCGCCATGGCCCGCAGCAGGTCCGGTTTGCCCGCCAGTTCGGTAATTTCACGGACCAGCGTGCCGTTCTTGAGGTTTTGGTCCCGAACCATCCGGGCCGCGCCCGCGGCGTCGAGCACCAACGCGTTACTCGTCTGATGATCGCCAATCGCGTAGGGGTACGGAATCAGTATGGCCGGTTTTCCGAACGCGGTAAGCTCTGCGAGAGTGCTCGCGCCCGACCGGCACACAACCAGATCCGCCCATTGGTACGCGGCTCCCATTTCGTCAATGAACTCCCTCACGTCCGCGTCGATCCCTGCGGTCTTGTATGCCTCCGCGACCTGCGGGGCTACATCTCTCCCGGTCTGGTGCACAAGACCGATCCGCTGCTTGAACTCTCCGAATCCGTCGAGGTTATGCACAATCGCCTCGTTGATGCTTCGCGCCCCCTGGGAACCGCCGAACACCAACACGTTGAATTTCCCCTCTTGCCGGGGCAAGCCCGGGCCGTCCATCAGGTCCATCCTGACCGGATTGCCGACCATCAGGGTCTTTGCCGGCGGCGGCGCGGGAGTGGTCACTTCCCACGAGGTGAATATCCGATCCACAACCCGCGTCAAGACCTGGTTGGTCGTGCCCATGAGCGAATTCTGTTCCTGAATCGCGGAAGGTATTCCCATGAGCCATGCAGCCACAAGCGTAGGACCGGACGCGTACCCGCCGACTCCCATCACCGCGTCGGGTCGAAACTCCCGCAGGATACTGATCGACTGCACGATTCCCCTGGGAATCTCCGTGATCCCTCTCAGGGTGTTGACCAGCCCCGTCCTCCGCAGGCCTCTGGCGGTGATGTAGCGGATAGGAAACTCCGTGTCCGGGATGACTCGGGCTTCGATCCCTTGCCGAGTCCCGACAAACAGGACACTCGCCCCGGAGTCGAGCTGCCGGAGTGCCCTGGCCACCGCCAACCCCGGAAACAGATGCCCGCCGGTCCCGCCTCCGGCGATAATTAGTTTCATGGCTTACCTCCGGACGACTTGGCTTCCACGGCCCCGGCTACGGCCATGAGTATTCCCAGCGCGGCCAGAGTCACCACCATCGAGGTTCCCCCCAGGGAAACCAACGGCAGCGGCAACCCCTTCGTCGGGAGCAGTCCCATGGCAACCGCCATGTTCACCATTGCCTCCAGGCCGATCACCGACGAAAGCCCAAAAGCCAGAAGCCGATGATACGCGTCTTCCGCTCGTATCGCGACCATGAATCCCCGGCACACGATGAGCGAGAACAACAGTATGAGCACCAGAACGCCGAAGAGCCCCAATTCTTCCGACACTACGGCAAAAATGAAGTCCGTATGGGGTTGCGGCAGGTAGTAGAGCTTTTGCATGCCCTTGCCGATTCCCACGCCCCAGATGCCGCCGCATCCGAATGCGATGAGGCTTTGAATGATGTGATATCCGGACTTCAACGGATCGCCCCAGGGGTCAAGGAAGCCTTTCAGTCGCGATACGCGGTAGTTCGCACTGATCGCCACTTGAAAAATAAACGGCAGAAACAGCACCGCACAGCCCAACAAGTGCCGTATCCTTACCCCTGCGACAAACAGCATCAGAAAGCCCACCGCGGCAATGATGACCGCGTTGCCGAAGTCGGGCTGCAGAAGGACCAACGTCACCGCGAACCCGATCACCAGCACGTGAGGAAGGAATCCCACACCCAGTTCCCGAATGGCTGCCCCTTTCTTGTCGAGCGAGTACGCGGTGAAAATCACCAGTACCAGCTTCATGACCTCCGACGGCTGCACGAACGTCCCCAAAGGCAGCCGCACCCAACGGTGAGAACCGCCCATCTCGACGCCCAGTCCGGGCACAAAGACCAGCCCCAACATCACGAATCCCAGAACGAGCAAGCGTCCGGCACACCGCTTCCACACCTCGGGGTTCATCATGGAACAGGCAAACATGAGCCCGAGACCGATCACCATGGCAAATCCCTGCTTCTTGGTGAAATAGAAGCCGTCGTCGTACTTCCCGCAGGCGAGAATATACCCGGCAGACGTCACCATCACGATCCCGATGGCCAGTATCGGAACCGTCACGGTCAGAAGAAACGGGTCAGGGCCAAAAACCCTTCCGGGAGTCCTTGTCCCCAACCTTCTCGTTGCCGGCGCGGTCACGCCCATCTATCACCTCGAAGAGTCGCTTGGGAAATGTGATTTCCGGGGGAAGGGACTTCTTATTAATAACGTTCCATTTCTTCTCCAACCGAGAAGAAATCTTCAGCTCAGCGGCTGCCGGGCGCACTGTGAATAGCCATGGGTCTCAATCCATGGAAGGGGAGCACGCGAGATGACAGGATTATTTCGCGGCAAGCCCTAAGGAGGGAATTGCGCGTTGCCTTCTCACCCCCCCCTTTTCTGAAAGGGGGCAGGGGGGATTTCTTGGCGAGCGTGCGTGAGCGGTTACCCTTCAAGAGGTCTCCTCCCCTGGGTTGTGATTTCCACATTCTCGACCTACCCTACCGCTTGCCTTCTGCACACTGCGGGGCTGTTGACACTTCGGTTGTGCACGGTCCTGCGGTAGCGGAGTCGTCTCCTGTGGCGGACTCGGCCTTGGTACGGCTCTGTGCCGGGGAACTTCCCGGGAAGAGCCGCGGGACAGCCGTCGCACACCGTGCCGCCGCGACCCTGCACCAGCCTCAACCGGACTCCCGAACCATCCGTCGGTGCGCTCCACCGGCAACGCAGACTGCGCACCCGCCTTCTGATCTTGTTCCATTCGACTTTCAGGGTTCCATCGCTCTTGGGTCGTGCAGGCATGTGTTCCTCCGAACGGTTCTTACCGCAGCTTCAGCGTGCTCAGGGCCATCAGTGCCAGGATGATCGAGATGATCCAGAACCTGACGATCACCTTCGGTTCCGGCCAGCCCTTGAGCTCGAAATGATGGTGAATCGGGGCCATCCTGAAGACCCGCTTTCCTCCGGTCAACTTGAAGTACCCGACCTGAATGATCACCGACGCGGCCTCGACCACGAATATCCCGCCTACGATTGCAAGGACTATCTCGTGCTTCGTGACCACCGCGACAGCGCCCAGGAGTCCTCCGAGGGAGAGGGATCCCACATCCCCCATGAAGACTTCCGCAGGGTACGCGTTGTACCATAAAAAGCCCATTCCAGCACCCAGCATTGCGCCGCAGACTACCGACAGCTCACCTGCCCCCGCGATGTACGAAATCTGCAAATACTGGGCAAGCTTCAAGTGCCCTGCGAGATACGCGAAAAACAGGTACGTGGTCCCCGCGATCATCACAGGACCTATTGCCAAGCCGTCCAGGCCGTCGGTGAGATTCACCGCGTTGGACGCGCCGGCAATCACCAGTGCGACAAACGGTATGTACCAAATACCGAGGTCAGGATTCAGGTGCTTGAAGAACGGCACCGCCAACGTGGTCTTGAAGCCGGGATCCTGCCACAAATACAGGCCCACAAGCGCTCCTACGACAAGCTGCAAGCCTAGTTTGTACCTTCCGGCTAGTCCCTTATGGCTCTTGCGAGTGATCTTGAGATAGTCGTCCAGAAAACCGATGGCCCCGTACGAGAGCATCACCAGAATCACCACCCAGAAGTACGGGTTGTCGAACCGAGCCCACAGCAAACAGGCAAATGTCGTGGCGAAAAGGATCAGCAGACCCCCCATGGTCGGGGTTCCGCTCTTCTGCAGATGACTCTCCGGACCGTCGAGCCGAACGGTCTGGCCGATCTGGAACTCGCGCAGGTAGTCGATCAACGGCCGCCCGAGCAGGAAACTGATGACCAGCGCGGTGAGCGTCGCCATAATGGCCCGGAACGAGATGTACCTCACCACATTGAAGAGTATCCAACTCGAGGCCAAAGGAAATAGTATGTGATATAGCATGGGTCAGTGCATCTCCACTATTCGGTCTGCGATCACTTCCATCCGCGTGAACCGCGAGCCCTTCACCAGTACGGCCGAATACTCACTCACGGACTGACTGATCGCTTCCCACGCGGTATCCTTGTCCTCCGCGGTGATGAGCCTCTCGGCGCTCACGCCCGCGTCAAGGAACCCTCGGGCAAAAGACTCTCTATATGCACCAACGAAGACCACCGCGTCAATGCCCAGGTCTGCTGCTTGGCGACCCAGGTCCTGATGAAGCTTCTGCGCGTGCTCACCGAGCTCCCGCATGTCCGCGAGGATCGCCAGGGTGCGACCCGACCCTCGGGTTCCGGCGAGGACCTCCAGCGCGGCTGCCATGGAATCGGGGTTGGCGTTGTAACAATCCTTTATCAGGACTCGGCCCGGGCCGAGGGGAACGGTCTCCATCCGCCACCTCGGCGCGGAAAAACCCTCCAAGGCTGCGGCAATCTGCTCCACCGGCACTCCCACTGCCCGGCACGCTGCTGCGGCTGCCAGCGCATTGGCCACGTTGTGGATTCCGGGAACTTGCAAGGTCATACGACACGTTCCTTCGGGGTAGATCATGGTGAACGCGGTCTGTTCGCCGAGCTGCACGTCTTGGGCCCGGAAGTCGCCGGACTCGACCCCGAAGAAGATCGCTTTGCACGGAGACTCACAGATCAAAGGCCCGAGATGGGCATGAGCCGCGGGAATCACCGCGATGCCTAGCGGAGGCAGAGCCCGAACCAGCCCGAATTTCTCCCGAGCCACGTTCTCGACCGAGCCGAGGCCCTCGAGGTGCACCGGTCCTATGCTTGTGATGACCGCAACATCCGGAGCCGCGGTGCGAGCCAGTATATCCATCTCACCCATGACGTTGATTCCCGCTTCCACCACTGCCGCGGTGTGCTGGGGACTGAGATTGAGCAGCGTCATGGGAAGTCCGATCAGATTGTTGTAGTTCCCTTCCGAAACCAGGGGACGATGCGACCGTCCCAAAACGGTCGCAATCATCTCCTTTACGGTTGTTTTGCCCGAGGAACCCGTAACCGCGATCAGGGGGAAGGTGTATAATCGACGGTGGGTTGATGCAAGGTCGGATAATGCAAGGAGTGTGTCCTGCACCTGGATCAGGACGTGTGAATGGAGCTTCAGGGGGGATACCCTGTGAGCATCGCGGTCAAACAGGCTTCCTCGGGCACCGGCTTCCAGGGCCGGAATCAGAAAATCGTGTCCATCGAAACTCGTTCCTTTCAAGGGGACGAAGAGGTCGTTCTCACGCACTTCGCGTGAGTCGGTGCATACGCCGTGGAATGTCGCGGACGGCTCGCCGCTCATTATTCGCCCCTTGCACGCGGAGGCAATCTGAGCTGCCGTGTAGGGTCCTGGCTGAGCTCTCATCAGTTGACGCCTCCGGTTGAAAGCTTTCGCAGGCCTTCCCGTACCACCTCCCGGTCGTCGAAGGGGTGCTTGACCCCGTTGATCTCCTGATAGGTTTCGTGTCCTTTCCCCGCGACGAGCAGCACGTCGTTGGGCTGAAGATGACTCAGAGCCCATGTGATGGCTTCACGACGGTCGGGGATTGCCATGAAATACCCGGGTGGGAGCAGTTTTCGATGCAAGTGATCGGGCAGTGGTTGATAACCCGCCTCGACAATCCCTTCCACGACCTGATCGATGATCGCCTGGGGGTCCTCGGAACGGGGGTTGTCTGAGGTCACCACCACGAAGTCGCTTGCCCCGGCCGCTTCCATGCCCATGAGGGGGCGCTTCGCGGTGTCGCGGTCGCCGCCGCATCCCATGATGGTGATGATGCGGCCTGTCGTGATTTTCTGGATGGCTGCCAGGACCGTTTTGAGCGCATCCGGGCTGTGTGCGTAATCCACGAATATGGTCCCCACGTCCGAAGGAACTCGCTCCAACCGTCCAGGGACCCTGGTCAACGCCCCGATCCCTTTCACCACAGCCTCCACCGGAATTTTAAGCGCTTCCGCAATTGCGATGGCTGTGAGCATGTTCGCAAGATTGAACGGACCCGCAAGATGCGCCTCGACTGCGAGGGCGCCCCGAGGGGTCTTGACGGTCGCGGAAATGCCGTGCGGGGTGAAGTGTGCGTCCAGCGGGTGCACCGCGCACTCGGGGCCGAGTCCCATGCTGATCACGGGTATTGCGTTGATCGACCGGGCCAACCTTTCGCCGTACGGGTCCTCGATGTTCACGATCGCGTGGACCTCGGCTTTGCAGGACTCCGGGAGCAGCCGGTCGAAGAGTATCTGCTTGGCACGGAAGTACTCTTCAAAGTTGCCGTGGTAGTCGAGGTGGTCCTGAGTAAGGTTCGTGAACACCCCCACGTCGAAGTGGCACCCGTCGAGCCTGTGCCGGTGCAACCCGTGGGATGAGACCTCCATCACCACGTGGGTCACTCCGTCGCTCCGCATCGCCCTGAAGAGAGCCTGAAGGTCCGAGGCTTCCGGGGTGGTGCGCGCCGCGTCGTGTCGAGCACCTTTCCAGCGGTATTCCACTGTCCCCACTACTCCGGGAACGGCCCCATGAGCAGCGAGTATCGACTCCACGAGATAGGTGACCGTAGTCTTTCCGTTGGTGCCGGTGACCCCGATGAGAGTGAGCTCTCTGGTGGGATCGCCGCAGAGCATGGCAGCAACCGGGCCCAGGACCTTGCGCGCGTCGTGCACCTGAATCCACGGGATCGGCTCGAATTGCGGGCTTCGTGGATGTTCGGCCATGATACAGCCCGCGCTGCGGCGCACCGCGTCCGCGATGAACGAGTGGCCGTCGGCCTTTTCTCCAGGCATGGCCACGAACATCCATCCGGGAACGATCTTGCGGCTGTCGAGCGTCAGGCCGGGAACCGCCACGGATGGATCGCCAAAGACCACCGCGTCACGAAGTAGGTTCGCTATCTCTTGCACGGTGGTCACGATTCGCTCCCCTCGAAGGACACTTCCAGCGGGGACCCTTCCTTGAGGGTCGCGCCCGGTCCCGGATTTTGTCCCACTGCGAGGCCGGTCCCGCGGACGAAGACTTCGCATTTCATCTCTTCGCAGACCTCGATCACCTGCCTCACACTGAGGCCCCGCAGGTCAGGGATGATCCATTCGCCGGGATTGCTTGCCATTCGCGGTTTCACGGTCTGCTTCGGGGTTGTCGGTTCGCTTCGATGGTTCCGCTCCGCGCCGGTCAGGAGCACCGGTACCTCTTGGGGATTCGTGCCTCGCAGGGAAAGGATCTGTGATCCTATCCTGCTGAACAGCGGTGCGGCAATCTTGCCGCCTGTCTTGTGCGTGCCGTTCGGTTCATCGAGCGCGACGAATATCACGAGACGAGGTTTGCTCTCCATGAGCGCCCCGACGAACGAGGCAACATACCGTTTGGTGGAGTATCCCCCGGATGGTTCGGCCTTCTGTGCGGTGCCGGTCTTGCCGATGGCCTGGACCCCGGGGATGTTCGCGAGCTTGCCGGTCCCCCGAGTGACCACTTGTCTCAGGATCTCCACGAGTTGTGCCGAGGTCGATTCCTTGATGACTCTTCGTACGACGAGAGGTCGGGTTTCTTTGACCGTGTCGCCCCTGGCGTTGGTGATCCGGCGCACCAGTTGCGGCTTGTACAGAACGCCGCCGTTGACGGCTGCAGCAAACGCGGCGACCATCTGAATCGCGTTGACCGAAATGCCCTGGCCGAACGCGATGTTGGGCTTGGTAAGCGCGGACCAGCGTCCCGGGGGCGCGAGACGGCCGGAACGTTCTCCAGGGAGATCAATCCCGGTGGTGGTGCCGAAGCCGAACCCTTTGAGGACCATAAAGAACTCGCTCTTCTTGAGCTTGTCGGAGATCTGCACTGCCCCGATATTGCTCGAATGCACGAGTATGTCCGTGAACGAGAGTGTCTTGTACGGAGTCACGTCATGGACTTCCGTGCCTTTGTACTTGAAGAGCCCCTGGTGGCAGTCGAACGACTCGTCAGGGTTCATGCGATTGAGGTCCAACGCCGCGGCTGCAAGGAACACCTTGAAGGTGGAGCCCGGTTCAAACGTGTCGACCACTGCGCGGTTTCTGATCACACCGGCTGAGGCCTTGTCAAACGTGTTAAGGTTGTATGCGGGTGTCACCGCCAGAGCCAGAACCTCTCCCGAATCAGCGCTCAGGACGATTGCGGTGCCGCTCTTTGCCTGCTCCTTTTGCACTGCCGCGGCCAGTTCTCTCTCCACAAGGTGCTGGATGTTCCGGTCTATGGTCAGGTGCAAGTCACGGCGTTTCGGCGTAAGACCCATGGCGGCGAACATCACGGGTCGCCCGAGCGCGTCTCTTTGCGCGGTAACCGGTATCGGGTCGGCCTTGAGGTCTGTGTCGTAGAAAAGCTCGAGGCCTTCCAGTCCTTTTGAGTCGGTGCCGGAAAACCCGATGACATGGGCCGCGAGGGTCCTCTGGGGATAAAACCGCCCGTATTCGGTTTCTGCGAACACTCCGGTCAACCGCAAAGCTTTGACCTTGTCCGCCAAGGCCGGGGGCATCTGTCTTCGGACCCACACAAAGGGCTTATCTTCAATCAGCTTTGCGAGCACTTCCTGCTCATCTGTTTCCAGCGTTTGGGCGAGGCTATGGGCGGTCTTCTCCTTGTCAGCGATCAGGTGCGGACGGGCACAGATCGACTTCACTTCCAGGCTTGCCGCGAGGGGTTCTCCGGATCGGTCGAGGATCATCCCTCTTCGCGATTCGAGATGCAGCACTTTGGTGCGCTGTTTTTCCGCGCGCTTCTGAAGGCGGTCGGCTTGAGTGACTTGCAGGCGATAGGCTCTCACCACCAGAATTGTCGCGCCAACCGCGAACAGTAGCGCAACCATCACGATGCGAAATGGAACACGCGCAGTATGTTCTTTGCGATGAGTCTTCAATTTCTTCTTATCCCGAGAAGAGTCCTTCAGCTCAGCTAGGGTTACGGCACATGGATCACTTTGCCGATTCCCGGAAAGATCAGTCCGGCCTTTTCCCTCGCCTTGGCTTCCAATTCCTGAGGCGACTCGAGTGAGGCCAATTCCACCAGCAGTTCGCTTTTCCGTTTCTTGAGCTCCTGGTTCTTCTTTTCCAGGGTGGTAATTTCATACCCGATCCGGACCATGGCCATCCTTGTCCACACGTAGAAGAACCCCATGCACAGGACCATCACCGTCACGACCGTCACTGCGAACGCGCCTGCTCTGCGGAACTCGCGTCCTTTGCCTGCCGGGCTCAAGAGAGCTCGGATACGTTCGACGATGCTGCCGGTCTTTTGCGGTCTGGTTCTCATGAACACTCACATCTTCGGCAGACGGACGAGCATCCCGTGTCTCAGCAACACGCGGTGCTCTCTCTGTTGATGGGCCCCGGACGGGCATGGTCAAGTGCTCTTCTCAATCAACCGCAACGTCGGCCGTGCGGCTCGTGCGCCGGTAACACCGGTTGCCGTCAAGTCCGACCAAGTGGCAGGCCGGCAAGCCTGCCCCACGGTCCCCATACGTTTCGGGCACGCGCGGCGACCAGCGGGAGCCGCCCAATCCCAAGAGTTCCGATGAAGTCCTCCGGGGGAAACCCTTTTGCAAAAGGGTTGTCCCCCGGACCCCTTTCCGAAAACTTTTGAAACATCGGTGGTTCTGACCATACCACGAGTTCTCGGGATGTCGGGCGGTGACTTTCATGCTTCGTTGTGGCGTCATGCCATGACCGTTCTTGGGGATGGGGGTCTGGGGCAAGGGACTTCTTGCAAGAAGTCCCTTCTCCCGGAAATCTTAGTCCGCCCTGGCCAGGACTCGCATGTGTGCGGATCTGGCTCTGGGGTTGTGCGCGATCTCTTCTCTGGTGGGTCTCAGCGGTTTGGGCGTGAGCACCACCCAGTGGGTGGCATCTGCCTTGCGTTCCCGGAACGAAACCTTCACCAGCCGATCTTCGAGAGAATGATAGGAAACCACGCAGAGTCGTCCCCCAGGCCTGAGCAGGCTCGGGATCTGCTCGAGTGCTTGGGACAGGTGCTCCGTCTCCTTGTTGACCGCGATTCTCAGCGCCTGGAACGACCTCGTGGCAGGGTGAATCTTGCCCCGTTTGCCCGCCCGGATACCGGTGATCGCCCGGACCAGATCTTTGGTGGTTGCAAGCTCGCGTTTGTCCCTCGCAGCGAGTATGGACCGTGCGACGCGTTTCGCGTGGGTTTCCTCTCCGTAGATCTCCAGCACGCGGGTCAGATCTTGTTGAGAAATCCGGCCGAGCAGGTGTTCCAGAGTCTCTCCGGAGGTTGTGTCGAATCTCATGTCCAGCGGTCCTGATTCCTTGAATGCGAACCCTCGGCTCGGGTCTTCGAGTTGATCGGATGAAAGCCCCAGATCCATCACCGCTCCGTCGATCTCTTCAATTCCCAGAGTTGCCAGAATCTCCTTCGCGTCATGGAAGCCACCATGCGCGGGCTTGAATCGCTCACCGTATTGGTCGAGCCGCAGCGTGCATCGTGCGATTGCGTGTGGGTCGAGGTCCAACCCGACGAGCATCGAGTCGGGGTCACTGGCTGCGAGAATCGCTTCCGCGTATCCTCCGGCGCCGAGCGTGCCGTCGAGGTACACTCCCCGGGGTCGAGGATTGATTGCGTGCAGCATTTCTTGCAACATTACAGGGACGTGCAAGCTTTCACTCCACACGTGGTGTGACTTCGGGCAATGAAATTGCCTCCACCATGGGTTACCGCCGAATCATTTGGGTTTTCAGGCGGTTTACGTCGGCCCGGGGAAAACGGTTTTACTCCCAGGTCGGCTTGACCATTATTTCAACGCATCTGAAATGGTTTATAGTGCCGGGCTCACATGATGTCAAGTATTTTTCTTGCGATTTCGGAGGTGATTTGGTATAATTCAATGTTCTGGCTCATTATTATCCAAACCACAACTTCATATCATCAATAGCACATTGGTATCTCAAGCGGGTTGTCCCTGACTCATCGACTCTGGGCTCCGGAGCCGCATTCATGAATGGTCACCTTGGAAACGTCAGGGCAATTGCCTACCGGGGCATTCCGGGCCAATTCTCGATGGGGTCGGTGGAACGCACCACGTGCATTCCTGCCTCGGAAAACCCACGGAATGCCTGGTCCGCCTGTTCGGTGAAGTCGACCACTCCCGGAACGACGACCGCGGACGTGCAGTCCTCCAAGAGGTAGACCTTGCGTGCGTCCTTGGGCTCGATCTCCTTGAGCAGGTCATCGATGGTCCACGCGACGCAGTGGCTCTTTGCCTGTCCCGCGATGATCACCGCGTCGAAGCTCATCAGCCGTGCAATGAATGCCTGGTTCTTCTCAGAGGTCGAGAGTCCTTCCTGGTCGGTCCGCACTTCCGGGCTCAACACCGAGTAGTGCTCGGTCAGCGGCATTTCGCCCTTGATCTCGAAGAGCGTCTGACTGCCCCGGGCAACGTTGTGAAAGAACGCGGCTTCTTCCACCGACGACACCAACGCGTGTCCTATTCCCCCCAGCATTGCGTGGTATGGCCAGATGGTGAGATCGTATTTGCCGCGGCGTGAGAGCTCTTTCACATAGTGCAGGGCATAGCGTTCCAGGAACTCAGGCCCCTTGTCACTCACGTAGCTTGAGACCTCCGTGCTCACTCTCCAGGCACCGGTTTCCACGTCCTTGAGCGTGATGGCGGTCATGGGCGCGGGGGGTTCCCCCGCAGCATTCGCCCAGAACGCGGAGTGGAATATCTGCATCGCCTTGTGGGTGTCCATCGTGCAGACGATCTCGGTAATCGAGGCTATGTGCTCGTAGATAAATCGGCACAGGCGAATATTGTCTTCAACTGCTCCCATACCGCTGCGGCCGGCCACAAACAGCTCGAAATCAGGAATGCAGAAGGAGTTCTGGCAATCCACGAGCATCAGGCATACCCGTGGCCTGTCTTCGCGCGCGGGCCCGAGTCTGTGCCCGCGGGCCCATGATCTGGCTTCGGCCTCTCGTTGCTGGTATGGAACCCTCCACACACGAGAAACTTTGTCAGGATCGAAGTGCTCGGGAATCGGGAGCGTCTTCCCACTCGCCATCGGTTACCTCCAGCCGAATAGGGAACGGTTCGCACGGAAATGCGGATTCTGAGATCGGGCGGCTGCTTCGGCTATAGTGCCACGCGTTGAGAATTGCGGGAACTTTCACCCTCCCCCAACCCCTCCCATCAAGGGAGGGGAATAGCAAGCCCTCTCGCCGAGTGGTTGCAGGGAAGGGAGGGTGGGTTTGTGTCTACTTTCACGGTCCCGCGAATTTCAAGGAGCGTGACCATAGCGGCCGAGGATGCATACGCCATTGATTACGTAGTGAATCGCGCGTTCATGGGGGTTATCCGAGATCAGGACGCGCTGCACCGGCGTTCAAGGTCCGCCGAGCGAATAGGTCCCCACGAGATTTTCAGGGAACTCCACGAGGAATTCGGTGCCGCCGTTTTCGTAGCAGTCTTCGATCCTTTGGCAGCAGTTGCACTGGGTGATATCTCCAGGGCACAGGTCGTTGGTCGTGGGAATGCATGAACAACGGGTACTCCGCACATGTATCTTGAATCCAAAGCGCTCGGCAAATATCCTGATCTTGAGCAGGTCAGTTCCGGTGCCCCCCGCGTTGAAGCCGTAGGGCTGTCCGGAGCGGTACAACTCCGTCTCTTGGGTATGGTAGAAGCCCTCGAAGATGTTCGGTTGTTCGCTTTCCGGAATCCCCACCCCGTAGTCCCGAACGGAAATGACGTACGCGGTGTCTTTCATCTCCCCTCTCACCGTGATCTTTCCATGGTCCGGGGTGTTCTCGACCGCGTTCCTGATGATGCCACGCAACACGGACAACATGATCTGCGGTTGCACCTCGAGCGTAGCGGGGTCAGGAGGCACGAACTCCAGCGACAGCTCCCGTCCGGCAAGCATTCGCCTGACTCCGAATTCCGCGGCCTGAAACGCCGCCTGAACGGTGATGCCCTCCGCTTCGAGCGATTGGGACCTGCTCGGAAGATGATCTTCGATCTTGCGTCGCAAAGAGGCCAGCGCCTCATTGAGTCTCGGCTCCTCGTCCTGCTCGATTTCTATGAAGTCCACCAGCCTGTCCACCAGGTCTAGCAAGGCATGGTCTTCCTCGTAGTCCTTGTCCTCGACGATGTGGCGGACCTGTTTTTCGATGATTTTAAGCCGTGTCAGGTTCCGATTCATCCGCTCGAGAGGAAGCCCGCTCGTGTCCTGCCCCGCGCGAGAAAGCTTCCGTTCCATGATCTTCATTGAGGCATCGATGATGGCCAACGGAGTCTTCAATTCGTGGGAGAGGTGGTGGAGCATCTTGTTCTTCACTCGATTGAGGCGTTCCAACTCCTGATGGGAGCGGGCCAGGCTTTCGTAGTTGGCTGCATTCTCCAGAGCCAAAGCCACGTTGCCCGACAGTGCGACCAGGATATCCACGTCTTCTTCGGTGAACAGGCCGTCGCACTTGTTGAGCGCGTACAGCACTCCCACCAGTTTGTCTCTGGTCTTGAGCGGCACGCAGATCATGTTCCGGGTGGTGAATCCCGACCGGTCTTCCACCACGCGCCAGATCCTCGGATCAGTGGCCGCGTCGTTAATGAGCGCGGGTTCCCCGGTGCGAGTCACCCACCCGACTACCCCCAGATCCTTCGGAATCCGGATCGCCTCTTTCGCGGACGAGAGCAACGCGTCCTTGTCCTGGACGGTCCGCCAGTAGAACTCGTCCCGCTCCTCGTCATACAGCACCACCGCAGCGCCTTCACATTCGACGTCTTCCCGGACTTCGCTTACGATCACGCTCAGGAGCTTGTCCAGGTCCGTGGTGGACGCCAGAGCTTTGGCCGCATTGTACAGAAGTATCAACTTGGCGGGGCTCAGGAACACAGGGCAACTCTGCGAGGCTACCATTTCTTCCGGCATGGTGAGTTCTCTCGGACGGTAGGGGTGTGTCAGGTAACAACCCCAGGGGTGACCTTGGTACGAATCTCCAGTCAAGTTCTTATACGGTGGTCGCCGGAAGTGAGGCCCGATGCCTCTGCGGCATGATGTTGCAGGGCAGGCTCGCCGGCCTGCAGTCGGTCGGAAGTCGCGGCAACCGGCACAATCCGCCGCAAGCTCAAGAACCGTCAGGAATGATCAATCGTGCCCATCCGGCCGGCACTCGACCGGCACCCAAGAATGGTCATTCTCTCCTTTTTCTTCACTCTTGCCACTGGCTGACTGGATTCTATCTACCTGCATTCGCCTGTCAAGTTCTCTTCTTCAACATGGAGGGAACGCGCGGCCGGGGACGATGGGGTTACCGGTGGGCTTCTCGGCGATGTTTTATCCCTGTGATCTTGATGAGAAGGTCCTCGTCGTCCACTTCGTGGAGAATGCGCTAGGAACCTTGGCGGACTCGATAATCTTGAGGGTAGAGCTTCTTGGCTCCCCTCGGACGAGTATCCTGGGTGAGCGGCTTGATGCGATCCCTGATGAGGACCTGCTGGCCTTGAGGGATACCGGCCAAATCCTTCAGAGCTTGCCCCACAATGGCTAGCCGGTACAGAGTCTACAGCCCAAATTGCTTCAGAGGGCCTCATCCCACGGAATGAGCGTGTCCTTGCCTTCTCTCAGTCTCTTGAGAGCCTTCAGGTGATCGATCAGATCTTCCCTGTCTTCCGGATCATCCAAGGCTTCCAATGACGCTCGCACTTCCGGGTCGGCCATGATCTCTTCGGTCTCGTCAGCTGCGACTGTTGACTCGGCGACGGGGGCAGTGGACATGATCGCGACCTCTTCTCACCCGGGATACGACAAGCTGGAAACAGAAGAAGTCCTTGCGCTTCCGACAGTGCTCCTTGAGGATGCTCAGGTTGGCGGCGTACGAGGCTAGGGCAAATCCAGGCTCCTGTCTCTGTCTCCCAGTACGACTTACGTTACCCTTCAGACGGTCGAAAACGGTCAACCCTACCGGCTATGGCGCACGCGGACGAATCCTTTATTGATAATTGTGACAGATCATTCCTGCCAAGGTTTCATCCTCTCACGACAATCTTCCAGGCTTCCCCGGCGCCGGGCGGGCGGAATCTCTGCGGCACATCTTCTTCGGCCGGCGGAAGAGCGCCCCACAAGGCGGGTGCAGCGCGTCCTGGTTTCTCATAACCCATCGGAATAATTAGGCCGTCGGACGGCTTGTACCCGTTTCACTGTTTCCGGCTCCCGGCGCTTACGCACCGGGCTACTATCTGCCGCCCCTCTGGGGCTCCAAAGGCGCACGTTCAGTCCCGCAGGGACGTAAAAAAGTAGCCCGGGACGTCAGTCCCGGGTTCCAGAAATGCACCGTGACATCATTAAGATACCAAAGTGCGCGGCACCCCCACTAGGCTACTGGGAAATGCTGCGGAGCTTGGTTCGGCCCGACGAGGCAATTAGTGCCCGCCCCCTCGCCGCGATCGCTTCCGGAACGAGTCCGAGATCTTCCAGGAGCTCTTCACGAGTGCCGTGTTCTACGAACGTGTCGGGAATACCGAGCCTGGTCAAGGGCACGTACGATAGCCCTTCTTCCGCCAGCAACTCCAGCACCGCAGACCCGAATCCACCGGGCAGAGTCCCCTCCTCGACAGTCATGATCGCGGATACGGTCGAGACTTTCTCCCGGATGAGCTCCCGGTCCAAAGGTTTGATGAACCTGGCGTCCATCACCCCAACCCGGAAACCCTCTGCTCCGAGTATGCCGGATGCCTCCAGAGACGGCTGCACCATCGACCCGACGGCAATGATCAGCAGATCAGTTCCTTCGGCCATCATCCGAGCCTTGCCAATCGCCAGGGGAGTCAGTTCCGCGCTCAGAGCGACTCCCACTCCTTGAGCCCTCGGATACCGAATGGCACACGGACCGTCCATTGCCATCGCGGTTGCGAGCATGTCGGCAAGTTCCTTCTCATCGGACGGCGCCATGACCGTGAGGTTGGGGATGCACCGGGTAAACGCGATGTCGAACACACCATGATGGGTAGGCCCGTCCTCTCCCACCACGCCCGCCCGGTCCATTGCGAAGATCACCGGGAGCTTCTGCATGCATACGTCATGGATCAGGTGGTCAAATCCCCTCTGCAGGAACGTCGAGTAGATCGCGACCACAGGCTTGAGCCCTTCCACTGCCAGTCCCGCAGCGTGAATCACCCCGTGCTGTTCCGCGATCCCCACATCGATGAAACGATCCGGGAACAGTTGCGCGAAGTCCGCCAGTCCCGTGCCGTACTCCATCGCCGCAGTGATCGCCACGATCCGTTTGTCTCGCCGCGCCATCTCCACCATCGCGTCGCCGAAGACCGATGTGTATGACGGGGGGCCGCTTGTCTTCCGTGTTTCGCCCGAGTCGATATCGAAGGGTCCCACTCCGTGGAACCGGCTGGGGTTCGCCTCCGCGAGGCAATACCCTTTCCCCTTACATGTGATCGTGTGGACGAGCACCGGTTCACTGAATCGCTTGATGTTCGTGAACGTTTCCACCAGATGCTTGAGGTGATGCCCTTCGATAGGACCCACATACTTGAACCCGAGGTCCTCGAACAACCTTCCCGGGGTGAGAAAGCCCTTCAGTGCCTCCTCGAACTGCTTGGCATAGGTGTAGATGGAACGACCCATTACCTGAGGCATGTTCTCGAAAAGGAACTGTTTGATCTCCTTGCGGAAACGGGTGACGACCTGGCCGGTCATGATGCGGTTCAGGTACGCGGACATGGCCCCCACATTGGGTGATATGGACATCTCATTGTCGTTGAGGATGATGATCAGGTCCTTCTTGGCATCACCGGCCTGATTGAGCCCCTCGTACGACACCCCGCAGGTGAGCGAGCCGTCTCCTACCACCGCGATCACCTTGTGGCGCTGCGCGTTCAGACATCGAGCCTGCGCGATCCCCGCAGCCACGCTTATCGCGTTGCCGGCATGTCCCACATCGAAGATATCGTATGGGCTTTCGGCCCGTTTCGGGAATCCCGCGAGTCCGCCTCTTGTACGAAGTGTCGGGAACGCATCTCGCCGGCCGGTCAAAATCTTGTACGCGTAAGCCTGATGCCCCACGTCAAAGATGATGCGATCTTCCGGCGGGTGAAAGACCTTCAGCATTGCCAGAGTGATCTCCACAGCCCCCAGACTCGATGCCAGATGACCACCCGTGGTCGCAACGGTCTTGACGATGAGGTCGCGCACTTCTTGCGCGAGTTGTTTGAGGGCTTCCGTCGAGAGACGCCTGACGTCTTCCGGGGAGTTCACGTGGGGAAGTATCGGCGCGATTGCGTTGTCAGAGCTACTGGGTGTATCGGTCATTGGTATTCCGCGTGGTTCAGTGTACCCGTTCGGCCACGAATCGGCTCAGCAGTGCCAGGGGGCGGGCTGCGTCACCGAAAGGCCGGAGAGCCTCCAGGGAGGAAGCCACCAGTCCCCGGATCATTTCTTTGGCGCGCTCGGGGCCGAGAAGTCCCGGATAGGTCGCTTTTCCTCTCGATTCGTCCTTGCACGCAGCCTTTCCCATCTTTGCCGGATCTCCCTCGATGTCGAGTATGTCGTCCTTGATCTGGAACATAATCCCCAAGTCTGTGCCGTACCGCCCGAGAAGCTCGACTTGCTCATGGTTCCCTCCGGCGAGGACGGCTCCGCAGACCAGCGCGGCCCGAATGAGCGCACCGGTCTTTGCTCGGACGATGTAGTCGACCGTCTTGAGATCGACCTGCTTTCCTTCGCTCAGGATGTCCACTGCCTGACCGCCGACAAGGGCATGGGACCCGGCAGCCCTGGCAAGCTCTCCGATCACGACCAGGACGCGTTCGGGTCGGTAGACGCGTACGGTCTCCGGGGAGCTTAGCAGCTCGAATGCGAGTGTCAACAAGGCGTCGCCTGCCAGTATGGCGATGGCCTCGCCGAAAACCTTGTGCACCGTCGGTTTTCCTCGTCTGAGGTCGTCGTTGTCCATGGCAGGAAGGTCATCGTGAATCAACGAGTACGCGTGTACGCATTCAAGCGCCGCGGCCAACGGCAGCACACTGTCCGGGGTCTTCCCTACGGCTTCGGCAGCGGCCATGGCGAGCACCGGGCGGATTCGCTTTCCTCCCGGGAGCACACTGTACCGCATGGCTTCATGCAGGACCTGCGGGGCATTATCTTCTCCGGGAAGCATCACGTCAAGTGCTCGATTCACGAGTTCACTTCTTCGAGCAACGTAGTCCAGAATGTCCAAAGATATTACTCCTCTTCTTCAAGCCGGCCGAAGGGCACGCGTTCCATGCCGGCGAGCAATTCCTCCACACGGCCTTCGGTGCGGTTGAGAATGGCGAACAGCCGTTTCGCCAGCTCCGTGCCTTCTTCGAACAATCGCAGGCTCTCTTCCAGGGTGAGCCCCCCGGCTTCCATCTTTTCAACCGATGAACGGAGTTGTTCCAGGTGTTTTTCGAACAGCTCCGGTCCTTCCTCGTCTTTTTCTCTGGGTTTCTTGGGCATGGGCGGTTCGTCTCTTTTCTCGGGCCGGCTCTCCTGCTCTTTCCGCAGGTTGAAGAAACAGTCTCAAGCTCCTAGAATCGTGCCACGTATTCCACCTTGCCCGGCACTCACGTGCCGGGCTATCTTCCGGCGTCCCTCCGGGAGGCAAGCCTCCAGAGCCCCTTGGGGGCCACAGATAGTAGCCGGGCCCGTGAGTCCCCGGCGAGGGTTGTGGCACCATTTCTGACCAACAAACACTTTTGACACAGTCTCTGAAACCTGCGGCTATTTATGGCACACGTCACTATGTGACAGGCGCTACTCCTTCGAGGGGTCCGGTTCGGTATCCTTGGGGCTCCGGCCGTCTTCCTTGCCGGGCAATACGGCGCTGAGTTCCCGTTTACACGCCGCGTGGCCGGGGTCTACCTCAACACACCGGGAGAAACAAGACCGTGCCTCGTCCGCTTGCCTGAAGAACCGTTGGAGGACATAACCTTCCAGATACAGCCCCTCGGCCAGCTTCTGCGGCAACACGCGAGGAAGCTTCTCCCGCAGCCTGTTGGCAGTCTGTATGTCGTCACGCGCTGCCTTGACGTAGCCTGACGGAAACCCCTGATGCAAGCGACCCTTGATCTTGGCCTGAGCGAGCGCGAACAGCACGTCCGCGTACGGTGCGGATTTTGCGTCACCGACTTTTTCCAGCAAGGTTCGCGCTTCGTCGAGCAGGTCGAGGGCTTCCAGGTAGTGGGTTTGGTCAGCCAGCGAAGTTCCTGCCTTAAGCAACCTTTCCGCTTTGACCGTTTCCTGCTCTTGGCCCCTGGCTATCACGCTGCTGCAAAGAGCCCCGGTCAACGCGGCCGCCACTATGAGCGCGTACCGCCACCGACGGGGAAAGCGAAGGTTGTTCATGGTTCTCAGCCTTTCAGAGTCCGGGACGAACTTTCCGCAGAGACGGTGCACGTCTCCCTGATACCAATGCTCCTTCCAACAGGTCATGCGGCCCAAAGCATGACGGACAAGATGCCTGTCCCACCCGGAAGCTGAAGTCACTCCTGAGAACGCGCAGCAGTATGTGTCTTCGGAGGCAACCGTTCACCGGAAAGACAGAAGATTCCACACGCCGGAAGCATGAATTGAATTCACTGCGCCGGAGCTGAAAAGACCGCTGCCGGATTGGGTTACCCCACCGGACAAGGGTGATTTCTTTGTGTCTTTGAGTCTCCGTCGTACACGCTGACCTTCTGCATGCCGGACAGGGGCAAGCCCGGTTCACTGCTGAATGAGCTCGAACATGACTCGTCTCGCCATTCTCTGGTTCTGATTTGCCATTCCTTGTGACAGAGCTCTGGTCATCCCGTGGGCGACGACCCCGATTCTGCTCGGGTCGATGCCGTAGGTGCTCGTCAAGAATTGGGACACTGCTTCAGCCTGTTTTCCGGAGTTCTTCAGATTCTGTTGGGGTGAGCCCTTTGCGTCGCTGAATCCGTGGAGGTTCACCCGTGCCTGGGGATTGTTCCTCAACCAGTTTCCCACCGCGTTGAGGGAAATCAGATTGGCTGCGTCCGCGTTTCGATCCTTGGACTTAACCGAGAAGCTCCCCGGGTCGAAGGTCACCGGTCCCACCTCAGGAAGCGGCTGCACAGGTTGGGCAGGAGCGCCGGGAGCGGCAGGACCCGCACAAGGCACCACCAGGTGACGTTTCATCCATGCGAACCAGCCCGCTTGTCCTCCGATTTCCCTCAGGTGGTTGTACGTCCCGCGGCCTTTCTTGGCGATATCCCTCAGGTTGAAGCGTCCTTCCTGTTCATTGCCCAGTTGGAACGTGTGGATCTCGAGATTCGGGTTGTTGAAACAGATCTGTTCCGTGATTCTCACCGGGTCCATCTTGCAGGATTCCATTCCGCCGCCGATCACTAGCAGCATGGCAGGCCCCTCGATGGCGGCCAGGTCATCGGCTGCGGCTCGCAAACCAGCGGACAAAGCGCCTGTGCCGTAGGATACCGTCTTGGGGAACGAGTTGATGAAGCGTTCCGGGTCCCAGGGTTGCATGCCCAGGATCAGCTCCGTGCTATTGCACTGCATACCCACTTTGAGCCCGTAGTGCCGGATCCCCACATTGAAGAAGCCGTCCGCAGTCAGGGGCATGGCTTGTTTGAAGTATTCCATGTGTTCCAGCACGCCCTTGAAGCGGTCCTGGTCCTTCATGAACCCTGAGGCGTCGAACAGTATCAGTAGATCCTTGAGTCGGCGGCAATCGTCGGCCTGGACGCCGGTTGTGGTCAAGAGGACCAGCAACAGCGGCACGAGCCGCCGGACGAGGATGCGAATTCTTCCACTACTCCACGACATGGCACTCCTCCGGGGTGGCGGAACAGAGAAAGATCCGCCGGTTAGCCGGACCTACCAGAGCGCGGCCCAATTGTCAAGGCTACTGCGGCGGTTTGGATCTCGAGTCCATTGCCGACAGGGCCTCGGAGGTCGCTCCACTGATTAAGCAGCCCACGTCGTATTGACTAGTTGTGCACAGAATGATACAATATGGATGATTATACCATTCTATATATTTGTTTTGAGGGATCATGTCTGTCCTTATAAGAAAGCGTTCAGTCGCGTGTGCGCGACCGGCCCTCACGATCCCGCTCGTGTTGGCCTGCGTGATGCTCCTGGCGGCACCGCACCCGTGCCACTCCAACGCATCGATGCACATCCTCGGTATAGATGTAGCCCCGGATCTCAGCAAGATCACCGTCCGAGCTGACGGGCCGACTGCCAAACCCAAAGCGTTTGCCCTGCCGAAACCGAATCGACTGGTTCTGGACTTCGAGGCCTCGAAATTGGGCCCTGTGGCCGGGAAGATCAGAGTGGACAAGGAGCCTATTCGGGAAATCAGGCTGGGAGCCACTGACGCCAAGGTTCGGGTGGTGGTGGACTTTGGGGACCATCCTGTGCCTCCGCACCGCGTGAGCTTGCAAGGAAACCACGTACTGGTCGAGCTCCGCCGAACACTCGAGAAGCGCGGACCGGGTCCTTCGGAGAAGGAGCACAGAATCAAGAACGCGCCCGCGACCACGCACGTTGCCGGAGCCGTAACAAAGGAGGCGCGACCGAAACTCGCGGAGGCTTTCAAACCGGCGCCTTCTCGCGTGACCGAGGTGCACAGACCTAAACCGATCGTTTCCGCCAAAGCGGTCTCTCCAGACCCGACCCGACAGCACGGAATCACACCGGTTTCCTCGAGCACACGCGTTTCTGCAGAGGTGGCAAAGGAGGCGAAACCGAAGCCTGCTGAGACCCGCACACCGGTGTCTCTTCCCGTGACGGAGCAGCACAAGTCAAGGCTCGTCGCGTCCTCCAGGCCGGTCGCCTCGCATCCGACCAAGGAGCGCGTACCCGTACCGGCCTCAGCAACCGAACCTGTTCCCGCAGATATGCCCAAAGGGCTCAGCCCCGAACCCGACGACGCAGCCCAACCTGCCGCACCTGAGACGAGCCACACATCCGGGAATGATCGGCCGCAGGAGACTCATCCCGCGGGACTGGCCGTCAAAGAGGCAGGAGCCGCACAAGATCTTGTGTACCTCAAACTGAGCGACCGCAACAACCCGCAGAGGAGCTATCGCGTCATCCTCGAAGTCGACCCCGCCAGGCTCAGATTGGTCAAAGGAAGCATGAGTGATGACCGAGGAAGGCTCAACGCGTTCCGATTCGAGGCAGACGGCCCCGAATATCGCGCCGCGGGTCATGCCCCCGACCCGGACATCGAGGAACGGACTAAGAAAGGCTCAGGGCAGCGCGCCTCGGAGGGCCCCGAGGCGATCTCTCCTCCCCGGGGAGACCTTCCCAAACAGCCGGCGAGTGAACCCGCGGCTTCGGCTCCGCAAGGGGACCCCGTCAAGGTGCAGGTCAGACGGCCTGCCGCCGCAGGTCGGCCGGAGGCACAGTTGTAGGTAAGCGTTCAGCCGGGGGGGAGAAGGAAATGAACCAACAAGACACGAAGACTACGGGAGGAAGCCGATGGTCGAGGGACCTATGAGGTGAATTGGCCATCGACTTCTTTGTGTTTTGGTGTTTTTGTACGACTATCGTTCAACTTCTTCGCCGGCTGCCAAGGTCTGTTGCCGAGACTCGCTTCAGGAGCGAGGTTTATCCCTATTCCTCCCTCGCGACGGCCGGTGGTATGGGTGCGCGTAGAACCAACCCTCCCCGCCACCGGACTGTATGCGGACCGATCAAAATCGACTCCGTTATTGGCTCCGGCACCCAGCCGGCTTGTTTGACCGAGAGCCGACGCATCACTTGCCTCTCTCTGTCTCTGAGCCGCTCTGAACCACTTTGCCGCCCGCGTTTTGACAAGCCAAGCGGGTCTTCGGTTCGACCCGGTCCGCGCCGGGCAGTTGACACATCACCAGTTCAGTGCTCGGATACTGTGTTGCCTCGCTGGTCGGCGTGAAAACCCACGCCATCCCAACAACCAGTGCTGCCACCATAAGGGACGCAACTATGGTTTTCATCAATTTCACTCCCTTAGTATTCGATTTCATAGATAAGGTCGCACTCTTCCGGATCAGATCGAAGACGGCAGCCAGAGGATTTCTCTGCGTCATCTTTGGATGCCACTTGTCCGGAATATGTGCAACCCAATTGCGCAAAAACCGCACTTGGTCGTTGCTCAGGGTGCGGGGAATACGACGAGACCGTTGTACATATAGGGTGCCTCCATCAACTGCGCAGTGCAAGCGCCTTCTCCGATATTCACAGGCGCCATGGCCCACGCCATTCCGATCAGCAATGTGGCTGCGACGACCGACGCAAATAAGGTTTTCATCAATTTCACTCCTCTAATCGTTGCTCAGGTTGCGGGGAGGACTCTTTGGCCTCTTTGCTCACAGGGAGTGTCCCTCAAGCGTTCAGGGAAAGACCTTGCCCTCTTATTCCCTTTGATGCCGCCGACAAGAAAACGGTTCCTGGTGTGGGCAGCAGGAAGCCTTCCAGCGGTTCTCGTGAGTTCTCACGGATTGTCAGACTGAAAAGCCTGCCCGCAGGATCAGGTGCAGCGCGTTTCGGTTTCGGGTAACCCATCGGAATAATTAAGCCATCTGAGGGCTTGTTCGCGCTTCACTGCGTCGGGCTCCCGGCGCTTACGCACCGGGCTACTATAGCGGTTCTCGTTAGTTTCCACGTATTGGCGGGCTGGAAAGCCCGCCCCACAAGCCCTGATCTGACACGAATCGGAAGTTACTTTCGAGAACCGGTATATCTGCCGCCCCTATGGGGCTCCGGACGCGCACGTTCAGTCCCGCAGGGACGTAAGAAAGTAGCCCGGGACGTGAGTCCCGGGTCGCAGAAATGCACCCTGACATCATTTGGGTACCAAAGTGCGCGGCACCCCGCAGGATCAGGCCCGTTGTGGAATTCGGAAGCAACTTTCGAGCACCGCGCTACCCCCGCGGATGCGCGATCCCATGGAGCTCCTTGAGCCGCCGTTTCGCTACATGGGTGTAGATCTCGGTCGTCGAGATGTCCGCGTGTCCGAGCATCTCCTGGACCATGCGAAGGTCCGCGCTATTCTGCACCAGATGGGTAGCAAACGAGTGCCGGAGCGTGTGGGGGGAGATCTCCTTGAGAATTGATGCCGCGCGCGCGGTCTTCTTCACGATCTTCCAGAATCCCTGCCGAGTCATGGGATGCCCCTGCCGAGTCACGAACATCGCGTCGGAACGCTTCGGCCCCAGCAGCAGAGGTCGGGCCTTGTCGAGGTACGTCATGACCGCGGCCTTGGCCGGCAGTCCCATCGGGACGACGCGCTCCTTCGAGCCCTTGCCCATGACCAGGACACAGCCGATCTCCAGATCGCAGCGTGTGAGTTCCAGGCCCACGAGCTCCGAGACCCGCAGTCCCGTCGCGTAGAGCAGCTCCAGCATCGCGTTGTTGCGCAGACCCTCGGGAGTGCCGCTGTCGGTCGCGGCCAGGAGCCGGTCCACCTCATCGGTTTCGAGGTACACCGGAATGCCGCGGGGTAACCGTGGCGCTTCGATCTGTTCGGTTACGTCGAGCCGCACCTGCTCCCGTTCTGCCAGGAACCTGAACAGACCCCGGATGCATGATATCTTCCGGGCCCTTGTCCGGGGGGAAAACCCGGCCGCGTCGAAAGTCGCCAGGAACTCCAGGATGTGCTCCTTTTCCACCTGGGCCGCGTCGAGAAGTCCCCGCTCCGCGAGGAACGCCCTGAGTCCCTTGAGGTCGGACGCGTACGATTCCAGGGTCAGGCCGGCCAGTCCCCGATCCAGGAGCAGGTGGTCCAGGTACCCGGCGATGTGCAGGTCGAGTTTCGATAGGGGGGGGTTGCTGTCCATTGCGGTCCACAGTGCGGCTGGGAGCCGCTTGGCTGTACGGCCCCGGTTGCTTTGAGAAAAAGGGGTGTTCCCCTGGAACCCTATGGGCGCTCACTTTGAGCCAACGGGCCCGAACGCGTTCAACCTGATCCCTTCCGTTGTCTTTGAAACGGGCGGGAATAGATCCCGTGCCTGCACGTTCGCTACCCAAATGCAGGGGAGGGGTTTATCCCATCCCGCTCTTCGATGGGGTCCGGACAGGGATATCATATGACGCTATCCCGCGGCTATTCGAGAGTGCACCACTTCAAGGTCCTCAGAAAACCTTTGTTCCGAAGGGACGGACCTGGAGAGTCCCGGACCCCGGACCAGGGTCCCGCTTATTACCTCGTGAACGGTTACACATAGGGCAAGCCTACTCAGTATCTTCTTCCGCTTCCGTGGCACCCCGGAACAGCTCTTGCACCTGCTCGGGGCTCCCGCCTATGAGCTTGGCCACAGCCCCGGGGAGGGACGCATCGCCGCCCGACCGCCACAGTCGAGCCAGGCTGCGTAAGGCAATCATGGCATTGTGTTCGTCGTTCGCTTCGAGGAAGATCTCCAGGGCCTGAAGCAAATATTTCCGGGCTTGTTCCCACTGCCGCTGTGCCTGCTCAACGGCCCCCAAGTTGTGGTACGTCGAGGCCTGTGAGTACCGGTCATCAAATTCGATCTTGATCTGGAGTGCCTGTTGATAGTGTTGTTCCGCCTGCTCCCACTGCCGCTGTTCCTGGGCCACCATCCCCAACTGGTGGTACGTCGAGGCCTGTTCGTACCGGTCGCCGAATTCGATATAGATGTGGAGTGCCTGTTGATAGTGTTGTTCCGCCTGCTCCCACTGCCGCTGTTCCTGGGCCACGATCCCCAACTGGTGGTACGTCGAGGCCTGTTCGTACCGGTC
>JBFMAA010000011.1:0-24162 GCA_040755955.1 Thermodesulfobacteriota bacterium
AGGGGCGTTTTACTAATAAGGTTCGATTCCTTCTCTTTTCGAGAAGAAATCTTCAGTTCAGCGGCTCTGGGAGTAAGCAACGTGGCTCCTTTCGCTTGCGTAGAACCAACTCGCCCCGCCCTGGGTCTCCATGCGGGCCGAGGAAGGTCGATGCGAATTTGGTTGCGGCTCCCAGCCGTCGTTTTGAAAAACGCCCCTTCCCCCAGACCCCTATCCCCCAAAAACTTTTTGAGCATGCGGCTCCCGCTGGTCGCCGAAGGTTCACATGCCATGGAATACAACGGCATTTCCATGCTTCGTTGTGGCCGCGCCCCGGCCATGGGGGTTCTCATGTGAATCGGGACCCCCCATCCCCAAAAACTTTTGGTACGGGGCGGCTCCCGCTGGTCGCCGCCGGGGATCCCATCGCGGTTGACTACAATCCCCGGCAGAATTCACTGATGCATTCACGGGCAGGTATGTCTCTTGTGGAAGTAGTCCTCGGCTTGTTCTCGCTGCTTGAACCACCGGCAGTGAGTGGGCAGTCGTGACAGGTAGTCCGCGTCGATGGGCCCCACCGTGCACCTGCTGCAATGAACGAAACCGCCCCGCAGCCCACGGGTACGGGCTATGTAACGGCAGCAGACCGCCCAATATTCCTTGTCGGGCGAGTCTTCCTCCGAGGACAGCCGGTCTTGCACGAGGCGTGCGTTCCCGGGGTTGGCCTCCCATCCCCAGGCAGCGCCCAACAACACTCCGACGAAGACTAATCCGCACACTGCCGACGCGAAGCGATTCATCATCCGCTCTCCGTCTCGTCGTCATGTTCTCGGGGCAGAGCATACCACTCTTCGACAAAAAGAGTAAGGAAGTCTGTCGCGAAGAGACGATTTGATGCTATATTGGAAAATGGCACGAGGTGGGTCTTCCACTAGGCGGCCGTGGTGTGACAAAGCCCACAGCGAGCATCGGGTGGCTTGGAGCCGCGGCCGATGCTCGCGTCGGCCTTCCTCGGGCCGCATGCACTCCGATGCGAGGTGAGTTGGTTGTGCGAACAATGAGACGGCAGCTTGCTGCAGGGGAAGAACAGCCACAGACTCCCTTGCTGAAGCGGATTCCGCCAACAAGTCTTCGCTGCCGGCGAAGCACTTGAACCACAGTCATCGGACGGAGGACTCTTCGAAGGAGGATTTCATTGCGTTTGCGAAGGTGTTCACAGGTTTTTTGTGCGATTCTGGCAATCGCAGCAGGGTGGCTCTCACCGCTCATGGCTGCGTTGAGCCGGTTGGCAAGAGAATGGCCCGCCAAATCACGAAGAAACCAAGAGAGCCCGCTCCCAGGATGACACCCTGAGGTGTGTTCTCTGATTTGTGCGTGTCTTGGCGCCTTTGTGGTTTGTTCTTGGGTTGGACGGACGATCCCGCAGAACCGTTGGTTCGCGGTTCCGGCTCCCGCGGGCAGGGCTGCTTGCCCTTCATTGTTGAGAGACAGGTGAGAAGCCCGTTGGCCACTGCGGGAGAAGACGCCTGACCGCATTCCTCGGACCGAGTGCTCAGCGGTGACCTGACTCCCCGTGGCGAACACCAAAGACTCTTGGAAGGAGCGATGGCATGCGATACGGAAGATTAGTTCTCAGGGTGTGTGCAGTATTGATCGTTCTGGCGCGGTGGCTTGGGCCCCTCCCAGCCGCCGCGGAGGAACAAGTGGTGAAGATCGGCGGAGTGCTCCCCATCACCGGTGTGTTTGCTGCCGCAGGCAAGGAGGTCTCCGACGGTTTGATGGACTGTCTGGCCGTGGCAAACCAGGAAGGGGGCATCAACGGCAAGAAGATCGTGTTCATTACCGAGGACAGTCAGTACAAGCTCGATGTGGGCAAGGCCGCGTTCGAGACTATTATGCAGCGGGACAACCCCATCGCCATGTTCGGCGACAGCACTCACCTGAGCAAGGCGATGGCCGACGCAATCCGAGACCGGTATCGCGTTCTGTACAGTTCCGCATCGTTTTCCAGCGACCTAGCACAGGCGGGCCTGTACCCCTCCATATTCATTCCCGGCCCCACGTATAGCGACCAGATGGGACTCATTCTCCGCTACATCTCCCAGCAGAAGCCTGGGGCAAAGATCGCGCTCGTGTACAGCGACACGGAATTCGGCAGAGATCCCATACCCTTCGCACGGAAGTTGGTTCCGAAGATGAAGTTGGATCTCGTCGGGGAAAGGGCGGAATCCCCCAAACCGAAAGACCTCAATGAGACCGTGGAGTTTTTCCGCAAGGCTAACCCGGACTATCTGATAGTGCATGGCTTCGCGGGCGCCTGCCTGACCGAGCTTGTGAAAAAATCCCGCGAGGCCGGGCTTGGATGCCGATTCATCGGAACCTACTGGGAGGTCAGCAAGAAGAACCTGATGGAGTTGGGTCCCCTGGCAGAGGGCATACTGACCGTGAACCCCTATGCGCTCTGGCCGATGGATCACATCCCGATGGTCAGGAAGATCAGAGAGCTCAACGCGAAGAACCACCCCGAGGTGAGTTACCGCACCACGCACTACATGGGCGGGTTCGCCGCGGGAATGATCTTTCTGGAAATCATGCGCCATGCGGACAAGGCGGGGAAACTCAACTACGACGGGATGGTGGAAGCACTCAGGAACCTCAAGGACTTCGAAACGGGAGGACTCACGTCTCCGCTCACCTGTTACAATAACTCGTTTCCGCAGGCGCGGATCTGGAAGGCAAACCCGGCCACCCGTGAGTTCGAGCCGGAAACGGATTGGACCACGTTCCGACTCAAACGCCAGATTGAATAGCCGCAGCGGTGAAGTCCACGGCCGTGTCCCCGCGGGAAGGGGTTGTCCCGGAAAGCGAGATATACTATGAAAAGGGTTGGAGGGTGACCGTTCGAGGCTAAGAAGGACTCACCGCGGAGAGCGCAGGGCAAGAAGGAAGGCCGACGCGAGTATTGGCCGCGGCTCCCAGCCGCTCTGTGTCCTAGGTGAGCTCTTGAAATACCGGAATACACTATACCCATTGGAGGAACGACTCTATGTCCGGCCACAACAAATGGAGCACCATCAAACACAAGAAGGGAGCTGCAGACGCGAAACGCGGCAAGCTCTTCTCGAAGATCATCAAGGAAATCACTATCGCGGCCCGGGCAGGCGGCGGTGACGTGGAAGGGAACCCCCGCCTGAGAACCGCGGTCACGGCAGCCCGCGCCGCAAACATGCCCAAAGAGAACGTCGAACGCGCCATAAAACGCGGGACAGGCGAAATCGAAGGCGCTGCGTACGAGGAAATCATCTACGAGGGATACGGCCCCGGTGGAGTCGCGGTGCTCGTGGAAACCCTCACCGACAACAAGAACCGCACCGTCGCGGAGATCAGGCACATCTTCGAGAAATACACCGGCAACCTCGGTGAAAACGGGTGTGTCTCCTGGATGTTCGACAAGAAGGGGATCGTAGTCGTCGACGGAACCGGCCTGCACGAGGACGAGGTCATCGAAGTTGCCCTCGAAGCAGGAGCCCAAGACGTCACGCCCGATGGGGACAACTTCGAGATCACCACGGAACCCGGAGACTTCGAGACCGTCAAGCAGGCCGTGGAGGCGAGGGGCTGGAAGATCGAGCTCGCGGAAACGTCCATGGTCCCGCAGACCACCGTGAAACTTGAGGGCAGGAAAGCCGAATTGATGCTCAAGATGATGAATGCGCTCGATGATAACGAGGACTTGCAGAGCGTGTCGGCAAATTTCGACATTTCCGAAGAGGATATGCTCAAGGCATCGGCGTGAACCGGGACGAACCGGTGTACGTGAACGTCGTGTGCAAACCTGAAGCCCGTTACGAAATAAGTACGTCAATTCGGGCCGGATTCATCTACCTGGATCAACGTCGGTCACTCCAGGGAAAGCGTGAATCCAGGCTCTTCGACGGCTGCTGGACCCCGGCTTCCGCCGGGGTGACGAGGCCGCCGGTTTGGCACGGTTGTTTCTCGACAGGCATGAAGTACTGGAGGACAAGCCCGGGAAATGGGACAACAATGCCCCGGTCTTGACGCGTATGTGGCATCAAACCGGAGCTGGAGCTGTAATGATCATTCTGGGTGTGGATCCGGGGACTACCGCTACCGGATACGGCATCATCACGAAGAACCGCGTACACTCGACGCACCTTGCCAGTGGGGTTATCAAGACCTCACCGCAGCTCAGCATGTCCCGGAGGCTGTGGGAGATTCACCAAAGACTCGAGACGGTCATTGTCGAGCATGCGCCTCAAGTCATGGTCGTAGAGTCGCTGTTTCACTTCAAGAACACCCAGAGCCTCATGAAGTTGTGCCAGGTACGGGGTGTGATCCTTCTCCTGGGAGAGCGGCATTCCATGGAGATCCATGAATATGCCCCCATGGAGATCAAGAAGGGGATTACGGGCTACGGCGCTGCGGACAAGGCGCAGGTGATGTTCATGGTCGGCAAGGTGCTGGGCTTAACCGACCTCAAGTCCCCGGACCGTGCCGACGCGCTTGCCATGGCTCTGTACCATTCCCACGTGAGCATTCCCGAGAGGGTAGGTCCGTGATAGGAACTCTGAGGGGAAAAATACTGTTCCGGGGGACCAATCGCATCGTGCTGGAGGCCGGAGGCGTCGGGTACGAGCTGGCGGTCCCTCTGTCTACCGTGGAAGCGCTCCCCGCGGATGGGGAAGCGTTCCTCTATGTGCACACATCGGTTCGGGAAAACGCGCTCGAGCTGTTCGGCTTCCGAGGAATCGAGGAGAAGGCCCTGTTCGAGATGCTGATCGGAGTGTCGGGAGTCGGTCCCAAGACCGCGTTGGCCGTGCTGTCCGGCGTGTCGGTGGACGAGTTCCGCCAGGCCGTGCTCGAAGAGAATTCCCGCAAGCTCAGCACGATCCCGGGAATCGGCAAGAAGTCCGCGGACCGCATCGTCCTCGAGCTAAAGGGGAAGATCCGGCGAGTAGGGTCCGGGACCGACTTTGCGCTGGGGAATCCTTCTGCTGCCACGGTAGAAGAGGACCTGGTGTCGTCGCTGGTCAACCTGGGATACGCGGAGCGGGTGGCCCGAGCCGCCGCGGTGAAGGTCCTCAAGGAAGCCGGCAAGGAGGTGAACCTCACCGCTGCCGTGAAATCTGCGCTGAAGGAACTCATGAAGTGAGGAGGTTTCGTCTATGAAGTTCGTGGTCATCGGAGGAGACGCGGCCGGAATGAGCGCCGCTTCCAGAGCAAAACGCAATGCCCCGGACCTGGGTCTGGTGGTGCTGGAGCAGACAACGGACGTGTCGTATTCGGCATGCGGAATGCCCTACAACCTCGCGGACCCCGGGCGATCTATCGAGGATCTGGTCGTGCGACCTGCCAAGGTGTTCATCGAGAAGCAGGGTCTGGATCTGAGACTTGGCCATAAGGTGGAGCGCATCGATCGCACCGCGAAAAAGGTGCTGGGTCGCACTCATGCAGGGGACGGCTTCGAAGTCGACTACGACAAACTCTGTATAGCCACCGGAGCGCGGGCGATTATCCTGGACATCCCGGGAGCGGAACTTCCGGAGGTCATGGGGCTGAAGTCCTTGGAGGACGGACGTCGTATCAAGGCATACCTCGCAGACCACGACGTGAAGCGCGCAGTCATCATCGGAGCGGGGTACATCGGTTTGGAGATGACCGAGGCGTTCCACGACCGCGGGATCGAGACAACCATAGTGGAAGCGCTCCCCAGGCTTCTCCCGTGGCTCCCCCAGGGGATGAGCGACCTCGTCGCCGCGGAACTGGAGAGCAAGGGGGTGAAACTTCTGGTCGGGACTTCGCCGTTGGCGATCGAGCGGACGGACAAAGGGCTGGCAGTCGCAGTGGGAAGTGAGAGACTTCCCTGCGACATGGTGCTGATGGCCGTGGGAGTCGCCCCTAACTCCGAGATCGCGGCCGCGGCCGGTTTGGACCTCGGTCCCAAGAGAGCGATTGCGGTGGACCGCGGCCTGAGAACATCGGACCCGAACATCTATGCCGCGGGTGACTGTGCGGATGCGTTCAACGTGGTGTCAGGGCGACGAGTATGGGTCCCCCTCGCACTGAGGGCCAACAGAGCCGGCTGGGCAGTGGCGGACAATGTCACGGGCAAGGACGTACAACTACCCGGGATCGCGAACACTGCGGTGTTCAAGGTCCTGGACATGGAGGTAGCGACCACCGGTCTGCGCGTGAACGACGCGGGAGAAGCGGGTTTCGCTCCAGTGGAGATCGTGATACAGAGTCGGTCCAGAGCTCATGCACACCCGGGGAATCAGACCATACACATCTGTATGCTCGGAGACAGCAAGACCGGACGTCTGCTCGGGGCTCAAATGGTGGGACGGGAAGGGGTAGCTCACCGGATCAACGCGGTTGCCGTGGCTCTGCACGCGGGTATGACTGCGGAAGACTTCGTGCAGTGTGACATGGCGTATGCCCCGCCTTTTTCGCCGGTGTGGGACCCTCTGCTCACTGCCGGGAATCAACTGCTGAAGAAGCTCTGACCCCGGCCCGGAAAAGACCGACTCTCGCAGAGAACGCAAAGGAAGAGATAATTCCTTCGCGCTCTTGGCGTGCTTTGGGAGAGAACCTTTTACTAATAACCTTCGATTTCTTCTTGTTTCGAGAAGAAATCTTCAGTTCAGCAGCTCTGGGAGAAAGCGACGTGCCTTTCTTCGGTTGCGTAGAACCAACTGGCCCCGCCATCGGTGTTCATGCAGACCAAGAAAGGTGGACGCGAATTTGGTTGCGGCTCCCAGCCGCCTTTGGTCACCTCACCCGGGTTCCCTGGCCGGACTGCGGAAGAATTCGCCGCCGCGTGTGCGAACACCACGACGTGGCACTCATTCGTACAACTTCGGTAGCGGATCTCGGACACGCACAGTTGAGGACAAACGGTAGGGGTCGTCCTTTGGAAACCGTCTCAAAACCCTCGAATCGTGGCACGCTTTCTGACCAACACACGGTTTTGAGACGGTCTCTCTGTGTCGGCCCTCCGACGACCGGCACAGCGGCCGGTCGCAGGGACAAGGCACCTGCAAAGTAATTCACCATATGTGCCTCATCGAGCAGTCAGGGAACCAGGTGTCGCACGGGGTTGTCATACCAGTCAGTGGTAGGGTAACCCCGAAAACGGCCGATAGCACACGTGAGACGAGTGACAGGGGAGCGCGAGCATGACTCGACCTCAAGAGGACTACTTGGGCAACAGGGAGGCGGACTCCGTCGTTCACTCGCCGTGGTTCGGCTCGATTGCGCTGGATTTCCTCGTTCTTGGAGACGCTCATGCATGCCCGTACCTTCCCGGAAGGGTCGCTCGAGAGGAGTTCTTCAGCTCGGTCGAGTTCGACCCCGAATTGTACCACGATTTCATGGACGCGGGGTTTCGACGGTCAGGCCTCGTGTTCTACCGTCCCAGATGCCGGGAATGCTCGGAATGCAGATCCCTGCGTGTCGTGTGCAAGGATTTTCGTCTCACAAAGTCATATCGGCGGGTTCTCAGGAAGAACGGAGACATCAGCCTCAGTATCGGCAAGCCACGGCTCACCACCGACAAGATGCGAATGTACACTGACTATTTGAGCTTTCAGCATGCGTCTTCTCGGGCCAACTCCCCGGAGGATCTGGAGCGATTCCTCTATCAAACCCCGGTCAGGACGCTCGAAATGGAGTATCGCGTGCGCGGTAACCTCGTGTGTGTCTCTATTGGAGACGTCTGTTCGCGGTCCCTGTCGAGCGTGTATGTCTTTTTCGATCCGGATCACGGACGACGAAGCCTCGGGACGCTTTCCGCGATCAGCGAAGTACTGCTGTGCCAGGACCGCGGCATTCCGTTCTACTACCTTGGCTTCTACATTGAAGGTTGCGATGCGATGAATTACAAGGCTCGTTTCAAGCCTCACGAGGTGCTTTCTTCTTCACGAATCTGGGAACCACGGAAAATGAGCCGGCTCGTTCCCCATTGACTGGAGAAGGCTCCGTCATTATATGTAACACACAGGTCACACAGCGACCGTTGCCCAGACTTAGGAAAGGCTCCCGATAATGAATGATAAAGACGACACCACTGTTGCGAATCTTCCGGACCCGAAGGAAGTGGAAAAAGAGATAAACGATTTTCTGGCCCAGAAGTACGGCAATCGCATCCGCGTCATGGGAACGCAGATCGGTCCATGGCCTGGGGCGGTCGAGACGGGATCGGGAGAGGAAGTTTCGTTTGATACCGATTCGCCTGTCATGCGATTCAACATGAAGCCCGCGGAGTTGCACGACTACCTGGATCGGTTTGTGATTCGCCAGGATTCCGCAAAGGAAATACTCGCCACCAAGGTGTGCACGCATTTCAACAGAATACGCTACTTCCTCCAGAAGGGCGAACGCGACTCGGATGAGGGCGTGGGCCGGATCAAGAACAATGTCATACTCATCGGTCCCACGGGAGTCGGCAAGACCTACCTGATCAAGCTCATTGCACAGAAGCTCGGGGTTCCGTTCGTCAAGGGCGATGCGACGAAGTTCACCGAAACCGGCTATGTAGGCGGAGACGTGGAAGACCTGGTGCGAGAGCTGGTCCAGCAGTCCGATGGCGACATCGAAAAGGCCAAGTACGGCATCATCTATATCGATGAGATCGACAAGATCGCCTCCGCGGGAAATGTGATAGGTCTGGACGTGTCACGGAGCGGAGTGCAGAGGAACCTCCTCAAGCCCATGGAAGAAACGGAGGTTGATCTCAAGGTCAGCCATGACCCGGTCTCGCTGATGGAGGCGGCCGCACACTTCCAGAAGACCGGCAAACGTCTCAGAAGGACCATCAACACACGAGACATTCTGTTCATTGTGTCAGGTGCCTTCAACGGCCTCGATGAGGTGGTCTCCAAGAGGCTTGCCCGCAAAGGACTGGGATTCGAGGCGGCGCTCAAGAACAAGGACGCGCGTTCGGAGCTCTTGCGGGAGGTGAAGGCCGAGGATCTGATAGAATTCGGCTTTGAGTCCGAGTTCGTGGGACGCTTGCCGGTGATCTCGGTGCTCGAGGATCTCAGTGAAGAGGATCTTTTCAAGATACTGAAGAACCGGTTTTCTTCTGTGGTGACCGCGAAGAAGCAGGATTTCAAGGCGTACGGCATTGACATCCGTTTCACGGACGAAGCTCTCAGAGCCATCGCAAGGAGGGCGTATCCTGAGAAGACAGGCGCCAGGGCCCTCACGAGCGTGGTGGAACGCGTCCTGGTCGGGTTTGAACGGGAACTCCCTTCCTCCGACGTCACTCGCTTCACGGTAGACGCGGAGGTGGTCGAGAAACCCCGTGAGTTCCTCGCTGAGATGCTCGAGAGCGAGTATCATCCCCTTCGTAAGGAGATCTTTGAAAAGGTTGACTCGCAAGAACGCATTGAAATGGCGGAGGAGCTCCAACGGATCGCAGGAGAGCTGGAACGCCAGTACGGCAAACTCGACAAACCGTGGGGCTTGAAAGCGGTAGCGGATGCCTCCGCGAACCAGAGTCTCAGCCTCGAGACCATGTACCGACGCCTGATACGGGTGATCGAGGAGATTCACACGTTTGAAGAGAGCTTCCACAACCAGTACGGCATCAGGATACGGTTTTCCGAGGACGCGCTCGAAGAGCTCACGCGGCGTGTGCTCAACGAATCGGAAGAGGCCCTGATCGTATGCCGGAAGATCTTCCAGAACTACCACCACGGCCTGAAGCTCGTGATGGAACGAACCCAGGATAGTGAGTTCGTCATCACCAAAGAAGCGGTGAGCAATCCCGAGCGCTACCTCAACGAGCTGATCCAGAAGACCTACCGCAAAACCTGAGAATACCTGCCGTTGCAGCAGAAGACCACCGGCCGCCTCGCCTTGTCGGTGGCCTTCTGCTGTGGAAAGGCAGTAGTATTGAATTTGGCTCGACTTCGGCCAGGGTACCGGCTGACGGGTGCCGCGCACTCTGGTATATCGATGATGCCACGGTGCATTTCTGCAACCCGGGGCTGCCGTCCTGGGCTCCTTTCTTACGTCCCTGCGGGACTGAACGTGCTCCTCCGAGCCCCGGAGGCGCGGTAGACAGTAGCCCGGTGCGTGAGCGCCGGGAATCCGAGACAACGAAACGGGTTTGACTCCCCGAACCGGCAGTGGGTGAACGTCCACAGCCACACCGATAATCCCGAGCGTCAGCGGGTATTCTCAATCTGTGGGCATGTGCGAGTTCTGCGGATGCGTTGCTACGTCTCCGACGGGCACAGCAGTCGGTCTGATTCAGTCATTCCGATCTGTTATCCGAACCCAGAACGCGCTGCACCCCCAAGCATGCCGATACTTACTTGGTCTCAATACCCAGCCGCTTTCTGATGTGCCTTGCGAGGGCTTCATCGACTTCGTTATGCCTTGGTACTGGCAGTTTTCTTCCTGGGGCAGGGTTCAGGTATATGTCATGTCTGGAGCCGTGACCTCGTGCTCAGCTCCTGATCGAATGATACCAATGCGTGTTCCAAGGAGTGACTTCTTCAATCACCGGGTGGGACAGGAATCTTGCCTGTCGTCCCGCTGTTGGACTCACCTGCTTGATGTCGCATTGGCATCAGACGTCAGCCAGGGGATACACGCCTCGGGAAGACTCCGACAGGCGCGCTTGGCACGCCGCGGCTGCAAAGCTCTTTTCAGCTTCATGACGGCGCCAACTGCGTGCGACACCGTGTCGCCGGGGATTGAACAAGTTCTCTCCCGCGCTTGGGGCTGACTGTAGGAAGCGGTCCCCCGCGAGGGATCATGACGATCCTCGCGGGAGGAGGGGATCAATATTGGTCGAAGTTCGGGCGCCTCTGGTCGAGAAGCTGGCGAGGGTTATGTCCTGACCCATCCGGGCTGAAGAAGCTCTTCACCGAGCCCCAGAGTCCCCCGGAATCCTGCTGTTGGGGCTGGTCTTGGACGTGAAGAGGCGTCGGTTGCCCTGTCGGAGCTTGTGCCGCCACGGGGGCTGCCGCAGGAGGTCCCTGCTGTTGGGGATAGTACGGCTGTTGCTGCTGAGCGGGATAGGGCTGAGGCTGCACGGCCTGCTGCTGACCGGGGTACCCCTGTGGCTGCGGATACTGCTGAGGGGACACCGCTGCCTGCTGAGAATACGGCTGTGCCTGCGGCGGAGGTCCACCACCGGGGTTCACCGGATAGCCCTGCGGCTGAGGGCTTTGGCTGGGGACGCCCATGAGCTCGTAGTACCGTTCCTGGGCTGATCTGAGCTGATCGTACGCATCCGAGACGGCTCGACGGTGGTATTCCTGCTGCAACACCTTTTGCCGCTCTTCCTGTTCTTGGACCTTGGACTGGGCGTGCTCCATCATCTGCTTGGCCTGCTGGAACTCCTGCAGCGCACCCTGATGCTGAGCAGCCATTTCCACCGCTCTTTGCCGATTGACCGCTCGTTCGTAGGCACGTTGCTGGGCTCGCTGCACCGAGGGGTCCGAACTCATGACCGTGGGTTGCTCAGGAGCCGGCTGGGGTTGCGCCTGTGGATAGCCGTGCTCCTGCTGGGGGTACGCCTGCGGCTGCGGGTACCCCTGGGGCTGCCCATACGCTCCAGGCGGTTGTGAGTACGGCTGCTGTTCTTGGGGCTGTGGTTGGCCGTACGCCCCCGGCTGTTGAGGCGTCGTCGGCTGCCCATATGGCTGTTGCTGAGCATACGGATCGTACCCCGGCGGGCCGTACGCCTGCTGATACTGGGGCTGTTGAGGCTGTCCGTATGCCTGCTGCACATCCTGAACTGCAGGCTGGCCTTTCTTGCTCTTCTTACTCCTCTTGCTCTTCTTCTTCATAGCCGAGGCCTGCGGAGACGGAGCCTGCGGCGGCTGGTACGCGGTCTGAGGCGGTTGCTGCGGTTGATAGGCTGCTTCCGCGCCCGGCTGCGGATACTGATTCGGGTAGGCCTGCTGTGGTTGCGGGTAGGCCATGGGCTGTGGGCCCGCCTGTGGTTGCGGGTAGGCCATCGGCTGTGGGCCGGGCTGTTGCGGGTACGCACCCTGGGGACCAGGATACTCCGGCACGGCGTTGTCATACATCTGAGAAGGCTGACCCTGCGACGAAGGAGGAGGACCGAAAGAGGACGCGGGATAGTAACTCGTCACAGGCACGGAATTGGGATAGCTCCCGGTCACCGCGTAGTAGCCCCCCCGCTGCTGCATGCTGTCGAGTTGGTTTGCCCACTGGGGATAGAAGGTCGTCTGTGGCTGCTGGTCCTGCATAAACGAGGACATTCCGGGCTGGGTGGCCGGATAGCCCCCGTATTCCTGCCCCCATGCGGACGGAACGAGGCAGACTGCCACTAGAAAAATTGCTGCCATGTGGGTTGCGAGTCTGTTGCGCATGTGGGTTCTCCCCTCGAATCGAATGTCAAACAGGGCGCCCGGCATCATTCCCTCTGCTGATTCAATAAACTCCCGGCTCACTTCGAGCCGCCCGCACCAAGACCATTCATATTATACTTCTTTCTTCGAGAAAATCAAGTCCGCAGGTGGTCAAGAAAATCCCGCTTATTACAATAGGTTGCGCAGGCAAGGCCATACCCGGGAAAAAGGTCGTCGCTATTTAACCAATTTCAGAAAGTTTTTCGGTGGTTTGTCTGTCGACGAACTGTTCGCTCCCTTCACCTTTTCGTTGAAGATCTTGTTCTTCACCCGAACCGAGTTGATCAGAAAGTAGACGACTATCGCTCTCTCCCATTCCCTCGTTGCCGAGAAATCCGAGACTTTCTTCAGGTATTTCTCCTGGAGCTGGGCGAGAGAGGCCTCGTCAAAGTCCAGTATCCTGTCCGCGAGATTGAGCAACACGTCTTCGATAGCCACGGTCCCTCCTTATTGCCTCAAGGTAGAGGGTAAGCTTTTTGGCCCCCCAGGTCAAGGAGAGACATCATATGGCGGAACAGACGCAGGTCTTGGCCGGGTCGCCACGTTCACGCACGCCCCGACCCGAATGCAGCCCCGAGTTCGAGGGCCTTGAGATTCATCGCGCGAACCGTTTCCCGCGGGTCTTTCGAGAGACGCGCGGCGATCTCCTCCGACGAAACGGGGAAACCTGCAAGAGTGGAAGCAAAACCAAGCACCACGACGTTCTCGAGCTGCACTCTCCCTATTTCCCGGGCGAGACGGGACGCGTCTATGCGTCGAACCGCGGAGTCGTCCGGTCCGGGTGAGTTTTCCACGGTGACCCCACCGGGTTTGAGAAAATGGACGTTGTTGGCCGTTTCCGCAGGGTCCAGGCTCACCAGCACATCAGCGCGGCCTTCCCGGATCAGTGGCGAATAGAAGGGTCCGATGCGGAGGTGGCTGTTGATCGATCCACCTCGCACGGCCATTCCGTGGGTTTCGGAAGAGATCACCCCGAGTCCCCGCTCAGTGGCTATGTCTCCGATCAAGCGGGTCAGGAACACGATCCCTTGACCGCCCCGCCCGCAAAGGATGATTTCATACATGCTTCACGCCTTTTTTGGTTCAATCGCCTGTGCAGGGCAGACGTGCACGCAGAATCCACAGCCGGTGCACAGATCCGTATCGATCTCCATGCGTTTCTCATCTTTGCGATAGTGGAACGCGGGGCATTCCAGGTCACGGATGCAGGTCATGCAGTGGTCGCAGACCTCGTCATTGACCAGGAACCTGTCTGAGGACAACTCCGCGTTCGGCACGCGTACGCAGGGTCTGCGGGTGATGACCACCGACACGCCCTTGCGCTCGTCATAGGTGAATGCGCGTGCCTTCTGCAAGGTGTCTTCCAGCCCGTCGTGATCGTACGGGTCGACGACCTGGAGAAAGTCGACTCCGCACCCTGTCACCAGCCTTTCCATGTCCACTGGGGTAGCGGCGGCGCCGTCAACCAGATAATCACTCGCAGGAGTGGGTTGTCCGCCGGTCATCGCGGTGATGCGGTTGTCCATGATCACGAGCACGAACGGGCTCTTCGTGTGCACCGCGTTGATGAGAGCAGGTACGCCACTGTGAAAGAACGTGGAATCTCCGATCGTTGCGACAAGCGTGGCCTCTTCTTCCGCCTTGAATCCGCGCACGAATCCGCCTGCCATTCCAACGGAAGCGCCCATACACAGGCAGGTGTCGACCGCGCCCATGTTGATCCCCAAGGTGTAGCAGCCGATGTCTCCCGTGTATACGGCTTTTCCGAACACCTTCCTGATCATAAAGAACGCAGGCCTGTGAGGACAACCCGGGCAAAGAGTCGGCCTACGAGGCTTGACCTGGGGAGGAGTCCGTAAGGTAGGCTGAAGCCCGGCCGCGGACACGATCAGATCTTCGACGGTTTCCGGTACCAGTTCCCCTTGCGAAGGCACGAACCCGGACTGTCTTCCTTCCACCTTGCGACGGTCCAGGAGTTGGAGCTCAAGCACGGGGTAGGTCTCTTCCACCATGAGGGTCAGTTCGTGCGCGTCTACTATTGCCTGCAGGGCGTCAGCGTCGGCAGGGAAGGGGAGGTTGACCTTGTACACGTCTATCCCCGCGAGCCGCTGGTCTGAGTCCACCACATCCCGCACATGAGACGACACGGACCCCGACGTGATCACTGCCAGCGTGTTCCCTGAGCCGTTGACAATGGCCTGAGGTTTGGCGTCCGGTTCCTCGGTGCGGATGGTCTTGAGCTTCTCGTTGAGTTCCTTGTGCAGAATGAGTCGGAACCTGGGGATCGCTGCCCATCTCTGCCAATTCTTCTTGAAGGGGCCCACCTCGACCGAGGGGTGGAGTTCCCCGAGTCGCACGTTCTGGCGGGCATGGCATACTCTGAGGCACGGTCTCAGGACTACCGGGACTTCGTATTTCTCGGAAAGCTCGAACGCGCGTCGGGTCATTTCGAGGGCTTCGGCTGGGGTTCCGGGGTCAAGCACCGGGACTTTGGCGAACCACGCGAAGAACCGGCTGTCCTGCTCGGTTTGGCTCGAATGGGGACCAGGATCGTCCGCGACCACAAGGACCATTCCACCGCGCACCCCCAGGTACGCAGCACTCAGGAAGGGGTCGGAGGCCACGTTCAACCCTACCATCTTCATCACCGCGGCGGACCTGACTCCGCTGAGGCTGGCCCCGTATGCGACTTCGATCGCCACCTTCTCGTTGATGGACCATTCGAGGTATACGGGATGGTTGGCTTCCCGTTTCCAGCGGACCAGGGATTCCAGTACCTCGGACGAAGGTGTACCCGGGTACGCAGCCACCACCGAGCATCCTGCCTCGATGATTCCCCGTCCGATGGCCTCGTTTCCCATGAGGAACCTGACATCGGAGTGAGTATGCTGGGTCATGGACTCTTCTTAGCTCATGCGCGACCCCGTGTCAACGGGATCGAATCGCGGTGCTTGCCGACCGAGTCATGAGGTGATAATGTTGAGGTATTCGGTCGTCAATACGGTTGATCATCAGGAGGAGACACGAATGAGCGAGACGCAGTGTTGGGAGTTCACGAATTGCAAGAGCAAGGAGAAGTGCCCTGCATACCCGGACAAGGGGCGCGAGTGTTGGGAGGTGCCGGGCACCCTGTGCCGAGGACAGACGCAAGGAGGTCCCGAGGAAAAGAAACGTGACTGCATTACCCTCTGCAAGTTCATGGAGGGGATCATCGGGGGAAAGATTTAGCGCAGTGGCGGCCGCGGGCGTCAATGCTACGGGCCTGCGGATGTGACCACCTGCTCATCCGCTTTCCAGGAGCACTCGCCAACATCTTCATGGGGGGGATAGAGTTGTCTCCCCCATATCGAGACGGCATCCTCAAGACCTTTTCACCCTTCGAAGACTTCCACCGGACAAGACCTTGAATGGGGAGAATGGGGATATCTTTCCTCATCAGGCCCGGCAGCGGGTGCACGCAGACCTTGCCGGAACGATGCGAGGGGGTTACTATGTGAGTAACAGAAAGCAAGGTCCGATGCTTCTTGACGCGCTTGTTCGCTCGGAAGGCCGGAGGATGTACCACTGAGTGCTCCCATCCGCAATTACGGTCGCGCATTGTTCAGCGGTTCGGCCGGGGAACGTCATACATCCGACAGGATGTGCTCGCTCAAGGCACGCGAAGAACGGGTGCCGCGCACACTGGCAGATCAATGATGTCACGGCGCACTTCTGCAACCCGGGACTTACCGCCCGGGCTGCTTTCTTACGTCCCTACGGGACTAAGCGTTGGCCTTTGGAGCTCCGGAGGGGCAGCAGACAGTAGCCCGGTGCGTGAGCGCCGGGCGCGGGAAGCAGTGAAACGGATGCACGCCCTCCGAGGGCCTAATTATTCTGATGGGTCATCCGAAACCAAGACGCGCTGCACCCGCAAAGCACCCAATGGAGTTCTTTCTTCCTTTGCGTGCTCTGCGTGTGTGGTGCTTGGGGGTCTGCACTCCTGGTCAAGAAGCCGATCCCGCTGAATCGTTGGCTCGCGGTAAGATCTCACAGGGCAGGTTTTGGCACCTGCCGATGGCTCGGAACGAACGGCAACCGCTCCATGCAGCGTCCCTCGTCGAGGAGCAACCCACATGTACTTCCTGAACGTAAATGCATTGGCGTCCGACCTGCGGGAAGACCGCGTCTCCCCACGGGATCAGATGCTATATCTGGCGGCTTGGGGGCTCTATCAGATGACCGAGGTGCAGAACGCCCTCTTTGTGTGGGATCAGCCGTCATACTTTGCAATAGCGAAGATCGGGTGTCTTGCAGTGGTCATCGTGGGGGGGATAATTCTGTCCTACCGTGCCAATGGCGGAGCCGGGGGGCAGCGATTCGTGGAGCGCTTCATTTGTATCAGTTGGCCAATCCGGGTATGGCTCACGGTCCTTGCCTGGGCACCTGGACTTGTGGCGCTCGCGTTACAGCATGGGGGGGTGATCAGGAAGCGGGCCTTCGAGGCTTTTGTTGACCCGTCCGGGCCTGCGATGGTGACACTGTACCTGATCATACAGATCGTCTTCTACCTTTGGGTCAGGAGTGCGATTCAAAGCATTTCGGAGGGCAAAGGCACCAGTCCCGCTGAAGCCCCTTGACGATTCTCGTACCATGGGGGCATTATCAGATCCCGGTGGTCTGGAAACGGAGTGCGATCATCGGTCCCCGGCACGGCGTCGTCTTCGCTGACGGCATGGGCACAAGTCTTGCATCGGTTTCTTTGTGGGGAACCCTTTCTGAGGAAAGGTCGGAACCCGAGGAACCGCGCGACGGACCCGGTCCTCCACCGTGCTGCGCGGTACCTGAATTACCCATTGTCTCTGCGCTGGGAGGTTGTGCGTAACATGCCCATGATGGAGATTGACGGTAGAACCTTCGAAGTGGACGAAGAAGGCTTCCTCCGGCACCCCGACCTCTGGACCGACGAGGTGGCCGCGCTCTTCGCGAAAGCCGAAGGGATCGAGGAGTTGAACGCGGATCACTGGCACATCGTCAGGTACCTGCGGGGTTACTACCTGGAGTTCGGTATCGCTCCCATGATCCGGAAACTCTGTAAGGACACGGGCTTCAAGCTCAAGAGGATCTACGAGCTGTTCCCTGCCGGACCCGCGAGAGGAGCATGCAAGGTCGCGGGGCTCCCCAAGCCGACCGGATGCGTCTGATCGGGGGAGGCCACCGTGGCATTCACCATTCAAGCAGAGCCGGGGGAGACGATTCTCATCCATGAAGTCTACGTCCCTCCGGAAAATGCGGGAATCGATGACGACCAGCACCGTTTTGCCTTCGCGGTCTCGGACCGGGCGCTGTATGTCCCTCACAGGAAGTGGTATGCATGGGGAGATGCGTGGTCTTTTCGACGCATCCCGTTGAGTCGGGTGAAGAGCGTGACGCTCCATACTTCGCCTCCCGGTTGGGGGTGGAGGCTGCTCAACGTCTCCTTGGCGGCTGTGGGCCTCCTGTCAACGTGGTCGATGATCACAAGCATCCTGGCAGGTTTTGGGCAAGAGATTGATGTGAATTCCATATTCTTGCCTGCAGTAGGGCTCCTTCTCCTATTCGTCTACAGAGGCCGTTCCGTCCTTCTCGTGTCTTTCTAGGGGGGGGCCTACAGGTGGCTCCCTCTCTTGCTCGGCATCCGCCTCGGTTCCTTCAAATGGGACCCAGTCGATCGGACAGAGAAACATCGAAACGCATACATTCTTGGCATTCAGACGCGGATTCTCGACGCGTGCCGCGAAGTGGGGGTCCACGTCGAAGACCACCGGACAGAGGTGTAACTCCTATTGCCATGGGTGGGGGGCCGGATGTATAAGACTCCTGCTCCGAAGGTCGGGTGTCCGGAGGTTCGTGACCGTGAGAACCGTTTCACGCATAGCCGTGGCTCTGGTGGTGGCTCTGGGGCCGGCCCTGTTCGCGGAGACGGCCGGCCTGGCTCAGGAATCGTTCCATCTCTCGCCGAACGCGAAGTTCATTTTCGGGATGGAGTGGGGATATGCCTGGCTTTCCGGCCAGTTCCTCATTCCCGCGGGAGGCAGGCCCGGCTCGGGGACGCGGGTCGACGTGCCGACAGAACTTGGATCGACACGGGGGGAGACTACCGCGATATTCTGCCAAGGCGAGATCGCCGGGAGACACCTCCTCGGGGGGACCTGGTTCACGGCCTCTCCCACAGCCGAGAGAACCGTCACCAACGAATTTCGTTTCCACAACAAAACCTACGAGTCCGGATCGGTGGTCGAGTCCAAGCTGGATTTTCACTGGTTCGACATGGGGTATGGTATCAAGCTGCTCGATCTGGAGACATGGTGGATCGCGCCGAAAATGGGCGTTCATCACATACGCCACGCCTTGACGATCAACGGTGAGACCGCGGAAGCAGGCCTGTACTCCAACACCCGCGCACTGGACGGAACCTACCCGGTGGTGGGCTTGGAGGGCCGGTTCTTCCTGCCCCTGAACTTCGACATGTCGGTCCAGGTGGAGGGGGTCCATCTCATCACCCGGGGGTTCCTGTCTTCGGTGCGTTTGGGAGGCTACTGGCGCGTATACCCCGACGTGGTGGTGACCATGGGGGCGTTCAACCGGCAGGTCCACTACCTGGAAGACAACCAGCAACTCAACAACGAGTGGTTCTACTCCATTTGGGGAGGTTCAGCCGGGATATCCTTCACCTTCTAGGGCCGACTTCGGGTGTCAGAAGCGTCCAATCCTTGACGTCGGCGTGTACCGAGGAAGAGACTCACCGCAGCGCATTGGGGTCCGCAGAGGTCCGGGGGACGCGTAAGAGTCGTGTTCTCTTCTCCGGCTGTTCCTCTGCGGCCTCCGCGTCTCTGCGGTGAACGCTTACTCCTTGACTTTCGAGCGCGGAATCCGCATCATGGCCAAGCCACCCGGTATTTACAGAGTGTAAAAGAAGCTGACGGTTGGGTGTCGCACTGTCGTGACCCCACCAGTACGGTACTCGGCGGATGATCTGGCCTGAGACCTCAATACGCCACGATGCCGACACAGGGTGGGGGAGTGTTGGCACGGAAAATGCTTTTTCCGGCATCGGGCGAGATCCGCTGAGGACATCTGGGGAGACTCTCAACCGTTTTGGCTTCCCGAAGCATGAACGGGGTCCCCATTCGGTGACCTTGCAACACCTTGGTGAGATCAGGAGGTACTCACGATGACCGCAAAGGACTTTACCTTTAATCCCCTCAAGCTGTTCAGCCCCAGACACCTGCGCCACGAGATGGAACACGAGGAACTGGCCGCCAAGGAGGTCTGCGAAGGGATAGACCTGACCGAAGGCCTGCTGATAACCGTCAGCAAGCTCATCGAGATGACCCAACTGCTGTCGAAATACGTGATGAGCGGCGCAGGAGCCCAGTGCGAGAGGTGCTCGCACCTTGCCGAAGAAGTGCACAAACAGGAGCAGATCCTCACTCAATGCATGCTGGGCGCAGAGGTGACAGGCGAAGTGCTCAAGGGGGTGATCCGATTCCCCTACCGGCTCGAACGCGTGGGCGACATGCTCGAGGCCATCCAGGAATGCAGCAGAGTGAAGGCCGCGAAGGATATCCCGTTCAGTGATAAGGCGTACGGGGAGCTCGACAGCATGTTCGGCCTCCTCCTGGAAATGCTGAACCACCTGAGAGACGCGTTCAAGACTCCCCACAAGGAGACTCTCGAAGCAATAGCCACAAAGGGTGCGCGACTCATCGATCTGACCGAGGAATACAAGCTGGCCCACTGGGAACGCCTTGAAGCGGGGTTCTGTCACATCGGGGCTTCGTCGATGTACCGTGCCATGCTCGATTCGTTCAAGGGTGCTTCCGAATACGTCTTGAAGATGGGAGCTTCTTTGCGCCTGTTGGCCGAAGCCGGCCCGCAGGCAAGCGCGTAGCGTAGGCCGCGACGTGTGGCCTGACCCAAGACCGGCACGCCCGGCAGGTCGAGTATCTGTCACGGGTGTGCCGAAGACGCAATCCCCGCGACTTGAGTGCCTCATGGCGTAAATACCGTCGATCCTTTCGGGTCTTGGTGCCCTAGCGGCTTGTTCTCGGGTTGAACCGACGATCCTGATGAACCATGACGAAATGGTTTCCCCGATTTCCTGTTCGTGCGCGCGAACTTGTAATACCAATGCGACGTCAAACAGGTGAGGTTAGCGACAGGACGACAGGCAAGATGCCTGTCCTGCCCGGAGGCTGAAGTCGCACATTAGGGTTTGTCCCGAAATAACCGTGCCAATCCGACGGACTCGTCACCCCGGCGAACCCCGGATCGTGGTCCGGGGCAGGCGGGGGGTCCTGTGCAGAAGACTGGATTCCGGCTTCCGCTGGAATGACGGCAGGGGTGCAGCGCGTCTTGGTTTCGGATAACCCAGCGGAATAATGAGGCCCTGGGCGGGCTTGTACCCGTTTCACTGCTTGGGGCTCCCGGCGCTTACGCACCGGGCTACTATCTGCCGCCCCTCTGGGGCTCCAAGGCGCAACTTCAGTCCCGCAGGGACGTGAGAAAGTAGCCCGGGACGTCAGTCCCGGGTTGCAGAAATGCACCGTGACAGCATTAAGATACCAAAGTGCGCGGCACCCTGACGGAAGGAACCCGCGCCCGTCCCGGACTGAGATACTCATTTCGAGACGGGCCCTTCGCACGCGCATTGCGGTAAGCCCCAGCAGTATGGGCGCAATCCGCTCTTCAGATACACCGCCAACAGGCTGACCTTCTGGTGACCACAGGAGGACTCTATGGAAGCAACCGCACGCGAGTCGTCGAAGCCTCAACAAGAGGACAGACGATGGCGACTGGTCAACAGAACCATGCGCCTACACGGGAACGCTCCTCATGCGCTTATAGAAACGCTTCACGCGGTTCAGGAGCATTTCGGATTTCTGGATTTGGATTCGCTCAAGTATGTGGCAGGAGAGCTTCACGTGCCCCTCGCGAGGGTGTATGGAGTCGCCACATTTTACCACTTCTTCACTCTCAGGCCCCCAGGGGAACACACCTGCGTGGTCTGCAACGGGACCGCGTGCTACATCGGTGGTGCCTCCGGAATACTCAAGGGGATCAGGGACGAGTTCGGCATAGACCCGGGGGAGACAACCGCTGACGGAAAACTGTCGCTCCTGACCGCAAGATGCATGGGTTCCTGCGGTCTTGCTCCCGCGGTAGTGCTCGACGGAGAAGTGCGCGGCAGAATGACGCCGCCTGAGGTGCTCAAAGGCATCGGGAGGTCGATGAGCCATGATGATTGAAGAGCTCCAGGAAATCGGGAAGATCGAAAGGGATAGGCAGGAAGGCTTTCAGCAGAGGATAAAGGTATGCGTGGCCGCGGGATGTCTGTCGTGCCAGAGCGGGCTGCTCAAGGAGGCCTTCCAGAACGAGGTGAATCGACGGGGCCTGGAGGGCTGGTGCGAAGTCAAGGCCGTGGGTTGTCTGGGACTGTGCAGCGCAGGGCCCGTCGTGGCAATCGAACCGGAACTCGCCTACTACCGCGGAGTGAACGTCTCGGACGTGTCGGACATCATCGAGGCCCTCGGCTCGAGCCCCGTATCAAGGCTCCAGGTGCCTGCTGAGCTCCCGTTCTTCCGTCGCCAACAGAAGATCGTGCTCGAGAACTGCGGCAAGATCGACACCGAACGCATCGAAGACTACATCGCGCAGGATGGCTACGAAGGCCTGTACAACGCGCTCAGAATCATGACTCCCTCGGGGGTCATCGAGCAGATAGTCCGCAGCGGACTGCGAGGCCGAGGGGGCGCGGGATACCCCACCGGACTGAAACTCACCTCCGTGGCCAAAGCCGTGAGCAGCACGAAGTTCATCATCTGCAACGCGGATGAAGGGGATCCCGGCGCGTTTATGGACCGCAGCGTCTTGGAGAGCGATCCCCACCGGGTCCTCGAAGGGATGGCAATCGCCGCGTCCGCAGTGGGAGCCAACCGAGGATTCATCTACGTGCGGGCCGAATACCCGCTGGCCGTCAAGCGTCTCCGCACCGCGATCGCGCAAGCGGAACGGCTCGGAGTCCTTGGGCACAACATCTTCAACACCACCTTCAGCTTCGACGTGAAAGTGCGCCTCGGCGCAGGGGCCTTCGTCTGCGGAGAAGAGACCGCGCTCATCGCATCGGTCGAAGGAAGGCGAGGGGTCCCCAGGCCTCGACCACCGTATCCGGCCGAGCACGGCCTGTGGGGATATCCCACACTTATCAACAACGTCGAGACCTTCGCCAATATCCCGCCGATTATGCGCAAGAGCGGAAGCTGGTTCTCGGCCATCGGCACCGAAAAGAGCAAAGGAACCAAAGTGTTCGCCCTTGCCGGGCGCGTGCAGAACACGGGGCTCATTGAGGTTCCCATGGGAACGGTGCTGCGCGACATCGTCTTCGATATTGGAGGCGGCGTGCTCGGCGGCAAGTGCTTCAAGGCAGTGCAGACGGGAGGACCGTCCGGCGGGTGTATCCCGGAACAACACCTGGACATGCCGGTGGACTACGAATCGCTGTCCAAAGTCGGATCGATCATGGGATCAGGCGGGATGATCGTGATGGATGAGACTTCGTGCATGGTCGACGTGGCGAAGTTCTTCATGGAATTCTGCATGTCCGAGTCTTGCGGCAAGTGCGTTCCCTGTCGCGTGGGGACGACTCAGATGCATCACCTTCTCGCCCGCATCACCGAAGGGAACGGCAGACCGTCGGACCTCGATACCCTCGAGGAGCTCGCGGATCTCGTCAGGAATACGAGCCTCTGCGGTCTCGGGCAGACGGCTCCGAACCCTGTGATGAGCACTCTGCGCTACTTTCGCGACGAATACCACGCGCATATTCATGACAAGACGTGTCCGGCCGGCGCGTGCAAGATGAACGGCCAAAGGGAGGAGCCATGACCTATCCCCACTATCCGAGCATCACCCCTCAACAGCCGGGAGTCAGTCCGGTCCGCGTCTTGACGTACAAGATCGACGACCGCGACGTGAGCGCCAGAGAAGACGAGACCATACTGACCGTTGCCCGGCAGAACGGGATCTACATCCCCACGCTCTGCCACCTGGACGGGCTGACAGCGATCGGTGCGTGCAGGCTGTGCCTCGTGGAGATCAAGGGCTCGCCGAGACTTCAGCCCGCGTGCGTGACTCTGGGGCGAGAAGAGATCGAAGTCGTCACGAACTCCGAACGCCTGGCGGACTATCGGATCAAGATCCTCGAGCTGTTGTTCACCGAGCGCAACCATGTCTGCTCTGTATGCGTGTCCAACGGTCATTGCGAGCTGCAGAGCCTCACAGTGGATCTCGGCATGACCCACGTGCACTACGACTACCTGTACCCGCGGCACTCGATAGACGCGTCGCATGAGCGCTTCTCGGCCGACCACAACCGATGCGTGCTCTGCAGGCGCTGTCTGCGGGTGTGTGACGAGGTCGAGGGCGGACACACGTGGGACGTGATGGGCAGAGGTATTCAGTCTCAGGTGATCACGGACCTGCATCAGCCGTGGGGGTCTTCCGAGACGTGTACCGGTTGCGGAAAATGCGTCCATGTCTGTCCCACCGGCGCGCTCTCGGAAAAAGGTAAATCCGTGGCGGAGATGACCAAGAGGAGGCAGTTCCTCCCCTATCTCCAGATGATGCGAACGGAAACGCAGCGTCGCCCCTGGCCGGTCGCCCCGGGAACCTGAGTAGGGAAATGCAGTTGCGGGGGGGGGGGGGGGGGGGGGGGGGGTGTGGGGGGGGGGGGGGGGGGCCCCCCCCC
>JBFMAA010000011.1:24172-78289 GCA_040755955.1 Thermodesulfobacteriota bacterium
GCAAGAAGTTCCTTCCCCCGGACCCCCATCCTCAAGAACTCTTGGGATAGGGCGGCTCCCGCTGGTCGCCGCAGAATACGGCATCACTCAGGCGATTGCATCGCTATGAGTCGTTGAGATCGTCTCGATGTCGGGGAGGGCCTGCGGGAATGCGTTCAGTATGAATCGAGGACATGCAATGAACAAGATTCGGATGGCTACTGCATGGCTGGATGGGTGCTCGGGGTGTCACATGTCTTTCCTGGACCTGGATGAGCGGCTTCTGGATGTGACCGACAGGATTGAATTGGTGTTCAGCCCCCTCGTCGATGCCAAGGAGTTCCCCGAGGCGGTAGACGTGACGCTGGTGGAAGGTGCGATAAGCAGCGACAAGGACGAGGAACTGATACGCCTGATTCGGTCCAGGACCAAGACGCTGATATCGTTCGGTGATTGCGCGGTGACCGCGAACGTGCCGGCAATGCGCAACAAGTTTCGCGTGGACGAGGTGCTTGCCCGCGGTTATTTGGAGAACTCGACCGGCAGAGCAGAAGCCCCGCAACTCGAAATCCCGCACCTGCTGAAGCAGGCTCGTCCCGTCCACGAGTTCGTGGACGTAGACGTGTTTCTGCCGGGATGTCCGCCGGCCGCGGATGTGATCTTCTTCGCGATCGGCGAACTGCTCGAAGGCCGAGTGCCCGACCCGGCAGGCAAAACCCGCTTCGGCGCATGATGCGAAGACGCTCTTGGGGACATGAAGTTCCCGGGGGAAGGGACTTCTTGCAAGAAGTCCCTTCCCCCGGACCCCCATCCCCAAGAACTCTTGGAGCATGCGGCTCCCGCTGGTCGCCGAGGTCTTCTATAAGGGCTAGGTCTACCCAATCTTGTGGGGCAGGCTTTCCAGCCTGCCAATCGATCTGAATGAGCGGCAACCGGTGAACATCGAATTCCCGAACTGTCTGGTATGAATCAACGCGGAGGTAAGCTATGGCACGGGAAATCTTGATCGAGCCGATCACTCGAATCGAGGGGCACGGGTCGGTCACCATATACTTGGACGAAAAAGGGAACGTGAGCGACGCGCGATTCCATGTGACGCAGTTCCGTGGGTTCGAGAAGCTCTGCGAAGGTCGTCCGTACTACGAGATGCCGTCTCTTACGGAGAGGATATGCGGGATCTGCTGCATCAGTCATTCGATTGCGTCGGCCAAAGCTTGTGACGTGATCCTCGGCGTGAGGATTCCGCGAACCGCGTCGAAGCTCAGACGTTTGCTCAACTGCGGGGAGTTCATACAGTCGCATGCGTTGAGCTTCTTCCACCTGTCATCGCCGGATCTATTGCTCGGGATGGATGCGGACCCGGCCACTCGCAACATCATGGGCGTGATCGCCTCGCATCCTGAGTTCGCCAAAGACGGCGTCCGCTTACGACGGATCGGGCAGCAGGTTATCGAGTGGTTTGCGGGGAAGAGGATACATCCCTCGTGGGTCGTCCCCGGAGGAGTGAACGAGCCCCTGACCGCAGAGCATCGTGAGCTCATGCTGGGCCTTGTCCCGGAGGCGTACGAGATCATCCATCGAGCGCTCGGGTGGTTCAAGGCGAACATCGAGACGTTTCGTGACGAGATCCGCACATTCGCCAATTTCCCTACCATGTTCATGGGACTTGTCAACGAAGACGGGTACCTCGAACACGTGGACGGAACCCTGAGGTTCATCGACTTCAAGGGAAACATCGTCGCAGATCGCGTGGACCCCGCGGACTACCTCACCCACATCGGAGAGGCGGTGGAGCCGTGGTCGTATTTGAAGTCGCCGTACTACAAGCCCCTGGGCTATCCGGAGGGGATCTACAGAGTCGGGCCCGCCGCGAGGCTCAATGTGTGCAATGGATGCGGGACTCCCATGGCTGATCAGGAGTGGGCCGAATTCCGGAGCCTTGAACGCGGCCCTGTGATGAGCTCGTTCTACAACCACTACGCGAGGCTCATCGAAATCCTGTTCTGCATCGAGACCATGGAGCGGTTGCTCAACGACCCGGACATACTCAACCCCCACGTCCGGGCCTTCGCTCAGCCCAATCACTTTCAGGGCATCGGAGTGGTGGAGGCTCCCCGCGGGACTCTGATCCACCATTACAGGATCGACGAACAGGGGCTTCTCACGTGGGCCAACTTCATCGTGGCCACGGGCAACAACAACTTGGCGATGAATCGGGGCGTGCTTCAGGTGGCAAAGAACTTCATCAGCGGCGACAAGATATCCGACGGGGCCCTGAACCGGGTTGAGGCCATGATTCGGGCCTTCGACCCTTGTCTGAGCTGCTCAACCCATGCGGTGGGCCGAAGCGGACCTGTGGTGCGGCTGGTGAGCTCGGACGGCAGGCTCCTGGACGAGAAATAGAGCGGTTCTCGACAGTAATTGCCGATTCCGGAACAGCGTGATCCTGTGGAGCAGTCTTTCCAGCCTGCGAATCGGTATGTACTGGTGGGAACCGCTACAGCGAACGTTCACCGGGAGCCGCGGCGTGTCCCATTCCCCATAGCGACGCGCCTATCCCTTATCCACGCGCTTCGAAATTCGCTCGATTGCCGGAGCGGAGAAATCCCCCTCACGCTTCTTTCTCCTGCCAGAGGAGGGCTTTGCTCTTCCCCTCCCTTGATGGGAGGGGCCAGGGGAGGGTGAAACTTGCCGCAATTCTCAACGCGGCAACCACTACCTGCGTGGCGGCAGTCTCTCCAGCGCCTCGGAAAGCACTGCTGGATTCACGGGCTTGGGCAGGGTTCCATCGATGTCCACGGTTCCGAATCGTTCGCTCCACATGTCGGAACTGTGCGCGGTCATGAAGAGAATCGGCGTGCGTTTCCCCGAAGCCGCTTCGTGTTCCCTGATCTTCTTCGCTGCCTCGATGCCGTCCATGAGCGGCATCTCCACGTCCATCAGAATCAGGTCGAACTCCTGGCTCCTTGTCAGCTCGACAGCTTCAGAGCCATCGTGAGCGAATACCGGTTCCGCGCCGAGTCGTTGAAGGGAAAAACCGGTGATCTTGCGGTTCACGGGAACGTCATCCGCGACAAGGACCCTGAGCTTCCTCCCCAGCGGCGTGCTACCGGCAAACGATCCGGCACGCGAGGAGGGCCGGTCTTCCGAGAGCGCATGTACCGCCCGAAGTATCGCTCGGAGCAGCTCTGCGTGTTTGACCGGTTTTCTGATCTGGGACACCCTGTGCGATGAAGTGACCAACCTGTCGGCAGTGAGCGAACCGGCTCCGCTCAAGAGAACGACCGCGCAGTGAGTGGGAAGGGGAGCTCCTTCAGGTTGGTCCTGGGAGAAAAGCTCAGGCCACTTGGGCAAGGACGAATCCAGCAGTGCCACGTCGAAGGCGCGCTCGAGGCTGCGGGACTTCCGGACTTCCTCGAGAGCCGTCTCAATGTCCGGGACCAGAGTGGGGTCCATCCCCCATTGCGCGAGAAACTCCGAAAGGATGCCTCCAGCCACCGGGTGATGCTCGACCACAAGGACCTTCAAGCCGGCGAGGCGCCGGTATTCAGCGCTGTGATCAAAGGCCGCGTCCTCCGCGGAGACCTCGAGACGAACGCCGAAGCTGACGGTGGTCCCCTTGTCGAGTTCGCTTTCAAGGCAGATCGATCCGCCCATCATGCGGACGAGTCGCGAACTGATAGACAACCCGAGCCCTGCACCCAAATGGCGATCGGCCAGCACGTTATGCGCTTGCTCGAATTCTCCGAACACACGATCCAACATATCCCGGGGAATCCCGGCACCCGTGTCTGCGACGGAGAAGCCCAGCATTATCGTAGTGTCCAAGGGTTCCATCACGCGCACACGCACGACGATGTGGCCGTCTCGGGTGAATTTCACCGAATTGCTCAACAGGTTCTCGATCACCTGTCTCAGTCTCCCGGCATCCCCCTCCACCCATCTGGGAACGGCCCTGTCTATGAATCCGATTACCTCGACGCTCCTCTCCCGGGCTCCTATCGAAACGGATCTGAGCGAGTCCCCCACACAGTCCCAGAGATCGAACCTTGATGACACGAGCGCAAGCTTCATCACTTCCATGCGCGAAAGATCCAGGAAGTCGCTGAACAGCCGCTGGAGCGATTCTGCCGAGCGTTCGATATCCTTGATACAGTCAGCCTGGTCCTCGGAGAGCCCGGAATGGCTGAGCAGCCTCGCGAGGCCGACCACCGCGCTCAAAGGGGTTCGAATGTCGTGGCTGATCATGGCCAGGAAACGCTGCCTCGCCTCGTTCGCTTTCTCCAGAGCGTCCCCCTGTTCCCTGATCTGATCATTCAGAGTGGCGAGCTGACGCTGCATGGTGTCGCTGATTTTGACAATGCGCTTGGTCTGCCGGACCAGCCTGAGGTATTCGTCAAGCAGTTCCGAATAGTGCACGGGCCACTCATTCGGCGCAACCGCACTCTCCGCCAGGAGCGAAAGCGCCTTGTTGATGAACGCATCCTCTCTATTAAAGATACCGTCCAGCGTTATCATCGCGCTCATCCTTCCGAAACCGCGACCAGGTTGAAAGACACCGAAGACAGCTCTTCTCTGAATTCCTCCCCTGCTTCGAGAATGGGCTCGTTTTCCGAGTCAAACTTCCAGTTCACGCATACCTGCCGTCCCGCGGACGCGAATTCCTCGAGCAGCTCGAAAAGATTCATGAATGCCTTGGAACTACTGCTGTTGAAGTAGTTCATGTGCACATTAAGCTGCAGTTCGTGGGTTGACTCGGACGTAAGGTATTGCTTCAACCACTCGAGTACGGGGCCGAAGAATTTTCCCGCGTTCTCGGGGTAACATTCGCCGGCGATCTCACACACACCGGTGACCGCGTCGAAGCGAATGAACGGAGTTGATTTGCTCTGTTCCAGCAGGAGCGATTCCACTGCAAGCCCCCTATATCACGGCCTTGATCGAAAAAAAGACATGAGTATCGTCAATGGGAGCAAACTCGAATTCAAGCGGCCGGCCGGCTCTGCGGGCCATGTCTATGAAACCCAACCCGGACCCCTTACTCTCAGCCGGGATTGGCATCTTGCGTCGCTCACGATAGAACGCTTTCAGTTGATCTTTGTCCAGGCCTCGGAGATGGGAGAGCTGCTGAGCGAGCGGCTCCATGTCCTCTTTCACGATCTTGTTGCCGCACACGACGTAGAACCTGCCTTGGTCCTGTCCTACGATAAGCACGCCTACCCGCATATCGGGTGGGGCCTGGTCAGGCGGGGCAACTCGCTCCGCTGAGTAGTTCACGATATTCTGCATCTGCTCCACAAAAATGGCAAACACCCTTTGGGTAGCGTTCAGGTCGGTCTCTTCGAGCTGCATCTTCTGCCGGAGAGTGGTTCCTATCCCCTCGATGATGTCCTGGGAGATCGGGCCGCTGAAACAGAAGATGATGCCCTGGTTCTGGAGGGAGCCATAAAATTCGAGCAGGTTGAAAGCCATCGCTGCAAGACCTCATCATGATTCTGAAGGGTTGGCGGCTGGAACGACGTCGTTCCGAAAGACCGCATCGAAGGGCGGAACCGTGATCAGCCGGGACTAAAGGGATGCGCAGGTGCCCCATGCGTGACTGAAGCTCCTGCCTGAATTGGGCCCGGGCGTCTGGGGAGGGCCGGGAAACACGTGTGACGCAGGGAGCGCCTCCATTTCCGTGCAGGTCCGAGGGTCTGCCCCGAAATAGGCGTGCCGATCACACGGACTCGTCGCCCCGGCGAAAGCCGGGGTCCAGGCCTGGCAAGAAGACTGGATTGCGGCTTCCGCCGGAATGACGGAAGGAACCCGCGGCCGGCCAGGACTGAGATACGTATCTTGAGACGGACACCGAGCATGTCGAGACTTCAACCGGCAAGTACTCCGCGCGTCCGTCACGCACGCTTCAGAGAACGCGCGTCAACGCAACCGACTTGATTCATGGCACCAGTTCGTTGGCTCCTTGGCGACGCGAAAGGGAGCCGACCGGCGAAATATGCTATCCGTACCGGGCGTGAGTGTCAAGGAGTTCGACTCTCGCCGGGCCGGCCACATGCCGGATCAGAACACAGGCGGCCGACGTTTGAGGAGCTTCTTAGCTAAAGGCTTGAACTGCTCTACGGCTACCCCAACCGACGCCCGGGCAAGGGCTTGCTTGACCTCTTCAATAGTCTGGAACCGGTTTTCCGGTCTCTTCTTCAGCGCCTTCGCGACAAGGTCCGAGATCGACTGCGGAACGTGGGGAGCGACCGCGGTCAGGGGACGCGGAGCTTCCTTCAGATGTTTTCTGATGACCTCCATCACGGTGAACGCTTGAAACGGAGGGACGCCGGCAAGGGTGAAGAACATGGTCGCACCGAGGGAGTAGATGTCGGCCCGGCAGTCGATGCTTTGCTCGCCACGGGCTTGCTCCGGAGAGATGAACAGCGGAGTCCCCAACGTCATGCCCTTTTCGCTGGGATCGTGGTACGCGGCCAGATCCTTGACGAGCCCGAAATCGACGAGCATGGCTCTTCCACCCGGAGTCAGCAGAATGTTGTCCGGCTTGATGTCTCGATGTATGATCGAGTGGGCGTGAGCTTCCGCCAGCGCGTTGCATACGTCCATGAAAATACGGATGAAGTCGTTCACCGTGATCACCTCTTTCTCTTCGACCGCCTTGCCGAGGCTTCGGCCGGGAACGTACTGCATCACGATGAACATGTGCCCCCGTTCTTCGCCCGCGTTCATCACGTCCACGATGTTTGAATGCTTGAGCTTCGCGATGATGCGGGCCTCTCTGAGGAAGGTCCTTGCCAGGTGGGACCCGATTCGTTTCTGGTCCGTCTTGAGTATCTTTATGGCGACTGGGATATCCAGTGCGAGATGGTGGCCCTTGTACACCGTAGCAGCACTTCCTTCACCAACCACCCGGTCTATTCTGCACCCCGCGATGTGGTACCCGGCCAGGGGATTGCCGGGCAGCGGGTGGTGCTGCGGGTACGGCACCGGCACTGACATGCCGCAGGAACACTTGTCCATTTCGCCGGACCTGGATTCAGGTCGGACGAGTATTCGTCCGCAGTAATCGCAGTGGAACCTTATCTCGCTTATGAGGCGCTGAGCTTCGGATTCGTCGGCATAGATCTTCCCGATGATTTCAGTGAGCCGGTCCTTCTGGCTCTCCTCCATCGACACGAACTGAATGCCCATCCCAAGTATACCGGTCTTTTTCAGCCGGTTCTTCTCCTCTCGGACCGTCTGGCCAATGATCTCGAACGTGAAATCCGGCTGGAACTCGGGAAGCTCGAAGCGAAGAAAGATGACGCTTCCCACGGGAATGGGCTCGTGTGTGAGGACAAACATTCCCCCGGTGGAGATGTCCGAAGCATAACCCTCCGCCCACCCAATCTGATCGAAGGAGTACTCGACGGGGCCTGAGATCCTGACCCTGGGGGTACGCCTCTTGGACTCGGGTCCGTCCGTCTCAGGAAGAAGCGTTGTTTCCTGGGCCAAGCTTTCGGCATCCTTCTCAGGTGACTCTTCGGAGCTCCCCGCGCCGATCTGCGTGGCGCGCAGTTCCGATGCCTCCGAAATCTTGGTGAACAGGCTCTCGATGCGGTCTTTGATCCCGGGAACGAAGGTCGGGTCGAGGTCCCGGATGAGGAGCAATCTCTCGAGGGCCGATTCCACCTTCCCGCGGTCTTCGTACAGGTCTGCCAGGGCCGCCAGAAGGGCAAGACGATCATCCCTGGGTATGTCAATTGCGCACAGGGCTTGCAGAAGGATTCGCTCTGACTGTTCGGACTCTCCCAGTTCCGAATAGCACGCGGAGATCTCTCGCATGGCTCTGAACTTCCAGGACTCGTCTGCCAAGAGCTTCTCAAGTTCCATGACAGCCTCATTGAAGAGGCCCATCTTTCTGTAGGTTACGCCCTTCTTGAAGGAGATCTCTTGGCTCTCCACTTTCTGCGGCCTCCTGGAGCCCCCGAGTGAACAATGGCGATCGGGTAGGGGTGCGCCGGATCAACGTGCGGTCTAGTAGAATTGTGAGATAAATATTAAGACATTCAAGCAAAAAAGTCAAGAGAGCTCTCTGAAGCGCGAAGTGATCCACATCGCCGGCGCACATTCGAGATAATTTCTGGTGATCGCAAATTGATTCCCCCGGAGCTTGACTGATCAGCTCGTGAATTCTATATGATTGCTCTGCGTCCTCTGCGTCTCCGCGGTGAACGATTACCTGTTACCGTTCAGGGGCTGGGCTAACAGGCCGAAATTACGATGGGAGAGATATGGAGGGGGAGATGAGCCTCCCCCTCCATGGCAGGCCGTGCGCAGAGCCGCCTCAAGCAGGCCTGAACGGATACGATTACCTTTCTTGACCGTCAAGGACCTCGTTGCATGGATGCCGACAAACTCACCCCGATGATGCGCCAGTACTCGGAGCACAAGCAGCGCCATCCCGACGCGATCCTTCTGTTTCGGATGGGCGACTTCTACGAAATGTTCTTCGAAGATGCGCACAAGGCAGCAAGAATACTGGATATTGCTCTCACTACACGGGACAGGAACAAAGAGGAGAGCGTCCCGATGTGCGGGTTTCCCCATCATGCCGCGTCGGGGTATATTTCGAGGCTGTTGGCGGCAGGTCAGAAGGTCGCAGTCTGCGACCAGATGGAAGACCCCCGAAAAGCGAAAGGAATAGTCCGCAGGGACGTGACCCGCGTGCTCACTCCGGGGCTCACGGAAGAGGACGGCACGCTCAAGGCCGATGAGAATCACTTCGTCGTGGCGCTTGTGCCGAGAGGGAACGATCTTGGGTTGGCCGCGTTCGATCTCTCGACCGGGGAGCTTCTCGCCACACAGACCCGGGACACGGCGCTGGCGGGGCAGGAGATTCGGCGTCTCGACCCGAAAGAGGTCCTGCTCCCGAGCGACCTGCCGGACGAGCACTCCGTCATGGCGTTGGTTGACGGCTCGGTCTACCTCAACCGTCTCGATTCGTGGATGTGCGATCCGCGCACCGCAGCCGATGTGCTCAAGGACCAGTTCGGGGTGCGCAACCTGGACGGGTTCGGGTTGCCGGAGGATTCGCCGATCACCGTCTCCGTCGGAGCGATGGTCAACTACGTGAGGCAGACCAGGCCCGACGTTCCCACTCACATCAGGCCGCCCCGGGTGTATCATCTCGGCAACTACATGGTCCTGGACGAGTCGACCCGCCGCAATCTGGAGATCTTCGGCAATATCAAAGACGGCACCTCCAAAGGCACGCTGCTCAAGCTGCTAGACAGGACCTGCACCCAGATGGGAGCCCGGCTGCTGAGAAACTGGATCTCGTACCCGCTCCTGGACGTGGTGGAAATCGTCCAGAGAAGCGAGGCGGTCGAGGACTTCGTGACGAAGCCGGTGGTCCGAGCTGAGCTGCGGGACCGGCTCAAGGGACTCGGCGACCTCGAACGGATCGCGGGCAAGATCTCGCTCAAGAGCGCCACTCCAAGAGACCTGGTGCAATTGCGAAGGTCTGCGGAGGCGATCCCCGAGCTGATCAGGTTGGTCGAAGGCATGGCCTCCGGGCTCGTGCAGGAGCTGCGGACCGTGGACGATCTGTCATACGTGGCCCATGCCGTCGCGTCGGTGATTGTGGATGCGCCTCCTCCGGGCCTGAAGGATGGCGGAGTGATTCGGGACGGATACAGCCCCGAGCTCGACGAATTGCGGGGCATAAGCCTCCACGGCAAGGAATGGATCGCCGCAATAGAGGCAAGAGAACGGGAGCTCACGGGAATTGCCAAGCTCAAGGTGGGGTACAACAGGGTTTTCGGATACTACATCGAGCTGACGCGGACACACCTGGACAAGGTCCCTGACCGGTATATCCGCAAACAGACGCTGGTGAACGCGGAGCGCTACGTCACTGAGGAGCTCAAGGAGTACGAGCTCAAGGTGCTCAACGCGCAGGAGCGGATCGTGGATCTCGAGGCCGAGATCTTCGCGCTGTTGCGGACCAAGCTGCTGGAGGTCATTCCACGGATTCAGGAGACGGCCCGGTCGATGGCGACGTTGGACGTGCTGGTCTCGCTCGCGGAACTGGCAGCTTCCCGAGGCTACGTGCGCCCCGAGGTGCACCCCGGCGACGAGATCCTGATCCGGGAAGGACGCCATCCCGTAGTGGAGACCTTTGACCACCAGGAGCCTTACGTGCCCAACGATGTGGAGCTCAACAACGATGCGAACCAGATCCTGATTATCACGGGCCCGAACATGGCGGGAAAATCCACGTACATGCGCCAGGTCGCGCTGATCGTGCTCATGGCCCAAATGGGGAGCTTCGTTCCTGCGAAAGAGGCCCGGATCGGAATCGTGGACCGCATCTTCACCCGCATTGGCGCCTCGGACCACCTGGCTTTCGGGCAATCGACGTTCATGGTGGAGATGAACGAGACCGCGGAGATTCTCCACAATGCGTCAGACCGGTCGTTGGTGCTTCTGGACGAGGTGGGCCGTGGTACGAGCACCTTCGACGGGCTTTCCATCGCGTGGGCCGTGACCGAGCATCTGCACGACAAGCTCGGCTGGGGTCCGAGAACCCTGTTTGCGACGCACTACCACGAGCTGGTGGATCTGGCCAAGACGAAGAAGCGAATCCGCAACTTCAACGTGTCAGTGAAGGAATGGAAGGAGAAGATCGTCTTTCTGAGGAAGATAGTCCCCGGCGGGGCGAGTCGCTCGTACGGGATACAGGTCGCGCGGCTTGCGGGCATCCCGGACCGGGTCATCGAGCGAGCGTCCGAGGTGCTTGCCAACCTTGAAAGAGACGAACTCGATCCCCAGGGGAGTCCTCGGATCGCGGTGCGCAATCCCCGGCGGTCCGCCAAATCCAAGGCCGGCCCGGACCCGGATTCGCTTCAGTCCCAGGACGAGATGTTCCCGGACCCGTCCGCAGAGCTGCTTGCCGCACTCAGGAACGCGGACCCGAATACCATGACTCCCCTGGACGCGCTCAATCTCCTGGCCGCGTGGAAGAAGAAATATTCGTAAACGAGGAAGACGGACCCCGCGGCGTGAACTCTCTCGATGGCTGTTCACTTCTTGACGTGAGGTCGCACACACAGCGCGGCGCGGGGAGATCATGAAGGACGGAGATGCGTCTCGTTCGATGCAGCGTCGATAATTTGATTCTGAAATTCAACGAGTAGCTGGATCACCGCATCGTGCAGTTCAAGGTATGTCATTGCATCGACCATGCGGTATTCGCCGTGGGAAATAGGGTTCCTGTGGCCCAAGAGCTCCTTGTTGATGAGAAGCTCCTTGGTCTCAAATGGGGCGTAGTCGAGTCCCAACTGGGTGATGCTGTTCCTGAGGACATCGGAGTTGAGGTTGGATTCCGTGTCGATCGCCCCCTCGACGTCAATCTCAAGACGTGCTTGCAGTCCGGTGAGAAAGAAATCCGCGACCCGGATGTACGCTTCAGTCCTTCTCGCCTTCTGGGACTCATCCGAAAGCCTCTTCTTGATGGCCAAAGCTAGGAAATGGGGGGCCACTTGGTGACAGGAAAATCCCTGTCCCCTGACGAATTCAAGGTAGAACAAGGCTGAGTTCTTGACGACCCCCTCCCAGTGCGCGTAGAGAAGGGTCAGGGCCGCCCGAACCGGAGTGAATGTCGAGCGCCCTTGTCCCTGCACCGCCTTCACCGAGAGCTTGATCTCAGTCAGTTCATGTCGGCGCCACGCCATATCTTTGGACAGCGTCTTCTGGAGTTGATATCGGCTCTTTATCTCCATCAGCCAAGTCCTGGAAGATCCTTCGTCCCAACTCGATCGTGCGGGGAATCCTGTATTGAGCACTTCGACCCGCAGACTGAAGCGTTTCTCGGGCTTCCTCCGACCTCCAAAGCTTCTTGGTGAGATCGACAACGCTGTTCGAGAGGTGGTCGGACAACTCACCGCTCAGTTCTTCGTAGTAGTACGCCAAACCGATGGCCAGGGTTTCAAAGGCCGCGATGAGAAAGCCGCCCTCAAAAGAGCCCTTCTGTTCTGAGTATCGCCGGCAAGCGCCGTCCCCGAGCCCGCGGGCGAGCACCCCGAAGGTCCACTCAAACGCGGCTGCTTCCCTGTCTAAGTGGAGGCCCCCTGACGAAGCCAGGTCGAGCACCTTGTCGTTGAGGAACGAGGTGAGGTCTCCCAGGCCTCGCAAGTCAGGCAACGACATCTTTCGGAAGGCGAGGAACCTCAGCACGAGCTCAATATCATACTTATCGAGCAGAGCGGTGTCGCTGAGTCCCGTGCATTCCTGGAAGCAGGGATACCGGGAGAGTTCCTCAAGCTTCTCGAACGTGGCTGGGTTTTCCATGAGAAGAATGCAATTCCTGACCTCTTGCGCGGACAGCGACATTCCGCTCGTGTTGAGCCTGAGAAAGATCTCATACTTGGTCAAGTCGTCCTTGATGATCTTGACGTCCAACCTGGTCCGCCGGATGGCAAACTTCTGGTCTTGCGTGAGTGAGTTCCCAGGATGCTCCGCATCATGCCATCGCTTGTTCTCCAAGGATGGCAAATACTTGGTTCTTGTGAGCACAAGAGGGGGTTTGCACGTGCCGTCCTTTTCCTTCATCACCCCCATCAACTCGAATATCGTGGAGAGCCGGTTCATGCCGTCAATGACCTCCCACATCCCGTCCGACCGATACGCGAGATATATTGACGGAAGGGGTATGCCCAAGAGCATCGACTCAATCAGTGCGGACTTGTGGTTCACGTTCCAGCGGAAATACCCTTGAAATGACGGATTCAGCTCAAGCTGGGAGTCACGATAGAGATCCACGAGTTCACCCACTGCCATGGCATACCCATCGGTGTGTATGGCCGCTTTTTTCTTCCTGATTTCGTCGTCGAGGCTCATGAGGGTTCACCATGGTGTTCGCGTGTTGGCTCACACAGAATAGATAGCAGGGACAAAGTCCCAAGTCAACAAGGTCGGTTCAGGAACGACCGCCGGGGTTCGGCCGAACCATCCCACGGTGCGTTGACATCATTCGGACGGATGCTATGGTGGCCTCATGAGAATCACCGTATCAGTCGATGATGACGTGATCGAGCGAGCGCGGGCTGTCGCTGTCAAATTGCGCAAACCGTTTCGAGAGATCGTCAATGAAGCTCTTCGTGCCGGACTGGACCAGGTCGAACAGCCTGCGAAACAGCGTTGCTACACCACGGAACCTCACGCTATGGGCATCCTGCCGGGCCGGAATCTGGATAACATACAGGAATTGCTGGCCCAGATCGAAGGCGAGGACTCACGTTGATACTCGTCGACGCCAACATCCTATTGTACGCGGAAGACTCCCTTCACACTCGTCCTTTCAAACGTCCGACCCGGTTTGATCCAGTCGGATAAACCACTGGGGTTCAAACTGTCGATAGTGGGGCTTGAGATAAAGGCCAACCAGCCCGAAGCCCACTCGGGCGTGGCGGCTCGGGAACTCTCAATTCTGAATTCAAGGACCAGACAATCACGGCCGCTGTGTTCAGGACCTTCCCGGAGGAGCTCCTGTTGCCCCGGTGTCTCTGGGTGCACATGTTCTCTCGAAATGCAACTGACGGTTCTTCCTCCCTGTGGCCCCGGCCGGCAGATATCGGCGAAGAGGGAATGCGTGCGGACAAGCCCGGGACGGTCACGTAGTCCGGCGAGACGGGGAGGGCCTGTGAATTGCCGTCGCATTCCGCGCGTCTTTCACCCACGAGAGGAGGATCATGAGATGAAGAGGGCATTTCCTATCTTGGCGTGTGCTGCGATCGTATGCCTCGGAGGGACTGGGTTTGCGATCGCGGCCGGCGACATGACGGCTCAGACCCCGGTGGAAGTGAACGTTCAGCTCGGGGACAAGGGGGACGCCTTGCGCTTCGTTCCGAACAGAATCGACTTGGAAACCGGAAAGCTCTACAAGCTCGTTCTCCACAACCCGAGCTCCGTGGCGCACTACTTCAGCTCCGAGGGTTTGTCCCGTGCGGTGTTCACGCGAAAGGCGCAAGTCTTCGGCCCCGACGGAAAAACGATTGCAGAGATCAAGGGGAGTATCTCCGAGATCGAGGTCTACCCCGGCGGCACCGCGGAATGGTGGTTCGTACCGGTGAAAGCGGGCACCTTCAATGATCTCAAATGCCCGATTAAAGGTCATACGGAAGCGGGAATGGTGGGCACCGTAACGATCAAGTAATACCAAGTCGCTTTCCGAAAGGTGATATTTCCGGGGGAAACCCTTTATCAGAAAGTCTCCCGGGGGAAACCCCTTTTGAAACATTGGGTGGTTCTGGCCATGCGGCGAGTTCTCGGGATGTCGGGCGCTGACTTTCATGCTTGGTTGTGGCCACGGGCCTTGACCGTGCTTGGTGGGTTCGCAGGGGCTCATCTTTCACGCACGGGTCTTCCCCAAATGTTGCTCGACGGTATGGAGGTTGGTATCAGGTATATCGGGAACCGCCGGCGGGATGCAGCGGCCGGCCGGAAACGCATCGGATACGCCGCTCCCCGCGATTTGCCCGGCTCCCGTCCTTGCACAGACCCCGTCGTCCGGGAGTCGGTCCCTGGCATGCAGGCCGCCCGGTCAGGAAGGGCTCTCCTGCGGCTGGGAGCCGGTCGACAAGGATGCACTGCCGAACCTCTGGAACCGGGCAACAGGTTCCTGTCTCACATCAACTACTTCAACTCACGCCCACTACCACTATCGGGGCCCGCGCTCAACCCCACCGCACGATACCGAGTGTGTTTCTCCGGAGAGCAAACTTCCCGGAGGAACGGAAGGTAACCGCCCGAGCTCTTTTCACTGGGCTGAACAACTATTGACCAATCCGTCGTTGTGTACCGAACCTACAAAATGGTATAAAGGCCACGGCACGCCCCCGAAATTCGTCGGAGCAGGGACGTGCAGGAAACCGTTCCCGGAGGTCTGTGTGAGAACCTTTCAGTACCTAAAACCCACATCGGTCAGGGAGGCTCAGGAGCTCCTCTCCCATTTCGGGGAAAAGGCGAAAATCATCGCAGGCGGAACCGACTTGATGGTTCAGTGGAAGAAAAAACTGATCTCACCCGAGGCCATGATCTCTGTGAGAAACGTGCCTGAACTCAACTTCGTACGAGTCGACCAAGGCCTGGCCATCGGATCCGCGACCACCCACAGGAGTCTCGAAACCAATCCGGAGGTCAGGAGGCTGTTCCCTGTCATCACGGACGCGGTGGACAACCTTGGGTCCGTCCAAGTGAGGAACTCTGCGACCATCGGCGGGAACATCTGCAACGCGGCGCCTTCCGCGGACACGGCTCCGCCGCTGCTGGTGCTCGACGCGGTGGTGAGCATCGCGGGCAAGGAGGGGACAACATCCGTGCCGATCTCGGAGTTCTTCGGCGGGCCGTCCAGGACGGTGCTCAAACCCGGCCAGCTCGTCACCGATTTCGCGATCCCCGCACCGGCTCCGAACACGGGCATGGCCTATTGGAAACACTCACGGCGCAAAGCAATGGACCTCCCCATGTTGGGGGTCGCGGTGCTCCTTTCACTGGAAGACGACCTCAGAACCTGCCGCAAGGCCCGCATCGCCCTCGGGGTCTCGGCTCCCGTGCCGATGAGAGCCAAACAGGCGGAAGCGTTCCTCGAAGGGAAGTCCATCGACGAGTCGGTCCTCACTGAAGCAGGCAAGATCGCAGTTCAGGAGGCCAAACCACGAACCACCATTCGGGCCTCGGAATGGTACCGCAGGGAACTCATCCCCGTGCTGGTAAAACGCACCGGCCTGATCTGCATCAAGCGAGCCGGAGGGAAGAAATGACATCGAAACAGACCGTCAAGTTTGTGATCAACGGGGATGAGGTTGAGTTGGAAGTGCTCCCCCACTGGAGTTTGCTCAAGGTGCTTCGGGATTCGCTGGACCTCACAGGCGCCAAGCCCGGATGCGGCGAAGGTGAATGCGGGGCCTGCACGGTGCTCGTGAACGGCATTCCCATTAACAGTTGCATATACCCGATTATGGAAGCCGACGGCAAGGAAGTGCTCACCGTAGAAGGGCTGGCGGCAAATAACGGCCTCCACCCGATTCAGCAAGCCTTCTTGGAAAAGGCCGGGGTCCAATGCGGGTTCTGCACGCCGGGCATGATCATGTCCGCGAAAGCGCTCCTCGACACAAACCCCAACCCGAGCGAAGACGAGATCAGACACGCTATCGCAGGGAATATGTGCCGCTGCACAGGATACGTCCAGATTGTGGAGTCGATTCAGCATGCCGCGGGTCTCATGGCCGACGCGCGAAAGCGTTTGTGAAAATGCGATCTCGGGGGAAGAGACTTTTTACTAATAAGGTTCGATTCCTTCTCTTTTCGAGAAGAAATCTTCAGTTCAGCGGCTCTGGGACTAAGCAACGTGGCTTCTTTCGCTTGCGTAGAACCAACTCGCCCCGCCCTGGGTCTCCATGCGGGCCGAGGAAGGTCGATGCGAATTTGGTTGCGGCTCCCAGCCGCCTTTTTGAAAAAGGTCCCTTCCCCCGAACCCCCATCCCCAAAAACTTCTGGCATTGGTCGGCTCCCGCTGGTCGATGCCAGGAACATGTGCTGCTCGGGTGGCGGGTTACATCGCTTCTGCGTCGTGAGTTGTCCTCCGGCACCTCATGGGAGGCTTCGAGGAAACTCCCTCTCATGACACCTAATGATCTTCGCAACGTCACAGTCTGAGACGGTCCGGAAGGAGCCGAGAATATGACCGAGCTGTTTGTAGGCAAGTCGTTAGCCAGGGTGGATACGGAGAAAGTCACCGGAAAAGCCGCCTTTATCAACGATATCAAGCTGCCCAGAATGCTGTACGGGAAGATTCTCTACAGCGAACGTCCCCATGCACGGATCAAACAGATCGACACATCGAGAGCGGAGAAGCTCCCAGGTGTGAGGGCTGTCCTGACCGGTTTCAATACCCCCGATGTGCGAGTCGGCTTCCTGGGAGACCAGACCCCCCTAAAGAAAGACAAGGTCCGGCAATACCGCGATGAACTGGCCGCAGTTGCCGCGATCGACGAAGACATCGCAGAAGAGGCGCTCAGTCTCATCAAAGTCGAATACGAGGACCTCCCTCCGGTGTTCGACCCCATGGCTGCCTTGGAAAAGGATGCGCCACTTGTCCACGAGTTCGACGCTCGAGGCAAACCCCGCCGAAACAACCTCCTGCCCCTGCCATGGAAACTCAACGCGGGGGACGTGGACAAGGCTCGGGAAGCCTCGGCGCATGTGGTCAAGGACACCTTTTGCACCACATGGGTGCACCAGGTCTGCATGGGGACGTCCGGCGGGATCGCGGAGTTCGACGCGAACGGCAATCTGATCTTCCGCAGCGTCACCAATGTCCCGTTCGGCGGCAAGGACCGGCTCGACATGTTTCTCAAGAACTCCGGCATTAAGGGAACCACCCGCATTCTCACGCCGTATGTGGGCGGGAGCTTCGGTAGCAAACTCGATACGGACATCTACGAATTCATCCTCGTGCTGCTCGCATGGACGACCAGGTGCCCGGTGAAGATCGTCTTTTCCCGTCATGAGGAGTTCGTTGCATCTCCACCTCGTCAACCGGTCATCGCGACGGTGGAGCAGGGTTGCGACAGGGAAGGGAGGCTCACCTTCCGCAAGATCGACATGGTGCTCGACAATGGCGCGTACACCTCCTGGGGCGCAACGACCCCCTCGGTGATGATGATCCCGATTTCGTCTCTGTACCGGGTGTCGAACATCGCGTTTGATGCGAAATGCGTGTACACGAACAACGTGTACGCTCAGGCGATGCGGGGATACGGCAATCCCCAGGCGACCTACGTGGTGGAGCAGTCCATGGACCAGCTCGCAGAAGCCGCGGGGATCGATCCCCTCGAATTCCGGGCTATCAACGCGAACGTGCCCGAAGAGGTGACCTCAATGGGCCTCAAGATCACCACATGCCCGCTCAAGGAGTGCATCGGTGAGGTGAAGCAGCGCCTGAACTGGAAGGAGAAGCACGGCAAACAGGACGGTCGAGGAGTGGGCTTGGCCTCGTTTCTGCACGTTGGCGGAGGCGCGAGGGTGTACTTGTCCGATGCGCAGGGGATCATCATCAAGGTTGACGATGACGGCAAGGTCGCGGTGATCACCGGCGGCACGGATCAGGGGCAGGGCTCGGAGACCATCATCAAGCAGATGGTCGCGGAAGCGACGGGGTTCAGGCCCGATGACGTGGAGATATTCCTCGGCGACACCAACGTCTGTCCCTGGGACGTGGGGACTCATGCGTCTCGCCATGCGTTCATGGCCGGCCACGCAATTCTGACCGCAGGCGGCGATGTGAAGACCAAGGTGTTGGCCCTTGCCGCGAAGTGGATGGACCAGATCATCAAGGGAGATCTCGCGAAACGGGCCCGAAAAGACCCGGATTTCAAACCGCCCGAAGTGGATTGGAGCCTTCTCGAAGACCCGAACAATCTGGATCTCAAGAACGGCGTGGTGTTCCTCAAGGCCGACCCGGACAACCGAACCTTGCGGCTGGGTGTGGGGCGAGTCCTGCGCAAGGCCCACATGGTCGGGACCGGTCGAGGCGAGATGGTGATATCCGAGGCGTTCTACGATCCGCCCAACGAGATGCAGGATAGGGAAGGGAAGGGGAACGTCTCGTGCTGCTACACATTCGGCTCGCACGGGGTCGAGGTCGAAGTGGACAAGGAAACGGGCCACATCACGATATTGAACTACGTGGCGGCTCATGATGTGGGCCGAGCCCTGAACCCCATGCTGGTGAAGGGGCAGATCTACGGAGCATCGGTGATGGGAACGGGCTACGGGATCAGCGAAGAGCTGCTTGTGCAGCATGGCAGGGTGATGAACGCGAACCTGCTCGACTACAAGCTCATGACTGCCAAGGACAAGATCCCCATCGATGCGGTGATCATCGAGCCGATGGAGCCCACCGGCCCGTTCGGAGCCAAGGGAATCGGCGAACCCGCGTGTGTGCCGTCTGCTCCCGCGATTGCCAATGCGGTGTACGACGCAATCGGGGTGAGGATCAAGGACTTGCCCATCACGCCCGAGAAGGTCCTGGCAGCACTGAAGGAGAAGGGGGACTAATCATTCTCGCGTCCGACAAGGCGACTCCGCGGCGCCGCAGTGCACTGCGGAGTTGAAAATGAGATTCGAGAGAATCACCTTCGACCCAAGGGTCATAGGCGGCAAACCGTGCATTCGGGGGGGAAGGGTTCCCGGCGTGATGATCGTCGGCATAGTGGCGACCGGTCACGCCAAAGAGGAAATCCTGAGGCTCTACGCCTCTCCGGAACCGGAGGATATTGATCAGGCCCTGTCTCAGACCGACGCGCGTGCGAAGGTATGACTTCAGCATCCGGTTGGGCCGGCCCACCTGTTTGAAGTAGCATTGGCATTTCTGTGGCATGGCGCGGGGAAGAGATCGAAGTTCCGCTTGCAACCTCATAGCAGCAGGCCGCGCGAATACGGCATCGGCCGGTCTATGGTGCAAGCGATGGGCACAATCAAGGATGAAGCAAGGAAGCTGGAAGAACCCTCGTCTTCAGGCGAAGACTTTGATAGGCCGGCCCGTAGGGCAGGATAGAGGACCGCGCCGATTCAGCTCCCAGGCTCTGCATGACGGCATGAAACGTGTTGGGACGAGAGCTTCTTTCTGGGCTGCTGCGAGAGCGGAATTGATTCGGCTGAGCGAAAAAGGTCGCCGCGGCCGCTGCCTTGTCGGCGGTGGAGCCTTCGCCTGCCGGATCTCAACGGTACCCGTATACGGCGAGTTTCGCAAACTCTGCGAGAAGTCCTGGGTCGTGCCTGATGGCAGTGCGAACGAAATCGAACAGGGAGCCTGAAGCACTTTCACCCAAGATTCGGACGACCCTGTTGAATGCCATATCATCCAGGATGTCCATGCCCTGTCTAATCCGCACGAGGTGTTCGAATCTTTTCCAAAACAAGGCTTGGCACCTGCTCTGATAACGCCGAAGAATGTAGCTGGAAAAATCCCCGGCTGAAAATGCCTCTATGGCGGTCTCGGATGCAATGATCGCTCCCTTGATACCGTTTATGATGCCCCCCCCATGGAGAGGATTGGCCTGATGAGCCGCGTCTCCCACAACCATAATGCCTTCCCCGTATGCCTTGACGTCCCTCCCGTCGACCGGCACCGCTCCCACGACGAAACCAACCCGGGTTGCTTCTGCGAATCTCTCTTCTACGAAGCTGTCCAACAGGGACTGAGCAGTCTGCCCCTGCGTCTTCACAAAGCTGGGCCGAATGCCAAGTCCCACATTCCAGATATCGCCCTGTTTTGGAAACGCCCATGCATAGCCCCCCGGGGCCAAGCTCCGTCCCAGGTACAAGTGCAAGTATTTCGGAGTATTCTGAGAGACACCACACAGGGTATACTGCGCGCACGCGCATATACCGGAAGCATCAAGACCGGTTTGAAGACCAGCCCACCTAGCCACTTGGGATTCAACACCGTCAGCCGCGATTACTATGCGAGCCTGAATGTGCTCCGTGCATCCCCTGGACACAACCTGTACGCCTGACACGGCCTTGCAGTTGCGAAGGAGTCCGGTCACTCGAGACCCAATTCGCACTTTCGCGCCGGCAGCGGCGGCAAGCTCAACCAGATGACGATCAAAGACACCTCTATCGAGGACCAGGACGGTTCTGCCATCCTCCTTCAAGTTGAAGTCGGTGAAAGATCGATCCGGAGCGACCAGCCTCAGTGTCTCCACAGATCTGGCTATCCATTCGGGGCGCGGGGAGATGAAATCGGGGAGTTTGACTCGAAAGATCGCTTCCGCACAACGAACGGGAATCCCGATTATCGACCGCCTTTCCAGAAGTACGGTTGAAAGGCCGGCATTTGCGGTCAAATATGCGGCGGTGGCTCCTGCCGGGCCAGCTCCCACAACCGCGACATCGAATACGGCCCCCGTCATGCCTCACCCCTCTTCTTGATCGCCCCCACCGGACATACGTCTCGGCAGGCGAGGCAACCGCAACACCGCAGGTGATCAATAATGAGCCATGATTCCGTAAGGATCATAGCGAGTTGAGGACACACACTCGCGCATGCCCCACAATTGCCGCAGGTTTCTTGGTCTACCTCAATGCTGCCTCGTGCCGGGCCATCGCCGGCGTTCGCGTCCACCATTATCCCTCTCGTCATCTCGGCAGCACCGTGCTACGGTCTTGCCGTATCCTCCTGCGGCCCGAGCACCGAGGATATGCAGAGTTGGTTGCGGCGCAGGAGTACGGCCTACCCAACTGATCGCAAGTCCAAGCAACAAGCCTGCATGGTTCGGTCAGTCGAAAGACACTACGGGTGCCCGCAGAAAGGTGCGCCACTGTTTAGGTCCTTCCACCTTCCTCACAGTCAGGATTCAGACCGAGCAACCGAATTCCTGAAGGATTCTTCGTCCATGACATGAATACCGAGGCCATGACCCACTTAGGGTGTACTCGAGAATCAGCTTGAATTCCTCGGGAACATCTGCTGTCTTTTCTTGCGACCGAGACTTCGACGCTTGATCTTGCTTTCCCAACAAGGTTCAGTTTCGGGAGACCCCGGAGATTCAGCAGAATCTACGACTTCCGGACGACGACCGAACAGAGCGGCACCCGGCGCCCAAGAAAGGAGGACTCGTAGCTCTTTCCCGCTGCATGAATGCATCCCGATCGGTTCAGAGGTTTGCTATTCAAATCTCATGGCCTCCACAGGATCAAGGTTTGCAGCCTTTCGGGCCGGTATGTACCCCGCAAGGACTCCGAGACAAGTCGCGCCGCAGGCCCCGGCAACGATGGTTAGCAGTAACCGGCTATAGTCCGGCCTCAGGTCGAACAGCGTGTGTAGCGCTTCCACAGTGAAGCACCCCAGAACGATACCGAGACCTACACCCCAGATGGCAAGGGCAATGGCTTCAAGCAGAAACTGGTTCATGATTGCAGCATCCGTCGCTCCAAGGGCTCTCTTGAGGCCTATTTCCACCGTTCTCTCGGCCACGGCCGAGGACATTGCGGTGGTGATACCAACTCCGCCGAGAAGGACTGATGCCACGACAGATATGTACAGAAAGCGAGTGATTATGCACACTGCTTGGTTGATCTTCCGGATGCGTTCTCGGTCGTATTCCACGAGAAGATGGCTGGACCGCGAGGGTCGAGATTTGACGAGCACGTCACGCACTGCCCCCCCCACCAAAGGGACCACTTCCCAGTTTATTGCCCGAACGTGAAGTTTCTTCATCGCATGCGATAACGGGAACTGAGATCGCAGGCTCAAAGGAACCAACGCGCAGTTCCACAGCCAACGAATCTCAAGTCCGCCGAGTACCCCTATCACGAGGAACGGATGTCCATTGATGCATATGATCTCTCCCACCGGTGTTTCGGTTGGCTCGAAAAAAGTCTTGACCAGTTCAGGTCCAACCACGCACACCGAGTACCTCGAATCGACATCACGCGGGCAGATCTTTCGCCCGCGGTCGATGGACATGCGGAATGTTCTGAAGAAGTCGGCATCCACTGCTGCGAAATCAGTGAAACGCGTCTTCGCCTTACGTGTCACTATTTGGCTCCCCCAAACCACGTGGGACACTGAGCGCACTCCCTCAATTCTCTTCAGGGCCTCAACATCCCATGGGAAGAAATGGCCCTCCTCTTTAGAAGAAACCTTGCGGTTATCCCACGTCGCCCATAGGATTCGCGCGTCGGCCAAATCCTCCAAGTTGTCACACAGATCGTTGATGACTGATTTTCCGGTAGTTGCGATTACGACCAGACCGGCGATTCCGAATGCCAATCCGAGCACAACGCCCCGATATCGGCGCCAGTGTCTGAAGATTTGCCTCACGGCCAGACGCGGAAGATCACCGCGCAGGAGGCCGGCGATGTCCATCAGGGACCGGCATGGCGATCCAACAACCGTGTGAGAAGACAAGCCTTTGCTGCCCATCAGAATTCCCGGATCGCTCAAGGTTCGGCTCTCGTTCGAAAATGACACCAGGCAACGAGACCGATTGCCAGTGAGGCTGCACAAAGAACCTGAGAGAATGTCCAGGAGCCCCAAAAGAGGCGGCAGACGGGGTCAGGCTCCCGAAAGAAATCGGTCAAGAATCGAAAGGCCTGGTAGGTCATCACAAAGGTGGCGGCCACAAGGCCCGGCGGGCCGGACCGGGACTTCACCTTCCACAGCACCAAGAACAGAATAGGCCCCTGAAGAAGTGCTTCGTAGAGCTGCACCATGTGTCGAAGGCTTTCTCCGCCACACGGGAATACGATTCCCCACCAGCCGCCGGATACTCTCCCGAATGACTCTCCATTGATGAGATTGCCAATCTTGACGAACATAACGGCCCAAGGAACCCCCAGGACAGAGCTATCGGCTACCTTCATTACCGACAATCGGTGCATACGGCAAAACACCAGCAGCGCTGCGCAGGCCCCCAAGATGCCACCGTGGATGCTCCTCCCACCTTCCCAGAACATGACCACACCCCAGGGGCGCGAAAGCAGGCCCCACGGGTCGGTCATTACGCCGTGTCCCGTTTTCAGGCCGATCAGGACTCCCAAGATGGAGAAGAACAAGAACTGAGGAAACAGGGGCGCCGGCACCACCTCCGGTCGTACCCGTTGTTCCCGGGAAGTCATAGTGCACCAAATCGTAACCCCTGCAGCCCACAAGATTCCGTACCAAGTCAGCACCACCGGGCCGAAAGCCACGACCACAGGATCGATGAGCGCACAATGCAAGGCTCCTCCTCAATGGGTTGAGCCAACTCCACCACGCCGCTTGCACAAGTCCTCAGCGAACGGGTGCGGTTATCGGCGGAAATCGAGGCAAGGTCGCGCCTGGTGGGGCAACTCGGTTGCGGTGCCTTGTCGAACGGCGATTTCGAATCAGCTTGTGGCCGTGCAGCGCAAAGGCGGATTCGCTCAGAGCTGCCCTACGAAGTGATTCAAGCATGCATTCATACACGTTTCTTGAATGATCTTTGGTCTCAAAGCCCCCTCACCTGACACAACCCCCACTCCGGCACACTCCCGAGCGACCCCCGGGATACGGAGCGCATCACACAAGAGGGTAGCAGCAAGGGCGGGCATCTGAACACACCTGTCCGACGCCCACGCAGTAGCCACCACCACCACCACCACCACCGCCGCTGGACCCTGACCGGCAGCCCAGGTTCGCGCCAAGGACTGAGAGACCAATCAGCAGTCCTGTCGCCGCATACCAGAATGTCCTTCGCATTTTGTCCCCTCCTCGCTGGTTCGCGTTGGGGGCCGTGACGTATCGGCCGCGTTGTCTTGGTGGGACACCAAACTCCACCTGGTTTTCGAGAATGACGGACTAGCGGTCCCGGCCATACTTCCGGGCTCGTCATTCGGACGTGCCCATCTCCGCTGCCGTACGGAGTCCAAGGCTGACGAGAGCGTTTCCCGGTAACCCTCGCATTGGTCTACTCTTGAAGTATTCCGTGAAGGGGGGTGGTTCTCCCCATAGGAGCGCCAGGCATTTTGGTGCCTCACTTCTCCACTGTCGGAATGAATCCTCGCTGAAGTCGATCTCCAACGCGTCTTGTCCCCTACCTATCAGTGTATCGAGCTGATCTGCCCGACGTCAACTACTTTTGTGCATAGACGAGAATTATATTTGTGCATCGTCGCTCATGCTCAAGTGTAATAATAATGAGTAAACCCCCGGCTCTGCCGGGGGTTTACTCATTATTATTATGCCCGGCAGACTGTTCGGCACATCCTAAACCTTGCTGCGGGCGAATGGATGGACGAATACGGCACGACCTGGTTGGCACACGCTCCGAAGATCAAACTCAGGCGGGAAGACCACAAGGAGGAGCCGTACCCGCTCTCACGGGAGGAACAGCATCGACTCTTCAATGAGCTACCTCCTTACCTCTCAAAGATAGCCCTTTTCAAGATCAACACGGGATGTCGTGGGCAGGAGGTCTGCAACCTCCGCTGGGAATGGGAGGTGCAAGTGCCGGAGCTGAACCCCAGCGTGTTCATTGTTCCCAGGAAGATGGTGAAAAATCGTGAGGAACGGCTTGTGGGCCTGAATCGACTGGCGAAAGAAGCAGTGGAGGAAATGCGCGGTGTGCATCCGACGCGCGGTTCGACCGAGGAAGCAACGCGCATGCCAAACGACGCGAAAACGTGCAGGCCTTTCTCACGTGCGCGTCCCTGATCTCAAGCACACTCTTGGACGGCGCCTCCGCTCTGCCGGGGGTAACTTAACTTGTTAATTAGATGACACAAATATTGGAGCCGGGGATGGGAGTCGAACCCACGACCTGATGATTACGAATCATCTGCTCTGGCCTCTGAGCTACCCCGGCTGGGCCGTTTCATCAATTGAGTGGGCACATTTCTACGACTTTCCGGAGAGAAAGTCAAGATAGGCTCGAAAGCTTCCGTGGACCTGTCCTTGACGCCACCCGAAATTGGGGCTGCGAACGCTCTCTTGACGTAGTCTCGATACCTTGCTTCTCCCTTCATCCCCAGGCGCTACCTTGGGCTTCCTTGCTCTCTCGATCGGCCTTGAAAGGCACTGCTATTATCAAACGTCCCTCCGGGACGTCAGCCTTCTCAAGCCCCGCAGGGGCGACTGAAAATAGCCGGACGCTTCAGCGCCGGGCAAGAATACGGGGCCCCTGTCGTGTGTAGAGTGCCGAAGTTAGCTCCTATGCCCCTTCACCCCACCACTCTCCCGACCTCGGCTCTCGCTGCCGGTTGCCGCCACCCGGGACTCGCGTGAATTTCCCGCTTGGGGGCAAGAATTCCTATCCATTCTTGACATGTGGTTCAGATTCGTCTCCGCCCGCGAAGAATTCGGGAAAGGACCGATTCATCATCGCACCTTGACTGCGCGTTTCCGCAACGGTGACGGCAGATCGCGGGGTGCGGACAACCAACTGCCCTCGCCATCGGACTGCACGCGAACCAAGGAAGGTCGACGCGATGCATGATCACGGTTCCCGGCTGCTCTGCGACTGCGGTGAGTATTGCTCGGCCGAGAACGGTTGCAATCGCGGAAAGATCACGCGTGAGCTCTGCGGAAACCTCGCACGGCCTTGGCCAGCTTCACCGACGGAACCCCTACGGCGACCGCTCCGCTGGAAAAGGTCAGCACATACAGATAGAACAAGGGCACACCCGCAGCCATCCAGTGCATGAGGGACCACAGGTGTCCTTTGTGAGCGACTCGCCCCCCCCTGGCCCCCAACTTCGCGATCTTGAGATACTCCATGAACTTGCTTGGGCCGGTTCGCCCCAGCAGGCGGGCTCCGGAAGGCCCATACTGCAGGGCGGTATCCATTGTCCCCACCAGAGCCTTGTCTTTGCCGTACTTCGAGAAGACCGCCGGCACCGCATCTCCTCCGACCTTCAGAAACTTGGCGGTCTTGTTCCCGAAGGCCTCGGCCATTCTCTCCATCCGGGCAAAGTCCTTGATCTCCTTGCATTGGCCGATCACGTCAAAAAGGTGGGTTCGCAGGTGCGGATTCCCGGCCAACCGATACAGGCTGCCGGCAACAGCTTCCACTTCCTTGACATCGCCGGTGGTTCGAGCTCTGCGAAAGAGGCCCACGAGCTCTTTCTCAAGAGGAGTAGACAGCTTCCCCAACTTCTTGGTAATCTTCAGGAGAGACAGAGGAGCCTTTGCCGGTATGGTGGCCCCGCCGCTGAATACGGTCACGCCGGTGAGGACGATACCGACGGCGGCTAAGGCTTCGGTGAGCTCGTCGGAACCTTCACCCTGAAAGCGCTTCCCGAATTCCCGGAACAGATCCCGCACATCACCGACCACGAAGAAATCCGAGATCGTCGCGGATATCAGAGCTTCAGCGCAATCCCCTTTTCCCGTCCACAGGCCTTCCAAGACCTGCGATCCCATGAAGAGCGCGGACGAACGTGTCTGCTGAAGCTGCGAGTACAATCCGCCGAATTTGGGCATCTCTTTCACGTACTCGTAATCTTTGAAGAAGCCCAGATACTCAAGGGCAGAGCAGACCTTCCCTTCTGCAACCAGAGACTCGGCCTTGGGAACAGGGTCTTCCTGAGAAAGTGAGGCAAATTCGTTGAGAAGCAACACCTCCCCTCGTTCACTGAGCACCCCGACGGAAAGCGCGAAGAGTCCCACTACCGCAAGGTACAGTACCAATTTCCAGATTCGTAGCCACACGAACACAGTTGCACCTCGCCTCAAGCAGTTCCCGAAAGTAGTCTCCGATTCAGGAACAGCCTGTTCCTGTGGGGCGGGCCTTCCAGCCCGCGGACCGATCGAAACCAATGAGAACCGCTGCAGTTTGCTGCTGCCCAAATGCGGTGACGCATTCCTGATCAACATGAGCGCCCAGTGTGTCACTCCGGCGCCGGAGCCAGGCATTCCGGAGTCTCGTTCGCCGGGTTGTTCACAACCTTGCTCACTGCATACGCGGCCATGGCCTCTTGCGGATACGGCCGCAACAGTGGCTTCAAGACCTCGATCCGGCTCTCGGAGGGGTCCAGCCAGAGGTCGTACGCCCCCTCGGGGAGGATCACGGGCATGCGATCGTGGATTCGCGCCACCAATCCGTTGGCCTCGGTCGTGATGATCGCACAGGTTTCCATGATGTCTTCGCCGGGAGCCTGCCGCAGCTCCCACAGGCCGGCAAACGCGAAGGGACTCCCGTCAGCCATCGTGATCGCGTAGGGTTGCTTGGAGGTCTCGCGCTTCTGCCACTCGTAAAACCCGGTCGCGACCACCAGACACCGGCGGCGGCGGAACGCATCTCTGAAGGCCGGGGTCTTTTCTACCGTCTCGGCCCTTGCATTGATGGTCTTGTACCCGTGGGAGATCTCCTTGGCCCAACGAGGAATCAAGCCCCACTTCAGCATGGCCGGTTCTCTGCCTCCCGAATCCCTGTGCGTCCGAACAGCGAGAACAGCCTGAGACGGGGCGATGTTGAAACGGGGGGGCAGCTCGGGTTCAACGGCGAGCTGGAACCGCTCGGCGATGATGCTACCCGGTGCTGTGACAAAAAATCTTCCGCACATGATCTTTCCCCGATCGGTCTCAGCAGGCGCCCAATTCATTTGACCCGACAGCCCAATCCTGATAGGGAATCTCTGCCGGTACCCGGTCCCGTCCGCGGCTTCGGAAGGAGAATCCCATGGATACGATGAACCTCCTTGATATCACAATCAAGTATTTCCACGTCATCATTTTTGTTCTGTGCGTGCTCTTCGGAATGACCTCGTTTTTTGCCTCGTGGGTGGCGTGGCGCGAGATCCACAGGAAGCGCAATATTATCCGCAGTGTCATCGCCGCGTACCACATCGCGGAGGATACCATCGACAAGGGCCGCACTGCGGAAGGCGAGCTCCACCTGGAACCCCAAATAGTCGAGACGGTCTTCAACAGCCTCCAGGAGATCCTGAACGCAATACACGGCGAAGTCACCGGCAAGCCGATACCTGCACGGGAAGAACGGGTCCCCGGGGCGAGCAGGAACGCCGCATCACGGGGGACATCGAGGTTGTGGAGGCGTTCCGGGGATGCAAAAGACACCCTCAACATCGAGAAAGAGGTCCCGTCCCTGATCCCTGACACCAGAGAATACCATAACGACTCGCCGAGATCTTGAGCCGCAAGGGGACGCCGCCCTCCCAACCTGCCCATTGAGCGCATGCCGACGGCATTCCGGGCGCATTTTCATGCCGTCGCGGAGCCGAACCGTAACAAATGATCGCTGTTGGCGAAAGACATGTATAATGGATGCAGACTCAATAGCACCCGGTAATATCGCTGCCCGGATTGGAGGTACCTGCAATGCTCACACGTACCGGACTGTGGTTGGTCCCGATGATGATTCTCGGGCTCTGTTGGCAGGGCACGGCCTGCACCGAACCCAAAGGGACGAAAGCGGACATCAACGCGCGAGACCGAAACGGCAAGACCGCACTTATGTATGCTGCTCAGAACGGTCACATGGAGATCCTCAAGCTGCTCCTGAAACTCGGAGCCAAGGCCGACGACAAAGACCATCAGGGGAGGACCGCGCTCATCGATGCCGCGTCCACCGGTCAGATCGAATCGGTAAAACTGCTCCTTGAGAACAAGGCCGATCCGGAAGCCAAAGATCGCCAAGGCAAGACCGCGTTTCTGTGGGCTTGTTCGAGCGGTCGGTCCGAGGCTGCGAAGTTCTTTCTGGAAAAGGGAGCGGATCCCAATGCCAAGGACAGCTACGGCCAAAGTGCGCTGATGTATGCCTGCACCAGCGGTTCGGAGGACGTGGTAGAACTGCTCTTGCAGAAAGGCGCGGAACTCGATGTGGTAGACAGGTCCGGAAGGACTCCCCTCATGGCCGCGTGCATGTCCAGCAGACCGGAGATCGTGAAACTCCTTCTCAGCAAGAAAGTGAACCTCAACGCCAGAGACAGGCAAGGGCGAACCCCGGTCAGTTGGGCCGCGGGCAACGGCCAGATCGACTCGGTGGCTATTCTCACGGCTGCAGGTGCGGATATCAACGCTGGGGACTCGCAAGGGATCACCCCGCTGATGTATGCGGCAATGAGTGGTCACCTGGAAGTAGTGAAGATGCTCGCAGGCAAGGGCGCGGCTCTGGGGACCGATGGGAAGGAGACGGCCGGCGTGTTGGTGGGGGCAGCTCAGCAAGGTCGCCCGGAAATCGTGGAGTACCTGCTCAAACAAGGAGTAGACCCCAACGCGGCCAACAGGCACGGCCAGACTGCTCTTGTGGAAGCCTCTTCGAGCGGGCATCTGCACATGGTGAAGCTGTTCCTGGCGAAGGGGGCCGATGCCAACGCCCGCGACAATCAAGGCCGGACTCCGCTGATCGCGGCTTCAGCCGGCGGCCACGCGGAGATCGTCAGGTTTCTCCTGGAAAACGGGGCCAAGAAGACACCGAAATAGACCCTCCCCGCAGAGCCGGCTTTCAGCGGGAGTCCCTCGTCCGCGGTGAAGACACTCCGCACCGCGGCCCCGGCACAAAGAGGAGAACTTCAAAGGCGATCGGGTGGCGAGCGAATTCGGGATCGTGCTTCCTCCGTCGGGGTGCCGCGCACTTTGGTATCCTAATGATGCCACGGTGCATTTCTGCCACCCGGGACTCACGTCCCGGGCTACTTTCTTACGTCCCTGCGGGACTACACGTGCGCCTCCGGAGCCCCAGAGGGGCGGCAGATAGGAGCCCGGTGCGTGAGCGCCGGGGGGAGCCCGAAGCAGTGAAACGGGTACAAGCCCTCGGAGGGCCTAATTATTCCGATGGGTTACCCAAGACCGAGACGCGCTGCACCCCCTCCGTAGGCAGGTCCGCGTCCACTGTGCCGGGCCCGGGACTCTTTTCCGTGTGGACGAGCGGCAGCGTCCGCGCCCCTTTTGTCCCGACGACTGACAGGCACGGAGACCGGTCGCCACAACCCCAGTCTTTCCACATATATGGCCGAGCCTCACCCCACGGAGCACTTCGTGCCGTTGTGTCTTGCCGCCTCGTTCTCTTGCTCCCCCGGGGCTGAACGCATGCACCAAAGAAAGGAAACGCGAACCATGATTGCGAGATTCGTACTGGCCTTGCTGTTCTTGGCGGTCCTGTGCTTCCAGGCCGAGGCCGGGAGTGTGACCGTCAGCGGGGCGCCGGACCAGACCGCCGTCGAAGTCACCGCGTACAACAACAACCTGGCCCTCGTGAAAGACGTGCGAAACGTCAAGCTCCCCAAGGGAGAAGGTGAGCTGCAATTCATGGACGTGGCCTCGCAGATCATGCCCGTGACCGTGCACGTGAAATCGCTTAGCGACCCCGCAGCCTTCACGGTGCTCGAACAGAATTACGAATACGACCTCATGAATCCCAACAAGCTCATGGACAAGTACGTGGGCAAGCAGATCAAGATCGTGGACGAGAACAAGTTCCTGGATCGCAAGGAAATTCTCGACGCGACCCTTCTGAGCAACAACCAGGGACAGCCCGTATTTCGGATCAAGGACGAGATTTGGCTCGGACACGGCGGGTACCGCGTGCTCCCCAAACTGCCGGAAGACCTCATCGCCAAACCGACTCTCACGTGGCTTGTTTCCAACCAGACCGACAAACCCCATACGCTGGAAGTCTCTTACCTCACCAACCAGATCAACTGGAAGGCTGACTACGTGGTGATCCTGGACAAGGAAGACAAACAGGCCGACCTCTCAGGCTGGGTCACGGTTGATAACAAGAGCGGGGCCGCGTACCACAACGCGCGATTGAAGCTTGTGGCAGGCGAGGTCCACACGGTGCAACCGCCGGTACCTGCAAGTGTGGCCGTTCCGCGCCGAATGAAGGCCGAGCTCGAAGCAAGGCCCCAGCTCGAGGAGAAGGCTTTCTTCGAGTACCACATCTACGATCTCCAGCGAAAGACCACGATCAAGGACAATCAGACCAAACAGATACGATTCACTGAGGCCTCGGGGGTGAAGGTCGACAAGGAGCTGCTCGTGTACGGGGTCAAAACCTACTTCGCGAGGCAGTACCGGGAGGAGAACCCCAAACAGCCCGTGAATGTGTACGTGAAGCTCAAGAACTCCAAGGAGAACCGGATGGGTATGCCGCTTCCTGCGGGAATCATGCGGCTCTACAAGCAGGACCAGGACGGCAGCCAACAGTTCGTGGGCGAGGACAAGATCGTCCACACCCCAAAGAATGAGGAGGTCAAGCTCAAGATCGGCGAGGCCTTCGATGTGGTCGCGGAACGGCGCCAGACCGACTTCAAGCAGATCACCACGCGCCTCTGGGAATCCGAATGGGAAATCACCCTGCGCAATCGCAAAGACGCAGACGTGACCGTGGGGATCGTCGAACCGCTCATCGGGAACTGGGAGGTAATCAGCAAGTCGCATCCCTTCGAGAAGAAGGATGCCTTCACCATACGCTTCGACGTAAAGGTCCCCAAGGACAAAGAGCTGAAGGTCAAGTATCGCATTCGAGTCGGCCTGCCGTAGGCTCTTCGTGGAAATACGCTGGGCGAAGGGGTGAAAATGAGCGGAAGTTCGCGGCTTGACGAACCGCACGGCTTGCGTGCATACGGGCAGACCCACGTGTCGGCCCCGTGGTGGCCGCAAAGAAATACAAGGGCGGACACGCAGGTCCGCCCCTACAATTCGCCCGGATGATTACGGAAGTCCAGGGCAAGCAACGGTTCACGTCGTCTCGCGAGACATGCCGCGGGTCCCTGTGAACGGTTACAGGGAATCAGAAGATACACTTCAGGCTGCGGTTCTTGTGAACAGGCTTTCTTGGTGTCTTCGTGTCCCGGTGGTTAATTATTCCAGCCAGCCGGATGAACCCTTACATCGGAGGAATCTACGCCCATGGAACAGACCGGCAGACCCGACGGTCGAAAACCGGACGAACTCAGGCCCTGGACGATTATTCCGGGAGTGCTTGCCTACGCGGAAGGGTCCGCGCTCATTGAATGCGGCCGTACAAGAGTAATGGTTGCGGCATCAGTCGAAGACAAGGTTCCTCCCTGGATGGCAGGCCGCGGAGGAGGGTGGATCACCGCGGAATACTCCATGCTTCCTCGAGCAACTCAGACGAGAAGCCCCAGGGAGCGCGGTGCGCGCATTGGCGGCAGAACCATGGAGATCCAACGCCTCATCGGCCGGTCGCTGAGGTGTGTGGTGGACCTCAACGGCTTCGGAGAAAGGACTGTCACGGTCGATTGCGATGTGCTCCAGGCCGATGGGGGGACCAGAGTCGCGTCCATCAGCGCGGCATGGGTCGCGCTGTTTCAGGCATTCGAGCGCATGGTCGAGCAAGGAACACTGGCTCGCAATCCGGTTGTGGACTCGGTTGCCGCGGTCAGCGTGGGGGTCCGGGGGGGCGAGCTCCTGCTGGACCTCGACTACGCGGAGGACGCGCACGCGGATGTGGACATGAACGTGGTCATGACGGGCTCCGGAAACCTGGTCGAAATCCAGGCAACAGCAGAACAGGAGCCGTTTTCCCTTAGCACACTGGACGGCTTGATCCACCTCGCCGGCCGGGGGGTACTCTCCATAACGGGGCTACAAAAGCGCGTAAAGGACACTCTGACCCGGAATTCCCGCTTGACAACGTTTATTCCCGGCGATATAGGGTAAGCGCCGTCTCACAAAGCTCCGGCCAAAACAAATCCTGAAGACACTGAGGAGGTCGTGAAATGACTAAGGGAGAATTGGTTTCCCATGTGGCGCAGAACGCCCAAGTCACGAAGAAAGCAGCGGAAATGGCTGTCGATGCCATTATCAAGGCCATTCACACCTCTCTGACAAAAGAGGGGGAGATCAGGATCGACCAGTTGGGCACCTTCGTCGTGACCGAGAGGAAGGCCCGCACAGGGGTGAATCCGCGCACAGGGGACAAGATACAGATCCCTGCGTGCAGGGTCCCCGCTTTCAGGGCGGCCAAGGCCCTCAAAGAGGCTGCCAAGGGCGGGGCACAACCGGCTCCGCCTCCTGCAAAAGCCCCTGCAAAACCCGAGAAGAAAGAAGAGAAGCCCAAGAAGAAGAAATAGCGTGCGCCGTACACAATTACTGTGGCCGACTTTGGGGATTCACTCGGAAGGTTCACGGAAAACCGTCTGATACGCGGTCTGAATCCTAATCAACGGCCGGGGTTCTTTTTTCGTTGCAATCGGGTTTGCGGTGCGTGAAACTGTTCCCTCCACGTTGCGGACAGAGGACCGCGACGGAAACGGAACAGGGCGAGTGCTTCGGGCTCGGGGGCAGGTAACCGGCTGAGGAGATGAACGTGTATCCGATTCTGTGGCCTTTTGCGGTCCACCTCTTCGCGGTACTGGCACTGATTGCGGGGATATTGGTGCTCTCCCGCTTTCTCGGGGAGACACATCGCCAGCGTGCCACGGGTGAGCCGTACGAGTCGGGTACGGTAATCAGCGGCTCCGCTCAACTTCCGGTCGACGCGAAGTTCTATCTGATCGCGGTCTTCTTTGTGATCTTCGACCTGGAGACGCTCTTCATAATGGCCTGGGCGTTGGGGGTTCGAGAGGCCGGTTGGATAGGATACGTGGAAGCGGTGGTGTTCATAGGGGTCCTTCTCGCGGGTCTCGTCTATCTGTGGAGAGTCGGAGCCTTGCATGTCGGTGCATCGACCGACAAGGGCTCCGTTCCCTAGTACTGCCTGGCAGAATATCCCATACGGTTTTCCTCGGGCCGAGGTGATGTCAAGAAGCGACAGGCACGACTCCCCCCCGACCCGTGAAACCGATGCCGAAATTCTGCCGCCCAGCATATTGTCTCGCTCCTCGAATGCTGCGGGACGCTTGAAGAGATGGACCCCACCTCCCTTTTTCCTTAATCCTGCCCGGGGAGAAGCCGTGCGCTTTCCTGCCTTGATGGGAGGACAAGGGGAGGTGTGAGACCTGTCGCAGTTTTCCAATCGGGGCACTATGGCGCCTTCTGTGTGCTCCGCATCTTCATCTCTTTCACTGACCCGAGGAAAGGGCAGAGTTCTGTGCTCGTGCCAAGTGAACTTATACGTGAATCGTCAGGTGCCGGAAACGTCATCCTAAGTCGTCTCTCCGATCTGGTCGCCTGGGGGAGAAAGAACTCGATCTGGCCTTTCAATTTCGGTTTGTCGTGCTGCTACGTGGAGATGGCAACAAGCCTCACCAGCAAGTACGACATTGCGCGATTTGGAGCCGAAGTCATCCGCGGTACTCCCCGTGAGGCCGACCTGATGGTGATTGCCGGGACGGTCTTCGTCAAGATGGCACCGGTGATAAGGCGGTTGTATCAGCAGATGATGGAACCCAGGTGGGTCATCTCGATGGGGTCATGCGCCAATTCCGGAGGCATGTACGACATCTACAGCGTAGTCCAAGGGGTGGACAAGTTCATGCCTGTGGATGTATACGTTCCGGGATGTCCGCCGCGTCCGGACGCGTTCATGGAGGGGCTGCTGTTGCTCCGAGAGAAGATCGGGAAGGAACGAAGGCCTCTGAGCCATGTGGTCGGCTCCCAGGATGTTTTTCGCCCAAAGATGGGGTCGATGCGGGATCTGAAACGCGAAACCCGATGCCAAACAACGGTGCTCAGGCCGCCCGACACCATCTAGCCCAGACTCCGGCCCGATGATCGGTCGTTCCCGGGAGACATGCCCAAACCTCCTCTTGCCAAGGAGGGGGCGAGGACTGTAGAGTGACGGAGCAAGACGGAGACATTTCCCTCGATCTGCAGCGAGAATTCGGCGCGGCCGGCGTCGTCCCCCAGAAGACCAAAGACGATGTACACACGGTATGGGTCTCCGCGAATCGCGTGAAGGACGTGCTCCGCCACCTCAAATACCGGAGTCCTCGTCCCTACCGGATGCTGTACGATCTCACCGCGGTGGATGAGCGCCTGCGAAACAGCCGAGCCGACCGGCAGGGCTGTGGTTTTTCCTTGGTGTATCATCTTCTCTCTGTCGATCGGAACCAAGACATCAGGGTAAAGGTTCCCCTCACCGGTGATTTTCCCTGTGTTGAGAGTTGCGTTGACATCTGGCCCTCTGCGAACTGGTACGAACGAGAAGTCTGGGACATGTTCGGTATCCGATTCGAGGGGCATCCGGACCTCAGACGCATCCTGCTTCCTCCGACCTGGATCGGTCACCCGCTCAGAAAGGAACATCCCGCGCGGGCCACCGAGATGGGACCTTTCCAACTTTCCGAAGAGAAAGCCGAGTCGGAAGAACTCGCTCTCCGATTTGATCCGGAACAGTGGGGCATGAAACCCCTCGACCACACGAAGTACATGTTCCTGAACATGGGGCCCCAGCACCCCTCGACTCATGGGGTGTTCCGGCTGGTGCTCGCGCTCGACGCGGAGGAGATCGTCGATGTGGCCCTCGACATCGGATACCACCACCGCGGTGCGGAAAAAATGGCGGAACGCCAGACCTGGCACACATTTATCCCTTACACCGATCGGATAGACTACCTTGGCGGAGCCATGAACAACTTCCCGTACGTGCTTGCCGTGGAGAAGCTCGCGGGTATCGAGGTTCCTGACAGGGTCAAGGTCATTCGGGTGATGATGGCCGAGTTCTTCCGGATTGCGAGCCACCTTGTGTTCTACGGGACCTTCGTGCAGGACGTGGGAGCCATGTCTCCGGTATTCTTCACGTTCAACGACAGGGAGAGGATTTTCGGCATCGTGGAGGCAGTGTGCGGCGGCCGCATGCATCCGATGTGGTTCAGAATCGGCGGCGTTGCCAATGACCTGCCCCGCGGATGGGACAGCCTGGTCCGCGACTTCGTGAACTACTTCCCTGCGCGGCTGCGAGAATACGAGACCCTTGCCCTCAAGAACCGGATACTCAAGGCGAGAACCGTCGGCATTGCCGAGTACTCGACCGAGGAAGCCATCGAATGGGGCGTGACAGGGCCCGGCTTGCGCTCAACCGGCTGCGAATGGGATTTCCGTAAGAAACGTCCCTACTCGGGGTACGATCAGCTCGACTTCGACATCCCCACCGGGACACGCGGGGACTGCTATGACCGGAGCGTGGTCAGGGTGGAGGAGATGCGCCAAAGCCTCAGGATCATTGAGCAATGCCTTGAACACATGCCCGAGGGGCCGTACAAGGCCGATCACCCGTTGGCCATGCCGCCTCGCAAAGAGCGGACCATGCACGACATCGAGACCCTTATCACCCACTTCGTGAACGTGACGTGGGGCCCGGTGATTCCCCCCGGAGAAGCCCTCTGCCACGTGGAAGCCACGAAGGGCGACAACGGATACTATCTTGTCTCGGACGGGAACACCTCGCCATACCGAGCGAGGATACGAACTCCGTCCTTTCCCCACCTTCAGATGATTCCCGCAGTTGCCAAGGGGCTTACCGTGGCGGATCTGGTGGCCTTCCTCGGCAGCATCGACTACGTGATGGCCGACGTGGACCGGTGACCCATGCTGACCGACACAATAATCCGGGAAATCGAGCTCAAGATAGGTCGGGCACAGAATCCCCATCATGTCTGCATTGACGCGCTGCTTGTCGTGAAGAAGCACTGCAGGTGGGTCTCCGACGAGCAGATCCGTGATCTCGCACGGGTGCTCCACATGACCCCGGAAGAGGTGGACGCGGTCGCCACGTTCTACAACCACATCTACCGTCAGCCTGTGGGCAGGCACGTAATACTGTTGTGCGACAGCGTCAGTTGCTGGATAATGGGCTACCAGTCGGTGGCGGAATATCTGTCGGACCGGTTGGGGATAGGCTTCGGCCAAACCACGTCCGACGGACGGTTCACCATGTTGCCGATACAATGTCTCGGCGTGTGCGAGCAGGCGCCGGCCATGATGATAGACGACGACCTGCACGTGAAGCTTGACCCCGGCAGCATGGACCGAATCCTGGAGACTTACCCATAGCCATGGAACGACCGCTCACCACACACTTCCGGAACGGTAGCGAGCCTTTGTCCCTCGCCGAGTACGAAGCGAAGGACGGGTACGTCGCGGTCCGGAAGGCACTGCGTGAGATGTCCCCCCAGGCGGTGGTGGATCTGGTCAGCGATTCGAGGCTGCGTGGCCGCGGAGGAGCCGGCTTCCCTACGGGGGAGAAGTGGCGCTCCATGCCCTGTGGTCCGGACGCTCCATGCCCGAAGTACTTCGTGGTCGATGCGGACGAAATGGAACCAGGCACGTTCAAGGATCGCGTGCTCATGGAAGGTGATCCTCATCAGCTCATCGAAGGGATCATCATTGGAAGCTACGCGGTCGGGTCAGATTGCGCGTATCTGTTCTTGCGAAACGAGTACAAGCTCGCGACCCGGCGGTTGCGAACGGCCATTGCCGAGGCATACGACCGCGGATACCTGGGGACGCGCATCCTCGGAACTGACTACAGCCTGGAACTGCACCTTCACGTGAGCGCGGGAAGATACATTTGCGGGGAAGGAAGCGCGCTCGCACGAGCGCTGGAAGGGAAGCGTGCGATTCCCTCGCCTCGTCCCCCGCAGCAGACCATGTCCGGTCTTTGGGGCAAGCCGACCAACATGAACAACGTGGAAACCATCTGCAACGTGAAACACATCGTCAACCACGGGTCAGACTGGTTCAAAGGGCTCAGCCTGTGCAAGGACGGAGGCACCAAGATCTACGGGGTGAGCGGCAAGGTCCGGCGACCCGGCGCATGGGAACTGCCGATGGGTACCACGATCCGCGATCTCATCGAGGCGCACGCGGGAGGCATGCGCGACGGCCTCAAATTCCGAGGTGTATTGCCAGGAGGCGCTTCCACCGACTTCTTGCTGGAACAACACCTGGATGTGCCGATGGATTTCGATTCCGTCCAGGAGGCGGGCAGCAGGCTTGGCACAGGCACCATGATCGTGCTTGATGACAGGACCTGTCCTGTGGGAATGGTACTGAACCTGGAAAGATTCTTCGCGCGTGAGTCGTGTGGATGGTGCACACCGTGTCGGGAAGGTCTCCCGCTGGTAGCCGGGATACTCGAGGATATAGAGGAAGGACGCGGCCAACCGGACCACTTGGAGGCGCTGCAAGACCACACCAGGCTGCTCTGGCTGGGAAGGACTTTCTGCGCCCTGGCCCCGGGAGCGATGGAACCGCTTCGGAGTGCGCTCAGGTTCTTTCGCGAGGACTTTGAGCGCCACATCAAAGAGAAACGGTGCCCGTACCGTTGAGCTGCATGCGGGTGAGGCTGAGAGGGACCCCTTCCGCCGCGGGTTGAATTTCTTTAGGACGCTGAACAGCATCTTGACGCAAGCGGGGTTACGGCCATGAAATACCTCATCGTAGTGGAGAAGACCGACACCGGTTTTTCCGCATATTCCCCCGATCTACCCGCGTGTATTGCCACCGGTGCAACTCGTGAGGAAGTTGAACAGACCATGAATGAGGCAGTGGGATTTCATGTGGAGGGAATGCGCCTTGAAGGATACGAACCGCCCTCTGCCCATTCCTACTGCGTCTATGTGGACCTTCAGCCTTGACGGAATGCTCGAACGACTCCGCATGAATGTGGACGACCCATGGAGAGAGAGGGAATGGCAACCATATACATCGATCATACGCCCTACCAGGTTGCTGACGATCAGAATCTGTTGACCGCCTGTCTCTCGTTGGGTTTCGACGTCCCCTATTTCTGTTGGCATCCTGCCCTGCATTCGGTCGGGTCGTGCCGGTTGTGTGCGGTGAAGAATTTCCGGGATGAAGACGACACCCGCGGGCACATCGTGATGTCGTGCATGACTCCCGTGAAGGACGGGATGCGGATCTCTCTGGATGATCCGGAAGTGCGGGAATTCAGAAAGAGCGTCATCGAGTGGCTCATGCTCAATCATCCCCACGATTGCCCTGTCTGTGACGAAGGGGGCGAGTGTCACTTGCAGGACATGACCGTCATGACCGGTCACAACTATCGGAGGTTCCCGTTCAAGAAGAGGACCTTTCGCAACCAGTACCTCGGCCCGTTTCTCCATCACGAAATGAACCGGTGCATTCAGTGTTACCGCTGTGTGCGTTTCTACCGGCATTACGCGGGCGGCCGCGACCTTAACGTGTTCGGAACCCACGCGCGTCTCTATTTCGGGAGAGCGGAAGACGGCGTTCTCGAGAACGAGTTCAGCGGCAACCTCGTGGAGGTCTGTCCCACAGGAGTGTTTACCGACCGGACCCTCCGCAGACACTTCACCCGGAAATGGGACCTGCAGACCGCTCCGTCGGTGTGCGTGCATTGCGGGGTCGGCTGCAACACGATTCCGGGTGAACGTTACGGCACTCTGCGGCGAGTCCTGAACAGATACCACTCGGAGGTGAACGGCTACTTCCTTTGCGACAGGGGACGCTTCGGATACGAATTTGTCAACCACCCCGGCAGAATTCGCCGGCCCCTGGTCGGAGGACGCCCTGTCTCAGCCGCCGAAGCCCTGGCCGTGTGCGGATCTGCGTTGACCAGAGCAAATGGAGTCGTGGGCATCGGGTCTCCAAGGGCTTCTCTCGAATCGAACTTCGCACTGCGTGCCCTCGTGGGGGCGGAGCGTTTCTCCATGGGGGTGTCCGGAAGCACTTCAGAGCTGATGACCGCGGTCCTGGACGTGCTGCGGAACAGCCCGGTTCCGACCCCGTCACTACGGGAAATGGAACAGGCCGATGCGGTGCTTGTCCTCGGCGAAGATGTCCTGAACACCGCACCGAGACTTGCCCTGACCCTGCGCAGGTCGGCGCTGAACCGACCCTTGCGAACCGTCGATGCCGTGGAAATTCCGAGGTGGAGCGCTTCCGCGGTGCGGCAGGTCATTCAGGACGAAAAAGGTCCCCTGTTCCTCGCGACTCCGTGCGGCACCAGACTGGATGACGTGGCAACCCGGACCTACCATGGGACTCCGGACGAGATTGCGCGGCTCGGTTTTGCAGTGGCGCACGAACTGGATTCTCAAGCCCCGCCGGTGACGAACCTCAGTACGGATGCCGCGGTGCTGGCCGGCGAGATCGCGGAGGAGCTCCGGGAAGCCGAACGACCTCTGGTGGTGTCAGGAATGTCGCTCGGTTCGCTGTCGGTGGTCCAGGCGGCTTCGAATGTTGCCCGGGCGCTGCACAAGCTCGGTCGCGGCCTGGGACCCGCGATGGTTGTCCCCGAGTGCAACAGCCTCGGTGTGAGCATGATCGGCGGGCTTTCCCTCGAGGACGCCGCGGACCTGTTGCGTTCAGGCAAGGCCGATACCCTGATCGTGCTGGAGAACGACCTGTTTCGCCGAGCCCCCAGGGCGTTCGTGGAAGAGCTGTTCGCCCGGGCCGCTCAGGTGATTGTCATCGACCACATTCAGACCCGGTCAACCGGAACCACCTTTCCCTCGACGCAGCCACAACCGAACAACAGAACGGGATTTGGGGAACCGTCCCCCAAGACATTGGGGCCTGCGGCGACCAACGGGAGCCGCCATGATCCAAAAGTTTTTGGGGATGGGGGTCCGGGGGAAGGGACTTTTTTCAAGAAGCCCCTTCCCTCGGAAATCCCTGTTCCTACAGGAAGTGTCCATGTGGTGCTTCCTGCGGCGACATTTGCCGAATCTACGGGCACGCTTGTGAGCAGCGAAGGCAGGGCTCAGCGATTCTACAGGGTTTTTCCCCCGAGTGAGGACGTGCTCGATGGCTGGAAGTGGGTTCGTGAGTTGGCCTCAGCCCTTGGACGACCGGAAGCTCGCTCCTGGGGCAAGGTGGACGACGTGCTCCAGGCGTTGAGCCGTGCCGTGCCCGCGTGTGCGCGGCTATCCGATGCGTTTCCGAACGCGGAGTTCCGGGTTCTGGGCCAACGGGTCCCGAGACAGCCCCCCCGGTACAGCGGACGCACTGCGATACACGCTCAGGTCAGCGTGCACGAGCAGGCTCCACCCTCCGATGCGGATTCACCACTTGCGTTCTCTATGGAGGGCTTTGGGGGGCAACCTCCCTCGGGACTCACCGCGAGGTTCTGGACTCCAGGATGGAACTCCGTTCAGGCGCTGAACAAGTTCCAGAGCGAGATTTCCGGCCCTCTTCGGGGTGGGGACTCCGGCGTGAGACTCCTGGAAGGCTCGAAAGAGGGAGGTATCCCGTACTTTTCCGAAACGCCCTCCGGACTCCGACTCCAGGATGGAGAACTGCAGATCGTCCCATTGTGTCACGTATTCGGTTCCGAGGAGCTCAGCGCCTTGAGCCCGGCCATCGAGGAGCTCGCGCCCAAGCCGTACGTGGCTTTGGGAAGCGCTACGGCGGAACGCCTGCGGCTCAATGAAGGGGATGTGGCGACACTGGCGCTCGGTGACGAAGAGCACACCCTGCCCGTTCGAGTGGTGCCGACTCTGCCGGAAGGAGTGCTCGGCCTCCCCGTGGGACTCTTGGGCCCAGAAGGTTCGGAATTGGGCGTGCACTCATGCGGGAGCTTGAAGACCCTTGCGTTCGGAGCCGGTTCCGGACCGGATGCCGATCCTTCCCGCCGCGACGAGGACGCGCATGACTGAAGTGGTTCGACCGTTGGCGATTGTCGTCGGAGTCTTGGTTGCCCTGCTGGCTCTTGCTTCGGGGACGGTCTGGCTCGAGCGTCGGCTGCTTGCGCTATGGCAGGATCGTTATGGCCCGAATCGGGTGGGACCGTTCGGCTTGTTGCAGATTCTCGCGGACATGATCAAGATGTTCTTCAAGGAAGACTGGATTCCTCCCTTCGCGGACAAGCCCGTGTTCGTGATCGCACCCGCGGTGATCGTCTTCGTCGTGCTGATGTCGTTTGCGGTGATCCCTTTTGCGCCGGGCTTGCAGGTCGTGGACTTGAACATCGGGCTTCTGTTTGTGCTTGGCATGTCTTCTCTGAGTGTGTACAGCATCGCGCTGGCGGGTTGGGCGTCGAACAACAAGTATGCACTTCTCGGAGGCCTGAGGGCAGCCGCGCAGATGCTGAGTTACGAAGTATTCATGGGCCTGTCCCTGATGGGAGTGGTGATGCTGGCCGGCTCCTTCAATCTCAGGGAAATAGTGGAGGCTCAACGTGGGGTGTGGTATTGTGTGCCGCAGTTCCCCGGACTGGTTGTGTTTCTGATCGCGGGGTTCGCGGAGGCTCGCCGCACCCCCTTCGACATCCCCGAGGCCGAGACCGAGCTCGTGGCAGGTTTTCACACGGAATACTCGGGCATGAAGTTCGGGCTGTTCTTCCTGGGCGAATATCTGGGCGTGATCCTGATCTCCGCGCTCACCGTGACGCTGTTTTTCGGCGGCTGGATGGGACCTGTGCTGCCTCCGGTGGTTTGGTTCCTGCTGAAGACCTTCACGTTCGTGGCGTTCTTTATTCTGGTGCGTGCGACGCTCCCCAGATTGCGCTACGATCAACTGATAGGCTTCGGCTGGAAGGTAATGTTGCCGATATCGCTGCTGAATCTGCTGATCACCGCGGCAGTGGTGCTCGCTGATGGGTAGCCAATTGCGCCCTGAGAGGTTAGACCACGATGCCCGTGATCTCGATGTTCTATGGTATCATAGTGTCGATGTATTTCCTGGACAACAGGAGGCATCGGAGGCCTCACATTCACGTCAGGTATCACGGCGATGAAGCGGTGGTGGCGATACCGCAAGGAGAGTTGCTCGAAGGGTGGATTCCCGAGCCCAAGATGCGCCTTGTGTCGGCGTGGATAGAGATCCGCCGCGATGAATTGATGGCTGATTGGGACCTCACCGTGAACGGCCGACAGCCCTTCAAGATTGATCCGCTGAGGTGAACTATGAATCCGCGAGTGAAAGCGGTCATTCCGCTCGAGGACTACCGACTGGAGATCACGTTCACCAATGACGAGGTGGGAATATATGACTGCCGCCCGTTGTTGGATTTCGGCGTATTCTCCGAACTGAAGGATATCACCTATTTCCGGCAAGTGCGGGCGTCCCTGGGAACGGTCGTTTGGCCTCATGAGCAAGACATATGCCCCGACACGCTGTACATGGATGCGGAGATGATTCGGACAATCGACACGAATTCGCACAATACCGCTTCGGTCGGTATGGAAAGTCCCTCCGACCACTCGTTGCCGGCTGATTAGTTTGGCCGAAAATCAGGAGACCCGATGGCATTCACCCCTGAACTCAAACGGCTCTCCGAAACGGCGTATGATTGGCGCGGATGGGCTCGGGAAAGTCCGCTGCAAGGCTCCCACGCCGGGTCCGTACGTGTGGAGCCTGCATGCTGAGCATACTCAAAGGGATATGGACGATCTTCACGCACACCTTCCGGAAGCGGGAAACGATCCTGTACCCGGAACAGAAGCCGTACATCGCTCCAAGGTGGAGAGGCAGGATCATACTCTCCCGTGATCCGGACGGCCAGGAGCGTTGCGTGGCCTGCTATCTGTGTGCTGCCGCGTGTCCGGTGGACTGCATCTCCCTGGAGGCAACCCAGGACGAACATGGCCGGCGTTATCCCGAGTTCTTTCGCATCAACTTCTCGAGGTGTATTTTCTGCGGCTTCTGTGAAGAAGCGTGCCCCACGTATGCGATTCAGCTCACGCCGGACTTCGAGATGTGCGAGTATGAGCGCAAGCACCTCGTATATGAAAAGGAAGATCTGCTCATCAGCGGGCCGGGCAAGTATCCGGACTACAATTTCTACCGCGTGGCCGGAGTCGCAATCGCGGGCAAAGACAAGGGTGACGCGGAAAACGAACAGTCTCCCGCGGATGTGAAGACGCTCATGCCGTAGGGCTGTGGCGCTTCAGGCCAAGGCGGAAGGAATGATTTCCGCAAGCGTTCTTCCGTGGCCTTGAGCCGGGACGCTTCGGTTGCCCATGTCACCCTCCCCCTTCCCCCTCCCATCAAGGGAGGGGGAACACCGGCCTCCACTGGCGGGAGAGCTGTGGCATTCCTCTCCCATCGAGGGACGGGGTCGTGCACCTTTCGCTCGGGGAGACGGGGGCTCGTTTCCACTGGCGGGAGAGCTGTGGCATTCCTCTCCCATCGCGGGACGGGGTGGTGCTCCTCACCCTCGGACGGAAGCAGGTCCTATTCCCCTCCCCTCGCGGGAGGGGGAAGGGGGAGGGGGCCTTCCGAGCACGAACGATCATTCTGAATCGACTGCGCTATCATGCAGTCGTGAAGGGTTGCAGGATTTGAACGCGTTGTTCTACATTTCCGGAGGTGTGGCGATAATCGCCACGGTCCTCTTGATCACCGGGACAAATGCCGTGCATGCCTTGCTGTACATGATCACGTCGCTGTGTGCCGTGGCGATGGTGTTCTTCTCCCTGGGAGCTCCCTTTGCGGCGGTTCTTGAAGTGATCGTGTACGCGGGCGCGATCATGGTTTTGTTTGTGTTCGTAATTATGATGCTGAACCTGGGGCCCTCTGCTCAACAGCACGAACGAAAGTGGCTGAGGCCTGGGGCATGGATTGGCCCGTGCGTCCTGTCCGGGGTGCTCTTGAGCGAGCTGGTCTATGCGCTGACGCTGATGGAGAGGTCCACGTACCAGGCGGTGGAGGTCACCCCCAAGCAGGTCAGCGTGAGTCTCTTCACTGAATACATGCTTGGAGTAGAACTGGCTTCTATCTTGCTTCTGGCCGGGCTCGTGGGCGCGTACCACCTCGGTAGGAGAGTCGATCGGGAGCTGCCGCGATGACCCCGGTCCCGATGGAGCATGGATTCCTACTTGCCGGTACGCTCTTCTGCTTGGGGCTCGTGGGCGTGATGGTGCGGAGGAACCTGATCTTCGTCCTCATGAGCGTGGAGATCATGCTGAACGCCGCGGGATTGGCCTTTGTGGTGGCAGGTTCCAGGTGGGCTCAACCTGATGGCCAGGTGATGTTCATCTTTGTCCTGACCCTTGCGGCAGCGGAGGTATCGGTGGCATTGGCGTTGGTGCTGCAATTCTTTCGCCGATTCCGGACCCTGGACGTGGACTCGGCTGCCGGCATGAGTGGCTGACATGCTCAACCTGCTGTACCTTATTCCCGCGCTTCCGCTCGGCGGGTTTCTGGCACTTATCTGCACTGCCGGCCGACTCCCCCGGGTGATCATCGCGACCATCGGCGTGGGATCTGTCGGAGTATCTGCGGCGTTGTCCTGCATGGTGGCGATCAGTTTCGTGTCCGGTCCGCCGGTGGGGCACGCGTTCTCCCAGGTGCTCTGGACATGGATGGAACTCCCGGGATTTGCCCCAAGGGTGGCATTTCACCTGGACCCCCTCTCTCTTGTAATGGTCCTCGTGGTGACGGTAGTCGGTTTCCTGATCCACCTCTATTCCGTGGAGTACATGTGGCACGACGACGGTTTCAACCGGTTCTTCGCGTACATGAACCTGTTTGTTGCCTCGATGTTGACCCTCGTGCTCGCGGACAACCTGGTGCTCTTATACCTCGGGTGGGAGTTGGTCGGAATCTGCAGCTACTTGCTGATCGGCTTCTGGTACAGGGAACAAGCCAACGCGAACGCCGCGATCAAGGCCTTCGTGACCACCCGGGTCGGCGATACGGCCATGGTGGTCGGTTTGTTTGTGATGTTCTACAGCCTGGGGACGTTGCAGGTGCAGGAACTCATGGCCAAGGCATCCGAACAATGGCAGGTCGGTTCCACTGTGGCGGTAGTAGCCGCGGTGCTGCTTCTCGGAGGAGCAGTCGGGAAGTCCGCCCAGTTGCCGCTCCAGACCTGGCTTCCGGACGCGATGGCAGGCCCGACACCCGTGAGCGCCTTGATCCATGCTGCAACCATGGTTACTGCCGGCGTGTACCTCATTGCCCGCACCCATGTGATCTTCACCCTCGCTCCCGTGGTGCAGACCGCGGTGGCAGTGATCGGCGTCGCGACGCTGCTGATTGCCGGATTCAGCGCGCTCGCGCAAACCGACATCAAGCGAGTGCTGGCCTATTCGACCATCAGCCAGATAGGGTACATGTTCCTGGCCCTCGGCGTCGGCGCGTGGTCGGCCGCGATGTTCCATTTCGTGACCCATGCCTTCTTCAAGTCACTTCTGTTTCTTGGAGCAGGGGGAGTGATTCTGGCCGCGCACCATGAGCAGAACATGTTCCGACTCGGAGGACTTCGCAGAGACCTGCCGTTGGTGTTTTGGACCTTCCTTGTGGGAGCTGCCTGTTTGTCGTCACTGCCGCTGGTGACCGCGGGCTTCTACAGCAAGGACGCGATCCTGTGGTATGCGTGGTCATCGGACAAGGGTGGTATCTGGTTGTGGCTTGGGGGCAGCGTGGGTGCCTTTGTCACCTCGGTATACACGTTCCGTATGGTATTTCTCACATTCTTCGGGGAGCCAAGGACCCACGTGAACCGGAGGCCGGGGGTTCTCGTCGGAATCCCGCTCGTGATCCTTGCGTTCTTCTCGATATTTGCCGGGTTCGTGGAGCTTCCCCACAATCTCGGCCATGTACGGGTCTTCTCGACGTTCCTGGAGCGGGTGTTGCCCGCGGCGAACTCGGCCGCTGCCGGAGCCGGTCCGGAGACGTTGCTGCAGGTACTTTCCGGGGTGCTGTGTTCGTCCGGAGTGCTGCTCGCGTATCTGCTCTTCCTTCGGGGCCCCGAGCACGTGCGTGTCCTGGCGGAAACCGGAGTAGGATCGTTCCTGCACCGCTTGTTGCGGTCCGGTTTCGGGTTTGACCGCGTGTACGACCTGCTGGTGGTAAGGCCTTTCATGTGGGTCGCGCGGGTGAACCGCAATGATTTCGTGGATTCCTTGTATGCTGCGATCGCAGTGCTGACCGACACGCTTCATCACTGCCTCAGCGAGACCCAGACGGGGAGAGTACGACAGTACGCGTTCGGAATCGCGGCAGGAGCCGCGCTCGCATTATGGATGGTGGTATTCCGGTAATGCTCGCCTGGTTGATTGCCATACCTCTGATCGGAGGAACGCTCGCGTGGATCGCGGACCGGCGGAGCGTGCGCGCGGTTCGCTGGATATCCCTGGCCGCGATGGTTCTTGAGCTGTTTCTGGTGCTGTCGCTCCGGTTGGGGGATACCGGCTTTGACGGCCTGGCCGCCCAGGCGCCATGGTTTGGCGATTTCCGCGTCGGTTGGATTCCCGAACTCGGCGTCGGTTTCCACCTGGCAATGGACGGGTTGAGCCTCTTGATGGTGGCGCTCACCTCGTTTCTTGGAATAGTGTCGGTGGTCTGTTCATGGACCGAGATCACGCAGCGTGTGGGCCTGTTTCATTTCAACTTGTTGGCGTCGCTTGCCGGGATAGTCGGGGTGTTTCTCGCGACGGACCTACTGCTGTTCTACTTTTTCTGGGAGCTGATGCTCGTCCCCATGTATTTTCTCATCGGTATCTGGGGGCACGAACGGCGCCTGTACGCGGCGATCAAGTTCTTCATCTTCACGCAAGCCGGCGGATTGGTGATGTTGGCCGCGATAGTAGGTCTGTACTTCGTGCACGGCAGGGCAACCGGCGAGTACACGTTCGATTACTTCAAGTTGGTGGGAACGCCCATGGACCCGCGTGTGGCCATGTGGTTGATGCTTGGGTTCTTCGTGGCCTTTGCGGTGAAGCTGCCCATGGTCCCGTTCCACACGTGGTTGCCCGACGCGCACACCGAGGCGCCAACTGCGGGGAGCGTGCTTCTTGCCGGATTGCTTTTGAAAACCGGAGCATATGGGCTGATCAGATTTGTGGTGCCGTTGTTTCCGGGGGCTGCTTCTGCCTTCGGGCACTGGGCCATGCTCTTGGGAGTGATCGGGATACTCTACGGAGCAGTGCTCGCCTTTGCGCAGACGGACTTCAAACGACTGGTGGCGTATACGAGCGTGAGTCACCTGGGATTCGTGTTGCTCGGAGTGTTTGCCTTCAACGACTTGGGCCTCACTGGAGCCGTGTTGCAGATGATTTGCCACGGGATCAGCACAGGAGCCCTCTTCGTAATCGCGGGCCTGTTGCAGGAGAGGCTGCACACCCGAGAGATGGCACGCATGGGGGGATTGTGGACGACAGTTCCCTTGATGGCCGGCATGGCGTTATGTGTGTCGCTTGCGTCCTTGGGGTTGCCGGGCATGGGGAATTTCGTCGGAGAATTCCTGGTTTTGCTGGGTGCGTACGGAGCCCATCCGGTGATGGTGATTCCTGCGGTTGCTGGGTTGGTCCTGGCAGCAATCTATTCGCTCTGGCTAATGCTGCGTGCCTTCTTGGGGCCGGAGTCTGAGCGGTGGAATATTCCGGACCTGTCCGCACGGGAACAGGCCACGTTGGTGGTGATGGTTCTGAGCCTCTTGTGGCTGGGGCTCCACCCCAACCCGGTGATTTGGACCGCCGCTCCTTCCGTGGAATACGTGAAGAAGGCAATCACGCGCGCACCGGGAATGCAATTGCGAGCACCACGTCCCGCATGCACCCCCGTGTCCGGGGATGAAGACTGCGGCAGGGGTCGCCCGCCCCTTGGCACCAATACTTGTGACTTAGGGCTCCAGTGCGTAACTTCGGTCCCACATTTTTCAGACTCTCCCATTGTAGCGACCGGCCTCCGTGCCGGTCGGCGGCGGGCCGGCAGAGGCTGCCCCGGACTCGATCCGGGGGACGCCGGCCACCACAACTGTGGCACAAAGCCCCGGGGCATCCGGAACCGTATTTGCGAAAAGGGACACTTAGGCCTCCTCGCGTGGGTGCGGACGCCTGACCCGTCATTCCTGAAAAAGAAGGAATCCAGGTTTTCTTGGGTTTCCCGGACCCAGGCTCTCCGGGGGGTGACGATCGGAGCCGGCCAGTTCATGGTCAAGTCACAAGCATTGCCCATGACCCCTCCCGTTGAGGGAGGCGAAGCGCAAACTGTCTTCCCTGGTGGCGGAGAAACGGTCGAGGGGCCAAGCACTTGCTTTAGTGATTCCAATGACTTCGGGTCGCGTGGCGGTAGTTTCAAGCGGTTCGCCAAGAGCGCTGCGTGGTCGAAAGGACGGGCAGCAGTCGTCTCCGGAGGCGCGCCATGACCGGCCGGCAGCTTCTCGCACTAAGTCCTCTCATCATACTCGCGGCATCGAGCGTGCTGGTGATGCTGTGTATCGCCTTCGCACGCAGTCACTTGGTGACCGTCTGTCTGACTTGCGGAGCGTTGGTGCTGGCGTGTGTGTCGTTGTGGTGGGTACCGCGACCCGTGCGGTTGACTGCGCTTCTTGTGGCGGATGGCTATTCGCTTTTCTACTTGCTCCTGATACTTGCCTCGTGCACGGTAGTGGGCGTGCTTTCCTACCGGTACCTCTCGGTTCGAGAAGGCAATCGTGAGGAGTACTATCTTCTGCTGCTCTTCGTGGCATTCGGCGCTGCGGTGATCGTCTCGAGCGGTCATTTTGCCTCGTTCTTTCTTGGCCTTGAGATCTTGAGCGTGGCTTTTTATGCGCTTATCGGGTATCTGCGAGGAAGTCCGGCGGGCCTGGAAGGTGCGGTGAAGTATCTGATTCTCGCGGCGGTGTCCGATGCCTTTCTCTTGTTCGGGATCGCCGCACTGTACGCACGGTCGGGCACCATGGAATTCAGCGTACACGCGTGCGTGCTCAAAGGCGGCATCGGCATTCTGGATCTGGCAGGGATCGCCATGTTTCTCACGGGGATAGGTTTCAAACTGTCTCTGGTCCCGTTCCACATGTGGACTCCCGATGTGTATCAGGGAGCACCTGCACCGGTGACTGCGCTGATTGCCACGGTTTCCAAGGGAGCGGTGCTCGCGTTCCTGCTGAAGTACGCTCTGGAGACCGATTCACTGGGGTCTATGGCGTCGTTCCTCGGAGCGGTCGCGTTCGCCTCGATGGCGGTGGGGAACTTGCTAGCGCTGATGCAGGACAACGTGAAAAGGATTCTCGCATACTCGTCGATCGCGCATTTTGGGTATGTTCTGGTCGCTTTTCTGGCCGGCGGAGAACTCGCCTTGAATGCGGTCGGCTACTACCTGGTCGCCTATTTCGTCACCACTCTGGGAGCGTTCGGTGTGCTGATTGCGCTCTCCGGTGCTGATCGAGAGCTTGATCGCCTGGACGACTACCGCGGCCTCATCTGGGAGAGACCGTGGCAGGCAGCGGTGTTTGCGGTGATGCTCCTTTCTCTCGCAGGAATCCCTTTGACTGCTGGGTTTGTTGGCAAGCTCTATGTGATACTCGGTGGTGTCGGCTCAGGCCTGTGGGTGCTTGTGGCGGGTCTTGTAGTTGCGAGTCTGGTCGGGATATACTACTACTTGAGGATTGTGGCCGTCATGTTCGGCGAGAGACCGGAGCCCATTCCCGACTATGCCGGCGGATCCGTGGCGGAGCATCTCGTCTTGGCCGGATTGCTCGCGTTGGTACTGTGGCTGGGCCTGTATCCGTCTTCGCTCATCGGAATAATGGAGCGCACGGTTGCTGGCTCGGGTTGAACGGGGACCAAATGAAACGGCATGTCATGAGCACCACCATGCCCACGCGTGGCCACGACGAACGATGGAAATGCCGTTGTGTTCCCTGGTATGTGAGGCTTCGGCGACCAGCGGGAGCCGCATGTTCCAAAAGTTTTTGGGGATGGGGGTCTGGGGGAAGGGACTTTTTTCAAAAGGCGTCTGGGAGCCGCAACCAAATTCGCGTCGACCTTCCTCGGCCCGCATGGAGACCCAGGGCGGGGCGAGTTGGTTCTACGCAAGCGAAAGAAGCCACGTTGCTTACTCCCAGAGCCGCTGAACTGAAGATTTCTTCTCGAAAAGAGAAGGAATCGAACCTTATTAGTAAAAAGTCCCTTCCCCCGGAAACGGCATTTCCACAAGAAGGAGCCGAGGTGCCACGGCAACCGACTGCCACATTGAATGGAACCCAGGACTACGACGAGCGATTCCTGGAATTCATCAAGCTCTTCGCCAAGATCGGCAAGGATTCACGGATCTTTCCCAAGACTTGCCGGACGTGTGGTCGGGTGTACCCAAGCTTCCCGGATTACATCCACGGGACCTCTCCTGTGGCACACTGTCTCGAGCCCTATTCAAGGGACGAGGATGTATCGACCACCATGCAGTACCGGAATTGCTCGTGCGGTACCACTCTGGTCATCAGGTTCACGAAGGAGACGTATCCGCTGATGGAGCGGTTCTGGGAAATGCTCGGCCGCGTGTCACGAGAACGAGGCGTTCCTCTGACCGACGTCGTGGCGGAATTCAGAGCGCAGTGCAACCGGTATGTCACTGAATTCACAGATGATCAGGGAACGTGACTCACATGAGGCCGGGCTTCCGCCGAGGAAGCGAACGACGAAGGCACCAGGGCAGTAAGAAATCAATGGGCAAGCCGCCTCGTCAGGGTGACGAAGAATCGCTTTCTCCGTGCCTTTGTGTCTTGGTGGTTCATTTCCTTCTCCCCCAGGCTGAGCGCTTACCATCTGCGATGCTTCCTCTGCGTGACCCGGGGGTGAGATTTGTTGGGTCCTATGACACCTGATCGATGCACACGACGCACTCTGCCCATGACTGACCCGAACACCCGCAGAGACCATCCCATCATTGCCTGCGCGTCACTCGCAGCCTTGACGGTGGGCTGCCTGGTTCCATTTCTGGACAAGGCTTTCCACATTGACGACACCCTCTTCCTCTGGACGGCCGAGCAGATCCTTCGAGAACCCGTGGATTTCTTCGGCTTTGAAGTTCACTGGGAGCTCGCGTTTCGTCCCATGTCCGCGATTAACAAGAACCCGCCGCTGGTCTCGTACTACATTGCGGCTGTCGCGGCGATCGTAGGCTGGTCCGAACGAGCCTTGCACGCCGCGTTTCTCATTCCCGCAGTCGCGCTGGTGCTGGGCACCTACACCTTGGCCCGCGGAATGACCTCTCGACCCTACGTGGCAGCTCTTATCACCCTGTTCAGTCCCGGCTTTTTCGTATCCGCCTCGAGCGTGATGTCGGACATTCCGATGGTGGCGCTTTCCGTGTGGGCCGCAGTCTTCTGGGTAACGGGGCTGGAACGCGACGATCATGGACGGTTGTGTGTGGCAGGCATCCTCATCGGCCTGGCGACCCTCACAAAGTACTTCGGGATCACGATGGTGCCTCTGCTGCTTGTGTATACGGTGGCGCGGCTCGGCTCGGCAGTATCTCGGGCTGTGTACCTTGCGATCCCTGTGCTGATGCTGCTCGGGTATGAGCGTCTCACCGTTGAGCTGTACCGGACAGGCTTGTTCTCCGATGCCGCATCGCACGCGGTGACTTCCGGACCCATGGCCGGTTCCGCGTTTCTCGAGAAAGCCCTTACAGGCTTGTCTTTCATTGGCGGCTGCGTGGCGCCGGCCGCCTGTTTCGCTCCGATGCTCCTGTCCAGACCTGGTTGGATTGCGGGTTTAGTAGCGTCGGGTCTGACCGCGGCGCTTCTGCACGCCATGGCTAGCTTTGGGACTCTCCGCCTGACCGGGGCAGACGGCATCAACTTCAGCGGACTCGCTCACTCGGTGGTGTTCGTTGCGGTGGGCGCATACCTGACGGCTCTTGCCGCGCGTGAGCCTCTCACCCGGAAAGACCCCGAATCCTGGTTGTTGTGCTGTTGGGTGCTTGGGACGCTTCTGTTCGCGAGTTTTGTGAACTGGACGACAAACGCCCGAACTGTCCTGCCCATGATTCCTGCTGCCGGAATCTTGCTTGCCCGTCGACTGGATTGGGTGCTGCCGGCGACTGAGCCGCGCTTCGCATGGCGAACGTATCTCCCTTTGGTCCCTGCTGCGCTCGTCGCTCTGACAGTCGGCTGGGCGGACTACACCTTGGCAGATTGCCAGCGATCCGCGGTCCGTCGCCTACAGACCCATTTCACGGCCTCCGACCACGGGGTGTGGTTCGAGGGGCACTGGGGATTCCAGTATTACATGCAGCGAGTCGGATTCAGGCCCCTGGACTTCCGGAAGACCGACCTGAATCCTGGTGACACGGTGATCATTCCGACGAACAACAGCTACCCGGTACCCCTACCCTTCGACGCGGCCCGACTCACACGAACCGTTCGGGTGAGGCCGCTCGGTTGGCTTTCTACCATGCAGGCGCCACTCGGAGCCGGCTTCTACTCGGACGATCTGGGGCCTCTTCCCTATGCATTCGGCACGGTGGGGCCGGAAGAATACCTCGTATGCACCATTACCCGGCCGCTTGCCGCGGGAGAGGTTCTCGCGCGGATACACAGGAACTCAGTGAGCCCGCGTGCACCGAAAAACCGGTAGGGCCTGCAGCAAGACTACGGCTGGGAGCCCAAACCAAGTTCGGCTCCACCTTCCTCGGTCCGCATGAAAACCGATGGCGAGGCGACTTGGTTCTCCCCCACCTGAGAAAGGCGATTCACGGTCTCCCGGAGCTGCGGAACCCGGGATTTCTTCTCGGAAGAACAACAAATCGAACGTCATGATACTGTCACTCCGTGGAAATTGCGGGGACATTAGGCTCCTTTGTCGGCTCACGGCCGTAAACGGCCGTGCTAGTCGGAAGTTCTTCTCGAAACTGGTTGCGGCAACCTTTACAACCCACCATATTTCCGTGATTATACCAACACAAGACTGCCGAGAACGGGCTCAGGGGTAGCCATGTAATGTCAAGAAATGTGAACGTTTCATTGACAGCCGCCACGAACATCTGGTATAGCCCCTACCGGGAACACGTCGGGCGGGGGGTAGAAATGTAGCCAGTAACGT
>JBFMAA010000012.1:0-73827 GCA_040755955.1 Thermodesulfobacteriota bacterium
GTGTCCTCGAACAGGGCGACTACCTTTCTCCCCAGCACGCCCCCGGCCGCGTTCAGTTCCTCGATGGCCAATTCCGCACCCTGTCTTGAGGATGTGCCGTAGTTGGCCAGAGTTCCTGACAGCACAAACATGAACCCAAACATGATCGGAGGCTCCTGCGCTGCACACACAATCGGTCCCACCAGCCATAGCACAAAAGACGACACAAGAACTCGAGAAAATGAGCGTAATTTCATCTTGTTTCTCCTGTAACCAGACGAAAGAATGCGTGTTCACCCCCTTGATTCCCTACCATTGTTAGCACATTCGCCCTCGCCTCCCAAGGACTTACCACTCAAGAAATAGAGAAAACGTCAGGGCTCACGCCAGTGGAGAAGGAAATGAACCCCTGAGACACGGAGAGCTCGAGTCCTCGGGAATATGGTACAGTGGGGAAGCGTGTGACTTCCTGGTGCCTTTGCGGGGTGGTTTCGCTTAGGGTCTGTCCCGAAATAACTGTGCCAATCCGACCCGCTCGTCGCCCCGGCGAACCCCGGATCGTGGTCCGGGGCAGGCGCCGGGGTCCAGGTCCCGCAGGAAAGCCTGGATTCCGGCTTCTGCCGGGATGACGGACGCAACCTCCTGCGTGCCAGGCTCGGAGAGTGCGATACTTGTTTTGAGACGGACACTTAGGGAACCCGGGCCCCTTGGATGGTGTCAAGAAAGGCTGGCACTTTGAGGCCCGACGAAGCCCCCCTGTCTTGACCGTCAGTCCGGGTTCCGCCCGAGGAAATACCATTGACTCGAACAGATCCGTGGTCTACACTGCGACTGCCGTCAGATTCATCGCAAGTATTGAGACAGCCATGTCGTAATTGTCTGATGCGATCCATTTCGGTCTGCGGTCGAACGAGAATTCCGAACGCGTTCGGCCACGGTCGACGGGCGTCCGAGGCCGGCCGGCCCTTTTCCGGATGCAAGCCTTTGACGGTTAGAGAGTCGAATACCACCACCGACTCGCCATTATGCGAATACCAGAGGGTATTATGAAGATCCCAGCCAGTGAATCAACCGCACAAAGGGCCACGGTAACCTGTGCCAACGGACACACGACCGAAGTCTGGTTCATCCGCACACCTGAAGGAATAGTCATAGAGTCCTTTGGCAACCCCCACTGCACCATGCCGAACGATAGGAACGATCCCGCCTACGTAGACGGAGACTGCTGTTTCCGGGCCGCCTGTGAGGCTGCTTGGGAACTCAATCTGCACATCTGACGCGAGACCCCGGGTCCTGCCAAGGTTGGTCCCTGCCATGGCCACACGGGACCCGGAAGCCTCACTCCGGATCAGGCGCGTTATCAACCCGCCACCACACATGCCAGGCACACGCCGCTGCTCACCGTCCGTGTCCAACACTCATGCGACCGGACTTCCTTCTCGGGGAGCTGCGGTCACCCTCGTCTCCAGTTGAAGGTCGACGCGATTGTTGGCTGCGGTTGCCGGCCGCCCTCTTGACAAGGAGAGCACTGGTGTCCATATGAATCGCTGTCTGCACCGACAGCCGACCACGACGGAAAGGAAACAGTGATTGAAAGCGAGACAGGACACATGAAGATCCCTGTGACCGACGAACCGAACCACCCGGCCCCCGAGCTCACTTCGCAACCGGAACAGCCGGAGGAGTCCCTCCCGGCCGTTGAGGAAGTACCCCAGACCCCGGAAGACCACATCGAGGAGACTCCTGATCCGCTTCAGGAGGCGCGAGACGAAGCCGCGCGGAATCGGGACCTCTGGATGCGGGCCGTTGCCGATCTGGAAAACTACAAGAAGAGGGTTGTCCAGGAACGGAGCGCTCTGCTCAAATACAAACACGAAGACCTTCTGCGAGATCTCCTGCCGGTCAAGGACAACCTGGAACGAGCCCTCAACCACTGTCAGGAACACGCGGCCACGGAGGCCATACTGGAGGGCGTGAAGATGATCGCCAAGATGCTCGGGGATGTCTTGCAGACACGTGGCGTCACTGAGATCCAAGCCCTTGGAGGGACGTTCGATCCTCACCTTCACGACGCGATCGGCCGAATGCCCGCTGAGGATCACCCACCCAACACGGTGGTGCAGGAGATGGAAAAAGGGTACCTGTACCACGATCGTCTCCTCAGACCGTCCAAGGTAGTGGTCTCCGCTGCTGCGGCTCGGCCGGAAGATGAGACACGACACGATGAATAGGGCTCCGCGATCCAGGAGTGCCCGCAACACAACGACAAAGGTACGTAAAGATACACAAGCCGTTATCTCCGAGTGATAATGGCGTGCGGAGGAGAACATTATGGCGGGAAAAGTAATAGGAATAGACCTTGGGACCACCAACTCATGCGTGGCCATTATGGAGAGCGGTGACGTGACCGTGATCACCAATTCCGAAGGCGGACGAACCACCCCCTCGATGGTGGCATTCACCGATTCCGGAGAGCGCCTGGTGGGACAGGTGGCCAAAAGACAGGCCATCACGAATCCCGAGCATACCCTGTTCGGAATCAAACGACTGATCGGTCGCAAGTTCGCGTCGGCTGAGATTCAAGGAGACCTCAAGATACTGCCGTTCAGGATAGTCGAAGGCAAGAACAGCGACGCGGCAGTGCATGTGCGGGACCAGGACTATTCTCCCCCCGAGATATCTGCCATGGTCCTCCAGAAGATGAGACAGACCGCAGAAGACTACCTCGGGGAACCGGTCAACGACGCGGTGGTCACGGTTCCCGCGTACTTCAACGACGCCCAGCGGCAGGCAACGAAAGACGCAGGCCGCATCGCGGGTTTGAACGTGCTGCGCATCGTCAACGAACCTACCGCGGCAGCGCTGGCGTACGGCCTGGACAAGAAGAAAGAAGAGAAGGTCGCGGTCTATGACCTCGGCGGAGGCACCTTCGACATCTCCGTCCTCGAGATCGGCGAAGGTGTGGTCGAGGTGAAGTCTACCAACGGCGACACCCACCTCGGCGGGGAAGACTTCGACCTGCGGGTCATCGACTATCTGGCGGATGAGTTCAGAAAAGACCAGGGAATCGACCTGCGCAAAGACAAGATGGCCCTGCAAAGGCTCAAGGAAGCCGCGGAGAAGGCCCGGGTCGAGCTGAGCTCCTCCTTTGAGACGGACGTCAATCTCCCGTTCATCACCGCGGACGCTTCAGGACCGAAACATCTCACCCTGAAGCTCACCCGGGCCAAACTGGAAAGCCTTGTGCAAGACCTGGTCGACAGAACCGCGGGGCCTTGCCGCACTGCAATGAAAGATGCGGGGCTTCCAGCCGGCGAAATCGATGAAGTGATCCTGGTCGGCGGCATGACCCGTATGCCCGCGGTACAGGCGAAGGTGAAGGAGATTTTCGGCAAGGAACCGAACAGGGGAGTCAACCCCGACGAGGTGGTAGCGGTCGGCGCGGCTATTCAGGGCGCGGTGCTCAAGGGCGAGGTCAAGGACGTCCTGCTTCTGGACGTGACGCCGCTCTCACTGGGAATCGAGACGCTCGGCGCAGTATTCACGAAGCTCATCGAAAAGAACACCACCATCCCGACCAGGAAGAGTCAGGTGTTCTCGACCGCAGCGGACAATCAGCCTTCCGTCTCGATACACGTGCTCCAGGGCGAACGCGAAATGGCCTCAAACAACAAGACCCTCGGCCGTTTCGAGTTGGTCGGTATTCCGCCCGCTCCGCGGGGCGTGCCCCAGATAGAAGTGACATTCGACATCGATGCCAACGGAATCGTCAATGTCTCCGCGAAGGATCTGGGAACCGGCAGAGAGCAGTCGATCAGGATCACCGCATCGAGCGGCCTGTCTGAGGAAGAGATTCAGCGCATGGTCAAAGACGCGGAACTGCACGCGGCAGAGGACAAGAAGAAGAGAGAACTCATCGATGCCCGCAATCAGGCGGATGCGATGGTCTACTCGACGGAGAAATCCCTGAAAGAATACGGCGACAAGGTCGATGCGGGGACAAGAGCCGCGATCGAAACTGCGGTCACTAAGACCAAGGAAGTCATACAGGGGAACGACGTCGCGGCAATCCAGTCGGCCCTCGAGGAACTCCAGCAGGCATCCCATAAGCTCGCTGAGGCCATGTACAAACAGGCCGGACCACAAGGGCCGGAACAGGGCCCCGGACCCGGCCAAGGCCCTGGAGCAGGGACTGCCGGCAAACCCAAGGAAGACGTGGTAGACGCAGAATACGAAGAAGTAAAGAAGTAAACCCCATTGAGGCAAGGGCCTCATAACAAGAGGCCCTCCGCCCGATTGCCCGGCCTTGAAAGGCACGGCCCTTCTCAAACGTTTCTCCAGGGCCCCATCCAGCCGTGAACTTCCTTCCCCCACCCCCCCGCACCCACATCCGTTGCAACACGACTTCAGTATGTTACACTTACGCGATCGGAGAATGAGACCACGGCCCAGGGGGGCTGATACCGAGGGACACGGACGAATGGGTGCGGAAATCCGCGGCAGATGCCCTCGGAGAGATTCGCGACCCAAAGGCGGTCGAAGCGCTCGAACGGCTGAGAGACACACATGCCGAGGTCACACGCCACGGAAACGACGCGTTGAGGAAGATTACGGGAAATCCGTGACGTTCCGCGGGGTTCGGGGGGGCAGTCGGGAGCACGCCGGCCCGGGCGGTATTGGTTTTGCTGAGCGGCTCGTTTACAATGATATGCACGGCGCAGTGTGGAAGGCCGCTCACGGACTCACGCGGCTGAAACGAGGAGGCATGCCGTGGAAACGCACATCGAACACAAGATTTGGACCGATGAGGAGCTCATGAGCCTTCCCGAGGTGGAGGGGAAGTGCGAACTCGTGAATGGGGAGCTTGTCCAAGAGTGGTGCGGTCTCCTGCATGCGGTGCTTGCTGCACGTCTTGGCGCTGCAATGGGGGATTTTGCACGCGATCATGATCTCGGGTATGCTCTGGGCTCGGGGCTCGGTTGTCGAATGAGCCGGGGAAACCTGCGATCCCCGGACGTATCGTTCGTGACCAAGGATCGGGCCTTGCGTATGGGAAAGGATATCGTGGCGTTTCTCCAGGGAGCGCCGGACCTCACCGTGGAGATCGTGTCCCCTTCTGACAGTCTCCATGCGCTCAAGAAGAAGGCAGCGGAATACTTCGAGAACGGGTGCTCGCTCTGCTGGATCGTGGAACCCTCGCTGAAGGCGGTGCTGGTGATGCGGCCCGACGGCTCCGAGACACTGCTCACCTCCAAAGACGCTATCGACGGAGAGGACCTCCTCCCGGGATTTGGCTTCCAGGTGGGGGATCTGTTCGAGGGATTGCACTACTGACGGCCTGCCGCGAACCAACCCTGTCATGTGTCCTTCTCGCTTTCCATGGGTTGAAACCCATGGCTATTCAAAGTGCGCCCAGAGGGCGCGGGATTTTTCAGCCCTGAAAGGGCAGACGGTGAATACTCCCAGGTTTTAACCTGGGGGAGGCGAGCGCATTCAATGCGGCCTCGGACTTGATGGTCGTTGCAGAACTTGTTATGACCCGGGCCCTAAGGGAAATAGGCGCTTGTGAAAAGCAAACTCAGTTTCGGTGATCAGTTTCATTCGGGAGTACTGCCTGGTTGCCTGAGCGCCCAGGGGGCGCTGCCAAAGGGGGTGTTGATGACAGTGCAGGGTAGGGTCGTTGCTGCCGGTCCGAATGTGCTGGGACGCACGTGCCGGCTGCTTGCGTGCGCGTTGGCCGCCGGGCTCTTTTTCTTTCCCGATTTTGGACAAACCAACATGGTCAGGCGCCCGCAAGTGCCTGCTCTCTATGGAGGAGCGCCCTCTCCCAGATCCCCCAATCAGAACATTCGCATGGAATCTCAGGACGTGGCCATTCGCCTCAAGAAAGACCTGTACACCGTGGAGGGGGAATTTCGTTTTCTCAACACCGGAGAGAAGACCACGGAATGGGTTGGTTTTCCAATGCGCCACAGGGGGGAGTTTCACAGGTTCGAGGCTTGGGTTGACGACAGGAAAGCGCCCCTATCGAGGGAGCCTTCTCGTGTCGGCGGGTACTTTGCATCCCTGTGGGATTATGTTTCCAGGCGGCCACGAGAGGACCTGCGATGGCTCGCGACTTCCGTAACCTTCCCCGGCCATACGGGAACCACTATGCGGGTGAGCTACGACGCACTCTATGCGCATTATGATGAACCACATCCGGCAAGGATCGCGTGCTATATCTATGGGACCGGCTCACTCTGGAAGGACCACATCGGTAAGGCCACCTTCACGGTTGACGCCTCGGAGGTCGCGGACGCTCAGGGAGTGCGTGCAAGCTTTTCCTTCTCCGACAAACACGGTGTCCGTGAATCCAAAGTCTCTGACAAGGTCGTCCGGTACGAGATCACGGATTTTGAGCCCGACCGCACAGGTGAACTGGAAGTGAGTTTGAGTGGCCGGTACTTGTGTCGGACACGCATTTCGGACGGTCCTGTGCTTGAGTCCAAGCCACCTGGCGTCCCTGACGAGAGCACCTCCTCAGCCCTCAAAACCGTCACGGGCCAAGTGATCGCGTCCGCAGCAGGAAGTCTGTCAATCCGGCCAACGGAAAGCCTTGGGGCAGGCACGTCGGAACTGCTTACCGTCACGGTGGGAGCCAATACGAAGCTCGTTCCTTTGCGATGGCCCGCAGTGAGGGAACTGGTGGAGGTCGCGTACCGGGCAGAACACGGCAGCAAATCCGCGCTCACGGTCAAGACGATCAACCCGGAGCAGCGTTGGGGCCTTCAGTTCGAGGACTCGGGAACAGCGGATCCGTCCGCGGGCGCCACGCTGCGCTTCGGCACCCTGACCGGTGAGGTGGTGACCTCCGCGCCGACAAAGCTGTCCTTACGGCCGCTGCATGATGGCGATCCGAGCCGGACCGAGCCCGTTGCCGTCACCCTGAGCTTGAAAACCAAGTTCGTCCCGTTCCGCAGACCCGCTGTCGGAGAAATCGTCACGGTGCACTACGAAACCAAAGGCGACGGGATGTTCGCGTACGCGGTCAAGGTGGTCGAGGACCTGCCGGCAACACGTGCGGGGACTCTCCGCCGGGAACCTGGCCGGGTCTCTGCCGGCACGCAACCCGGCTCGGTCAAGACCATCAGGGGCGCGGTGACAGCGTCCTCTCCCGGCAACCTGTCAATACGGGAAGTCCATTGGGCCGGTTGGGGTCGCTCGACTCCCTTCGGAGACGACATCCACTTGAGGGTGGGGCCGCAGACGGCATTCCTCCCCGCTCGTTGGCCTGCAGTGCGAGACGAGGTCGAGGTCGAATGCCAGGAAGAGAACGGGGTGAACGTGTGTGCGACTGTCCGGACGGTGCGCTCCTATTCCTCCCCAGAGCTGCCGGCACCGGGTTCCCGTGGGGACGAGAGCGGAACAGCGACACCTCCTTCCACAGTCAAGACCGTCACCGGCCAGGTCACAGCAACCTCACCGACCGCACTTTCGATACGGGCAACCGGCGGAATCGTCGAGAGGGTAGGGGAACTCCTGGACCTGACGGTAGACCGCCGCACCAAGTTCGCATCGTCCCGCAGACCTCAGACGGGGCTCATGGTCGAAGTGGGCTACCGGGACGAGAACGGAGTCCGATTCGCCGACTCGGTGTTATTCTCTGAGCAAGTCCGGCAGGCCCGCGCATCCCAGCCCGTGTATCAGCGTAGGGTCCGACTCAGACACGGCGGAATCGCCACCCGGAGGCCTCAGAGAATCGCGCCTCCACCCCGACTCGCGCTCCCGAGAGCCCGTCCGGCCGCCGGTCTCCGATGGGGAAACGTTGAGCCCCCGCCAGGAGCGCCCTGAGCCCCGGAACAACTGCAGTGCCCCGCGTTGAAGACTTCGGCAGGTGGCGTGCCGCGCACTTCGGTAGCTCAATGATATCATCCGACATTCTTGCAACCCGGGACTCACGTCCCGGGCTATTGTCTTACGTCCCTACGGGACTGAACACGGGATCCGGAGGTCCGTAGGAGCGTCAGAAAGTAGCCCGGTGCGTGAGCGCCGGGAAGCCGAGGCAGCGAAGCAGGTACGAGTCTCGTATGGGTTGTCCGAAACCAAAACGCTCGACACCTCGGCAGGTGTCACCCTCCTCTTGCCCCTCCCATCGAGGGAAGGAAAACGCAAACCCGTTCCGGCGGGCGAAGGAAGGGTGTGGGGGCATAGGCGCTAACCTGGCGATAGCCGAATTCGACATTTCAGGCAGTTATCCCCCTCCCCCGACCCCCTCCCACGAGGGGAGGGGAATCCGGAAACCCTCTCCCCTGGGGGGAGAGGGAAGGGTGAGGGGGAGGATGCTGAGGCAACGCGTGCTCTGAAGTGAGCGCGACTGGGGTACGTGGGCTCGTGTCTCCCGCAAGGGTCCCCAAGATTTCGAGGAGCGTGACTATATTTACTAGATGTGGCAGCCTGCGCATGGTAGGAGTGCAGAGACGCGAAAGTCCTTAAACAGCCGCTGCGGCTTGTTTTGGCGAAGCCATGAAACGAATCGGCACATATCCTGAGCTCGTCCTGGGAGTGCGCGGCGAAGGAGGCTCTACATGTACGGCAATGCCCGAAAAAGCGCAAGACGACCGGCAGGATGCCTGTCCCTATCCGAAAAGCCGGCCCAGCTTCTGCGATCGGTTGTGCTTGCCTTTGTGCTGACGACTGCGATGGCGGCTCCGTGGACCGCGCTCGCCGACGATAGTCGTCAGGACCAGGCCATCCAAGACCAGCGAAAATATCAGGAAGAAGTGGCGGTGCAGGATCCGGTCATACGGCGAAAGTGCATCGAACTGGCTCACAAGGCCCTTCTGAGAAGCTACCGGAAGGCCTGGGACGACAAGCGGATGTCCGAGAAGCTCAAGACCTCGGTCGAGCTCGCGGTCGACTTCGAGGCCGACAATACGGGAGGCTTTCAGAAGCTCAAGGGGCTCTTTTCCAAGTCAGTCATGGAGGAGATCCTCAACAAGGTGCTGGACCGCTCTCAGGCCAACTTCAAACGCCACTACGAGATCTTTCTCGATACTCTTGGCGATTACTATGCGCAGGAATTGGGCACGCTCTTCGCACAGTACATGGGGGAACTCCAAGACGTCCGCAACAAGGCCGCACAGACCCTCCCCGGGTTCGAGGAGCTCCAACGCCTCTACCTTGATGACGCGGCCAAGAAAGTCCATGTGGAATTCGGGGAAGTCACGCATTCCGGGACCCCGATCGTCACCTGGAAGAATCTCAAGGGGATCACCGGGAGTGTGGCGATTCTTACGCTGCGGAAGGCGCTCCAGAAAAAGGTGGTGCAAGGCCTCGTCAAACGGCTCACCGGCGCGTTGGGGAGCAAGCTCATCATGACTCTGGAAGGGCCGCTGGGTTGGGTCATCGCCGGGGTCCTGGCGGGCCACGACGTGTACTCCATCTCCCAGGACATAGGGAACATCCCGGATCGGCTCAAACTCGACGTGTACATGGGGATGAAGAAGGAATTCCTCGACGAGGGTCCAGGTACCATATGGTCCGACCACGAGGGCCTGAAACAACGGGTGGAGCTCCAATTCGACACCTTGCACCGTATCGTTGCCGGCGGACTCGATTCCCTGTACAAGGAGTTCCGATCTTGTCCCGCGTACGAAACCGCGACCAAAGGCCTCACCCCGAAAGAACAAGGCGACCTCGCCATGCGTCTCTACCTGCTCAGGGGAACCGGAACCTCCACCGCGGCCATATGCGACCTCTCGGAAAAGCTGGGTCAGGTGCTGGTCACGGTCGGGCCCAGACAGCTCAACTGCATCGAACGCGGCCTCAAAACGCTCGGGCTGGGAGTGTTGGCTTCGTGGGTGAAGTTGGCGCCCCAAAGGATCTGCGACCTGATCGCAATCCCTCCGGAGCGGCTGCTGGCCTTGCCCCCCGAACCGCAGAATCTTGCCAGGCTCACCTGGGTGTGGGAGTTGCCCGAATCCTCGCAACCGGTCGGCTTGACCCTGCAAATCGACGCCCGAGACTACGCGGACTGGATCACCGGCAACCTCGACCGGCCGCGTCAGGCGAGTCTCCTGTCAGGAAAGACGGTCGAACAGGTGAAGAAAGAAGTCGACGGGCTGCGCGCCAAAGCCCTGGCAGCAAGCGGCCGGCAAGCCGATGGAAGCCGGTCCTGGTTTGAGACCTCGGCATCATGGGTCTTGACCGCGTTCGGAGGCGTGCCCGGGGACCTCGGGATCACGCAGCGGATCACGCCCATACTCGTTGCAGCGGGAGTCGTTCTCTTCCTGCTGATCCTGGTAAAGCTGGGGCTCTTTCGTTTCATCAAGTGGCTGCTGTCAAGCGGCCCCCGCAAGTAGGTGGGACACATGGAGATCCGTCCTGATCAAAAGCTGTTGCTGACCACGTCCACCATCCCCCCGAAGGAGGATTGCGAGATACTCGGGGTGATTGCGGCAGCTTCGGTGCTGAGCCGGAACATTGTCGCCGACATAGGGGCCACCATCAAGAATACCGCGGGCGGTGAGCTGCGCACCTACACCAGGCTACTCGACCAATCGTGGGAGGCCGCAATGGAGCGGCTTCAAGAGAAGGCCATCTCCTGCGGCGCAGACGGGGTGTTCGGCATACAAGTGGCGTGCTCACAGATTTCCGCGGGCTCAGCCGAGGTGCTGCTCATGGGGACCGCGTACCGGCTGCCGAAATGACGAGCCGGCCGTCGAGGCTGCCGCGCATCGCCGTTTCGTTGACAAGGGATCGTGGTTCGGCATAATAATTGTATAACATTGGTCGCTGAGGACAAAAAGCGGTTGTCGTCAGCGTGGTGCGAGTCTTCTTCTCCGGGGGTTGGGTGTGCCCGCCTCACGGTAATGTTGAGTGCAAGATGGTTGTAAAATGCTCCCACTGCTTTGGCCTGATGCGGGTAGACGACGCCCGCATACCGGCGGAGAAGACGGTCCGAGTCCGTTGTCCGCACTGCCGGGGGATCGGAACCGTAGGGCCCCTGGAGCCGGCGGCTCTTGCTCAGGAAGACGGTCCGGACATTCCGGGGTCGGTCGAGACCGCGCCCACTGCCGGCGAGAAAGAACTCGCGACCGATAGGCCGCAGGTGCTATTCGATCCCCTCGATGACATCCGTTTCCCGGAAGAGCCCCGACCAGCCATGTCCGTGGCCAAATCTGAAGGAAGATGGCTGACTTTCGCCATATGGGCCGGCATATCATTGGCAGTGGTGGGCATTTTTGCGCTCCTGGTTAATCTTGTGCTGCCGGGGCCGGGGAAGTCCAAACCCACCACCGAGCACATCGAGCCCCGGGAGGTCCCACAACCGGACGGACTTATCGGTGTGGGGAGCGGTCCGCAGAAGCCGAAACCCAGATAGGTACGCCATAGTGTCAGCACCGCGTTGACCGAAGGCTCTGAATCGCGACCATTCTGAGCACCAACGAGTCGTCCTATCTGTGCGATCTGTAATCTGCGGTTAGGGCTTCTGATACCAATGCGCGTTCTGAGTATCCGTCCCAGAACAAATGTCGCACCCTCCGAGCCTGGGACGTAGGAGGTTGCGTCCGTCATTCAGGCGGAATCCGGAATCCAGTCTTTCCTGCGGGACCTGGACCCCGGCGCCTGCCCCGGACCACGATCCGGGGTTCGCCGGGGTGACGCGCGGGTCGGATTGGCACAGTTATTTCGGGACAGGCCCCAAGCGGTGGCTTCAGGCTCCGGGTGGGACAGGCATCTTGCCTGTTGCCCCGTGGTTGATCTCACCTGCTTGAAGTCGCATGAGCATGAGATCTTCGCGGCCCGAAGAATTCCAACCTTCATCAGGGGGCCCGTGCGCAACTACCGAATCGAAGCATAAGTCACTGCTGCAATTCACCACACTTCCGGGAGGGAGTCATGCGCAGGATACTTGCCGTATGTGTGTGCGTGTCGGTTGCCGGATTGCTCGTGCCATGGTGGGCCTCTGCTCAGTCAAGAGATCAGGCCGTCCGGCTGTTCAACGATGCAAAGAAACTCCAGGACAGTGCTCAAAGCAGCCAGGATCTCGTAAAAGCAGCGCAGGGGTACGAGCACGCGCTGAAGGTCTTTGAAAGACTGGGCGACAAAACCATGATCGGGGCATGCGCGAACAACCTGGGGATCGCGTACGTGGGGTGGGGTCAGTATGAAAAGGCGGTCTCATACTACGAGAAGTCCTTGGCTATGAAGAGGGCGTTGCGAGACAGGAAGGGGGAGAGCAGCACCCTGAACAACCTGGGCATCGTGTACAAAGACTGGGGTCAGTACGAGAAGGCCGTGTCGTACTACGAGAAGTCTCTGGCTCTCGCGCGGGAGTTCAAGGATAGGAAGTCTGAAGCCAATGCCGTGGGCAATCTGGCTACTGTGTATTGGCATTGGGGTCGGCATGCGAAGGCATTGGAATTCTATGAAAAGCAACTGGCGATAGCGACCGCGCTGAAAGATCGGAAGGGCGAGCTGAACGCCATGATCGGTATGGGGATAGTGTATAAGGACTGGGCTCAGCACGACAAGGCGGTGTCATATTACGAGAAAGCGCGCGCTATTGCCTGTGACTCGCGGAACAAGAAGGGGGAAGGGACTTGCCTGAACAACCTGGGCTTGGTCTATGCCGATTGGGGCCAGTATGAGAAGGCGGTGTCATGTTACGAGAAGTCGCTGGCCATTTCCCATGAGCTTCGGGACAAGAAGGGGGAAAGCAACGCCGTGGGGAATCTGGGGACTGTGTATTGGCATTGGGGCCAGTATCCCAAGGCATTGCAGTGGTTCGAAAAACAATTGGCGATAGCGACCGCGTTGAAGGATCGGAAGGGGCAGGCCAACGCCATGGTTGGCCTCGGCCTGGTCTGTGCTGACTGGAATCAGTATGACAAGGCGGTGTCGTACTACGAGAAGTCGCTCGCGATTGCCCGTGAGTTGCGGGACAGAAAGGGGGAGGGGAACACCCTCAACAACCTGGGAAATGTCTACCAGAACTGGGGCCGATATGACGAAGCGGTGTCGCACTTCGAGAAAGCGCTTGCCATTGCCCGTGAGTTTCGGAATCGCAAGGGCGAAGTGAATCCCTTGAACAACCTCGGAAATGTGTACAAGGATTGGGGGCAGCATGACAAAGCGGTGTCATACTACGAGAAGTCGATCGCGATAGCCCGTGAGTTGCGGGATCGCAAGGGGGAAGCCAACACTCTCAATAACATGGGCAATGTGTACAAAGACTGGGGCCAGTATGAGAAGGCGGTGTCGTGTTACGAGAAATCTCTGGCCATCAAGAGGGAGTTGGGGGATCGTAAGGGGGAAGTGAATCCCTTCAACAACCTGGGCAATGTGTACCATGACTGGGGTCAGTATGACAAGGCAGTGCAGCATTACGAGAAGTCGCTGGCCGTTGCCCGCGAGTTACGGGACCGGAAGGGGGAAGGGAACACCCTCAACAACTTGGGCAATGTGTACAAAGACCGGGGTGAGTATGAGAAGGCGGTGTCGAATTACGAGAAGTCGCTTGCCATTGCCCGCGACTTACGAGATCGGAAGGGGGAAGTGCATCCGTTCAACAACCTGGGCAATGTGTACAAGGATCGGGGTGACTATGAGAAGGCGGTGTCGTATTACGAGAAGTCGCTTGCCATTGCCCGCGAGTTACGGGACCGGAAGGGGGAAGGGAACACCCTCAACAACTTGGGCTTAGTATACCAGGGCTGGGGTCAGTATGAGAAAGCGGTGTCTTACTACGAGAAGTCCCTGACCATCAAGAAGGAGTTGCGGGACAGGAAGGGCGAAGCAACGAGCCTGTGGAATATGGGGAACACCCTGGCCTTTCAGGGTGATCGGAAGGCGGCGCTGGAGCTGCTCAGGCGCGCCGTAGCGATCAACGAAGAGATCAAGGTTCCCACCGGCGGTCCCAGGAATGCTATCATAGGCCTTTACCTGGACGAAGGCGATATCGCGGCCGCAGAACCCCTCCTCAAACAGGGAGGAGGACCCTCCGTGTGGGGAAGGTTCTCCCTTCTCAAGGGGGACCATGCCAAGGCTCGGGAGTACTACGACAAAGTGCTGAGCTACGGCAGGAAGAGCCTGCAAACCGACTCAATCTTCGTCGGGCACACGGGCCTGGGCCTCGCGTACGAAAGGTTGGGAGAGTTTCCCCAGGCAGCGGAGCACTTCACCAAGGCAGTTGAGCTCACGGAAGATTTGCGCTCAAGCCTCGGCACCGAACAGCGGGAAACGTTCCTCGATGTGAGTATCGGCGGGTTCTCCAGGACCACACCGTATGAGGGACTCGCACGGACCCTCTTGCGTATGAACCGGCCCGTCGAAGCGTTGCAGCAGTCAGAGTACACCAAAGCGCGGGTCTTCGCGGAGGCCTCTGCCAAGAAGCAGGAATACGAGGGAACAGATGTGCCGGAAGACATCCGCAAGAGAGACGCGCAGGTCAGAAACCAACTCGACGCAGCTTCCGGAAACCTGCGAAGCGCCAAGGAGAAGGGGAACCAACAGCAAATTGTCACTCTCGAACTCCAGGTCAGAGAGGCCAAGGGGAAGCTTGCCGCCCACGTGGAGATGCTCCGCAAGGAGTATCCCCTGTTCGCGGCCACGAGATACCCGCAGCCCATAGAACTCGCTCGGACCGCGCTCAAGGAGAACGAACGGGTCCTCTCGTACGATGTGACCGACTCGGGGGTAATCATCTACCTGACGAAGGGGAAGATTCTGAAGAAGGCCCTGTTCAAGCCCATTACCCGCAAGGAACTGGACGCGCTGGTAACGAAATTCAGGGAACCCCTTGATGTAAAGGCGGCGGAAGAGCTCGCGAGCAAGCTCCTCCGCTTCGATTTTGCCACGGGCAAGAAGCTCGCTGACCTTCTCCTGGCAGACGTGCTTCCGGAACTGCCCACGGGTGAGCCGCTTATCATCGTCCCCGCGGAGTGCCTGGGGACGCTCCCGTTCGAGATGCTGGTGCTCAACGAACGCGGCAGGATCGTCGAAAAGGACCGCATCCCCATCGCTGTCGGCGCTGAGTTCTTCGGGGACCGCAACCCCATTTCGTACTACCAGTCGATCACCGCGGCCACGCTGGCTCGCAACTTCGGTACCAAAACGAGCGCAGGCAATCGAATGCTCGTCATGTGTGACCCCGTCTTCGAGGAAAATGACCCCCGGCTTCTCCAGGCACACAAGGCAAGAGGGACCGCTGCGCTGGACGAACGCACGAAAGAGGTGCTCATGTCCGCCCAGTCCCGGCATAAGCTGTGCTGGCCCAGAATGGAATTGACCGGCAGGCTCGGACATTCCCTCAAGAAGGCACAGCCCGCCGTCACCGACCTGTTCGAGGGATTCGAGGCGACTAAAGCCACGTTCATGCGCCAAGATCTCACGAAGTACCGGAGTATCGTCTTCGCGACCCACGGGTACGCGGGCACGGACTTGGGTGGAGTGAAAGAGCCGGTGCTCGTGCTCACGCTGGTGAATCAGGCGCCAGGCGAGAACGGCTTCCTCCGCATGACCGAGGTCATGGGCCGTAAGATGGCCGCGGATGTGGTCGCGCTCACCGCGTGCCAAAGCGGGGTGGGAAAGAGGATCTCCGGTGAAGGCACGATGGGGATGGGCCGCGCGTTCCAGTACGCGGGCGCCAAGAGCGCGCTTATGACCCTATGGTCGGTGGCACAGGAGTCCTCGGTGCAACTCACGGAGCGCTTCTTCAGGCATCTCGGTCAAGGAAAAGGTCGCCTGGAAGCCCTTATGCTTGCACGCAACGAGATCCGCAAGGAAGGGTGGGACCATCCCTTTTTCTGGGCGTGTTTTATCCTCGTGGGGGAACCCGGCGGTGACCCGGCCGCCCTGAAACGCATCTTGTTCGCCCAATCCGGCGCGCGACCCGACGCGGTCGGTTCGGAAAGGTCCTCGGAACCGAGGAAGACCCGAGATCTCGGCTCTACCATGTCTGCTCGCCTGCAAGGTCCCGATTCAGCGGAACCTCCGGCAACACGGCCCCCTGCGGTTCCCCCGGCACGCGCTGCTCGCCCGGAGGGGCCTGGCGCACTTCACCCGGCCGCGACAGGACCCGGCGGCACTGCGCTCAAGACCGAACCGCGTGCGATCCCGGACACCGCGGCGACAGACAAGAAACCGTCGGAAAAGGCGGGTAGAGGCCCCTTGGGCGTCTCGAGCACAGGGGTGACCTCGGGCGAGAAAGACGTTGCTCCCGCAGGTCCGTTCACCGTGGACTTCGACGTGGCAGACGGTAAGCCGGCAGTGAAGCTCATCCGGGGCGGCCTGACCATCCGCGTCCACCAGTTCCCCGGGACTGAGAAAGCGCTCCGGGACAAGGTCAACGCATTCACGGCAGCGTTTCAGGATGTGGTTGCCCTCGACGCGGCGACCCTGAAGCGATTCGACCCCGATGGTGCGAGGTCGCTCTGCGCGGAGCTGCTTGGGCCTGTGCTCGATGCCGTCCCTGTGGGGGCCCCTTTGCGGATTGTTCGGCATCCGATGTTCGCGGGCGTGTCGTTCGATGCGCTCGTGGTGGACGGAACCCCCGCGTGGGACGAAACCGGCGACTTCCCCCGACTCAAGGGCCTGACCTACCTTGGCGACCGCAATCCGATCAGTTATGCCCGGTCGGCCGCGCACGCACCTTCAACGGGGCGATCACCGGGGGCCGACAGTCGTATCCTTCTCGTGGCAGATCCTGTGTTCGATGAGGACGACCCAAGGGCGATCAGCCACGACGGACCTGCCGATCGCGCTCGCGCTGTCGTCCCGGGCGAACCCGCGAGTCTTGCCGACAAGACCGGCCTCACCTTTCCCAGATTGGCCTTGACCGGAAAGTTGGCCGCTTCGATCGGGAAGTTGTACCCTGGACGAGCCGATCTGCTCACGGGGCTTGCCGCTTCGAAGCAAGCGCTTACGCAACGGGACCTGAGAGGCTACTCCGCGCTGGTAATAGCTACTCACGGATACACAGGACAGGATCTTCCCGGCATCACGGAACCGGTATGCATCCTGAGCCTCGTGCATCAACCCCCCGGCCAGGACGGCTTCCTGAGGACCTCTGAGGCTGTACGACTCAAGCTCAATGCGGATCTTGCGGTGCTCTTGGCTTCCCAGAGCGGGCTCGGGAAAGAGATTTCCGGCAAGAAGATCGACAGCATGGGAGACGCGTTCCTCGATGCAGGGGCCCGCTCCGCGCTGGTGGTCCTCTGGACGGTCTCTGAGCGGGTCGCGGTGGATCTGACCGAGCGGTTCCTTACCCACCTGAATTCCGGCAAGACCGCACTTGAAGCCCTGAGAATCGCCAGGACAGAGATTCGCAAGGCCGGCTACGACCACCCCTTCTTCTGGGGGCCGTTCGCGCTGGTTGGTGAGTGCGAGTAGGAAGATGGACCACGCAATGCCGGCCCCTCTGGTGCCCCGCATTGAAAATCGCGGAAGATCTCACCCTCCCCTTTCCCCTCCCATCAAGGGGGGGGAAACGCAAACCCTCTCTCGTCGCGGGAAAGGGAAGGGGATCTTGGTCGCCTTAACAAATCCGCGAACTGCAAAGCGCATGACTGTGACGGTAGCAGTGTCACGCGAATCCAGTTTTCACCACATATAAGAGGAGGGGACAGTGATCAGGTTGCGTGTGCATGGGAAGAGGCAGAGGAGCGCGGGACCGTGCGCGTGCGTTCTGGTTGCGTGGTGCGTCTTCCTGCTCTGTGGCCCGCTCCCATGTCAGGGAAGCGACGTGGCGGCCGCAGGCACGGAGGATCTCATCAGACAGGCAGAGGCAGGCGACGTGCCCGCGCAGAGCGAGTTGGGCAGGCGATACTACCTTGGGGACCGGGTGGGTACAGACTACCAGGCAGCGTGCAAGTGGTTCTTGAAAGCCGCGGAGCACGGGGACTCGGAGGCACTCAGCCGTCTCTGGACCATGTTGCCGGCAGCGGTGGGAACGTCTCCGGGGTTCGAGCAAGAGCTGGCCGCATTCAAGGCGGGAGCCGCAACAGGAAAGCCCTTTGACGAGTATATGCTTGGCTACATGCATCGATACGGTCTGGGAGTTGCCGAGGATTACTCGGAGGCGATCCGCTTGTTCCGCAATGCCGCTGACAAAGGCTTTCCCGGAGCCATGTTGAGCCTGGGATACATGCACGCCCAGGGATTCGGCGTTCCCTTAGACTACTCGGAGGCGATGAAGTGGTATCGCCGCGCCGCGGAGAAAGAGTGCCCCGCTGCCATGAACCTTATCGGCTGGCTGTACGCGGAGGGTCAAGGAGTTGCCGAGGACTACGCGGAAGCGCTCAAATGGTTCAAACAAGGAGCAGAGAAAGGGAGCGCAGCCTGTGTCCGCAGTATCGGCCAGATGTACCGCAAGGGGACCGGAGTCGAGCAGGACTACCTCGAAGCGATGAAGTGGTATCGCCGTGCCGCAGACAGAGGCTACGGTCAGGCTATGAGCGACATCGGATCGTTATACGCGTACGGCGAGGGAGTGGCTGCGGATTATGCCGACGCGATGAAGTGGTTCCGCAAGGGAGCCGATCTCGGCAACACCGCGTCAATGGTCTGGATCGGTGATTTCTACCGGCATGGGTCAGGGGTGTCTCGGAACTACACGGAGGCAACGAAATGGTTCCTCAAGGCTGCGCATTACGGTTCCGCCCATGCGATGAGCTACATCGGCCGGATGTACGTCGATGGCCAGGGAGTTGCCAAGAACTACTCGGAGGCGATGAAGTGGTATCGCAAGGGAGCCGACAAGGGGAGCACCGCGTGCATGACCGGCATTGGCGATCTGCATCGGACCGGACTCGGGGTGCCGCAAGCCGACTCGGAGGCACTGAAGTGGTACCTGCGCGCTGCGGAAAGAGGAGATTCCCGAGGGCTATACTTCGTGGGTTACATGTTTGATCACGGCAAAGGGGTCCCACAGAATTACGCAGAGGCAATGACCTGGTACCGCAAGGCTGCGCACAAGGGATATCCGGTTGCCATGAACAATATCGGCACGCTCTTTTACGGCGGCAAAGGCGTGACCCAGGATTACGCGGAGGCCGTGAAATGGTTCAAGAAAGCCGCGGCCAAAGGCAATATTACTTCGATGGAGTGGTTGGCCGACATGTACCGGGATGGCAAGGGAGTCCCCAGGGATTACTCCGCGGCTATGACATGGTACAGGAAAGCCGCGGACAAAGGCGGCGCCATGGCTATGAGGAACATGGGGCGGCTGTACTACCTCGGCAAAGGGGTGCTCAAAGACAACGAAGAGGCAATGAAATGGTTCAAGAAAGCCGCGGACAGAGGCGATGCCTCCGCGTTTGACTGGATAGGTGACATGTTTCGCGACGGCCAAGGCGTCCCCAAGAACTACGCCGAAGCCATGAAATGGTACCAGAAAGCCGCGGAAAAGGGCATAGCCGCATCCATGGACAGCCTGGGCGGCTTGCACAAAGAAGGCAAGGGAGTGCCGAAGGATTACACGGAAGCGATGAAGTGGTACCAGAAGGCGGCTCAAAAGGGATTCCTCGATTCCCTAGAGACGATCGGCGACATGCACAAGAACGGCCTCGGAGTTCCCAAGAACCCGTCGGAAGCCATGAAATGGTACGAGAAGGCAGCGGAAAAAGGGAAAGTCTCGGCCATGAAGGCTCTGGCGGATATGCATCGTGACGGCCTGGGCGGGAACGCTGATGACGTCGAAGCACTCAAATGGTATCTGAAGGCAGGAGAAAAAGGTTACAAACCGGCTCAACTCCAACTCGCCGGAATATACGCGGAGGGCAAAGGTGTGGCCCGAAATGAAGACACCGCAATCGGCTGGCTCAAGAAGGAGGCGGCTACCGAGGACCACAACGCCTTGCTTCTGAGGTCTCTGAACACAGGCTCGGTCCGCTTGGTGGCTGCTCTCCTCGACCGAGGGGCCGATGCCGATCGTCGGGACAACCTCGGGTGGACTCCGCTCATCTCCGCGGCCTTCAAGGGCGAGACGGCAGTGATGGAGGTGCTCATCGACAAGGGCGCGGACATCAGAGCCCGCGCAAAGCTCGGTTCACGGGAAGACCTGACTGCCCTTCATATCGCGGCGGCTCTTGGAAAGACCGCTGCCGTGGATCTTCTGCTCAAGAAGGGCGCTGACCTCGAGTCCAAAGACAAGAACGGCGCGACAAGTCTCTTCCACGCGTGTTGGTCAGGAAAGGTCGAGTCGGCCGGACTCCTTCTGGACAAGGGAGCGGATCTCCAGGCACGGGACGCCCAAGGGAGGACCGCGCTCATGCAAGCAAGTGCCGATGATCGCGCGGAAGCGGTCAAGTTGCTTCTGGAACGGGGGGCACGGGCCAATGACGTCGATCATTCGGGCGAGACTCCGCTGATGTTCGCGTGTCTCGGGGGGCACAGGGAATCTGCCGAACTCCTCATCGCACAAGGGGCGGATGTGAATGCTGTGGGAAAGACCGGGGTCACGGCTCTCATTGCGCTCTTCTCTCTCAAAACCAAGCCGGACGCCCGAACGGAGATACTCAACCTCCTCTTGGACCACGGCGCGGATATGAGCGTCGTGTTCCTGGCCGATGGCGGCGCGGTAGGCGCGTTATCCTTCGCGAGTGGAAACGGGACGGAAACTCAAGTGCAAATGCTTCTGGAAAGAGGCGCAAAACTCGACGATGGAGCGGTTTCATTGCCTCCTTTGGTCGTTGCCGCGGGACGCGGAACTCTGGGAACGGTCAAGCTCCTGCTGGAAAAGGGCGCGGACCTCAACGCGAGGGGACCCGCCGGCGACACAGCCCTGATCGCGGCATGCAGTAACGGGCGGAGCGACGTGGTGGAGCTGCTCTTGAGCAAAGGAGCGGACATAGACGCCATCAACCTTCATGGAGAGAACGCCTACAAGAGGGCCAAAGCAAGAGGCCAAACGGAAATCGTGCGCCTGCTTGAACAGCGAGGGGCAGATCGTTGATCGTCCCGAAGTTTCCCATGAACTTCTTCCGGGGTATGGAACTTCTTGCAAGAAGTTCCTTCCCCCGGACCCCCATCCTCAAGAACTCTTGGAGCATGGCGGCTCCCGCTGGTCGCCGCGGAGAAGGCCGGCTCGCCGCGACGCCGGTGGGGCAGCATTTTCATGCTTGGTTGTGGCCGGTCGCGGCCATGGTGGTTCTGCAAAAGGGTTGTCCCCCGGACCCCTTTCCGAAAACTCTTAGAACATTGGATGGTTCTGACCGTCCAAGAGGTTTCCGAGCTTTCGGGAAGGGACTTTCATCCTTCGTTGTGGCGGCAAGCCATGACTCTTCTTGGGGATGGTGGTCCGGGGACTGCATTTCCACGGAAACCCTGAAGCGTGACGCAGCACGCTTCTCAGATGAGCGAGGAGGTATTCGTCATGTGGAGCACACGAGCGACAATGTTGATGCTGAGAATGAGCATATTGGGCGCCCTCTGTGCAATCGTCCTGTGCTGCCCGTCGGATACGGTGCGCGCGGAAAGCCCCGGCATAGGAGCCGAGGATCTCGGAGAAGCGCCGCCCAGTGATCGGCAGGTACAGCCGGACACCAGTCCTCTTCAGGGAAAAGCCCTCGGGATGCGGCAAGACTTCGGGTCGTCCGTGAAACGGGACCGGAAAGCAGCGGAAACCGGCGACGCGGAAGCCCAGTACAACCTCGGGCTTGCGTACCTGAAAGGTCTCGTCGTGGAGGCGGATTACACTGAAGCGTACAAGTGGTTTCGCAAAGCCGCGGACCAAGGCAACAGCGGTGCCCAGTGTAACGTCGGGTGGATGTTCGAGTACGGTCGGGGCGTCATGGAGAACCATGAAGAGGCGGTGAAGTGGTACAAGAAGGCTGTCGCGCAGGGGGACCCGACTGCTCAGTGCAATCTGGGCGCCATGTATGAAACCGGCAAGGGGGTAGCCCAGAGCTATGAGCAGGCCATGAAATGGTATAAGTCCGCGGCTGCCGGCAAGAGTGCCCGGGCCCAGGCAAGGCTGGGCAGGCTCTTCATGGACGGCCTGGGCGTGAACAAGGACTTCGGGGAAGCCTTGAAATGGATAAGGCAGGCCGCTGAAGAGAATGAATCCCTCGGCCGGGCCATGCTCGCATGGGCGTATCAGAACGGATACGGTGTCAAGAGAGATTTGCACAAGGCAGTGGAGCTGTACCGCAAGTCCGCGGATCAAGGCGAATCCTGGGCTATGTTGAGGCTCGGATGGTGTTACCATCAAGGGGTCGGGGTTCCGGGGAACCGTGACGAGGCGATGAAATGGTACCGAAAATCCGCAGAACGGGGGAATCGCTCCGCGAAAGACGCCTTGACGGCCATGACCCAATGACTGATACCAATGCTACTTTAAACAGGTGAGGTGGCCCACAGGATGACAGGCAATATGCCTGTCCCACCCGGAGGCTCAAGTCACTCCTCAGAACGCGCATTGGTACGACGGAGTCGATGAGCGCACCAGCTACCCCTGGCGTCCCTCTATGGCCGAGAGCAGCACTGCGGACGCAATTCCCAAGCGTTTGTCAAACAGACGCTCGACGTCATCGCTGAAATCGACCGTGATCTTCAAGACGAACGGATTCCAATTCTGCTGGTATGAGCAGACAGGGCGCCCCTGTATCCGGGCATGGTATCTCTGAGGAATCAGCCCGATGAGGCGCCGCAACAACGCCAGGAACAGGCTGTCTTCCTGTAAGATGCCGATTTCGCGGTCAGAGGGGTCCATGATGATCCACTCGTCCCTGGCCAGGGAGACAAGACCCTTGCGTTTGAGCACTCCGACCTTTTCGTCGGATCTCGAATCCCAGACGTCGTACGCAGAGGAGAAATCAAGGATCTTGCGGGCCTTGATGACGAGGATTTCGGTCTGCATGTCCTCGCCGGTGAAGACTCTGATGTCCTCCTTGAGCTTGAATGCCTTCATGCGGGAATAGAAGACCAACTCGCCCGCGGGATCGTAGATGTGAAAGGCCCCTCCGAAAATCTTGAGGATTTTCTTTCGGATCAGGTATGTGGTGTGGCTGAACCGGTCTTGGACAGAGGCACCTGTCTCGACGGACCGGACCGCTCGCTGCCCTCCGGTGGTGCTTCCTGTCGGCACCGCAGGAGCAGGGGTCGCCCCCCTTCTTGATGGAACAATGGGAGCGGGCATGGATCGGCGAGCCGATACCTCGGCCTCCGAAAGCCTTCCCTTTTCTACTGCCTTCTGCAGAACCAACTCGAGTTGCCTCGGCGAAAGACCGTGTCGTTCCATAAGCTCCGCATCACCGAGGCCGGCTTTGAAGTCTTTCAGAAAACCTTGTAACGAGACGGTTCTTGCCACTATTAAGCTCCTTTCGGGGTCCGCGGCAGTCAGGCGCCCCTTCACAGAGGCTTCGGTACGCACCGTCTCAGGGCCAGTGCCACAAATACGGTCCCGTCAACCTCTCCTGCCCACGTCCGAGCTATTCCTCTGCGCATCGAGCACTCGAGTAGAACAGGTAGACAGCGCACTGGTGACATCGGATTTGGTGGAGCACAATCGTTCCGTTCCGGTCCCTTATCGACGGGCCCAGCAATCTTTCGACGGGTGCGTAATTCCTGCACTCGCCGTGTTCGGTATGCCCTGTCCCGTATGCCGGGCAGTTCTCTTTCGCATCACACTGGGTGATCTGGTAGCAATGCATCGCGCCCCCCTCCTTGTGAGAGGTCTTGGGCAGACCACACGGCTTGCCTCTCGGCCCTCTCCGTTGGATGCCCTAGTATACGCTTCGACGAAGACGTTTCCAAATTCTTTGTCAGAAAATGCGATTTCCGGGGGACAACCCTTTTTCAAGAGGGTTTCCCCCGGAAGACTTTCTGATAAAGGTTCAGGCCAAGACCACGTTGCCACATTGGTCGGTTCGTCTGCCGATGGGTTCCCGAGAGGGAAGGAAGACCCTATCATGTGCCGCCCGGACAGTTGCGGGACGTTTCCCCGTCAGCGTCTTTGCCCCGCGTGGGCTCGTTTCCCCGTGAAACAGCTATGAATCTCGTTGTTGAGCGCGCTGTACAGGTCACTGAGGCGGAGAATTCCGGGAAATCCGGTCCTTCCCCTGACGAGCAGGGACAAATGATTGCCCATGAGCATCCGGTGCGCCGCTTCCATGACGGGGGTGTCCTCGGAGATGATCTCATCCTCGTTCGGACGGGACATTACGTCCTTCACCAGGATCTCTCTCGCCCTCAGGGCAATAGTCTCGATCGACTCGTTCCAGAGGTCGTGCTTCTCCATGATCTCCTGGAGGGCCGCGAGCCGGGTGCAGGGGTCGACTTCAGGGAGACCGATCGCAATCTCGCGGTACTTCGGCTCAAGGGCTCTGAGCACCTGGGGCTGCCTGAGCCAGCCCACGATACTGAACGTTTGATCGTACACCAGGATAACCCTGAGTCGATAGTCGTAATGATCTCCTCCGGCACGAAACGCGTCCAGCGTTCTCATCGCTTCGTACAAGCTCGCGTCCTCGGAAACGGTGACGCATTCGGAGAAGGGGATCATCAGGTCTTTTGCTGTGTAGGCTATCATGATCGATCTCCTCTGTGTGGATGCCGGACGTCAGGTTCTTTTCCGGTCTGGGAGAGGTCTTGCAAGCACCGTACCACCCGGTTGACCGTTACGGTGATCCCAAGATGTTGGTTTCACACACGTACTCACTGGCCAAGAGACAGCGGCCAAGGCCCCGGTTGTCACAGAATTTTACATTTCCCACAGTGGTTTGACAGAGGCAGGTCATACGGGACTGCGCGTGCAGGGTCAGGCTCCGGGATTCAGTGCCCCACGTCGCAAAGACTCGGTGAATGGTCAGAACCAAGCAATATCTCAAAAGTTTTCGGAAAGCTACTTGGTATTAGGTGAGGTGGCTCGTCAGGCGGGCCCGGGCTATCTTTCTGTCGTAGGCCGCTTCGATCTTCTCGGTGAGTTCCTCGATGGCATAGGGTTTGAGCATGTAGTCGAAAGCGCCCAGTTTGATAATCGCCTTGGCCGTGTCGAGCGACGCATACCCCGTGAGTATGATCACTTCGATAGTCGGATCGATCTTCTTCAAGTCCGAAAGCAGCTCCACACCGCTCATTTCCGGCATACGCACGTCAACGATTGCCACGTCGTACGAGTTTCCGGTCAGTTCCTCGATCGCCTGTTTGCCACTGCCCGTGGTCTTGTTCGGAAACCCGCTCACGCTGAGCAGCTTGCTCATGGTATTCCTGAACCGTTCTTCGTCGTCAACGATCAGAACCCTTGGTCGTGCAGGCATGTCATCTCTCCTGATTCGGTACGGTGCGGACCGGGAGTTGTATGGTAAAGGTTGAGCATCTCCCAAATTCGCTGGTCACGGAGATCTTCCCGCCGAGGCGTTCGATGATCCCTCGGCACAAGGCAAGCCCCAATCCTGATCCTTTTCCCTCGCCCTTGGTGGAAAAGAAGGGGGTAAAGATCTTCGGCAGGTCTTCCTGCGGTATCCCACAGCCGGTGTCGTGGACGACAATCTCCGCCAAGCCCGCGTCCGCGGTCCTTGTGGTCACGGTGATCAGACCGTCGCGCTCGATGGCCTGCGCGGCATTCACCATGAGATTGAGCACGACCTGCCGCAACAACGGAGGATCAGTGGAAACCATGGGGAGACCCGCTTCGAGCGATCTTGCCACCCGCACTCCGCGCGGGGACGCTTCTCGATCCACCAGAACCGCCATCTCCCCCACCAGATCATTCACGTCGACAAGCTGGAACACCGGTTCCATTTGCCTGGCCAGGCTGAGCAGCTTCTGCACGACCTCCTTGCAACGGTCTACCTGGCGGGCTATCTCCTTCAAGGAATCCCGGCAGTCGTGAGTCGCTGCCAGGACCTCGAAGTCGTGAGTCCCCAGGACGTGTTCCAGCCACTGCGTCTCCTGCGCAATGATCCCCAGGGGGTTGTTGATCTCGTGTCCGATCCCCGCGGAGAGTTGATCCACCGACGTGAAGACCTGTGCTCTGCAGGCCTGTTCCTGGGCCTCTTCCCGATGCTTTTCCGCCAAGGCGAGCGTCCTGACCATCCAGCGTGAGTGCAGGAACGACCCCGCGGCCAAGACTCCTGCCGCTGCAGCGAACACCCACCTCCCTGCAATGGCTGCCGCGAGCGCGAACACTACCAGGGCAAGGCTCACCATATACCGCCGGAACGTTTCGAGAAGCACTTCCGAAGCCTCGTCTCATTTCGCGGCCTTGACAGGCCCGGCTTTCCTTTGCCTATTTGGCGAGAGAACCCCTCCTCGCCTCTGTTGCGCAGAGCCACGTGAACGACCGGCCGCATATCGCCATGACGCTTACCCGGTACCGTCGCACCTATTCGCGAACGCCCTATTCGCTGCCGGCCCGTTCCATTTCGATGACCTTGCGTTCGTACGCCTGGGAGATCTGCTTGAGCAACTCATCCAGGGGTGTCGGCTTCATGATGTAGTTGTATGCGCCTAACTGAAGTCCTTTCACTCCGGAATCCACCGAACCGTGGCCCGTGAGCATGATCACCTCCGTGAGAGGACTTTTCTTCTTGAGTTCCTTCAGGGTTGCGATTCCGTCCATGCGAGGCATCTTCACGTCGAGGACGACCACGTCGAACTCCCTGGATTCACACAACTGCAGCGCCTCGAGACCTCCGCCTGCTCCCACGGCATCGAGTCCTCGGTCCTTGAGTCGCTTGACCACCGTTTCGACGAAGTCCTCCTCATCGTCAACGATGAGAACCCTGATCTTGTCCATGCGATCTCCTCCTGCGCGCGTGGTGCCGGCCCGGGCCGATTGGCGCCCGTCATGGGAGTGAGCCGGTCGGGAAACGAATGGTGAAGGTGGTGCCGCGTCCTTGTACGCTGTCCACTTCTATATTTCCGCCGAGTTTTTCCACTATGCTGTGGCTGATCGACAACCCCAAACCCGTGCCTTGTCCAGGGGACTTCGTGGTGAAAAACGGGTCGAATATTCTCTTGGCCATTTCTTTGGGCATTCCGGGGCCGTTGTCGACGATTTCCACGAACAACTCCGAACCACGACTTGAATTGACTCCGCTTCTCACTTGGATCTTACCGAAGTTCCCCACCGCGTCAATCGCATTGTCCAGAATGTTGAGGAATACCTGCTGGAGTTGTGACGCGTCCGTGGTGAGGCGCGGGATGTCGTCGCCGAAATCAACCTCTATCTCGATGTCTCGGTGAAGCGCTTCGTTTGCCAGAAACGCAATGGTCTCCTTGAGCACGTGATTGACGTCTACCACCTCGTGCGTCGGTTCCATTCTGCGGCCGAAACGCAGCATCCGATGGGTGATCTGTCGACATCGTTCTACCTGGCGCTCAATCTTCTTTATACAATCCTGGAATTCCTGGAAGTTGGGACTGCTCTGAACATCCTCATCTTTGAGCAGGTCGTGCATCCATCCTGCTTTTTCGCTGATCACTTGGAGCGGGTTGTTGATCTCATGGGCGACTCCTGCAGCCATCTTTCCGAGTGCGGCCATCTTGCTGGACTGCATCACAAGGTCATCGGTCGCGGCCTTTTCGCGCTGGACCCGCATGAGCTCATTGGTCATCGAACGGGTGGTCAGGACCGTTCCCACAATCACCAAAGCCACTCCTAGAGCCAATACGAGACCCTCAAGATAGCGCGTTTTCAGCAGGGGCGTGAGCTGTTCGTGAATGTCTTCCTTGACCATCAGCACCCACTTTGGGTTGGAGGTCGGCGCGCACGCATACAAATACTCATTGCCGTTGAGATCCACCTGCTCGAGGGTCGTGCGAACCACCGAAGAGTAATCGGGCCCGATGGATCGAGTGAGGATCGCTCCGCTGAACCGAGTGCTCGTCTGGAGGATGTTGGCAGAGTTGACTATGAATGCATCCCCCTTCTTTCCGAGCCGTGCCTGTCGGACTATCTCTTCTATGATTTCCGAGTTGATGGTTGCCCGCAGTATCCAGGTTTTATTGCCGTGGGTGGTGGTGACCGCGATAATGAAATGAGGGATCTTGCGGAATCCCAGGAACACGTCACTTATATATACCCCTGATGACCATACTTCATGGAACCACGGCTCCCCCGCGTAGTTGACGGACTTGAGTTTGTCATGGTGCGGACCCACATAGGCTACATGGTTCCCTTCCTCATCGATGACACCGATGTCGATGAACGACTTGGAACGCGACTGCATCACGTTGAACACCTTGGCGAGATACGTCTCGTCCTTCATGCGATCGAGGGTTTCCGCGTGTGCCACGGTCAGGAGTTGGGAGATCCTTTCGTTGAAGAAGAGCTCGAGGGAATTTCGTCTGTTCTGCACGAGGGTTCGGGCATCTTCGGTCATTTTGCTGCGATAGGCTTCGGAGAATTGGTAGTAGATCGTCGCACCGAGCACAAACAACGGCACCAAGGAAAAGAAGAGGGTCATCGCGATCATTTTGAGGCGGAGGATTTTGTGATAATGGGCAGTATCCATCGTTGTTCTCCCATGGTGGGTTCGCGCCAAACCGCTGTCCGAGGGGTAATTCGTGGGTGAAAGATGATCCACACAGCCCGCAGGTCTCGATCCCTTGAACAGCAATTTGCATGCCAGAGCTAAAACTGACTTCCCACCAGCGTCGCGGCGCTTACTTACAGGGTGCAGCGCGTCTTGGTGTCGGATAACCCATCGGAATAATTAAGCCCTCTGAGGGCTTGCATCCGGTTCACTGCTTCGGGCTCCGGGCGCCTGTGCACCGGGCTACTATCTGCCGCCCCTCGGGGGCTCCAAGGGCGCACGTTCAGTCCCGCAGGGACGGAAGAAAGTAGCCCGGGACGTCAGTCCCGGGTTGCAGAAATGCACCGTGAGATCGTTAAGGTACCAACGTGCGCGGCACCCTCACTCACCCAGGAATATGCAGTTCCCCATGCACATTCCTGACAACAAGTGTCGCGGCCATGCACATGTCGGAATTCCTTACACTCTGTAAAGACGAGGGAACAGGAGGCATACGCGCTCACTTGGGGTGCCCTGCTTGCTCCTCCGGCCTTGGAAGGCCCGGCTATTGTCACACGTGCTTCCAGCACGTTGGCGTTCCCAAGCGCCGCAGGGGCGACCGAAGATAGCCGGACGCTTCAGCGCCGGGCAAGAAGGTGGAGCCTCCATCGCGTGTACAAGGCCGAAGTGAGCGGCTATGGGAACAGGAGGGAGATCTCCGATGGCACAAGCATTCCCCGCCGCGAGATTCTTGTGTTCGGTGAACGGCTGCCGGAGGGGTGCGAGTGTAACCGTCCAGGGGGTATCTGTAGTGAGCCCCGAAGACAAACCACACGGCACCAAGACACAAAGAAAGCAGGGAACCATTCTCAGGCGGGCATTCTTATTAATAACGCTCAATTTCTTCTCCATCTGAGAAGAAATCGTCAGCTCAGCAGTTCCGGGAGGACGCAGAGCGCCTTTCTTCCTTTGCGTAGAACCAACTCGCCCCGACCTGGGTCTCCATGCGGACCGAGGAAGGTGGACGCGATTATTGGCTACGCGTCCCAGCCGTTTGGTTGCGGCTCCCAGCCGCTTCTTGTGAACAGGCCTTCTTGGAGTCTTTGTGTCTTGTGGTTCGTTCTTCCGCGGGCCCGCGAAGCGCTGATCGGATGTGCTACTCTTCCCGCAGTGCGGCCGTCTTTTCAGGCTCCCGTTCCTCAAGCTTGTCCCAAGTGCTCTGTCCCCCGGACATCCTCGAAAGACGATGGTACTGCCAGGCGAGATGGCAATGGAGTATCACCTCTTCGATCCAGTCTCTGAGGTCGGACCAGTCGCCATAGTTCCCTTTGTCCTCTTCTTCGTCCGCGGTCTTCTTTATGACCGCATCCATTTTGGTTAGGCCCTCGAATATTTTCCCAAAACATTTGTGCACATGCAGCTCGAATTCTTTTGCGTCTGAAAACTTCACGATGTGGCGTCCTTTCGGGTGGATCGGTGGTTGCATGCGTATTATCCCATGCGAGCCCGGTCGATGTCTACTGCCGCGAAGCGGCAGGACGGAGGCCCCTCCCTGCGCGAAAACAAACCCAGAGTCACCAAGACACAAAGGACTATAGTGCCACGCGTTGAGAATTGCGGGAACTTTCACCCTCCCCTAACCCCTCCCATCAAGGGAGGGGAATAGCAAGCCCTCTCGCCTGGTGGTTGAGGGACGGCAGAGTGGGTTTGTGTCTACTTTCACGGTCCCGCGAATTTCAAGGCGCGCGACTGTAGTATATCGATCCGGAATCAGCTTTGCATGGCCAAGTCGGAGAGCCGCGCTGATCACACCGGTTTCACCGACAGTCACCTGTGAAGGTATTTGTGAATCGACCTGCTAGAGACCTCTTGGCTTTCTTGGTGTCGTAACCGCCCACTTGGAGGTCGTTCCCGTTCGCTGGACCGCAGGTTGAAACCCACGGCTATTCAAGGGTGCGCCCCTTCAGGGCGCTCGGAATGCCTTTGTCCCGAACCGAGGATCTGAATAGCCCAGGACCCCAGACCCGGGTGGGGAGGGTTAGCCCGTAAACGGTTGCGTTGTGTCTTCGTGTCTTGGTAGTTCACTCTTCTTTGTCCCGCGTGCCTCCGAGGTGGGTGCAGCGCTTTTTGGTTTCGGATAACCCATCGCAATAATTAAGCCCTCGGAGGGCTTGTTCGCGCTTCATTGCGTCGGGCTCCCGGCGCTTACGCACCGGGCTACTATCTGCCGCCCCTATGGGGCTCCGGAGGCGCACGTTTAGTCCCGCAGGGACGTAAGAAAGTAGCCCGGGACGTGAGTCCCGGGTTGCAGAAATGCACCCTGACATCATCTAAGTACCAAAGTGCGCGGCGCCCCTCCGTGGTGAACTCTCACTCCTAGTTGATGTTCTGCCATTTCCCGTCGGGGATCAGGAGGTCGGACACCCTTTCTTTGGCGGCATTGTTCAGGACAAAGGAATCGGGTGCGTCAGGGCCTACCAGGACCACCGGCCCCTTGAACGAGGCGGCAAATTCATCTATCGTCGTGGTTCCCCCGAACGCGGATCCTTTTCCGTGGTACCCGATAACCAGGATTTCGTAGTCACCTTTCCTGAAGCATTTCCTCAATTCCCATTCATCGTTTCCTTCGCACAGTCGAAAGCCTACCTCAGTGTAGTCTCCCAAGCGCTCATCGAATGTCTCGCGTAGTTCCTTGTCTTTGGTGGCGATGAGTTCCGGCGTCACTTTGGTTGTTTCTGTCTTCTGCGCGTCCACAAAGACCACATCGCGTCTCAACGCGTAGGGGGACTCGAGGAAATGGAAGATATTGAGCTTCGTCCGGTGGTGTCTGGCCAACGAGAGCGCGTAATCGAAGGCCCAGTCGCCCTGACGAGAAAAAAGCGCACACAAACCGATCCCGTTCATATTTCCTCCTGATCGTTACCTAGGGTATACTAGGGCTATGAGAGAGTATCCAACTCGATGGGGACTCCGGGGGAATCCCGCGTGACGTCCACGTTCCGCGGTTGCGGAGGCACCATGGGGAGGCGTACCAGGAACGTCGTCCCTTTTCCCGGCTCTGATTCTACCTGTATGCTCCCTCCGTGTTCATCAATGACCTTCTTGGTGACCACCAGTCCAAGGCCGGTTCCTTTGGACCCTTTTGTGGAATAGAATTTCCTGAAGAGGTTCTGTCGCACCTCATCAGGCATTCCGATACCATCGTCCGTGACCCGGAGCACGAGATCATCGTGTTCGATCCGACCTCCAAGCACCACGGTGTGGCCGGCGGTTGGTGAGCCGGTGCGACAGGCTTCGATCGCGTTGGACACCAGATTCGACAACGCGCTGTGTACGCCCTTGGGGTCGACCATGCACGTGCCGATCGGTACGTCGAAGTCCCGGGCCAGGTGTACGTGGCAGGTTCTTGCCTTCCCCTCGTACAAACGGCACACTTCGGTAAGGATTTCCGAAGGTTCGCATTCTCGATATTCGGGTTGCCTCTCCTTTGACGCGAAGAGGATGTCTTTCACCAGTTCGGACACCTTCTCCACGTTCTTCTTGACCATGTTCCATCCCATTCGCACCCGCTCATCCCGACCGCTTTGCAGCCCGGAATCGACGACATACACCCCGCCCTCCAGGCCTGACAGGATGTTCTTAACCGAATGAGACATCCCCGCGATGGTTTCGCCCAACACAGCGAGTTCGTTCTGCAGGAGCTTCAGTTCGGTGACGTCGGTGCACATTTCCATCACCGCCACGGTCCTTCCCTGTTCGTCGGTCACGGGCGAGGTATGGATGATGACATAGACCTCTCCGGAGTTCCGCAGCCACACCTCTTCGGAGGTATGTGGCCGATTGTCGGAAAAGGTCTTCTCCACCGGGCAGTTCTCGCATTTCGTGTCCCGATTCTTGTACACCCGAAAGCAGTGTTTGCCCCAGGCGTCGCCAAAATCATTTCCAAAGATGCGGTTGTAGAAGGCGATCCGATAATCCTGATCGATCACCGTCAGATAGCAGGGGACCATTTCGATCAACTTGTGGAACTGCTCGTCTTTGTTTTCGAGCTGCTTCTGGAGCTCCACGACGCGGGTGACGTCAATGGACATCTCCAGCACTTCCGCGACCGCGCCGTCATCACCGAAAATCGGAGAGGTATGCACGATCACGTAGGTTTTGTTCTGTCCTGTGGGGTTCCAGACCTGTTCCGCTCTGTGGGAAAGGCCATCTTGAAACGTCATGTCCACGAGACATTGCTCACATCGTTCGGTGCGGCCTTTGTATCCGATGAAGCAGGGTTGTCCGACGAGATCCCCGAATTCGTTCTCGAATGCCTTGTTTGCTCTAACTATGTGCAGATCGCGGTCTATCACGGTCAGGTAACAGGGAACCATTTCAAAAAGTTCCTTGAACCTCTTGCGGCTCTGCTCGAGCTGGGCGGTTCTCGCCCTTATTTGCCTGCTCATATCGTCGAACGCGCGGTCCAGCACGGAAATAGAATCGAAACCTGTCCTCGGAGCCGAGGAGACATGCTCGCCAAGCGCGAGTCGTTTGGCGCGCTCCTCCAGGATTTGTATAGGTCTGCTGACCAGAAAGATCACGCCAAGACCGATGAGCGTGGAAATCAGCAGAAAAAGCAGGCAGGCAAAGAGGTAGGTCCGCCCCGACAATGCCGAGATACGCATTCGGAGATCGTCAATGGGAAGTCTGACTTCCAGTGCTCCCAGGACTTGCTCGGATTCGGGGTGCGCGTGGCAGGCAGCGGTCGAGCAGCCTGGAGTGTTCACCAGAGGGTTGACGACCGTAAGGACGTTGCCGTTGGCTCCAAAGCGGTGCCTGATCCCCGTGTTGAGTGCTATGTCCTTGAGGAGCGGCTCCTCTCTTTCGCTCACCGAACCCGGTACCTCTTGTGGAATGTCCATCCGGGTGGTGTAGTGGAGCGCCCCCTTGTGGTCGTAGATGTTGATTTCCCGGAACCCCTCCTGTCGGCCTATCTCCTTGATAATCTGCCGTATGACCTCGCGGTCTTTGGTCATCATGCCGTTCCAGATGGCAGCACGAATAACCTCCGAGTCCTTGAGCGCGGAATGGACCCGGGCGTTGATAAGGCTCTCCTCCTGGCTCTTGATCGACTGATACGCGAAGACGACAATCGCCGCAAACATCACCAGGCCCGCATAGAAGCTCAGCTTGAAGCGCAGACTTCCGGTGAACCGTCGAAGCATGTTCCACGCGTGCTTGACCATAAGCGGCGTTCCCCAGCGATCAGGGGGATCAAAGACTTGACCCTCGTCTGACCGGCGCTGATGTGCGGGTTCGAATGAGGTCACCTGTCGGAGTCCTGATTGCCGGACTGCCACAGTGCCCGGCGTGGAAAACTGCGGCAGATCTCACCCTCACTTTGCCTCTCCCACCAAGGGACGCGAAGCGAAAACCCGTGCTCTTGCCGGGAGAGGGAAGGGTGAGGCGATCCATGTCTCGTCTGAGTGTCCGCGGCAAAACAAGCCTTGCAATCACGGGGAATGAGAGAACAGTATTCACTCGCTTCACCACCGTAGGTTGAAACCTACGGCTATTCACGGGCGGCCCTTTCAGGGCAGAAGAGGCCTGCGCCCTGCTGGGCGCACTGTGAATAGCCATGGGTTTCAACCCATGGAAGGGGAGCACGCGAGATGACAGGGCTATTTCGGGACAGACCCTAAGCATCTCGCGGATTCCAACACGCGTGACTATAGTACTCGCGTCCCCGCGGAAACCTGTTCCAAGGAAGAGACGGAAACGCGTCGTGACAAGTGAAGGAGCGTGGGATCGTGCAACGAGAGGCGATCGCACGCTACTGAATAGATCAAGAAGGCCGGGAGTCCGACATGCCCGAGGGACGAGTCCGGGCCTTGTTCGCATCGCGTTCTCCCGATATTCGGGTCAAAGAACGTACTAATGCCCGCCGCGACGGAAGCCGTACACCCTCTTGGGGACGGGGAACCGCCGCGGATGTCGTCATTTCGAGCCCAAACCGATGCTGATCTCTCTTGTGATACGTTCAGCCGATGGCTTTTTTGATCGCCTCGAGAAGGACGTCCTTTTCCACAGGCTTTTCGATGTATGCTTCCGGGGGTTTGATAGCCCTGTGTTTGATCCACTCTTTGAAGTCCATCTGGGGCACGTCGTCTTTGCCGAATCCCGTGACCATCACCACGGGAATGTCTTTGATCTCGTCGTCCTTTCTCAGTTCCCGGTACATCTTGATGCCCGTCTTGTTGGGCATAAGCAGGTCAAGGGAGATCAGGTCGGGTTTTTCCGACTTGGCCTTGACAAGCGCTTCATCACCGTCCATCGCCGTGATGGTATCGTATCCGCTGTCTTCCAGGAGTGTGGTAAGGAACGTCAGCATATCCGGCTCATCATCGACTACCAGGATCTTCTTGGCCATGGACAACCTCCTCTTTCTGACATGTCTGAGCCAAGCCCTCCCATCCGGGAACTCGGCCTCGCCGCGGGTCAAAGAACAAGGGCCGGTGCAGCCAGTTCCGCCAAGTTCATGACCTTCGCGGCAATCTCGTAGTGATCGCATATCTCTATTAGCTGGTCCGTGCAGTTATGGCAAGACTGAAGAACCACATTCGCGCCCGTAGCTTTGATTTCGTCCGCCTTGGCCTTTCCCGCTGCGATCCTTCTTTTCGAGAATTCGGACATTGCCAGTGCTCCACCGCCTCCACCGCAGCAATAACTGCGCTCCCGGTTGTGTTCCATTTCCTGGAAATCGTTGGCACAGGCCCGGATCACTATCCGAGGTTCTTCCAGGATTCCTCCCGACCTGGCGATATTGCAGGAATCGTGGTAGGTGAATCGTTTTCCGTCGTGGACCGACTTGTCGAACTGGAGTCTCCCCTCGAGGATGAGCTTGGCCATCAGCTCCATGACACTCGTGATTTTGAACGGCACGCCCCCCACCCAGTTGGGGAGCTCCCACCGAAGGGCCCTGTATCCGTGGCCGCACTCGCCGGAGAGGAGATACTCGCACCCCAGGCGCTGCACGTCGTCCGCCTGCCACTTGGCAAACAGGCGCGCGTCTGCGTCGTTGCCGTTGAACAGCGCGTAGTTCGTCAGGTCCCAGTAGCGAGACGAGATAGTGAAATCCACCCCCGCCGCGTTGAGCACCTTTGCGGTGGCTTGAATGGTCAGCGGATAGTATTTCGGTTCCCGTGGGTTGAGCGTGAGGAAGTACTGTGCCCCTTGCTTGTCGACGGGGATGGTGAAATCCTTACATCCGTCTTCATCCTGCAATTCTTCCTGAATCCACTCGATGGTCTCGATGAACTCGTCCTGAGGGACCGCCATGTTGTTGCCGTTGTTGTAATGGGTGTCCACGGTCTCCTGAAGGTTCTTGGGACAGCGGCCCACCTGTTGCATGATGCTGCGCGCGGCCCTGACCATCATGCCGAAGTCCACTCCCATGGGGCAGTTGTATGTGCATCGTCTGCACATTGTGCACCCGCCGAAGAGCAGGTCGAACATCTCCTCCGCGATCTCCTTGGTCAACGGTTTTGCGCCCACGAACCAGGGGAAGAACTTTCCGGTCCAGTCGAACCGGGACTTGTACCATTTCCGGAAACGATCGGCCTTATATGCAGGGACCAGAGTCTTATCCTCGGGTATGGAAACGCTGTAGTGACAGGCGTCGCTGCACATTCCGCAATGGATACACCCGGAAAGGGAAGTCGCTACTACCCTGTTGAGCTTTGCGGGGAGGAGTCTCTCCATTTCCGCGAGCATTTCGGGGGTGAATTCGGGTTTTAGAGGCCATTCTCGTTCGTCGGGCGCTCCAAGTTTCTCAGGCGCTTCTGATTCCACCATCGCTGCGGACTCTCTTTCCAGCTCGGACATCTATTGCCCTCCACGTATAGTCTCGATTATCGGTAGTTTAGTGCTATCTTGGTATCCATGTAGGATCTTTCGCGCCTCGGTTGAGAATTCCTCTGCCCCCGAAGATCATGCCGAAATTGATCCTGCCGAAGGGATACAGCACGTAATGGGAGATCTTGCTGAACGGCACGTACAACAGAAAAAAGGTGGTCATCAGGAAGAACAGCCACATCCAAGAGGTCTCGATGCGCCCCTGGAGCCACTCATACATGGTAACAAACCCGACCGCGAAAAAGGCCGTCATCAAGATGATCGCGAAGTAGTCGTCCGGAGTGGAAATGATCTTGATCTCGGGGACTGTGAGTCGTCTGATGATGCGCCGCACGCCTATGAGAAACGCCAGCCCCATGAACACCATGATCACGACCGTGAGGGTCGGAGTCATGAGCTGGGGCGCGATGGGGATGAAGAAGGTCGATCCGATGGTCAGCGCGACCGCCACGTGGAATACCATGAATTCCGCGTAGAAGTACAAGTGCTTGCTGGTACTCTCCATGTCCCATGGGCGCAGCACGTTGGTCAAGGAGTGGAGCGAGCCTGCGACCCGATCACCCTTGAGCTCCGCTCTTTCAGGAGGGAACGGCTTCTTGAGAAGTTGATAGATCTTCATGGCATACAGGCTCGCCATCCACAGCAGACACACATACTGGACCGGTTCCTGTAAGATCCACAACGCGTGACTCACCTTGTGTTCCATTACTCGTATCTCTCCCTTCGTATATCTGCCTCGGGAAAGGCCGGCATTGTACGGTAGGCATTTAGGCAAAACCTGTGCCAAAGTGCGAAGCCGGTCCGTTCCCGTGACCATCCGCCGAAGACGAAGGTTTCCCCCTGAAACAAGAGTGGGTCGAACGGTAGTTCAGGTGTCAGAACTCTTTACACAGTGTAAAAGGGGAGATGAAAATTCAGCGCGAGAGTGCCCAGAGCCGAAATGATCGAACCACCAAGACGCAAAGAAATCACAGGATAAATCTCAGTCTCCCATCTTAAGAAATCGGTTCCCTTGGTGTCTTTGTGTCTTGGTGGTTCATTCTCTTGCCTTCGGGGTGAACGCTCACCTACAGGCTACGTATCGACGATCTTCTTCCCCTGCAGGGAGTCGAGGATATTCATCAGTACACGTTTCCGCTTATGTGCGACGCGAATTGACGCCATCAGGGCCGGCCATTCTTCTGCGCGCTCTGTCTCTTCATACACGCCGCGCATTTTTCGCAAGTATGTGGCGGCTGTCTCGTACGCAGCAGGTTGTACGAGACGTATCTGTTCTTCTGCCAGATTGCGCCAGATTTCGAGCGATACGTCCGGATGGGTGGTCTTCACGGCTTCCGCCACCTCGTTATGAATGGGCCCACTTGCGGATTTTGCCTTCTTGGATGCGTCGTACCACCGAAGCACTTGGGGGGTGTCCTTCTCGATGATGGCTATTCTGACCAGGGTATCCAAGTGCCCGCCCGACATGTGCCTCGATCCCGGCAGCACCGCGGCTATCTCCGGCACCGGAAGCGGCCACTCCTTCAGTTCCTTGGCTGGCTTTTCCTTCGCGGTCGTGGCCTTGGGCAAGTCGGGTCTGACACCGGTGTGCAGGAACCCTTGGGCTGCCTCTCTCACTCTCGCCCACAGCTTGGCCTTAGTCGCGGCACGTTCGAGAGCCTTGTACGAATCGACGGATGGCCGGTCGAAGAACTCCAAAGCCCGATAAGCCGCAATCATAGGAAAACCCTTTGCTTCTTCGGCCATTGCGCGGAGTTGCTTCTCGATGTCCCACGCAATGCCGGGGGCCGAATCTGCAGCCTGACGGACGCCCTCAAGCGCGGCAGCTTTGGCTTCGGCAGTCCGACCGGCGGCACGCAGGTGTTCCACGAGCGTTGGGTAGCAAAGGGTGAGGGGGGCTTCACGTTGCAGCAACGGAATGATCTCCGGCGTTCGCTCCGAGGCCTTCAAGGCTGTCACGGCCCACTCCATGATTTTCTTCCGTCGGTATACCGAAGGCCATGCGGATTTCTTGTTCGGCATCGGCAACTTGCTCAGGCGGGCGAGGAGGGTATCCGCGGCTTCTCCCCAACCCTTCCGTGTGAGATTCCCGTCTCGACAGAGATCCGCTTCCCCCTCGAGAAGCCCGTATTCGTCGGAGAGATACTTGTCGATCAGCCACATGATCCTATCGTGAGCCGACAACGACGACTTTGGGACCGCGCGCATAACCACGGACATGCACTCCGTGATCTCGGAACCTATTTCTCCGTCCTCGTCAAAGTTCTCCACCTGTTCTTTGCCCAAACGCCAGAGATCTTCGCCCAGATGAAGCACCTCATCGGCATGACCCGCGACAAGCATCGCTTCCAATCGGTCGCGCACCCCCGAATAGTCGGGGACACGTCCCCGGTAGGACCAATCGTCCTGCCACGAGGGGTCGGAAGCCAGGTCTTCTATCTCCGCACGGATAGATTCTACGACGCCGGAGACACGTCCATCCTTGAGGGCCTCTTCCTCCTCGATCCGCCCGCGGATTTCCGGATACTGCCCGATCAGGTCAAGCACGAACTCCACCAATTGGTTCTTGCTCATGCGTTCGAGTCTTTCGGTCACCACGTCGGTTCCTTGGCCCTTCTTCGTCCGGCGCGCGTAAGCCTTCACGGGCATCGGTTCTTCCGGATCGTCGTCGTACTCGGAATCCTCATCGTCACCGTCGTCATCGCCGTCGTCGTCGTAGTACCCGCCCTCTTCCTCGTCGTCGTCATCCGAAAACAGGTCCTCGTCGCCCCTCCTGAGCATTCTCAGCCTGCGGTCGTCGTCCGAGGCCTCGGGGACCTGGCGCCTGTGCTTCACCGCGTCCAGATAGGCCAGAACCAGGGCCACCGCGTGCTTGCAGGGAACCCCGTAATACGGACACGAACAGGTCGCGGAGAGCATCCCCGAGGCGTTCATTGTGGCCATCGTCGCGTACCGGTCGGTTCCCTGTACCCAGGCAAGGATGGTCCCGTCCTTGGTGACGCGCAGGTCCCCAACCTCATTTTGATACGACCTCCCCCTGGAAAGGATCGTCGAACCGGCCCAGGAATTCAGGTCATCCCAGGTCAGATCCGCAAAACCCGCCTTCTTCCTGCCCATGACTTGTTACCTCACTGCGGGGATCATAACGGTTCAGGCGGCATCCTTCCGCCATCGCGGAAAGGAACCACGAAGGCACCGGGACGCAGAAAAGTCACTCAGCGACCCGCCTCATCAGGGTGATACGGATTCGCCCTCTCCCTGTTCTTGCGGTTCATTCGCTTGTCTCCAAGGTTGACGGCTTACGCCGCGACATCGTGACCTGCGGCTCCCGCTGGTCGCCGCGGACAAGGCCGGCTTGTCCAGACGCCGACGGGCGTACCATTTTCATGCTTGGTTGTGGCGGCAAGCCATGGCCGCATGAAGATGGGGGTCCGGAGAGCGCTTTTTTATAAGAAGACCCTCGCGTCCACGGCCTTGGCGCCCGACTCGGACACGACGAGCGGGTTCACTTCGATCTGGTCGATCTCCGGGAACTCGGTGATGAGCGCGGCAATTCGCAGGATTGCATCCTTGAGCGCGTTGCGATCTACGGGCGGTTTTCCGCGGGCTCCCCGGAACATGGCCGAGCCCGGAAGATCGTCTATCATCTGGTCCGCTTCTGCCGGGGAAAGCGGCGCGACGCGCAGGGAGCTCTTTCCCAAAATTTCCACCAGCGTGCCGCCGTGACCCAGAAGAATCACCGGTCCGAAGTGGGGATCTCTCTTGGCTCCGATGATGAGTTCGAAGTGCGAAGAGCCGCCAGTGGCCATCTCCTGCACGAGATAGCCGGTCACTTGAACCTGACCGAGCTTTTCCCGCATGGCGAAGCACGCCGCACGCATAGCGTGCGCATGGGGCAGTCCGAGAACGACCCCGCCCGCGTCCGACTTGTGAGACAAGGCCGATGCCACCGCCTTCAACGCGTACGGGCCGGGGAAGTGGTCAAATCCGTCGCTGATCCCGGACGGGTCTTCGATGAGCTGCCAGGGGGGGACGTGAATCCCCGCGGCTTCCACGACGCGGAGCGCCTCATGCAGGAGCGGTGAACGGCCGGCTCCCAGGGCTTGATCGAGGAGGGATTTCACCGCAGACCTATCGTAAGCCGGCCCCGAGCCGACAGATCCCTTCTGGGCCTCAATGAACTCACGACGCCGGTAATAGTCTATCGACGTGTCGAGCGCGTGCACCGCACGGCCTGGGCTGTTGAATATCGGGAAGTCGAACTCCTTGTGCAGACGGGATATCTCGAAGTTCTCCGTGTACACACACGTCGCGACCGGCTTATCGTATTTGGCGGAAAGCCCTGCCACGTCCTGGAGCAGTCTTCTGGACGCCTCTCCTTCGATGGCGGCAAAGTACGTGTGCAGAAAGAGTATTCCGTCTATGGCCGCTTCCTGGAGGGTCTGTTCCACGATGCGTACGTATTCGTCGAAATCGAAGAGATCGCCCAGATCCAAGGGGTTGGCGAGTCGAATCACTTTTGCACGGGAGTGGGTGCTGACCTCGGCCAGGAAGCTCTCCGGAAACGGAGGCAGGTCGAAACCGTAGGTGTATGCCGCATCGGCCGCCATCACCGCATGGCCGCCGGACCGTGAGATAATGGCCATGTTCCTGCCGCGCATCCTGGGGAGCTGCAACACCTTGACGAAGTCGATGTACCCGTGAATGTCTTGAAACCTCACGATCCCGCATTGCCTGAACGCCGCATCCACCACCTGATCGTCGTTGGCGAGCGCGTCGGTATGGGACTGCGCTATGGAGCTGCTCAGGGGACCGATGTTCGCCTTGTGGACCACGATCGGCTTCGGGGACTCACGGGCGATCCGGGTCAGGCGCCGGCCGTCGTTGACGGATTCCAGGTACATGCAGATCACCTGAGTTTCCGGGTCCTGCACGTAGTATTCAAGGATGTCGTTCTCGTCCACGTCGAGCTTGTTGCCGATGGCCGCAAACTTGCTGAAACCCAATCGAGCCGAATCGAACATGTTCACCAGCGTGAGCGCCACACCGCCGCTCTGGGCAATGATACCGACCGTCCCTTTGCGGAACACGTTGCGCATGGTAGCGAACGGCGTTGCCAAGCCGTTGGACAAGTTCAACAACCCTATGCAGTTGGGCCCGATGAAGCGTATCCGGTGGCTGCGGGCGAGGTCCTGGATCTCTCGCCCGAGATCGGTGCCGCGGGAACTGAATTCACCGAAGCCGCCGCTCTCGATGATGACCCGTCTGATGCCTTTCTTGGCGCATTGTGCCAGAAGACCAGGGATAGTGCTTGCAGGGGTGAGGATGATCGCAAGATCAACCGGATCGGGGACTTCCTCAAGTGACCGGTGGATGACGCGGCCGAGGAATACGCCTCCGTCGAGTCCTACCAGGTGGATCACTCCCGTATACTGGAATTCCAGGAGATTCCGGGCAATCTCTTTTCCAAGGTTTGCCCGTTGAGGCGACACTCCGATGACAACAACCGATGAGGGGAAGAACAGATCCTTCATGGTAGCTCCGTGATCTGCCGGGCAGTGCTCTGTACTCCGAAGATGCACACACTTGTAGCACGAAACCGCAGTCCCGGGCCACCAATACCTGCGCGGTCCCCCCTCTTCCGATGCCTGCCGGTGAAGATGAGGCCCGTATGCACGCGGTTCACGGGTGAGGAAAGACTCAACTCAGAGAAGCAGGGGGCGGCTGGGAGCCGCAACCAATAATCGCGTCGACCTTCCTCGGCTCGCACGCGTTCCGATGGCGGGGATGGTTGGTTCCACGCACGTTCAAACCGCGCACGGCAACAGCGGAAGCACAGCCATCAACCCCTTTTCGGAAGCGGATTCTGACAACAAATCTTCGCGGCGGGCCAAGAATGTGAACGATAGTAGTACAGGGCGCACGCTCTTCTGCCCTTGGAGGGCGCGTTGTGAGCAGCCGCAGGTTTCGAGCTGCGGGAAGCGAGGCAATATGATTCCGCAACTCACCGTGATTGCAGGGACTATGTTGCAGTGGGCCCTTCGCCGTTTTGTGAGAGTAATTCCCGCAGGTCGATCTGATATTTCTTCATCCAGCTCCAGAGTGTCTGGCGGCTCACCCCCAGCAAACGCGCCGCGTCACTCCTTTTCCCCTTGACCGCGACAAGGGCCCGGACCAGACGTGCTCGTTCCTCGTACGGGTCTTGTTCCTTCGTTGATCCGGTATCTGTGGGGCTCGCGCCCAGGTCAGGCAAGTCGGATCGGGTTATCACATCCCCGATGCACACCACGAACGAATACTCTATAGCGTTGGTGAGTTCCCTGACGTTGCCGGGCCAAAGGTACCGAGTCAGCACGTCCATGGCTTCTCGATCCACACCGGTAATCGGCTTTCCGGTCGCGGCCGCTGTCCGACTGACGAAATGCTCGACCAGCAAGGGGATATCCCCGGGTCGTTCCCGGAGCGGGGGGATGAAGATAGGAATCACGTTGAGACGGTAGAAGAGATCCTCGCGAAACAGTCCATCTCTGATCAGTGCCCTCAAGTCCCGGTGGGTTGCTGCGACGATGCGCACGTCGATAGGAACGGGACGGTAGTCACCGACTCGTTCGAACTCCTTCTCCTGCAGGACCCGCAACAGCTTCACCTGCGTGGACAGGGGCACATCACCGATTTCGTCCAGAAATATGTCTCCTTTGTGGGCTGCCTCGAATCTTCCCTTAGTGGTCCGGTCCGCGCCGGTGAAGGCCCCTTTTACGTGACCGAACAGCTCGCTCTCGAGCAAGGAGTCGCTGAGCACCGCACAGTTCACGCGAATAAAGGGGCCTTTGCTCCTTCGTCCCCGCTTGTGGATCGCGCTTGCCACAAGTTCCTTCCCTGTCCCGCTTTCTCCGTAGATGAGGACCGGCGCATCGGATTCCGCAGCTTTCTCGATAAGGTCGAAGAGGTTCCGCATTGCCGGCGAACGTCCCACCATGCCGTCGAAACCGTACTGTTCGGAAATGATTCTGCGAAGTTGCGATATCTCCTGCTCTTTCTCCCGAAGGGCCGTGAGATCGCTCTGCACTTCTACGGCAATGAGGAATTGATCCTTCGCATCGTCGATCACCTGAGCGTTCTTGACCACTATCAGGCGGGACCCGTCTCTGCGCTTCAGGGAGCAGGTCTTGCTGGAAAGTCGTCCGTACTTGAACAGAGGGCATGGGCCGGCCGTTTTCGCGCTATGGTCTCGGGGGCAGCAGTCGAAGTCGAGGAACGCGCAGGTTTTTCCGAGCAGCTCGTGCCTGGAGTATCCTGTGAACCCTTCCATGGCTCGGTTGACGAACAGGATTTTGCCTCCGTTCTCGACCAGCATGACGCCTTCCGTCATGATATCAAGGATCGTTTTCCAGAATTCGGGAGTCTGTTGAGAGGGAATCACGCCACTGCTCCTTCAGGCGGGAGGATTGCGTACATGTTAACGAACGCGTCAAGGGACGTCAAGGGCTTTACGTTAAGCTTTACATGTCGACCCGGAAAGAACCTTCTGCCAACGCCAATTCGGCCGCGGCATGCCAAGGGGTATCTTCCCGTAATAACGACAAATACCGGTTGCCGAACTGCGGGCCACGAGAACCCCGATGCCCGGGGACACACACTGTGCTCCAGGCAAGAGCAGTCCCGCCTGCATCGACTATCGTGTGTTCCGGGCGGTCGACAATCCTGTAAGCCGGCTCCAGGAGATCGCGCGACAACGGCATGGACCATCACTTCAGGCGACCGCGACCCGGCCTATCACGCGGCGACAGGGGGCAGGCCACACGCGACGCGTCTTATCGTGGGAATAGGCCGCACCGGTATCTGGAGCCGCTTTCCCACCCACAAGAATGTTGGCCCAATAATTGCATATCAAAGGTTAGTGCCACGCACCCCGACGTGATCGGGCTCGGACTTTGAAAAGGAAGGAGCGAAGACATGAGAACGAACCAGACAACGTTGGCTGGAGCCTCTACCACAGTGGGAGGCTGGGTGTTCATATCCATCACGCTTTTGCTGGGGCCGCTGGGCTTTGTACTGCTCGCCGGAATGGCCTACGCGATGTACTCCCAGAATCTGGCGTTGGGGCTGGTGTGCGGTCTTCTCGTGCTCACTCCGTTCCTTCTCACCCTGATATGGGTACCGCTGGCCGGAGCCGCGTGGCTTCTTGATCGCCCGGAACCCAAGAGAGAGTTCGCGGCGGACACCACTCGCGGGTGACAACGCATACGGTCCATTCCGCAAGAGTGACGCTCTCCGAGGTTCGGCGGATTCCCGAACCGCGTAAATCCTCCTCACCCCCATAGTCGCTCACTTGGCGACAGCCGTATCCGACATTTCAGGCAGTTATCCCCCTCCCCCTACCCCCTCCCACGAGGGGAGGGGAATCCCGAAACCCCTTCCCGACGCGTGGAAGGGTTTGTCATTCGCCCTGGGGAGAGTATCTGCGTTTCCCTTCCCTTGATCGGAGGGGAAATGTGCGGGAGAAACTTACCCCAATTACCAGGACACCATTGGTGTTCACGGCTCTGCAATACTATCCTTCATCTTCTTCGCCCACTGAGAAGATTTGTTGTGAAAGCTGCTTCCGTCGCGCACTGTGGCGGTTTTTTCCTGGGGAAAAGCTGCGGTTTCCATGTGCGTAGGACCAACTCGTCCCGCCATCGGACTGCATGCGGGCCGAGGAAGGTCGACGCGATTTTGGTTGCGGCTCCCAGCCGCTCTGCATAACCGGGGGCCCATTTCTCGTGGTTGCGGCCGGGGACTGTGCGGTCCTCTCTGCGGTGAGTGTCCCTCTTCCCGGCGACCAACGACCACGCTTCTTCCCTGATCGTCTTTCCGTGAGAATTCCTCGGCATATTGACTGGTCGTCCCCGACGTGCTTTAGTATCAGCAAAGCCGTGAGGGAAGAGCGCCGTGACCACGAAAAGCAAGAGGCCGGCTCTGTTGACGGGCGTCATCTGTATGCTCGTGCTGATGCTCGGCATGGTCACCGGGTCCGACGCCTCTGCTCCGACCGATCAGGACTGTATCGCGTGCCACGGACGAAAGGACCTGATGGCCAGTCGAGGCAAGAGCGGCTTCATCGATCCCGTCCGATTCGCCAAGTCAGCCCATTATAAGCACGGGGTTGGGTGTGTCTCATGCCACCCCGGTATCGACTCCATTTCGCGAACATCCAGGCACCCCCACCGAAAGGGAATAGAACCTAGATGCGGCGAGTGTCACGAACGCGTCACCCGGGAGTACGCGAAGAGCGTTCATGCCCAGGTGTCGAAGAAGATCTGCTACTCGTGTCACAATCCCCACTACAGTGTCTCTTTCCGTGGCATGTCGGGAGACGACCGGAAGAAGATTTGTCTCCGATGCCACGAGGCTGCACAGAGTCACCGGTGGCTACCCCACAGAGATCTCCACTTCAAGTACCTGGAGTGCACCTCATGCCACTCGTTGAACGCTCAGATCGGCATGCTGATTCGTGTGGTAGACAGCAACGATGGCGTGCGCGACGAATCACTTCCCTTCGCTCGCCTTCGGCAGGCCACTGAAGCGGAAGATCTGATCGGCACGTTGGATCAAGACCGCAACGGACGTCTCTCAGGCCATGAGCTGAGCGTGTTTGTGGAGAAATTGAGAGAGCGGGGTATTCCAGGAGCTTCGCTCGCGGTGCGCATTCTCGTGCTCAAGCCCACTCACGACTTTTCCAGCAGGGGGGAAAAGGCCAGGGACTGCACTCTTTGCCATTCACCCGACGCGAGGTTCTATTCCAAGATCGTGTTGGAGATCCCCGAGTCCGGAGGAGGGGCGAGCACTGTTCCCGTGGACAACGACATCCTTCTGCGTCTCAGTCGGGCCACTTTGGGTGCTGATTTCTATCTTCTCGGCGAGTCAAGGATACGGAAAGAAGACATCGACGACCTTGTGGCCGCAGTGAAGCGCGTAGGAATCAAATGGGTCGATCTGTTCGGCGTGTTCCTCGTGTGGTGGGCGTTGGCCGCGGTCTGTTTTCACGCATTGCTCATGTTTGTGACGAGAAGCTCGAGGCGTCCCCCGCAACCGGCCGAAGACGGCGAGCCCACTCCGTTGCCCACAAAGGCCTGGCATTGGCTTCATGGTCTGTGCGTGATGCTGCTGGTGCTGACGGGCATTCAGTTGCGACTGCCCGATTCGGTCCCGATCTGGGCCAACTTGCTCAATGCGGTGAATCTGCACAACCTCGCGGGAACGGTCTTGGTGCTGGACTACATCTTCTGGCTGTCCCACCTCTTGTGGCGCCACGATTTCAAGAAACGTTTCTACATTTCGCCCCGGGGGTTCTTCACGCACACACCCCAGATGCTCCATTACTACGCGTACCTGATCTTCATGGGCGAGCGCTTCCCGAAGGGGTGCGAGGGCTATCCGGTCTTTGATCCCCTGGAGAGGGTGTTCTTCTTGACCACCATGTTGGTATTCGTTCCCGTGCAGCTTCTTACGGGGGTCCTCCTGATGAACCTGCAAGTGGCGATGCCGGTCATACAGACGCTTGGGGGCTTGCGTGTGGTGGATGCCGTGCACGTCATCGGGGCGTATGTGTTGATATCATGCGTGATTGTGCACACCTACTTTCATGTGCTCAAGAAATATCGTCGCACCACGGGGTGATGCCACGGCTCGTAGGTCGTGCGCGCCGAACCTTTTCGTGAATTAGCCGTCTAATTAAGTGTACCAATCTATTCAGGAGGATACAAGACCATGAATAAAATGCTTGGTTTCATCATATATATCGTTATGTTGGCGGCTCTTGGCGCGCCTGCCTCCTTTGCCGCAACGGCCCCCGACGGCTGGGGACACCTGATGGGTCCCGTGTCAGGTACCGTGACCGCCGCGGACGGATCCGGCGGAGTCACGGTAAGATCGAGTCCCTCGAATGGAGCTCGCGAGCTCGGCTATCTCGGCTCCGGAACGCAAGTCACTGCGTACAACGTGTTCAGCAACGGCTGGGTGCAGCTCAAATCGCCTCTCAGCGGCGGATGGATGGAGATACGTCACCTGGAACCCCAGAATGCCGACGGATTTGTCACGTCCGTAGACTACCCGGAGGGATGCTTGCGGGTTCGCAGCGGACCATCTACCTCGTACCCGAAGGTAGGCTGCGTCTCTCACGGCCAACGATTGGTGCTCAACGGCATCTGGAGCGCGGGCAACTGGGCTCAAGTGATCGAGCCCGTGGCCGGTTGGGTGGCCGCAAACCAAATCAGCTCAGCGATCAAGCCGCTTCCTGATCCCGTCAAGGTGGCAGCACCGGTGGTGGAAGCTCCCACCCGTTACTACGTGAGGCGTCCGGTCGTCGTGAGGGAGGATATCGTTCCGCCTGTGGTCGGCTACTCCTCGTTCGGGTACCCCGGAGTCGGAATTGGATTCGGACCCGGATACTACTATCGTGACCGCAACGTCGCAGTCGGGGTCGGACCCGGCGGCGTCAGCGTCCAGACCCCCAATGTCGGTGTAGGAGTCGGCGGCGGGGGCGTGGGAGTGCGAGTAGGTGGAGGCAGAGGACGCGGCCGCCGGTAATCTCCACGGCATCCGCGAGTGTCCCCAGTGACCTTGCGGGTGCCCTCCCGTTGACAACTGCCGGAAGTCGCCTTTACGCTGGAGATATTCAGGGGTGCTTCCACGGGAGTGGTTGCAGAATGGAGGGGAAGGCTGCGATAATTTCCTGGTTGTCCCTCAGGAAACGGACCCTCAGCGCAACGGCGATCGGGCAGGGATGCGCACGAGGTGGGCACATGAGCGATGGTACGGAAGAACTTCTCAAACGCGTCGTCGACATCATAGTCGACGCGGTCAGTCCTGAGCAGATCATACTTTTCGGGTCTCGGGCAAGAGGAGACGCCGGCGAGCACTCGGATCTTGATCTCCTCGTCGTCGAGTCGAGGCCGTTCGACAAGAATAGAAGCCGCCGTCGAGAGTTGGCACTACTTTGGCGACTGTTGGCGCATGTTCCCGTACCGAAAGACATCTTGCTCTACAGCAGAGACGAAGTGGAATTCTGGAAGGGTTCTCTGAATAATGTGGTAGGCAGAGCGCTGCGAGAAGGCAGGGTCCTCTATGAGCGATCCTAGACAGGCCGAGGCGATGCTTCGAATGGCGCTCAAGGATTTCAAAGCCCCGAAGGCAAGGAATGGGTTGAAACCTCGTCCTTGACAGGACGGACTCTTCCCCCTAGATTACGTTCGCGTGGACGGGTGCGCAGCCATGCTTCGGCCTGAAGAACGGGCGGGATGAGTGCCTTTCGGGTCTGTGATTGACCTGGAGTGGGTAGGTGCCTGCGCGACACCCCACACAATGCTACAATTTCAACACCGGCACGGAGATCGCCATGGAGACAGAAGGCGGACGAGCCCTCACCGACCGAGAGCTGCTGACACTCAAGGAATTCGTGGAGAACACCCTCAGGAAGAGCGGGTCAATCCTGATGGAGAGGTATGGCAAAGGGGACGTGGCCCAAAAGTTCGACGAAAGCCTTGTGACCCAAGCGGAAAATGAGGCGTGGGGCGTGATCCATTCCAAGATCGGGGCAACATTCGATGGGCACGCGTTCCTCAAGGACCTGTCGGAGGAAGTCCTCAACTCCGAGAGCTGTCCCAGATTCGTGTGGATCGTGGACGCGCTCGACGGAGCTGCATCGTTTCAGGCCGGCATGCCTGTATGGGGTATCAGCGCCGCATTGTTCGAGAAATTCTGGCCGGTGCTGGCTTTTCTGTATCTCCCTGCCACCGGCGAGCTTTATTCCGCGTTCGCGAGCCGGGAAGCATACCTGAATGACAAAGCCATTCGTGTGCGTCAGGATCCGACTGTAGACAACGAGAGCCTCGTCCTGGTCTATTCGAGATTCCACAACGACTTCCAGTCCAATTTCCCCGGCAAGATCAGGAACTTTGGGTCATCTTCCGGGCACATGGCGTATGTGGCCAGGGGAGTCGCGGACGCATGCCTGCTCCAAAACGTCAGCGTGCGTGACATGGCCGCAGGGAGCATCATATTGGAAGCCGCAGGCGGAGAGATCCGATTCCTTGACGGGCGGCCGTTCCACGTGGGCGATTACCTCGTGGCGAACAGGGTGGAAGAACCGCTCATTGCCGCGCCAAAGGACGCGTTTGAGTCTATCGTGAAGTATTTCCGGAAGCAGTGATGCGCATTGCGCGGGCGGAGAACGCTCACCGGAGATGATATCATGCAAGGCGACAGTCTCTGCCCCGAACGAGTAGAAGTGGACTGCACCGTCAACGCCCGCAATTTGAGACTCTTCTCGTCCTTTCTGTGGGGTCGTGCGCAATCCCGGTTGCCGCGGGTCGCCGCCGCGGCAGAGAGTTCTCCAGAAGGCACCCGCTTGACGAATGCACGCTGTGTGGGTAATCTACCGGAGAGGCTTACCGAAGCGATGTATACAAGAGGAAATATCTATGCATCGTATGGAAGAACGCTCAGACAGAATACTCTATGCGATAGTTGCTGAGTTTATCGCCACAGGGGAGCCCGTCGGCTCCAGGACTCTGGTGAAGAAGACACATATCGGGCTATCCGCAGCCTCGGTACGCAACATCATGGGTGACCTGACCGACCTGGGGTACCTCACTCAACCCCATGTGAGCGCGGGCCGCATCCCGACGGACAAGGGCATACGGCAGTATGTGAACACGATCCTGCTGCTGGAACCTTCTCCCATAGACGAACAGAGTGCCATCGAGGCACATCTCAAACTCGCGGGACTGGATCTACGAGACCTTTTTCGGCAATCATCCTCGGTGCTTGCAGATCTGTCAGGTCAGGCGGGAATGGTCGCTGCCCCACGGGCACAGGAGAGGACCTTCAAGACGATCGAGTTCATGAAGATCGCGGGAGATCGGATACTCGTGGTGTTGGTCTCCACCGACGGGTTGGTCCAGAACAAGATGATCTTCGACGAATACGACCTGCGGCAGGAGACTCTCGAGAAGTACAGTCGTATGCTCAACGATATGCTTAGGGACCTTGACTTGAGACAGGCGAGGGAGAAAATCGAGCAAGAACTGGTTGCAGAGAAGACCCGCATGGATGCAATGCTCTCGAAGGCCCTGCAGCTTGGATATGCCATACTCTCGCACGAGGCCAGGGGGGAGATATTCATCGAAGGCAAGACAAACATACTCAAGGAACCCGATTTCGCGCAACTCGAGCAACTCAAGGCGCTTCTGATCACCCTGGAAGAGAAGAGCAAGCTGCTCAACATCCTGGAGAAAACCTTGGAGGCGGAGGGTATTCAGGTGCTCATAGGCTCGGAACACGGGCTGGAAGAGATCGCGGGATGCTCGATCGTCGCGTATCCGATCCGAGCCGAGGGTGCAGTGCTGGGAAGCCTCGGGGTTATCGGACCGAAAAGAATGGACTACAAAAAGGTGGTCCCTCTTGTACACACGACAGCCCGCGTCCTCACCCGTGTGCTTCGTACCAGCGCGGAAAACCCCTACTGACTTTGTTCCGGAAACGCGGCCTCCAGGGGAAGGGACTTATGCCAAGTCGCTTTCCGAAAGGTAAGGTTTCCGGGGGGAACCCTTTTTCAAAACCACCATGACCGCACACGGTCACAACCAAGCATGAAAGTCACCGCCCGACATCCCGAGAACCCGCGGCATGGTCAGAACCACCCGATGTTTCAGAAGTTATCGGAAGGGGTCCGGGGGAAACCCTTTTTCAAAAGGGTTTCCCCCGGAGAACTTTCTGATAAAGGGTTGTCCCCCGGGCACCCCACATTGCCTCAGGAATTACGGTTTCTTATCGTCAGCGGTGATTTCTTTCACGTAGACTTCGTCAGGCTCTCCGCCTGCACCGGGCACCAGGTTGCGTCCATGACGGATTTTCATGGTGCCCGGGCTCTTGTCGAGTACTGTGATGGCAGTAATCCTTCCTTTATCCCAGTAAAGGGTCACCCATGGGGGGTCGTACGAAAACGCGCCCTGTCCGGGCGAGATCCATTGCTGCCCTGAGTCACCCCTGAACTGAGCCTTGAACAAGCCGGTACCGGTGAAAGTAAGCCTCATCTGCCGGTCATCTGCCGGTTGTTCGACTCCGTCCGCGCCTATTCTGGACTTGATAGTCCACGTACCCTCGAGAAGCTTGGCCTGTTCGTGAGAAGGAATAATGGGGGACGGTCCCTTGGAGCACCCCCCTACAAGTAAAGCGATCATCATCAATGACCATGTGACTCGCAGCATCACGGCGGCATGCCCCCGAAGACAACGAAAAAGGCGATATCCACAGGACATCGCCCTATTAGCATTCCATTACACCAAAGTTCTTATTATGGCGGCCAGGGGATACTCTTGGCTTAGAACCAGCCGCTCGAAGATGCCACCATTGGGGTGTAGCCGCTGCTGCTGCTGCTCGAGGCTCCCATGCTGGGATAGTAGCAGCCGGAAGCCATACCGCTGGAGCTGCTTGCGGTCGGCCAGCAGCCGGAAGCCATGCCGCCCGAGGAGCTGCTTGCGGTCGGCCAGCAACCGGTAGTCATACCGCTGGAGCTGCTTGCGGTCGGCCAGCAGCCGGAAGCCATGCCGCCCGAGGAGCTGCTTGCGGTCGGCCAGCAGCCGGAAGCCATACCACTGCTCGATGACGAAGCCCCGCCCCAGGATGCGAACGGTGCCCATGCACCCCATTGGCAAAAAGCGCTTCCTGCAAACAGCACTACCATACCGACGACTGCAAGGGTCATTGCTAGTCTTCTCATCAACCACTTACCTCCTCATGAAATGAAAGTCCATAGAAGTCTGTCACGCACTTTTTGGGTGAAACAGTTCTTCTTTCGCTGCGACGCAAAGGGAATTGCCATATCGCTACCACGAACCGCCATGGTTGTCAACTATTTTTTCCCCTGATCCCATTGGTGGCCGCTTTCATGGACGCCCGCCGAGCCGGCAAATTCCCTCTTGACTCGATCAGGCCGTCTGCTAGGATTCTCTCAATCTTGATGGTTGTCAAGGATTTTTTGCAATGATCTTGTCCAGAAAGATGTACAAGCGGTTGTTGTCGGCCTCCACTGCGATACTTGAGTTTCTTCTCAATCCGTGGAGATTTGTGGTGGGACCCGTCCCCGCTCCGCGATCAAGTAGTGCCCTTGGTTCTGAGGCTTTCAGTGTACCACGTTTGCGTGCGACCAAGGGCGCCCGCGGCCCCTCTCAATCTGGGTCGGCCACGAATGAGCGACTTGACGGTTGCGTCTCCATAGAGCGGCTGGGAGCTGCAATGGGAAATCGCGCCAACCTTCCTCGGCCTGCACGCAGCCCAGTGGCGGGGTCAGTTGGTTCTCCGCAGGTTCAATCCGTGCAGTGCCACAGGGGAATCACAGCCATTTGCCCCGTTACTGAAGCGGATTCCGCGAACAAATCTCCGCGGCAGCCGAAGAACTTCACCGTTGGTAGTACGGGGGAGTGCAGGCAAGAGGAAACGCTCCCACGACGCCGCGGAATCCTCAGCGGCTTGCCGGCAGTGCTTCTCGGGGTGTTTCTGGCCACCGCATGGTTCCCCTTGCCGTCTCACGGGGCAGAGGAAGATACCCGCATGCCCGTGCAGAGGCGAGGGATGACCGATGCACTCGATACGGACACCCCTTCTCCCCATGGGGCCAGGGGCCCTGTTTCCGGCCCTGCGCGCTCCACCGAACTCGAAGTGGGCGCCCAAGTGCGCCCTTCCGTAGCAGCGGGGCCTCAGCCCGGCGTGTCTGCCCACCAATCGACGACTATTCCTGAGCAGGTGAGAATAGCCGCGGAACTCGCGGCCAACGGCGAGGAAGCCAAAGCCAGGGATCTTGTGCAAAGGCTGATTCGGCAATGCGATTCCCCCTCATACGCGGACAAGGACTGCGTGAAGTGGTTGAGATCACTGCAGGCGATCAGTCGGCTTTTCGATGGCAGCAGCGAGCGAAAAGTCATCACCAATTCTCTCAATATGCAACTGGTCCGCATTCCCGCAGGCGAATACATGATGGGAAGCCCAAAACAGGAAATGGACTGGTTAAGGCTCACGTTCAGGAAGATCTGGCGGGAAGGGCACAAGCAGTGGTTCCAGGATGAGATGCCGCTCCACCCCGTGCGGATCACCAAGGGCGTGTACATGGGTGCCACTGAAGTGACCGTGGGCCAGTTTCGGGAATTCGTTCGGTCCGACAGACACAAAACCGAGGCGGAGAAAAGCGATGGGGGCATGATTTATAGCCTCAAGGAAGCACGCTGGACGCCGAAGAAAGATATGAAGTGGGACTCCGTGCCGTGGACCATTGCAGACGATCAGCCGGTGGTGTTCGTGTCGTGGAATGACGCGCAGGCCTTCTGCAAGTGGCTTTCCAGAAAGGAGAAGCGCAAATACCGTCTTCCCACGGAAGCCGAATGGGAGAGGGCATGCCGAGGCGGTCTCGTCTGGGCCAGATTCCCCTGGGGGGACCGGCTGTTCGGGGACCGGGACGGCAATTTCGGTGACGGCAACTCGAAGCTCCCGGAGAGCCTCACCACCGTCAGTGACGGATTCAAGCACGTGGCGCCTGTCGCGTCGTACCCCCCCAACGGGTTTGGCTTGTACGACATGGACGGTAATGTCATGGAATGGGTCGAGGACCGATATGACCGCAACTACTACGAGAATTCGCCGTTGGAAGACCCCAAGGGCCCGTCGATAGGAGGGTCGAGGGTCAACAAAGGCGGAAACTGGTACGCGAGCCCCGCGGACTGCAGGTGCGCGTTCCGGGGCTTTTCCGGACCTGAAATGAGCTTCTGGAACCTGGGTTTCCGGGTCGTCATGGAAGAAGACGGTGCGGATGCAACCACTGCTGTTGCGGCACGCACCGAGAATCAGGGGTCAGCCGGCGCAAACCGTACTCCCGCGCTTCCCCCTGCGGAAGAAGAGGGGATGAGCCTCTTTCGCCAGGCGATGTTTGCAGCTCAGCAACAACAGTGGGACGAAGCGATCGAGGATCTCGAGAAGGCCCTGAAAATCTACGAGAAACGGGAAGATCTGAAATGGATGGCACGCGTAAGGGCCACTCTTGCCGGGGTGTACGCGGAACGCAACCGCAAGTTTAAAGCCAAGGAACTCTACACGAAAGCTCTGGCGGAATTCCGTCAGATCGGTGATCAGAACAGTGTGAGAATCATACTGGACAGAATGCTCGATCTGGAGACGTCCCCTGGAGTGAAGATCAACGAAATCCGAAAGGATGGCCCCGCAAGCAAAGCCGGCCTTGTGGTGGGTGACATCATCATAGAATACGCGGGAGAGACCGGGTTCAACGTGCAAGGATTCAAATCGCTGGTCAACGACCACGCGAGAGCCTCGCATGTGACCATCAGCATCCTCCACGACGAAGAAATACACACGTTCACCGTTCCGGGGGGGCCGCTCGGCGTGGCTGTGGAAGACATCAAGCGACTGCCTCGCCCCCGGCCCACCACCACCGCCAGACCACAACAAGACCGCGGCCGCGATCGTAGCCGACAACGGCCGCCCCGAAGAGACCGTGACCGACGCTGAGCGGCTGCCGGCTCAAACCCTTTTGACAGAAGGTTTCCGGGGGAAACCCTTTTGAAAAAGGGTTTCCCCCGGACCCCCTTCCGAAAACTTCTGGAACATTGGGTGTTTCCGGCCATCCAAGGAGCCCTTGTGAACTCTGGCACAGACCTTCATCCTTCGTTGTGGCCGTCCTCGGCCATGGTGGTCTTGAAGAAGGAGTCCCCTGCGGCCCCATAGGCGCCAATTCCAGAGCGGCCTGAAGCTGTGGGCAGGCTTTCCAGCCTGCCAATCGGTGCAAACTAATGAGAACCGCCATGTGTCGGGTCCTGACTCTGATGCTTGGTCGTGGCCGACTCCAGCCGTGGCGTGAGATGATGACTATCCTTCTGAGTTGGGGCCCGGGAGCAGCATTTCCATAACCGCCTAGCTCTCCCCCCGAATCTTCTTGATCACCGCACTGGTGGAGAGGCCGTCCACATGCTTGACGAATTCCACTCTGCCTCCGCGAGCCTGTACCACCTCTTGACCGACCACTTCTTTGCCGCGCCAGTCCTCACCCTTCACGAGCACGTCGGGTTTGACCTTCCGGATCAGGCGCAGAGGAGTGTCCTCCTCGAAGACCACCACAAGGTTGACGAATTCCAATGAAGAGATCAAGTCCGTCCGCTGAGCCTCCGTGAAAATGGGACGCCCCTCACCCTTGAGTCTCTTCACGGACGCGTCCGAATTGACCCCCACGACCATCACGTCGCCGAACTCGGACGCACGGCGGAGAATCTCCAAGTGTCCCGCATGGAAGAGGTCGAAACACCCATTGGTGAATACGATCTTCTTGCCCTGAACGCGGTGCCGCCGCAACTCCATGGCTATCTCGTCGATCGACACGACCTTGTGATTGCCCCACTCACCCTTGACCGCGGCAAGCATCTCCTTAAGGGTCACCGCGGCCGCACCGAACCGAGACACCACAATGCCCGCAGCGAAGTTTGCCATCCTCACCGCATGATCTATCGGCATGCCATTGCCCAAGGTCATTGCCAAGGTAGCGATAACCGTGTCCCCCGCGCCGGTCACGTCGATAATCTCGACGGGCTTGACGGGGAAATCCTCCGGTGGCCTGTTGGGGCGAATCAAGGCGATACCTTCTCTCCCCCGTGTCAGCACGATCCCCAGCGCGGCGGTTACTTCAAGCAGACGGTTCCCTGCTTCCACCAGGGACTCCCGGTCCCGGATTTCGATGCCCGCAGCAGCAGACGCTTCTCTCACGTTGGGGGTCAGGTAGCTTGCACCCTTGTATCGGGCATAGTCCATCCCCTTGGGGTCCACCAATACCGGAACCGATTCGGCCTGGGCTGCGTCCAACACGGCCCGGAGGAGTGGAGGCGTCAGGAAGCCTTTCCCGTAGTCCGAGACCACCACTGCCCTCACCTGCCGCATGACGGTCCCGATTTCGGTAATCACCCCTTTTGCCATTTCCGTACTTATATCGCCGACCTGCTCCTGATCAATCCGGACAATCTGCTGGTTTCTGGCCACCACGCGCGTCTTGACCGTGGTAGGCCGGGCTTCGTCTTGCCTGAGCCAGAATGTCTCCACACCAATTTCTTCGCAGTAACGGGTAAGCCATGCGCCGGCAGCGTCTTTTCCCACCACACCGAAAAGCGCTGCAGATCCGCCCAAAGATACTATATTTCGAACCACGTTTCCCGCTCCGCCCAAAGTCCGGAAGCGGTCTCTCGCAACGATCACCGGGACTGGGGATTCCGGTGAGATCCGTTCCACGTCACCGAGCACATACTCGTCCGCCATCACATCGCCGATTACCATAATTGGAACCGGTTTCATGCCTTCGATGAGCTGTTCGATCAATACTGGCCTCCAGTCGGCGTTACAGTGAATTTGGGAAGTCTCGGGAAGGGTAAGATTCCACCACGAAGACACAAAGCAATCAAAGGACAATCATCAGGCTGCCGTTCTTGGGAGGTGGGAGATCGCCACGAAGACAGAAGGAAACCGCCCCTCCGGGAGGGCAATGCGTGGGATTGAGTACGTTTCGGTTCGTTCCGCAAGTGGACACCTACGGCCATTCAGTCCGTCCCATCGGGATGTGAGCCTGTGAGCCCCGAAGGGGCTTGCCGTGGATAGCCAAGGGTCTTAACCACCGGTGCGATGAAGAGAGTGCCATCCTTAAGTCGCCCGCATTGTCCCGGTGCGGTACCACGAACAGGCAGCGGTCTTGTCAGCTCGGGCGAATACCCGCAAGTCGTTGTTCGTGTAAGTGGAATCGTTTGTTGCCCCGGTGAACGGTTACCTTCGGAGCAGGTTTTCTTGGTGTCTTTCTGCCTTGGCGGTCTATTCTCCTGCCGGCCGGCTGAACGCGTACGTTTCTCGGGGCCCGGCGGTACACGTAAGGAAAAACCGCCCTTGGCGTGGCACAGCCGCAGACGGTTTCTCCGGTGTTTCCTGCGAGCCTTTTTACGTCCTGCTCAGGACCACATACTACACCCGTCGCTGCAGTGAGCAACCCTGGGAATCATGAAACGTTTCAAGGCATGCTCCTTTCGTTCAGTGTTCATTCACTTGTCCACTGAATATTCTCCATCAGGTGCCGATTGTCAAGGAGGACCTCCCACCGCGCCGCATTTCCCGGGCGAGTGAGCCCTTACCTTTCTATCAGCTTCGTGATCGTCCTCCGAATCGCCGCAGATGAAAGGATCAGAGATTGCACGAATATCAGGTCCCCAAAAAGCCCCAGGCCGAGAGAACAGCAGCCCAGAATGCCGAAAAAAGTCACCGGACGGAATGGTGAGACCACCAGCGCCAAGAACCCGAGCATAATTACCGCCGACCAGGACACGATCTGCTTCGCGGTCAGGCGATATGCAGACCCGACACACGCTTCAGTCCTCTGATCGGGGTTGAGGCCCGTCTCTCTCCTAAGTTGCGTGAGGTAGTGAATGGTGTTGTCCACTGCGAGACCTACCGCAACCGTCGCAGAAAATACCGTGACACTGTCCAATGAGATCCCGAACCAGCCCATCACCCCGAATACGGCAGCAACCGGCGGGATATTTGGGATCAGGCATACCAACCCCAATACCCACGAGCCCAACTGCACCATCATCAGCAACGTGATGATCAGCGCAGCCAGACACATTGACTTCACCTGATCGTTGATGAGTTCCTCCGCCTGTCGGGCAATCACCGCAAGGTCTCCCGTCACTGTGGGCTTGGCCCCGCCACGGAGCACTTCGTCGCATACGGCCTGGATGTGGTCGATGGTGCGGCCTATGGGAATGTCAGGGGAGTTTGTAATACGTACGGTCAGATGCAAAGTGTCGAAGGTGTCGCTGACGTAACGTCTGAGGTTGCGTCGACCTTCGGAACCCATTTTCAGCACGGAAAGCAGCTCCGGCACGATCTTCGGATCAGTGAACAGACCCTCCTGTCCGCCGGAGGAGCCCCCTATGGTCCGCTGCATGTGCGAGAGCATCGGCAGGAGCGAGTCGATCCCCACCATCTCGGGGACACGGCTCAGCCTGTCCTCCAGTTCCTTGATTTTTTCCCAGTTCGCTGCTTTGCGGAACGCGCCCGGCTCCGATTCCACCAGTATTTCAAGGAAGTGCACCGACGTGAGTCTGTGTTCCACGAACCGGATGTCTTTCACCTCCCGTGTGGAGTCGCTGAGCATCCGCAACACCTGGGGGTCGCTGCGTACCATCGGCGCGCCGGCAAATAGGAGCATCGTGACTCCCACACCCAGGGCCACAAAGTACCGGTGATGGGAAAAGATCGCCCCTTCAATCCCCTTCAGGAGGCGGTCCAGCCAATCCCGAACCACGCCGGGGGATTCCCTGGGATCAAGGGCTTTCATCCGCGCGAAGAATGCCGGCGTCAGGACCATGGCCAATCCGTACGAGATCATAACTCCCACGGACATGATGAACCCGAGCTGATGCACCATCGGAATCGAGCTTACCATCAGACTTCCGAACCCCACCGAGGTCGTCGCGGTGCAGATGAAGCACGGCCTGGCCAGCCACCTCACTGCCTGTTTGAGCGCGCCGATCTTGTCTTGGGTCGTTTCGTGGAACTGATGGTACCGGACCACCATGTGAATCACGATCTCGATGGTCGTGATGGGGATGAATCCGAACGAGAGCGCGGTCGTCGAGTTCAACGGGATTCCCAGCATTGACATCAACCCAAGCACCCATACGACGCACATGACAAGGATCACATTCGTCACAAGCGTGACCCGCAGACTCTTGAACACATACACCGACACTACCGTGCCGATCAGCAGGCAGAGTATTCCGAAGATTGTGCCGGTCTGAATATTATATCTGACGATCGCGTTGCGGATCAAGGCGGGCCCGATGACACGGACCTCTGTTCCCGGCAGGGTGCGGGCCTTGGCGATGGCCCGGATCTCGGCTACCAGCGCGTTGGTGACAGCAGTGTCGAATCGCCACTGATCATCCACTCGGACCAGTATCCCGAGGGTCTTGAGGTCCTGGGACAGGAGAAGATCCAGAATCGGAAGCGCCTTTCGCATTTCCCGGAGTTCGACTGCGTCGGGAAGCACGAGCTGTTCGCTCTCTTGCCGCACGATGGGATAGACCCCGTATCCGTCCCCCCGCCGTTGGAAGAGCCGGACCGTGGACAGACTGACGACTTCGACCACCTTGCCCAGGGACTGCAATTGACCGGTGATGGCTTCCAGCCCGGAAAGCATGGCCGGTGAGTCGGTACCGCGATCATTGCTGATCGCGACCAGCAGGAACTCCTCGTTGCCGAAGGTGGCAGTGAATTTCTCGTACTGCCGATACGCCTCAGAGGTCGTGTCTATGCCGGACCTGAGCGAAGGATCGGTCTGCATGCGAGGCACAAACACGGCACACACGACGGTGATCGCCACAATGCCGATCACGAGGACTGTGCGATAATCAACGATCAGGTCAAGCCTGTTGGGATGAGCGAGATCCAGTTTGTCTTTGTTTCCCATTAGCCTCCCTTTGGGTTTCGGGTTAGTCGCGAAGCGAATGCCTGATGTGAGGGGCAGAGTGCCTCGCGAGAGGGTGCCCCGCCCCGTTCGTGTGTCTGCCCATGTGATCAGCGGGCTGGACCAATCCTACACCAGGTGTGGGTATCGTACGTATGAGGAAGGGGCGCATTCCCTTCCCGAGCCCCGGGGAAAGCAAATCGGGGGGAAACACACCCTGCTCCCACCTCAGAACTGCTCGTGCCGGCACACGGCCATGACGATGGAGTCGAAGCATCGTGCCTTCCTGTGGTGACGCCTGAACCCCAGACACCCATTCTCTTAGAACGGTCATAGCTTGCCGCCACAACGAAGGATGAAAGTCCCATGCCGATAGCTCAAGAACTTATTGGTTGTGATAACCCACCAATATTAGCAGAGTTATCGGATGGCGGTCCGGGGGACAACCCTTTATCAGAAAGTCTTCCGGGGGAAACACTTTCATGGAAACCTCCATGTCCGCAAGTCGGTCACAGCGAAGCATGGAAATGCAGTCCCAACCGCTCATGGAACACGCTACGGCTCCTGCCGATCTCCGCGATGGACTCCTATTTCTCCTGTAGTGCCGCGATTCGTTCGCACAGAGGCGGATGGGAGTAATGGAACCACACATACACTGGATGCGGGAACAGATTCGCGAGATTGTCTCTTGCGAGCCGCTTCAGGGCCGATATCATCGGCTCGGGAGTTCCGAGCAACTCGGCCGCATACAGGTCCGCCTGCCGCTCGAACATGCGCGAAACAGCCATAGTCGGTGGTCTGAACGCGATGCCCAGTTTGGACCAGAAAATAGCCAAGATCATCAGCCCTATATGGAACCGTCCCGCGTCTAGGCCGAACGCGGACCAGAACGCATCCCAACCCATGATCACGTACGTGAAGAAGAACGCCGCGCCCATTACGGACTCAGACAAGAGAAAAGCCCACCGCACGTGCCGTCCTTTGTAATGTCCCAGCTCATGAGCGACTACCGCAAGGATTTCGCTCTTCGGATGTGATTCGAGCAGCGTGTCGAACAGCACTACGCGCTTGGTCCGCCCAAAACCCGTGAAGTAGGCATTCGAGTGACTACTGCGAGTTCCCGCGTCCATACGAAATATGCCCCGAGCCTTCATTCCGGCACGGTTGACCAGATCTTCCACTTCCCGGGCCAGCGAAGGGTCTTCGAGGGGATCGAACCGGTTGAAGATCGGCGCGATCAGGACCGGGTAGCACACAACGAGCAGCAACTCGAATGCGGACACTGCCGCGAATCCCCACAACCACCAGGTGTCGGGAAATCTCCCCACAACCCACAAGAGCGGAATCAGCACCATCGTGACGAGCACGGCCGAGAGGATCACTCCCTTCACCTGATCCCATATCCAGGCATTCACCGTCATCCTGTTGAAGCCGAACTTCGCCTCTACGACAAACGTGGAGTACCAGTCAAACGGAAGCCCCGCGAACAGGAATACGCACCCCGTGCCAAGGACGATCGCCCACCCTGAGAAGACTGGTCCGCATCCGAGGTCCAAGAGCAGTCCGTCAGCAGCATGGAACGCTCCCAAGAGCACCATCGCCAGCAACAACGCGTCGGTCGTCACTGCGTGCAGCCTCTGCACCCGACCGCGCTCGAGCGTGTATTCCCTTGCCAGGCCAAGCTTCTCCCTATCAATGAAGCCCTCCAAAGGACCGGGAACGAGGTGCTCTGATCCGCGCAGGTACCGAACATTGAGGGCTTCGAGGAAGACCGAGGTCAGGACGCTTCCCACGTACGCGCACAGAAATACATAGAGAATCAGTTCAGCAGTTGCCATGGGTTTCGGGTTCACTTGTTCCGAAGATGTCGCTCCCTTGATGACTGCCAGACTATGGGATGTTCGCGCGGAGGTCAACCTATCGTCGGAAGAAAATTCGTGATCTTACGGTGCAAGGAGAGTCTTTGCAAGGTATGGTCACCCATTCGCCCTCAGCAGAACGATTCTCGCAAGTAGCTGCGGCGCACTCTGATGCATCAATGATTTCACCGGATGTCTTTGCGACCGGGGACTCACGTCCCGGGCTACTGTCTTACGGCCCTTCGGGACGTCAGGTGCGTCTTCGGAGCCCCGAGGGGGCGGCAGACAGCAGCCCGATGCGTGAACATCGGGAAGCCGCGACAACGAAACAGGCCAGCTAAATGATTCCGTTCGGTTATCCGAAACCAAGAGGCGCTGCACTCCTCGCAAAGCACAGGCGGAGCGCCAAGGAATGCCCTCCTTCCTTTGCGGCCTTTGCGTTCTTTGCGAGAGACCGTCTTTTCGGATCTTCTGGATTCCCCTGGTTGGACTACTGAAAAATGCGTGGCCACATATGCGAATGGGAGTACTCAGAGAGGCAGCTTGCGTCCTCGCGGAGCTGCTGAACTGAAGATTTCTCCTCGGCAAGTGAAGAAATTGAACGTTATCGATAAGAGGACAGTGGTGTGGCGCGCATCCCTGGCTCAACGCGCGAGGGGAACAAGCCTTGCCGGTGCATGGTTGCCGTCCAAACGGCCTTGATGCAGGTGTAGAACCCGTTGTGCGAGCGAGTCCACGTCCGAGGCTCTGTGACTTACGAAGATCACGGTGGTACCCTTCTTCCGGTTGAGGTTCGCGACGATCCGTTCGGTGAGCTGCACGCTCTCCCGGTCGAGGTGGTTGCCGGGTTCGTCCAGGAGGAGCACCTCCGGTTCCAAGACCAGGATTCGTGCCAATGCCGTCCTCTGGGATTCCCCCCCGGAAAGTTCACGGGCCCGCCGAGCCTCGAACCCGGCCAGTCCGACGGATCGCAGGGCTTCCAGGGCCAACTCATGACGCCGAGCAGCCGTTACTCCGCGGATCTTGAGCCCCCACTGCACGTTGTCCATCACCGTGCCACGGAACAGATAGGGATTCTGAGTCAGAAGCCCCACCCGCCGGCGAAAACCGAGCCTCTTCGCGGCAGAGCACTCTTCGCCGAAGAATCGTATGCTCCCCGAGGAAGGTGGTTCCACAAAGGCCAAAAGATGCAACAGGGTGGTCTTGCCCGAGCCGTTCGGGCCTACCACCGCAACCATTTCCCCAGGCCGGATCTCGATCCGCTCAAGAAATAGCACCTGCGAGGTACCGTAGGAAAATGCAACGTCATCCAGATTGTACGCGTTATTCATCGTGGGTAACCATTTCCGGGTCTGGAAGGACTCACCGCAGAGGCGCAGAGAGCACAGAGAATAAGAAAAGGAATCCGCGAATCTCCCATGCTTCGCAACCGGCCTATGAGGTGAGCTTGCGATAGAAAAGCATAGCTTTTTCACGTTGTTTTCTTGTTCTTCTCTGCGTCCTCTGTGTCTCTGCGGTGAACTCTTACGTTTGTGGTGTTTCATTCTGCGATTCACCATCGTTGTCTCCTCTGCAAGAGGAACAGGGCGGCATTCACTCCCGCGGACACCAGGAGCAGTATGATTCCCAGGGCCATGCCGAGCGCGAACTCACCCTTGCTGGTCTCGAGGGCTATCGCGGTGGTTATGGTCCGGGTGTACCCGCGGATGTTCCCACCGAGCATCATGGCGATTCCCACTTCGGAGATGACCCTGCCGAAGGCCACCACCACCGCGGCGATCACCGCGAATCCAGCCTCCTGCACGACCTTCCATGAGGTCTGAAACCCGGTCGCACCCAGAGCCCTGCATGTCGTCACAAGCCGAGGGTCTGTCGCGTGAATGGCCGCGATCGTCAGATTCATCACGAGTGGCACGATCAACGCGGTCAAGCCGAGCACTATCCCGCCAGGAGCAAAAAGAAGGTCCAACTCCCCGAAAACCCCGCGGCGGCTGATCAGTCCATACATGAACACTCCGACCACCACTGTCGGAAGAGCCATGAGCGTGTTCAAGCACAGCAGAAGCGCACCCTTGCCACGGAATTGATGCAACGCGACCCAAACTCCGGGCGGTATCCCCAACAACGACGCATATACAGTAGCCAATACTGAAACCCGGACCGAGAGGAACACAATGGCGTACACCTCTTGGTCCAGGCCCACTATCAGCCGAAACGCAGCGACTATTCCCTCAAGCAGAAAATCCACCGTTCACCTTCTACCCGACGGGCACACCTACTTGATCGCGTCAGGAAAGAAGACCTGCTTGCCGTTTTGCTTGAAGTCGGCGATCACTTTCTGGCCCTCCGGCCCGGTCACGTAGTCGATGAGCTTCTTGGCAAGCTCGTAGTTGACCTTCGGGTGCTTCTTGGGGTTCACCGCGATGATGCCGTACGGGTTGAACAGGCTCTTGTCCCCCTCGAACAGCACCACCAGGTCGATCTTGTTCATGAACGTCAGGAACGTGCCTCTGTCTGCTATCGTGTAGGCTTTCTTGTCAAACGCCATTTGCAGGACGTTGCCCATCCCCTGGCCTGCTTCCACGTACCATTTCCCCTTGGGCTCGATTCCGGCCGCTTTCCAGATAGCTTGTTCCTGCATGTGCGTGCCGGATTTGTCGCCGCGGGAAATGAATTCCGCTTTTCCTTCCGCGAGCTTCTTGAAGACCTCCACCGCGGTCTTGGCTGACTTCACTCCTGCGGGATCTGCCTTGGGGCCCACGATCACATAGTCGTTGTGCATCACGTCCTTCCGGTCGATCCCGAATCCGTCGGCCACGAACTTGTCCTCAGCCTTGCGAGCGTGGACGAAGACCACATCCACATCGCCGTTTTCCCCGTGCTTCAGGGCTTTTCCGGTCCCTGTGGACAGCACGTCCACTTTGCACTTGTTGGCCTTTTCGAAGGGGGGGAGCAACACCTTGAGCAGACCGCTGTCTTCGGTGCTCGTGGTAGTCGCCATGCGAAGACGGGTCTCTGCGCCGGCAGAGCCCAATGCAACCGTCATTGTCAGTACGACCAAGAGAAAGAGTACGGACGCTTTCACTTTCGAACCTCCTTGTCTATATTGGCAAAAGGCGGCTGGGAGCCGCAACCAAAGTTCGCGTCCACCTTTCTCGGTCCGCATGAAGACCCAGGGCGGGGCGAGTTGGTTCTACGCAGGCGAAGAGAAGGCACGTTGCTTACTTCCCGAGCTGCTGAACTGAAGATTTCTTCTCGAAAAAAGAAGAAATCGAGGGTTACTAGCAAAAGGCATGAGAGAAGATCTATGCGCGGAAGATATGTCCAGGCTGACATATCTGTCGCTTATGACATAGCCGGCGGCCCGAGTCAAGGAGAAAACGGCCCTCGCGGCGAGCCCAATAGAGCTGACTCCAGTGTCCCTGCCCGCTGTCTCGGCCTTGCAAGGTTCGGCTATTGTCACACGGCCCCAAGCGACGTCAGCCCTTGGAAACCCCGCAAAGCGCGACTGAAAATGGCCGGACGCGTGAGCGCCAGGAAAGAAGACGCAACCGAGGTCGCTCCCGTGGCCCCTATGCTCAGGCCTGTGTGGTCAATCCCCGTCCCTTGACAGGCCGCGGTGAAACAACTCCGTCGTCTTCAAGAAGACCCCTACTCACTCACAAGGTTGAATTTCTTCTCTTCTCGAGAGGAAGTCCGCAGTTCGGCAACTCTGCAAGCACGCAGAATCCCTTTCTTCACTAGCGCAGGACCAACTCCCCCCGCCGGCGGTCTCCATGCGGACCGAGAAAGGCGGCCGCGAATTCTGGTTGCGGCTGCCGGCCGCCTTGTGCTTGGGTCGTGACGACTCTATACTGTGGCCCTCGCCGGCGCGTCCCAGTGCCGGTATGTTCCGGGCGTCCCGGAAAGCCCGGCAAGGAGCAGTCAGCCATGAAATACCCGTTCGGAACTCCTCCCGCAGGGGATTGGATTACAATAACCCAGTCAGGACACCTGGCAGTTCCCGACCACCCGATCGTCGGGTTCATCGAAGGTGACGGAGTAGGCCCGGACATATGGAATGCCGCTCGTCCGGTATTCGATGCGGCCGTGACCCGAGGTTCCCGAGGCCGCCGACAGGTACATTGGTGGGAGTTGCCCGCGGGGGAGAAGTCCCTCGAGAAGTATGGCCAACTGCTTCCGGAGGAGACCCTCAGCGCGCTCGAACAGGCAGTAGTGGCGATCAAGTGCCCCCTGACCACTCCCGTCGGAGGAGGCTTCAGAAGCCTGAACGTGACCCTCAGGCAAAGATTGGAGCTGTACGCGTGCATACGTCCGGTGCGATATATTCAGGGGACTCCCGCGCCGGTCACTAGACCACAGGACGTCGACATGGTCGTGTTCCGGGAGAACATGGAGGACCTGTACGCGGGAATCGAATGGAAATCAGGAAGCGAGCAAGCAGTGAAGATGATCTCCCTGCTCGAAGACCACTTCGCGGTGAAGCTCGACCCCGAATCCGGGATAGGCATCAAACCCATGAGTCCCCGGGCAACTAAGAAACTCGTCCGAAAGGCAATCCGGTTCGCCTTGGAGACCGGCCGAAAGAGAGTCACCCTGGTGCACAAAGGCAATATCATGAAGTTCACGGAGGGGGCATTTCGGGACTGGGGCTACGAAGTGGCGCGGGACGAGTTCTCTGATCGAGTCGTCTTCGAAGCCGACCTGACCGGTGATATCCCGGACGGCAAAATACTCGTCAACGATCGGATCGCGGACGCCATGTTCCAGCAAGTGCTTCTCAGGCCAAGAGAATACGAGGTGTTGGCACTCCCGAACCTCAACGGCGACTACCTTTCGGATGCGCTGGCCGCGCAGGTTGGGGGTCTTGGAATGGCGCCGGGGGCCAATGTGGGCGATAGATGCGCGATCTTTGAAGCCACTCACGGTTCAGCTCCCAAGTACGCGGGTCTGGACAAGGTGAATCCCGGGTCGTTGATCCTTTCCGGGGCGATGATGTTCGCGCACATGGGCTGGAAAGAGGAATCCGACCTGATCATGCGGGGGATATCCGAGGTCATCGGCTCGGGGATCGTCACGTACGACCTGGCCAGACAAATGCCGGGGTCGAAGGAGGTCTCGTGCTCGGAGTTCGGCAGAGCGGTCGCGGAGAGAATCCGAGATCTGGCGGCCTCCCTGCGGTGAACAGCCATGACCTCCGCCACAAGGAGGTATGAAGGTCTGACCCCGGATTCGGACGAACTCCGTGGATGGTTAGAACCATCCAATATTCTGAGAGCTTCCGAGGGTCCGGGCATAGGCGCTAACTTCAGAGCACGCGTTGCCTTGGCACCCTCCCCCTCACCCTTCCATCTCCCTCCAGGGGAAAGGGATTCCAAAGTCCCCTCCCGTCGTGGGAGGGGGATAACTGCCTGAAATGTTGAATTCCGCTGTCGTCGAGCTACGCCTATGGGGGGCCAGGGGAACCCTTCATGTGAGCCCTTACGATTGCGGGGCCTGTCAGAATCCGAACTGGTCTTTCATCCGTTTCAGATAGCGCCGGCTTACCGGCGCCACTTTTCCGTCGCTCATGCGAATCTGAGCGGCTTGGTTTTCCTGGAGCAGGATTTCGTCCACGCGGTCTATGTTGACGAGGAATTGCTTGTGGCAGCGGACCAGATTCGTGCGGGCTTCCAGGACCTTGAGCGTAAGCTCGGTGAAGTACTCGCCCTCGGAGGTCACCACATACACGCCGGCGACATCCGATCTCACGAAGTCGATGTCGGTAAGTGAGATCAGCCTGATCCGCTGACCCGAGACACACGGTATCCTGCCGATGGGTGCCGGTGGATAGAGAGGCCGGCTCGACTGCCGCGCCATCTTGTTGAGCTTCTGAACCGTCTTCTTCAGTCGCTCCGGCTCTATGGGCTTGAGCAGGTAATCGACCGCGTTCTCTTCAAACGCACGGAGCGCATACTCGTCGTATGCGGTGACGAAGACTACCGTGGGCATGATCTCTTCGTCAATCATGCTCAGAAGCTCAAAGCCGGACAGACCGGGCATACGGATGTCCAAGAACATCACCTCGGGGCGTTCCGCCTTCAGGGCCTTGAGGGCTTCGATGGCGTGTCCGCACCCCGCGACCACCTCGAACGCTCCGGTCTCCACGAGCATGGCCGAAAGCTCGTCCCGTGCGTGTATCTCGTCGTCCACAACGATAGCTCGAATCATGGCTTCTCACCGTCACCCGAATGCATAGCCGGCTACTGTTCGCGGGGAGGTCATCCCCGTTGCCGGCTCGTAGGTTGAAACCCACGGCTCCTCAAGGTCAGTCCCTTGAGGGCACCCGGAAGCCCATTATTCGGAACGAGAACTCCGAACAACTCCGGACCCCAGTCCCGGCTCGGAGGGTTTGACCGGCAAGCTTTCATGTCCGAGCGCAGGGCACAACGAATCACGCAAGTGTGGTGCCTCTCAAAGCAAGAATATCCGGCGGCGACCAGAGGGCGCCGCCCAACCCCAACAGCTTCAGGGGATGGCGGTCTTGGGTAAAGGGCTTTTCCATGAGGACAGTCATGGCTTGACCCCACCACGAAATATGAAAGTTTACCCCGGATTTCAAAGGAACTCCGCGGCTGGTCAGAACCACCCGATGTTTCAAAAGTTTTCGGAAAGGGGTCCGGGGGACAACCCTCTTTCAAAAGGGTTTCCCCCGGAAAACCTTCATGAGAACGCTTGATCATGGCGGCCCGTCGTGCAGCGGCACCCGGATCGTGACCCGGGTGAACTCGTTGGGAACGCAACTCACTTCTGCTCCCCACTCAGGCCCCATGAAGAACTTGAGCCTACGGTCCACAATCTTGATGCCCAAGCCGTCATGGGTCCCGGTTTCGCAAAACATGCCCGCGCTGTCTTCGATCTCGATGATGGCCACGCTCCCGTTACGTGTTGCACGGATGCAGGCAACGCCAGGTTCCAGCAGGTTGGAGATGCCATGCTTCAGCGCGTTCTCTACGAGGGGCTGAAGCGTGAACGTGGGAATCTTCATCTCCAGCAACGAGGGGTCAACATCGATGTTCACAATGAGGCGGTCCTCGAACCTTGCCTTCTCGAGGGTCAAGTAGGAGTCCACATGGGCAAGTTCTTCCCGAAGCGTTGAGAGCTCGGTATTGCGCTTGAGATTCTTGCGGAAGAATCCGGCCAGGTGAATGAGGAGCTCACGGGCCCTGGACGCGTCGGAACGCATGATCGACACGATGGTGTTGACCGCATTGAAGAGGAAATGCGGATTGACCTGCGCCTGCAAGAGTTTGAGCTCCGCGAGCACCAGCAGACGCTTCTGCTGTTCGTACCGGGAAAGGAGAAGCTGGTTGGACAACAGGCGGCCAAGCCCTTCACCCAGGGAACGGTTCATGGTGAGGAATCGTTTGTTGCCGGATTCGTAGAGCTTGATGGTGCCCATCACCTCGTCGTCCACAGTCAGCGGCACTACGAGAGCCGCATTGAGCGGACAATCCGGTGAAACGGAGCACCGGTAATGCTCTCTCACGCCATCGGCATAGATGACCGCTCCGTTGGCGATCGCCCGCCTCGTGAGCTCGGATGAAATGAGGTCGCCCACTGCATGGTGGTCGGCTCCCAAGCCATCGAACGCCAGAACCCGGTCCCGGTCGGTGATGGCAACGGCTCCCACGCCGGTTTCCTCTCGGATAATGCGCGCCATTTCCTGAGCCGTATCTTGGCTGAACCCTCGCCGCAGAATGCTCAGGGTACGCTCCGCGATCTTCAGCGCATTGGCGGAAAACGTAGCCGCAGCCTTGTCGAACGTGTTCCGCTGATCGCGAATAATGCTCATGAAGAGCGCGCAGCCAAGCGAGCTCGACGCAATCATCGGAATTGCGATGACCTGTACCAAGGCCAGGGCATCTGCGAACGGGCGGGAAACCAAGAGGATGATCATCATCTGAATCAGCTCCGCCGCGGCAGTGGTGAGAAAAGCAGTGGCAGGGCTGAACAGGCTGTCCGAACGTTGCTTCCGGCATAACCAGACATGTACGAGCCCCCCTATGAAGCCTTCCGCGGTGGTCGAAAGTCCACAAGAAAACGCGGTGAAGCCGCCCAGAGTGTACCGATGTAGGCCTCCGGTGAAGCCCACGGCAGTGCCGAGAATCGGGCCTCCGATGAGGCCTGCCAATACGGGACCAATGGCACGGGTGTTTGCCAACGCGTCTTGAACGGGATGTCCCAGATATGAGCCCAGAATCGACAGAACGGAAAAGAAGAAATAGAGATAGACTTTTTCTCGCAATGAGAGCTGTTCACCGGCAAAGGGCCTGAACCAAGGCGATTTGCAGTACAGGTAGCCAACCACCAGGAAGACGGACATCGTCTGTAACAGCGAAAATAGAAGGCTCATGAGCTCAATGCCTCAGTGGTTCTTCATCCGGTTTGCCATGGTGCAACGTACGCGCGTATCCGACGATTCCATGGGAAGATCCGTGCGCGCTGCGGACAGGGCCTTGTCCTCGCTGAAGGCATCGTCGCGGGCTACTATCTCGATGGCGCGACCGGCAATTCCGCCACCCGCGTTTACCTCTTCAGCGGCCATCTTCCAACCCCGGAGCGCCGGTTCCCCAAACGCCGCGGCAGGACCCGAAAAAGCGTCGATGACACCGATCTTGATGGGTTCCGCTGCATGGCTCCACGTGCTACAGACCGCGAGAAGGAGAAGAATGATTACTGGGGTTCCTCCGGATGGTCTGCTCGGAAGACAGTAACGAAAGCCGTGCATCCTATTCCCTCCATATCTCGACGATGATTGACTTACCGTCGTCGTGGGAAGGTTCCCGTCTACGGCAGTGCGTTCAGGACCCGGCGGGCACGGACCATGTGATCGCCTCCCCCGCGCATCGGCCCGCGGGTCTGGCGACAGTGACAGTATAGAGGCCGGGGCATGGCTCCGCAAGTGCCGAAACGAGACCGGTTGTCGTTCCCCGCAATGAAGATTGCGAGAAATCTCACCCTCCCGTTGCCCCTCCGATCAACGGAGGAGAAGCGCAAACCCTCTCCGCTCGGGGGAGACGGAAGGGTGAGGGGAATATTGGTCGTGTTATCAAAACCACGAATTGCAGGGCGCGTGCCCAAACTCTTGCCGTAGGAGTTCAGCGGGCCGGCAATGGAATGAACCACCGGGACACCAAGACTCCAAGAAGGCCCGTTGCCAGGAATGGCGGCCGAGAAGTGTTCTTGGGTTTCGTGGTATCTTGGTGCCTTGTGGTTTGTCTTCGCTGCCCACAAGGGATATCCCCTGAAGGGATACCTTTCGCCTCTGGTTCAGGCCTCCCCATCAGTCCAGGCCAATCCCTGTTCAGAAGGCCATGGGACCTCGGAAAGGCACGCACAGGCGTCAAAATATGAGCACCCGTCCCCTATTTCCCCGCCTTAAAAGGCCCGGCTACTGTCAGTACTCCCTCCGGGACTCCGCCACTCCCCAGCCCCGTCGGGGCGACTGAGAATAGCCGGATGCTTCAGCACTGGGAGCCAAGAACCAAGACCGTGTGGCGTGCCAAGCCGTGAATTCGACGCGGATGGGGAAGACACGCCCTCCAGGGGCGGTCTTCCCGGAACTCTCCCCCGCGGACGATGCGGGGTTGGGCCTATTCCATTACTCTGCGTGTGAGCGAGTAGGCGGGGACAAGCGCCTCGTCCCCGACAGACAAGTCCTCACTCTTCGTGAGCTCGTACCACTTCCTGAACGCTTCCACGAACACGATCGTCATGAGGACCATGAGCGCCGCGGACAAACCGACGAGAAGCCACAGCCCTTTGGGCAGGAAGTTGTCGACAATGTTCAGGTACCCGGCAGTCATGGTGACCGGCAGCATGAGCAGACCCGGAACCGCGGTCACCCATGCATATTTCGCGCGTCCCATGGAAATGATCAGGGTGGTGCCGACGATGAGTCCGCATGTGGCCAGGAGCTGGTTACTCATGCCAAAGACCGGCCAGATCGTGGCAATGTCACCGGTATACACGAGATAGCCCCATCCGACCGTGAACAGGAGGCTGGTAAGCAGGATACCCGGCATCCATTTCTTCTCGTTGAACTTGGGAAACACCTTGCCGATCATCTCCTGGAGAAGATACCTGCCCACTCGGGTCCCCGTATCTACTGCGGTAAGGATGAACACCGCCTCAAACATGATGGCAAAATGGTACCAATAAGCCATCAACCCCTTCATGTACGGGATGGATGAGAAGATGTACGCCATACCCACGGCCAAGGATACCGCGCCCCCAGGACGGCCCTGGAGCTGCTCACCCACCGACGCTGAGAGTTCAGGAAGGTGAACCGGCGTCATGCCCAGTTTCTGGAACGCGGCCGGTGCCGCGTTAATGGCAAAATAATCCGCAGGAACGAGTACGCACGCGGCAACCAACGCCATGATCGCCACAAATCCCTCGGTGAGCATGGCTCCATAGCCGACGAACGGAATGTCTGCTTCAGTGGCGACCATTTTGGGCGTGGTGCCGGTCCCGATGATCGCATGAAAACCGGATAGCGCTCCACAGGCAATAGTGATGAAAAGGAAGGGAAATACGGATCCTGGAACCACCGGCCCCCCTCCGTTCACATACTGCGTCACGGCGGCCATGTTCATATCAGGTCGCACCACAAAGATGCCCACCGCGAGCATGGCGATCGTGCCCAGCTTCAAATACGTGGAGAGGTAATCCCGAGGACAGAGGAGCAGCCAGACGGGAAGCACCGATGCCGCGAAGCCGTAAATGGGGATAAAAATCGAAAGCTGGGATTTGGACAACGTCAACATGGCCGAAAGCGTGGGGCTTGCCGCGACATACGGGCCTGTCACCACCGCGAGCGTCAAGAGTACCACTCCAATAAGGCTTCCGCCTCTCACGTCTCCAGGGCGGATGATGTGCATGTACACGCCCATGAGCAAGGCGATGGGTATCGTGCAGAAGACGGTCCAAGCCCCCCACGGGCTGTGGAACATGGCGTTCACGACGGCGATGGACAAGCCTGCCAGGGTCAACGTCAGAATGAACAGGATGGCGACGGATGCCACCGAGCCCGCCCGTTTGCCGATCAACTGTTCCGCGATGTAGGAAAGGCTCTGCCCCCCATGGCGCATGGACGCGAAGAGCACGACCATGTCATGTACCGCACCTGCCACGACGGCACCGACAATAATCCACAAAGCACCAGGCAGAAAGCCGAATTGTGCGGCCAGTACCGGCCCCAAGAGCGGCCCTGCCGCCGCGATCGCAGCGAAGTGATGGCCAAAGATCACATACCGGTTGGTGGCATGGTAGTCGTGGCCATCCTCCATGGCAACGGCCGGCGTCGGCCGGTTGGGATCAATGGCAAGCACCTTGCGCGCGATGAAGAGCCCGTAGAAGCGATAAGCTATGGCAAAAAGGCACAATGCCGTGAACACCAACGTCAGCGCATTCATCATCCTGCTCCTTTCTCGTTGCGGCACGCTCTCGTGCCTGGGATTCGATTCTGATTCCTCAGTACTGCTCAGTGCGAAGATCTCAAGAACGCGTCGCGGTGCGCGTTACTGAAGACGCGGATGTCCTGAAAGACTTTCACGAAGCGTGTGACGTGGGAAGGATACATTCCCGCCCACTCGACTTCCGTTCACTGTGCGGTGCATTCAGACTGCAGCAGGAGCCAATGATGTGCAACAGGGGAATCAGCAACCGGCTCTATTGCGATGAGAGCGGTAAAGAAATGAGGACATCCGGTCGAAGAAGGAGTCACACCGATGTGCTGTCAAGAAGGTGGAAAGACCGCAGCGGAACGCCTGCGGGTGCGCCTCAAATCCGGGCAGACACACAGGTCTGCTCCCACGACAACGGGCTTGAAACTCGCATGAACTTCCATGGCCGCACGCGGCCACAACCAACAATGAAAATGCTCCCCCCTCAGTTCTGACGAGCAGGCCTTCTCTGCGGTGACCAGCGAGAGCCGCACTGTTTCAAGAGTTCCCATGAAAGTCTCCCGGGGGAAACCCTTTTGAAAAAGGGTTGTCCCCCGGACCCCTTTCCGAAAACTTTTGAAACATCGGTGGTTCTGGCCATCCAACGAGTTCTCGGGATGTCGGGA